>CAZVTR010000033.1:0-26850 GCA_964630305.1 uncultured Treponemataceae bacterium | reverse complement strand
TCAAAAAGCTAACTTTTTCTTGACGATAGCACTTTTTGCATGTTACAATAACAAGGAATTGCTTATTTGGTATAGAAATATTTTACTTTCAGAGGTTACATGGCACTTTTACAGCAAATTTTGTCTTTACCGTTTATCGTATCGTTTTTTTTCTTTGCATTGCTCGTGCCTTTTTTTATTTATATACGCACAAAAGACACTGAAGGTAATACCTCGGGTTTTATTGTACTCTCCGTATTTCTTTTTATAAAAAATGTTATATGTAATATTTTTACTGATAGGCTGGTTTGGACTGTTGCTCTCATCGCTTTTTTTGCAGTTACAGCATGTGTGTTTATACTGCCGTACAAAAAACGAAGAGTATGGCTCTATTTGCTAATCGTACTTAATGTCTTTGTTTCCGCCGTGCTGATAGCTCAGCCTCTGTTCAAAGCTCTTGAGTTTTTCACTGAGCCTGTTTTATATGGTTTTTTACTGCTAGACCTTGTTGCAATAGCTGTTTTATGGCTTCTCAATAAACAATATTCAGAAACGATTACGCATAGCGTTCTCAATGCTATTGTGCCCTATGCATTGGCTTCAATGCTGATATACACGGTTTTAGGATTGCTTATAGGGTTTAGAGCTGATGTATATACTCGTTTTATCACACCGTTAAGCTATTGGTGGCTGGTATATGCTGCTCTGCGTTTTTTACGCGAACATGATGCACAAATGATTGCTGCCACCAATTACTATGAAGAAACATTTGATTCTCTCTATAATCTCTTTATTAAAACAGGTACGGTGCTCAAAGATAGTTTCGAGGCTGAGGATATTCTCAGGAGCCTAAATGAGGCAATTCATGAAGAAATTCATGCCGATGGCAGCATGATATTCATGGTTGATGAGTTTGATGAGCAGCTGGCTGCCAAAGCGTATGCAGGAAACTATCCGCCTCCTGTAGCCTTGCCTGAGGGGTTGCCCAAAAAGGAAAACAGAATAGTTTCCTGGATGAAACATATACAATTCGATTATGCTTCAAATATTTTAGGTGAGTGTGCTAAATCACGGAAAAATATTTATATACCCGATGCAGCTGCTGACAGCAGAATTGTTCAAAATGGGGACGAAGATTTTTTACGGATAACCTCATTTATTGCAGTTCCCCTGATGGTAGAAGATAAGGTCATGGGTGTGTATACTGCAGTAAAAACTCAGCCTGGGACTTATTTTTCAGAAAACGATTTTGACCGTACGAAAATACTTGCTAACTTTGGTACAATTTCGCTCAGTAACTTTTTGCGGTTCCTGGAAGTAAAAGAACGCAGTAATATTCAGCAGTCGGCCGATACGGCTGCTCAAATTCAGAAAGCAATGCTTCCTAAAAAGCTGCCTCAGTACAAAACATTGCAACTGGGGGCGTTCCTGCAGCCCAGTGTTGGAGTTTCCGGAGATTACTACGATGTTATACAGACCCGCAAAGACAGGGTTGTGATAGTAATTGGTGATATCGCAGGCAAAGGTATCATTGCCGCAACACTGCTTGTAATGATTCGCGCTTTATTGCATCTTATCTGCAATACTCCGCGAGATATGGCTACTGTATTGGATTGGGTAAATAGAGGTATAACCGGAAAAATCGATTTTGACCATTTTGCAACACTGTCACTCATGGCAGTCAATCTTGAAACCGGGGAAATGGAATACGCAAACGCCGGGCATCAGCCAATGCTTATTTACCGCAGAGCTACAAACTCGATTGAAACAATAGAAATACAGAGCTTGCCTATCGGAGTAGAAAAAAATACCGAATATGCAAGAAAAATGATCAAGCTTAATAACGGTGATATTGTCGCGCTCTATACCGATGGTTTAATTGAATGTATGAATGAACAAGGTAAGCAATTTGGCAGAAAAACACTTTCAAATATAATAATTGCCAATAAAGATCTTGCAGCAAAAGAAATTGTGAATAAAATTAAAAGTGAGGTGTCTACATTTGTCGGCACAGTACGGCAGCATGATGATCAAACAATACTCTTGTTTAAGATAAATCTATAGGAGGAACGCTGAATGGAGCTTAAAATCCGAAAAAACGGCGAAAACTATATAATCGACGTTAATGGTGAGATGGACTTGTATAATTCCTACAAACTAAAGGAATTAGTGATGAAAATGCTTGAAAAAAAAGTTGAGCGTTTTATCATTAATCTGGAAAATGTAGACTATATCGATTCAAGCGGTATTGGAGCGCTTATTTATATATGTTCTACAATTAAAAAGATGAATCTCAAGCTCATCATAACCAATATCCATGGATCAGTGAAAAAGGTTATAGAATTGACAAAACTCATGGGATACTTTCCTATAACGAACAGCATCGAAGAAGCGATTCAGCAAATGGAAGAGTAGGAGCAGTATATGTCAGATAAAACCTATTTAACTGAGATTAAAGAAATTCGTGTTGATGAAAATAGTCCGTTGTTTGATAAAACTGGTATGCTATATAAAGAATTTTCGTCGGATTATCGTCAAATACGATATTATACCTTGTTAATTGTTCAGTCCGCTCCTATTGAAATAAAAGAAATAAACCTCCTGGAACAACAAATAAGCGAAGTTATAAAAAACGCTGTAAAGCATGGCAATCGTTCTAATCCTGCAAAAAAAGTACGTGTCTGGTACTCATTCGATCTTGATCATGCACATCTCATAGTTGAAGATGAGGGTGAAGGTTTCAAAGATCTTGAGAAGTGGAATGAATTTAACCGCAAACGATTAGAATGCCTTGCAAATCAGGATTTTGAAAAACTTGCGGAGTTTGTATCGTTCCGTACTGCAAAGAGCGATGATAACGATGGCGGTAACGCTTTATTTGCAGCGCTTGAATACTGGGATGGCGGTTTTGTGTTTAATTCAAAGCGGAATGCTGTGGCTATGCTCAAAAAATTTCCTCATAAACGTCATTAAATCTTCGCATGCAAGCTGTATGCTGTAAGGTATAACAAAAAGGTTGCCGTGGATAAGGCAGCCTTTTTTTACAGTGAGCAAATAGCCTTGAATTCCGCAGAGTCAAAGTCCTGTTCTGTGAGCGGTTTCTGTAAAATGTATTCAGCGAGGTACCTAAAATCTTCTGGTTCAAAGGCGCTCAATTGGCCATAGTATAAATAGCCTGACTGACCTTTTGAGAGCAGAAAAAATGTAATAGTACCTCGTATTCTTCGTTTTTCGAGAACAAGCATACAGGTACCTGAAGTAGTTGTGAGTACAGAATCGAGCATAATAAGTATGCCATGGATAAAAATACCAAGAATCGTAGCGTTATTAATATTCTGTTTGCATAGTAATCCAAGTACCACAGCATCAAGCAGATGAATTACAGTGAGCAATTTTTCTTTTGTTATGTTTTGATAATTCCACATTGATATGCCAGAAAGATTTTCCTGTATACAGCTTAACGGATAGAGACAAAGGTTAGCTTTTTGCATTGCTATCTGCTTGAGTTCTTGTTTAATAGCATCTTGTGTTTGTTTGCTGGATTGCTTAACTCTCGTTTCAAACTCATCTCTCAATAAAAGCCTATTTCCAATACAGCATGCAGTTTCAGGAATACCATACATATAATCAAATACTATAAGCTTCTGGGCTTCCAGAGCTATACGAGCAAGTTCTGGCATGGAAGCTGTTCCTTCATGCCAGGGGAAAATCGTAGTCATGGGCAGTGCAATTGAAGTAAGCGATTCATATTGTAAAGGTTCTTGTGTAAGAATTTCTGAAAAGATAATACAATTTCTAGCATGGTACTGTGTCTGTTTGGATACAGAGAGATCAAGCTGTTCGTGTCCAAGTGTGCAGGTAAATTCAATAAATGCTTTTGTATGCTTTTTCAAAGATACTTCATGAATTGCAATCGTTTCAGGCAGCAAGAAAATATGATACGATTTTTCGTGCGACTTGTATGTTAGTATTAGACTCACAGTTCGCAATTCATCGAGCTGTGCAGTATACATTCCAGACTCGGGTGCTGTTCTATCTTTTGAATGCATGAGCGTTTGTATTTGATTATTGGTTTGGCTCACTATTTCTATAATACAGGTCATATCCTGATTTTTGAGCATAGCATTTTTTTTAATAAGTGTATCGATGATAAAGTCTTTTTCCAATCCAGAACACGTTTTTGTCATTTTTGTAGTTCCTGCAATAGTTCCTGCGGGTTTACTTCTTTATTTTGCGCACGAAGGCTTGCCGATGTTTCGGGTGCAAGCATAAGATGAATAATTTTCCCGTTTTCTGAATCTGCTATGCATTCTCCCGGTATGCGTTTGTTTTTTGTTAGGATAACAAAATCGAGTACAAGAAACTGGGGTTTAGTAAGCGGCACCGAAGCAAATCTAATTTCTTCAATTCCATCAAGCTTCTGCAGAGCAATATCGAGCGTTGTTTTAAGCCCTTGAGGAAAATTTTCTGAAAGCAATGCATCATCAATCTTTTTTTTTGTAAGCATAGTTGTAATAGAAGTAAGGACAGAACGTACCCATGCAGGCTGTTCAGTATCCCCTAAATAAAAATCGTAGGCGCTAATTTCTGTAAGCGGTTTTGCCACTAGATGACGATCTTCAAAATTTAAGCTTCCGGGCGGTTCAGGAAATGTTTGCGTTTGAATATCCTGAGGAGGTTTTTTTACTTCCTGCCGAATAATTAACGGAAATGTAGTGTCTTGTTGAGAAGCTGGGGTATTTTTTGAATAAGAAACTTTACATGATAGAACAGTGAGGATGCTAAAAATAAAAACAGAAAAGATACAACGCATCATGTTGATATGGTATACTATTCTATGAATTAACACAATGTAAAATTTACTGTCTGGTACTATGAAACAGAGGTAAATCAATACCAGAATTGATGAGGAGAGCAAGCATGTCCATGGTAACAAAATATATTTCAGAATGCACAGAACCTGTGCGGGATCCGCTGTGGAAAAATGTGCTTTTCCCGCGTTCATTTGAATCGGTACTGACGCATCCAGTTTTTATCAAATTAGGAAGGATTCTTCAGCTTGGACCGACTCAGCTTGTGTATCCAGGAGCAACACATTCGCGACGAGCACATTCGATTGGTGTTTATGCAATGGCTCTGAGAATTCTTCAGTCAGTTTCCGGTATCGATGATTATATAACACATGATGGAATCAGAAGTTTTCTTGCTGCAGCGTTATGTCATGATGTTGGGCATTTCCCCTATACACACTCGCTCAAAGAACTCCCGCTCGAATCGCATGAGGTGCTTACTGGAAAGCTTTTATGCAAAGAAATGGCTGATGCACTAGCTAGAGCGGGAGCTCATCCTGAAAAAACAGCTGCCATCATCGATGAATCTTTGATAACGGATGACCCTGAGATATTGCTCTATCGGAGCATTCTTTCTGGGACGCTCGATCCTGATAAACTTGATTATTTGAATCGAGATGCCTGGGCTTGCGGTGTGCCCTATGGAATACAGGATGTGGATTTTATTTTCCAGCATATTACCATAGAACATGGTTCGCTCGCAGTAGATATGCGCGGTGTTATGTCAGTTGAGGGACTGCTGTTTTCAAAGTATGAGATGTATCGGGCTGTATATTGGCATAGGATGGTTCGATCCGCTACGGCTATGATTAAGCAGGGTGTTTTTGATGCTTTACATGATGGCATTATAGAACCGAAAGCACTCTATAACCTGGATGATCATGAGTTTTTCAGCCTGTTTCTTAGTTTACCGCATGCTTCCGCTCAATACGCTGAGCGTGTCCGTAATGGAGCATTGTATGTGCTGTTAGAAGAACAACCCTATACCGATGATTTTGCTCCGCTCTTATCATTGCAAATTCGCACGAGCATTCAAAATGAGCTTAAAAAACATTTACACTGTTCTGATATGATAATCGATATTACCGAACCGATTACGCTGGAATCAGATCTTCGTGTAGCAGGTACGGGCAAAACCGTCACAGAAGTCTCTACGGTCTTTAATCAGGATCTTATTAGGGCTTTTGAACATGATTTAAGAAAAATCAGGATATACAGTCCTGAAAAGGCTGCTCAAGGTAGTATAATAGCAGCAATACGCTCGCTATTGAGTATATAAACGCTTGCTAGAGTGAGCGCAATGAAGTAACATTGATAGTGTAAAGGGGGTATACATGGAAGTTCATAACTTAATGGAGGATCTTGTTAAAAGTGTTATCCAGGAAATGTTTGATGCAGAAAAAGATAAAACTTCCTGGTGTACCTGTGAACAATGCAGAACCGATGTCGCATGCTATGTGCTCAACAGAGTAAAACCTGAATATGTAGTTTCAAGCAGGGGGCTTGCATACAGTGAAATCGATTATGTTGATAAATTGCAGCGCATGGCAGATGTTGTTTCTCTCGTTAAAGAGGGCTGGGCAAAAATCAATGCAAGTCCCCGAAACCATACTGTACAAAAGCCATCAAAAGCGCCTTTAGTGCTCGAGGGACCAGCATTTAATATACCGCCTATTATGGGCAGAGTATTTCACGGTGTAACGTTTGAGCCCATGTATGACATTGATGTTTTCCTAATGGATGAACATGATGAGCCTGTTGCTATGATGGATGAGAATTGGCAAAATCCTATTCGGCTCTATAAGAATACCGGCGGAACATTTATTTTCTGGCCTCGTCCTGTTAAAGCTGATAAAGCAGGAAAGTTACAACTGTTTTCATTCAGCATAGTCATTAGAGCAGAAGGGTTCGAAGAGTTATCACACTTTGTTGGATTAAAAATTGCTTCTGAAGCCAATCCGCATCTGCAATTTTCTATGCAAAATGTGCATAAACTGCCAGATCTCTATATGCTGCCATTCAGTCAAGATGATGACGATGATATTTAAAATCCGCGTCGTAAAGCAGTGACTTCATAAATTGAGAGTTGTTCAAGATAATAGAAAGTAGTACAGCTGCCTGTTTTTTCTTGTTTTTGGATTTTGTAGACTCTGTACATAAGGTTAGTGGCTTCCATGCTGTCAGCAGATAGAGGAATGCCATTCACATCGACGATAGTATCAATCACTAAAGAATGTTCAATCTCCTGTGTGTCACCGTCAGGGAAAACCAGGTACTGTTCGTAAAGCGTCATAGCTCACAGTATACTGATTTTGTATAAATTTGTCATGATACATGAAAATGGTAAAAAAGAGCCCTTTACTAAAGCTTGATTTTTTATTACATTTTTATGAGAACCTTACCAAAAACCATTTGTTTTCCAGGAGAGTACTATGCCGACATACGAGTATGAATGCAAGACTTGTGGTTATTACTATGAAAAGAACCAGACAATGAGTGAAAATCCGGATACTCAATGTCCGCAATGTGGTGGTTTAGTGAAACGTCTCATTTCCGGCGGTACAGGTGTTATTTTTAAGGGTTCCGGTTTCTATGTAACTGATTCTAAAAAGAGCAATCCCGCATCGGGAACAGTAAAGAAATGTGAAAACACCACTAAAACTGATACGACATCATGTTCATGTTGTTCTGCAGCAAAGGAGCCAGCCTGAAATCTTCGGTTCACAAATATTATTGCCAGAATTGTGGTAAAGAGGTTACTGCCGCAGCAAAGCGATGTCCGAGCTGCGGCAGAATTTTTACGTCAGTACTCTGCCCGCGATGCGGGTTTTCCGGTCCAGAAGATATTTTTATAGAAGGCTGCCCGCTCTGCGGATCTTCGGTAAGAGCAGCGTCGGAGCAGGATTCTATAAGCCATAAAAACTCAACTTATAAACCATTATCACTCACTGCGCTAGGCATCATCGTACTCGTTTTTGTTATGTCGTTTATTTTATTACTATTGCGAATTCTGTAATAAGCTATTCTGCGCAAACAACCTGGTTTCTGCCATTATTTTTTGCTGTATAGAGTGCTGTATCTGCATCTTCAATGAGCTGTTGATGCCCCTCAAAATAGCGCGATGAAGAATAAGTAGAAACTCCAATACTGATTGTTATCTGCAGTCCTGAAATTATAGTATCCCATTTTTTGGAAGCGACATGCTTTCTAAAGGCTTCAGCAGTAGAGAGAGCCATTTCTTTAGAAAAATTACGGAGAACAATTAAAAACTCATCGCCGCCGTATCTTCCTGCGAACCCGTTTGCAGAAAAATGATTATGAATGAGAATACCGAGCTGCTGAAGAAGCTTATCACCAATTGTATGACCATATTTATCATTAATGCTTTTGAAATGGTCTATATCGAGCATGCATATTGCAAATGGTGTATTATTTTTCTGTGCTTCACGATAGAGCGTTTCATACGCAGTAAGAGTTGAAACATGATTTAAGAGCCCGGTTAGTCCATCGTGGGTAGAGAGATACTGGAGGCGCTCCTGATAGTCCTTAATTCGCAAAGCTGAACGTACACGAGCATTAATTTCGAGTTCTTCAAATGGCTTGCGGATATAATCAATTGCTCCGCTGTCAAGCGCAGTTTTTACATTTGCTGCATCTGTTCTTGCAGTTACCATGATTACAGGAAGCGTTTCAAACTCTGGTCTGGCTTTGATGTCTACAAGCAGTTCTAATCCAGATTTCCCCGGCATAATTATATCGAGTAAAACAAGATCGATTTTCCTTGATTTGAGCAGCGGGATAACTTGAGCACCATTAGTAGTTGTCAGGATTGTATAATGTTCTTTTTGCAGTAATGAGGAAAGAGCTTTTAATTCAAGCTCGCTGTCATCTACAAGCAAAATTGTATGCATGTCAGTAATGATATATCACAAAATGATAAATTGTAAAGTATGATTTTGTGTAAGAAAAATACTTACTGTGAATTAGATACTTCTTTACGGGTACTCATAATAATTGCAAGGGGCTTTAACCCTGGAATTTCTTCACAGATAATCTTTACAATAACAGTCATGGGAACAGATAGTACTAACCCGGCAAATCCCCAAATCCAGCCCCAGACAAGGAGTGAGGTAAGTACGACAAATGTAGAAAGACCAAGATTTTGTCCCTGAACATGAGGTTCAATAATGTTTCCAATGACCATATTAACACCTATCATAATACTAGCTGCCCAGATTATTGGCATTGGAGACGGCCAGAACTGAAGCAGTGCAAAGCTAATTACACTTGCACCAGCTGCAATTGAACCGAATGTAGGGATAAAGTTTAAAATAAATGATAGCACTCCCCAGATAACTGCAAAATCAAGTTTTAAGAGCGCTAAAAACAGCCACACGAGTAGCCCTGTTGCAAGGCTTACAAAAAATTTTATGCTGAGATAGCGAGTAATACTTTTAATGATATTAGATGCAATTTTTTGAATATCTATAGAAAAATTATCCGCTAAAGCAACTTCCAGCTTTTTTTGAAGAAAGGATGCTTCCATCATGAGAAAAATGGTAATGATGAGAATGGTAACAAGTTTTACAGCATTGCTGATAAACGATCCAGAGAATGACAGCACTAGATCCTGTACTGTTTTTCTAATATTGGCCTGGTTCCAGACGTTATCAAAAAAAGAAAGATGCTCATCGAATGGCAAACTAAAAACAGATGCTGCTAGTTTATAAATTTCCAAACTTCGTTTTTCATAAAAACTAAGATTGTTAGCAATAGAACGAATGCTGTTATAGAGAATTATGGATACAACTCCCAGTACGACAATCATAATAAAAATTACAAAGAGTATAGCTATGATGCGCGGTATTTTACGTTTTTGAAAAAATCTAACAGGCGGTTCAAGCACAAATGAAAGAAATATCGCTATGAGAATTGGAAGAATAACGCTGGCTCCAATTTTTAAGCAAGCAATGAGAAGCACTCCTGCAATAAATGAAACTAAGAGCAAATTTGCTCGTGCAAGGCTTGTTGTTGCTTTTGATAGCTTCTTTAATGACGGGGCATCAGGCTGAATCTGTTCTTGCGGCGATGATTGCAGTTGCTCTTCAGTAGGTTTTTGTTCTGTATTCATACTCTGCCAGCTTTCTTTGTGTACATGTAACAGTATTACCGCAAAAAAAGATAAAAGCAATAGCTTTATACATGAACCAGAGGTTTTTATTGCTGGCTGATAATAAATGCATCGCTGCAGTCGGGAATATTTTTTATGGTGCTGAGCCATCGCTCTGCATCGGCCTTAGAATTATACGGTCCTATGCGCACGCGGTACCAGGTTTTGCCGCTAACAACAGAACTGACAAGATAGCTCGTGAGACTTTTTTCAGCGAGCATGCGCTGCATATCTTCTGCTTTAAGTTTTGTAGAAAAACTTGCAACCTGTATCCAGTATCGTACCTGTTGTGTTTTGGATTGTGTTGTTTGTGAAGTAGCAGGTTTTACTGCCTGGCTTGTTGGTTTAGCAGTTGTTGTGGTTGAGCTAGCTGTTGCGGCGGGTTTAGGCTGAGCAGGCTGAGCGGGGACAGGTATGCTTGTAGCTGGTTTTTCAGAAGTAGGAGTTTCTGCTGCTGGTTTAGCAGTGTTTTCCTGGTTATTAAACACAATGCTTATAACCGTACCGTTTTCGTCTGGAGTTGGAGTTGTCTGGTTTGCGCTTGCTATTGTATCTTGAACCGTTTTAGGCGGTTCAGTTACCGGTGCTTGTATTGCAACTGATGCAGGCTGAGGCTTTTTAGCTGGAATCTTTAAGAGCAGTGCCAGTGCAACAATGATACCTAATGCAATAACACTATAGAGAACTATCAAAATTATTTTTTTAGCATCAGCTGCCATCATAACCCTCCGTTCATGCAGGTAATACAATTCATGCATTCTTATGTTTTGAGTATCGGGCTTTTGAGATAAGAAATTGAGTGCATTTTCTCATCGGTGCTTAATGTGCCACATATATTCAGAATCAGTATGTCTATAATGTTGCATCATGCTTAAGCGCTTCGCAAATCTTGCGTTCGAGCTGTTGCGGTGAACCTATATTAGTTATTGTAATAATTGGAATTGATGCAGGCCGATGTAAAAAAAGCTGTTTTTGCGCATGCATTTTTGCAAGAACTTCACATGGACTGCGCCTGTCTCGTTTGAGTCCTCGTATGAAGCGAAGCAAAAAGGGACTTTGTATTTCAAGAATTTTTGAGCAATGGCTGGCATGAGGAATTTTATAGAGAATTGCAGCGTTAATACATACCTGTTCGCGAGGAGCAAGTTCGATCGATGAGTCGAGCAGGGAAAACATAATTGGATGAACAATTGCTTCATATGCTGCAAGCAAGTTTGGATCTGGAAATACTCGTTCAGCAATTTTTTTCCGGTCAAGGGTACCGTCCTCTCTGCAAATTTCTTTGCTGAGCAGCTTGATGACATTCTCTTTTGCAAGCTCGAGCGCCTTGTGTCCAAGCGTATCAAGATCGATGGTATACCAGCCAAGCTTCTCCAGAATAAGAGCTGCTGTATTTTTCCCGGAGCAGTAGGCTCCCGTGAGGCCAATAATAGTTTTCATTCCATTGCGCCCCAGCTGTGTCCAATGCTGATGGATACCCTGAGCGGGACCGAGAGCGGCCATGCGTTTTCCATAACAGTTTTGAGTGCCAGCGCAAATGCATTGGCCTGTTGCTCTGGTACTTCGACAATGAGTTCATCGTGCACCTGGAGAAGCAGTCGTGCTTCGCTCCAATTACGTGTAATCATCTCCGATGCGGCTATCATGGCTTTTTTTACAATATCCGCGGCTGTCCCCTGAATAGGAGTGTTTACTGCAATACGTTCAGCAGCTTGCCGCTCGGTGGCATTTCTGCTATTGATTGTGCGTATAATGCGCTTGCGTCCGCTCAATGTGCGTACATAGCCCGCTTTGCGGACCTGGTCTATCGTGTCCTGAATAAATGTGGAAATGCCCTTATAGGTAGTAAAATAGGCTTCGATAAAACGATTAGCATCGGTCCGGGAAATCTTAAGGTCTCGAGCAAGCCTAAAGGCGCTCATTCCGTAGATAACACCAAAGTTTATGGTTTTTGCGATTCGGCGCTCAGATGGAGTAACATCAGCCTCTGGTTTGTGAAAAAGAAGCGATGCTGTTTTTGTATGAATATCGCGTCCTTCCTGGAAAGCTGCTTGCAGTGCTGGATCGCCTGAAAGATGAGCCAGCACCACAAGCTCAATTTGAGAATAGTCCGCAGAAACCAGGAGGTGCCCCGGCTTAGCAATAAAAGCTTCGCGTATTCGTTTGCCTTCCTGTTCTCGAACTGGAATATTTTGAAGGTTTGGATCACGAGAACTAAGTCTGCCGGTCGCAGTGCCTGTCTGTACGAAATGCGTATGAAGTCTTCCTTCTGCATCGGTTTGTTCGGGGAGCGTATCGACATAGGTGTTTTTTAATTTTTGCAAGGTTCTATAGTTAAGAATTAATTCAGGCAAAGGATCGAGCTGTGCAAGTTCTTCTAACACAGAAATATCAGTGCTGTATCCTGTTTTGGTTTTTTTACCTGGATTGAGCTTACGTTCTTCAAAGAGAACAGTTTGAAGCTGTTTTGTAGAGTTGATGTTAAACTCGTGCCCGGCAAGTCTATATGCTTCTAGTTCGAGCGACTTGCATGTTTTATCAAGCTCCTTGCCAAACTGTTCAAGCTGTTTCCGATTAATGAGAATACCTGTTCGTTCCATTGCAGCAAGAATAGGAAGTACAGGCATTTCGATATCATTAAATACGGGCATGAGCTCTTCCTGCGCAAGGAGCGGTTTCAGGATTGTATAGAGACGCAGCGTCATGTCTGCGTCTTCTGCAGCATACTCTGCTGCAATTTTAAGCGGAACTGCTGAAAACACGCTTCCTTTAGGTACAACTTCATTATATGATATTCCTTCATAGTTGAGATACTGTTTGCCAAGCTGTTCCAGTTTTAGCGACGGGAGTTCAGGATCAAGCAGCCATGCTGCAATCATAGTATCCCAGGGTCTGGCATTAATTGTAATGCCCCAATTTTCCAGTACATGAAAATCAAACTTAACATTTTGACCAATTACTGTGACAGAAGGATCCTGGAATAGTTCTTGTAGCCCCTTTTTTAATACCAATTCGGCAATACACTTAGTTTCAGGAGCATGAACAGGAATATAAACAGCGCTGCATGGGGTTACAGCAATAGAAAAACCTACCGGAGTTGCAGTGTGTTCATCGAGTGAATCTGTTTCAGTGTCAAAAGCAAAGTAACGCTGTTGTTTGCACTGTTCGATGATGTTAAAAAATTTGTCTTCGTTAGTTATAGCTTCATAACTTCCTTTGCATGAGTATCCTTCCGGAAGGTTTGCATAGTGACTGGGTTTTTGTGCTTCAGTATCTGCTGGGTTGGAGACTGCTGTAGTAACATTGCTCCGATTGCTGCTCGTGTTTGCATCTTCAAAAAGAGTCGGGCTCGTATCGCGCATGAGGCTTTTCATATTGAGCTGTGCAAGTATAGGCTGAATTGCTCTCTGGTTGAGTTCGGAAACAGTATACGCTGTAATAGCTTTTGAAATACCAGGCACATCCGTATGCAATGTAATTAACTCATGTGATAGTCTGGCACTTGGAATGCCCGCCAGTATTTTTGCTTTAAGCGAGTCTGGTTTTATGGTTTCTGCATTTGCAATAATGGCTTCGAGTGTGCCATATTGTGCAATAAGCTTTTGGGCAGTTTTATCACCAATGCCAGTTATTCCCGGAATATTATCGGAGGCATCTCCGGTTAAAGAAAGATAATCTAAAATCTGGTCTGGACGCACACCCCACAGAGCTTCTACCCCCTGACTGTCTACCTCAATAAATCCAGCATCTTTATCGGGACGAAGCACATGCGTATACTCGTTTACAAGCTGTAAAAGATCTTTGTCGCCGGAAACTATATGGCATGCTTCATGAGCAGTGGTACAAGCCGTGCTCAGTGTAGCTATGATGTCATCGGCTTCATAGCCATCAACTCGGAGACAGGGTATTCCTAATTTCGTAATAAGATCTTCAATAACCGGTACCTGAGCGTGCAAATCTTCAGGCGCTTTTTCTCGTGTTGCTTTATATTCAGGATATTTTGTGTGACGAAATGTTGGTACGCGGGAATCAAAAACAACAGCACAGTATTCAGGCTTGTAGCTGTCCCAGAGCTGGAAAATAGTCTTGAGGAATCCAAAGATAGAGGAAACATTTGTGCCATCGGGAGCCCTGAGCGGTGAGCGTATAAAAGCAAAATATGAACGGTAAATTATTGCATATGCATCAATAAGAAAGAGGCTTTTCATGCATACAGCATACTATGTTTATCCCTTAATATCCAGAGCACGGGGCTCTGGAGTATCGGCATAGATGCTTTTCTTTTTTGCATAGGGGTTATTAATGGTCATAATTTCATGCCGGAGCATTTCCATATGCTGTTTTAGTAATTGTCTGTTTGCTGCATTTCGAGTGATTACTTCTTCTTTTAATGTATTAATGGTTGTGCGGAGTTCCGGGATCCACTCTGGTTCAGCACCTTTATAAGCGGCACGGTACATATCCTCAAGCGGATCAATGACTTTCTGCAGTGCAAAAATATCCGCGACAATTGCCTGCTCAGCTTCTACATGCTGAACGAGCGCATCGACATTGTCTGTTTCAATGGCTTTTTGTTGATGTTCAAGCAAATTGAGGTAGTTATAAAATTTCTCACGCTGCTGCAGTAAAAGCTCTCGAAACCGTTTGAGTATTGCAACCCGCTGATTAATTTCTTCCTGGCTAATTGGCATACTAACCAGCTATGTTGATGCCGACTTTGCTTTCGCCGGCTGTGCCCTGAGTTTGTTCTACGGCAACGACCCAGGCTTTATACAATTCTTCCAGCATGTTTTTAACTGGGCGGAGGAGGCCTGCATTTTTTTGAATATTTGCTTCCATAAGTTCATGATTAAAGTATACATAGAGCGAAAAAAGATTATGAGCTATCTCTCCGCCGGCTTCAAAGTCAAGGCTAGCCATGAGTTCAGTAATAATATCTTGTGTTTTAATGATAGCATTGTTAATTTTTTCGATATTCTGGGGATGTTTTCGGCAATCCTGCTCAAGCAATTCCAGTGCATAGCTTGCCTGTTTTATTGCTTCTGCGTAGAGCATGAGAATGAGCTGGCCAGGGCTTGCTGTTTTAATTTTTGTTTCTTTGTAAGCATTCAGTGGGTTTGTAATCATGGTTTCCTCCCAAAATATCTTAATAGAAGCTTTTGCAGTAGATGCTACTATACCTTTTTAAGTTTCGGCTCCTAAAAATAAAAATTGAGAAAAAAATTACTGACCGTAATATTTTTCTAGAATTGCATATGCTTGATTGTAAATGGCACAGACTTCAGTTGCTTTCTTTTGGGCAGCGGGATCTGCGGCAAACCTGTCAGGGTGATGTTCTTTAAGGAGCCGCTTGTACGCTTGCTTTACCTCAGCAAAATTTGCTTTTCGCGTGAGACCGAGCACGCGAAGTGCATCATCGACCTCGCTAGAAGAAAATTCTCTGTTGGTTGTCCAAGAACGCCGTTCTTCTTCATGTTTTTGCCGGAATTGCTCCTGTTTTTCGCGGTCATCCCGTAAAAACGCATCGAGTTCTTCCCATGCTTCATCAAAAAACGGGTCGCTGGATTTGCTCTGGTATCGGGAATCATAGTCCGTTGTGTCCTGCCATGTATCACTGGCAAAAAGCGATTTTAAAAGAGTTGCCAGTCTGTCAAAAAGTGCATCCACACATGCTCCTGGTTCTTGGTATGCTGGTATATACAGTGCTATTGTTAGTACATTTTCAAAAACTGCACTAAAAGAGTACGTATAATTATGCGTTGCGTCAAGCCAAGCATCAGTAAATTTTTTCTATAACGCCCGGGCGTGAAAGTTCTTGAACAGTTCTGCATCCCGCTAAAAACATTTTTTTCTTTATTGTATCTGCCAGTTTTGATACATAGTCAATAACACCTGCCTTTCCGCCTTTAAGCACTGCTCTAAATATTGGAAGCGCAATTCCGCAGGCAGCTGCACCTAAACCAAGCGCAACAATGACATCATGAGCTGTACGAATGCCTCCTGAGGCTAGCAGCACGCCGTTTTTTGGGCTTTTTTCGAGCATTTCTGCAGTGGAGTAGCCCCACGCTGCAAATTCTAGTGCTTCATCAATTGTGCCAGTGCGCCAGCCTTCAATAAGGATCCAATTTGCACCGCCTTTACCGGCGACATCGATGTAGCGTGCTCCGCTTGAGGCTAAAAAAGCAAGTTCATCGGGCGCAAAACCAAAACCCGTTTCTTTTACAATGACCGGGTAGGGCGCCTGAGCAATAAATGCTGTAAGTTTATCTTTGATCCCGCGAAAGTCGCGGTCGCCTTCTTCCTGGAAGAGCTCCTGACCCGGGTTACAGTGAACTGCAAGCGCAGAAAACCCGAGCAGTTCCACAAGTTTATTGAGTTTTGACCAGTTACAGTGAGCGAGCTGTACTGCACCAATGTTTCCGAAAATCGGTATTGTAGGAGCGTCGGATCGCAAGCTAAATAAGCTTGATAGCTCTTCATGTTCAAGCGCTATTCGAATGGAACCAGTGCCGAGAGGAATGCCAAGTTCTTCTGCTGCGCTTGCAAGGATCTTATTGATTCTGGTGCCTTTGCTGTCGCCTCCCGTCATGGAAGAGATGAAGAGCGGGAGTGCAATCTGGGCATCCAAAAACTGAGTGTGTAGATCAATCTCAGAAAAACTTAGTTCCGGAAACGCACGATGATTGATTCGGTACTGCTCAAATCCGTTCGCCGCTGTTTCGATGGGGTATCGTTTGGGATTGCTGCAGATGTTTCTGTGCTGAAGTTTTCGTCTCTGGTTCTCCCGTAATGTGGGCATGATCATACTCCCTGTAGCCATCATGTCGTATTCCTACCAGCCTAAACCGTGAGGTTGCATTGCTGGCAGCCACTTTTTCACCATATCCGTGACCGGAGCTTGTGGTCCAGTGATGGTAGTCCTCAAAAGAAGAAGCAATATATGAGTTCTGTAGTGCTTCAAGATTCCAATTACTGATAATTTGCGGCGCATCAGGCGAGACTGTTCCCCGCAGCATAATCATCGTGTTGCCAGAGCCGTATGAAGCAAGCAGGATAGTTTTTCCTACGATGTCAGAGCCTAATTTGGCGTACCGCTCATTTAAGAGAAATGCCAGGTAGAGGAAAAGGCTTGCGGAGTATGCGTTACCTATAAGTGCAAGCTGATCAAGAGCTTTGTAAAAGCCGCGCTCGGTAAGCCAGGCAATTGAAGCAGCCTCATCTTTGCCGCAGTATTTCTGAAGCGCTCGTTTCATCGCCATTTCCGGCATGTTGCGGAACGGGGTATGCAGTGCAACAAAATCGGAGCTGTGGAGAACATCTTTTGGGCTCATGGAAAGCTTTCCTGCAAGATCGGCAAGTGCGTCATCAAAACTGGCGTGATAGCATTCCATTGAATATGAGCCTTTCACTTTTGCGGTAATGCTATTGGTTGGCCTGAAAAAATCATCGACATCGCGCGAACAGTACCCAGCATGAGCAATATCGAGTGCAAGCAGTTTGGGATTTTTTTCTATGAGCAGTGCAGCAGCTCCTGCTCCTTGAGTAATTTCCGCGGTGGAATTTGTTTCGTACCGTGCAATATCAGTTGCTATAACAAGACCTGTCTCATGGTACGGTGATATACTAATGAGTCCGCAGGCAGAGAGCATGCCAAGCGTAGCACCTGCACATGCATGCTGTGTTTGAAACGTTGTCAGTGTTTCCGGAATGGGCAGTCCGGAACGCAGGAGCATGCCCTGCACATAGGCAGCTATAGGTTTAGAAAAATCAACGGCTGTTTCAGTTCCAACGATTATATAACGCAGATTTGCAAGCGCTTTTCCGGAATGTACCGATAAGAGGCTGTACGCAGCTTCTGCTGCCATGGTAGCGCTGTCTTCGCCGGGCGCGGGAAATCGGATTGCTTTTTGTCCGGTAACAGCTAGAGCTCTATTAAAGTGCCGTTCAAGATCCGGGTTAGTATCAATACGCTTTTTAGCTATGGTTTCAACATCGATACGCATTCGAGGGACATACGGATGTATATCGCTGATTCCGATGGTTTCTGACATACTGTGTCTCCTTGATTGTATAACCCTACCGTACTACAAGACAGATTTCAAGGAAAGAGATGTTCAGAAAGTGAACAAATGTATTGGTGTATCGAAGCTTGTGAGTAGTGTTTATTATACTACATGAGGGAACAAGGTTCCTGGTATGGGAATCTGGCATGGGAATCTTGTGTGGGGGCCGCAAAAGTGACTCTAGTTTTACCAGATTTATCTATACCTATATAACCGCTTTGCAGTATACTGCTTGATGAAAGAAAACGTACAGGACTGGCTATGGAAGATTCAATACAAGGTTTTTTAGCAAATTGTAAAGCTCGAATCACAGAAAAAATCACAGAAGCATTTTCTGATTTTAAGCTAAACACTTCTAATTCTCTTCATTCAGCTTCAACGATTGCTTGCGACCGGCTCACAAGCTTTATGAAGGGCGGCAAAATGATACGGGGAGCACTCGTCAGGCTTGGCGCTGAGCTTTTTAGTACTGATGTGCCCGATGATTGCATTGATTGGGCTGGAGCAGCTATGGAATTTTTTCAGGCAGGGCTGCTCATTCATGATGATATTATGGATAGAGATACAGTCCGGCGCGGGGCTGCTACAGTACACTGGCAATATGTGCAGGATGCGGTGAACCAAAACGCTCATACTGGAAATGTGCACGCTGATAGTGAGCAAGCGGATGCGCTTAAAACTTTCATGAATATTGAGGGGGCACAGGAGTGTCTTCACTATGGTGAATCACAGGGTATTTGTCTTGGGGATTTTGCCTTTTTTTTGGGCAGCTATGCTCTGCAAAAAAGCATTGCATCAGCATGTGCAAACCGCAGTAGTAAAGCAGACCTGTCTGCATCTCTTAATGATCCCGTTGCATTTACTGCGCTTGAACTGTGTAAAGTTGGCATTGCACAAATGCTTGATGTACGTTACGGAACAGCTTTTTTTGAAAAAGATCCTTCGCTTGATGATATTATTACAGTCTACCGGTATAAAACAGGGCGATATACGTTTAGCCTGCCGCTCTCTGTAGGCGCACGGTTGGGAGGAGCTTCTTCTCATATATGCCAAACACTCGAAACATATGGCGAACAGCTTGGTATTGTGTTTCAGCTTAAAGATGATGAACTGGGGATTTTTGCTCCGGCAGAAAAACTCGGCAAGGTAAGCGGAGCCGATATAAAGGAAAATAAAAAAACAGTACATAGAAAACTCTTATTTGAACAGCAAGATCTTCCAGATTCGATAAAGGTGCTGTTTGGTAAAGATAGTATTACGAGCGATGAACTCGAAACGGTTCGTGATGCTATGCGGCGATATGGGATTGATGAAAGCGTTAGAGCCATTATGGCTGACTATATGAATAGAGCAAAACAGATTAGAGAAACTATGAATCTCAAAAATACAAAAGCAAAGAAGTGGCTTGTGCAGCTAGAAAATTACAGTCTTGTGCGGGAGTTTTAATAATGGACATACCGAGTTCAAGTGTATTTAGAAAAATGACTCCGCAAGAAAAAAAGGAGTTCTGGGAATCATTTATTGATGAACAAGGATTACATATTGCAGCAGCATCTCAGGATCAATTTAATCTTGCTGATATTCTTGTAGAACAGGCTGCTGGAATATGCGCTGTACCATTAGGTCTTGCCTCCGGATTTCTCATTGATGGTAAAGAATATATAATTCCGCTTGCTGTGGAAGAACCTTCGGTTGTTGCAGCTGCTGGCTATGGAGCGTATATTATTGCTCAAGGGGGAGGGTTTATAACACAAGCAGAAGCTTCAATTGCTGAATCGTATATCTACATTGAACAGTCAAATGTAACGGCACTTGAACGTATCGAAACAACAAAACTCAGCGAGCTTTTAAAACCTGTGCTCTCGCGATTAGAAAAACGCGGCGGCGGCTTGCGAAATATTCGGACATACTGGCTTCCTGAAACAAAACTCATAGCTGTTGAGCTTTCTATTGATGTGTGTGATGCAATGGGTGCAAATATTGTAAACACTGCAGCAGAAGCAGTTAGGCCGTATTTAGAATCTGTTACGCAAGGCCAGACGCTCATGTGCATACTCTCAAATGCTTCCACTAACAGAAAGGCGCAAGCAGAATTTTTCTTACCGTTTTCAAACCTTGCTCCGTTTTGTAAAGGTTTTTCTCCAGAAGATACGGCACGCCGAATCGTTCTTGCCACAAAGCTTGCAAATGAAGATCCTAACCGTGCAGTGACGCATAATAAGGGCATTATGAATGGCATAGCTTCATTAGCGCTTGCAACAATGAATGATACCCGGGCTATTGAAGCCCAGGCGCATGCATGGTCCGCAAAAACTGGAAGGATCGAGTCTTTGAGTTCGTTTTCCATACGAGAAAATGGTTTATATGGCAAACTGGAACTTCCGCTTGCTTTTGGTACAGTTGGAGGATCGGTTGACCTGCATCCAGGAGCGCAAGCAGCATTAAAACTTTTAGGAAATCCTGACAGCAGACAGCTTGCGCGAATTGCCGCTGCAGTAGGGCTTGCGCAAAATTTTGCCGCATTGTTAGCACTCGTTACTACTGGAATACAGAGCGGACACATGAAGCATCATGCCGCCCGCATTGCCTACAAAGCAGGTGCTCGCGGCGATGAAGCCCGGAGTATTGGCGCTCAGCTTGCACTAGAAAAAAATTATTCACTCGAACGAGCACAGGAGTTGCTTATAGAATTGAGGAACAGTTCTAATGCATAACTGCTGCTCTCAAAATAAGCCAGCGTCGATATAGCAATTAAAAACTGTTATAAGGAACGGACTATGAAAAACAATACTTACAGTGTGTTAATAAAGACGTCGCCCAGCTTAGCGTTAATAAAATATTGGGGTAAACTGCCTAATAAATATAATATTCCCGCCACAACAAGTTTGGCAGTTACTTTGCAAGGACTCCGAACGGAAACACTCATGATACGAGATGGATCCGGCAAATTGATTATTCAAGAAAATAATGATGCGACACACATTGAACATAACCTTGCAGATTATGTCGGAATACTAAACCGGTATAGCCGTATATCGTTTATGCCTGACGCATATTCTATCAATAATTTTCCGACTGCCGCTGGCATAGCAAGCTCATCGTCTGGGTATGCCGCATTAGCATTAGGATTACTCGCTTTTGAAACACAAAAAACAATTCAATGCGCACATCTAAAATCGTGCCTTACTGAAAAAAAGTTCTTGCAGAACGCAAGCAGGTTAGCGCGGATTGGTTCCGTTTCCGCAAGCAGAGCAGTCTATGAAGGTTTTACATTGTTACAACGAGGCGCTCAGTACGCTGAACAGCTTGCGCCAGCATCGTTCTGGGATAATCTGCGCATTGTAATTGTCATCGTTTCAACGCGCAAGAAAGCAGTGTCCTCGAGAAACGGAATGAAACTAACCGAGCAAACATCTCCCTACTACAAAGCATGGATACATGATGCAAAAAAATTATCACAGGAAGCGCTATCGGCTTTTGGGCATAAAGACCTTGAGAAACTAGGTGCTTGCATGCGCGCTTCCTATCTTCGTATGCATGGGAGTGCAATGGCAGCAGGTAGTCCTATTATCTATTGGCTTCCAGAATCGCTTGCAGTACTGCATTGTGCTGAAGCTTTACGGAAGGAAGGCTACTCTGTTTGGGAAACTATGGATGCCGGTCCGCAGGTCAAGCTGATTTATGAAGAGCGTGAAGAACAGCAGATAATTGTACGGCTTAAGACGATGCTGGAAGAGTATACCGTAAACAGCAAGGGAAATTTCCAGTTTGTTTTTTCGCGGCCAGGCGGCAAGCCGGAACTATACTGCCCTGATGAAGCAGAACAGCAAGCGTTTTTAAATACATTTAAACAGTAAATATTTGGATGGAATACTATTGTTGTTTACTTGTATTCAACTGTTTGGCTGAGTAATGTTATATAAAATTATCAAAAGCAAAGAGGTGTTTATACATGATTACCGTATCGGTGCCAGGAAGTATCCTGCTTTTGGGTGAGTACTGCATACTCGAACCTGGTATGCACGGTCTTTCACTGGCAGTAGAACCACGGCTCATACTTACGGCAGAACCTTCTCAAAAATGGACTATTGTTGCAAAAGGACCCAATGAACCAGCATGCTTTACTATCGAAAACATAGGCGCAGCGCTAACCCCGACAATACAACAAATCAGCGGTTTTTCATGGACTAATGCGGGCATTTTTGTGAAAGTGCTGGAGCAATTTATTATGAGGCAGGCAAAAAATCCGCTTCTTGATTCAGAGCCATATACAATAACGATTGACTCAAGCAAACTGTTTCATGACAATAAAAAGCTCGGACTGGGTTCGAGCGCTGGCGTTGTTATTGTTTTTTCCGCATTTTTATTTTTATTGCTGCAAAAGGGTAAATTGCACAAAGAGCAGCTTCTGGACTTTTGTATCCCCGTGCATAAACTTGTACAGAATGGTTCAGGATCGGGGTATGATGTGCTCACATCGATAGAAGGGGGCTTGCTGTTTTTTTCAATGAGCGAATATCAGCAGGCACAAAAATATTTCCTTGATGCTTTTGATGCTGAGATTTGGTGTGCGATGAATGAAGTAAAAACTGCATCTGCAATACGCCAGTATGAACTCTATAAAAAAAAGCATCCTATATTGACAAAGATATTTTGGAACAAAACACAGAGCTTTGTTAATGCAGCATATGGTGTTGTTAAAAGCATGCAAAAACAATCTGCGTCTTTGTTTACGCTATCACGAGAACAGCCACAGTATCACGAGCTCTTGGCGCTGCTCAGAAAAGCAGGAAAAAACAGCGCAAGGTTCGGTAGAGCAATTGGGGTGCCTGCCGATTTTCCACGAGCATCGGCAGCATTAATAAAATCACTCGGCGCCGGCAATGAAATGGCGCTGGCTGAACCGCGCTTTTTGGATGCAGACATCGATACAGTACATGGTGACCATTACGAAGCTGCGCATGCTTCGGTTATTACAACAGAGTACAGTACGAAAAATCTCTATGTGTTTCCATGTAAGCCTGCACAGGGTATCGAATGGGAGTTTTCATGAGCATTCTTAAGGCAGAAGTACCGGGAAAATTGCTACTCTTTGGAGAACACGTTGTACTGAGCGGAGCTCCAGGAATTGCCACAACCTTGCCCATTACATTACAGGCACAGCTTGATAGTGGTTATAAAGGATTTACGATTATAGGAAACTCAGAACATACTGATACCGTGGCAAACATTGCTGATGTTGTGTGGCACTGTCTTGATACAGTAAAACCTGAGGGAAAGCTTTCTATAACGAGCACGATACCAATAGGGCAGGGTTTTGGCTCCTCTGCAGCACTGTGCACCGCACTGGCACTGCTCGCAGTGCGTTCTGTGAGCAGCGCCAGCTCGCCTCCAGTTTCCGATGCTAGCACAATTGTTGCAGAACAGCTTACACCGGAAGAACGTCTTATAGTCTGGAGGCTTGCGCATGAGGGCGAAAAACTGCTCCACGGTACACCTTCGGGCATTGATACAGGTGCAGTGCTTCATAGAGGACTCAATGCGTTTTCCGGGTTTGATACATTTCCTCCAAACATACACCCCTGTAGACCGCTCGGTGCCTGGCTTGTCTGGGGGTATATACCGCGGACACAATCGGCACGTGCCTGTATTGAACAGGTGACCCGTGCTAGAACTACGCAGGCATATCGAGATCTCAAAAACATTGCAGAGCAGAGTTATTCAATTATGACAGCTCAAAAACGTAAGAGTGACGACGCTTCTAACATAGGAAAGCTTGCAGATGCTGCACTGGACTGCTTTGAGAGCTTGCGAATAAGTTCTCCTGTAATAAAGCCGCTCACGGAATTGGCAAAAAAACAGGGAGCACTGGGAGGAAAACTCTGCGGAGCGGGAGCAGGCGGTGCATTTTGGTTTATCTTTAATACTAAAGAGCAAGCACAAAAATCGCAGCAAGAATTTTTAACAGCAGGGTTTTGCAATTTTGCTGAAATAGCAGAATTATAAAAAAAAGAGCTGCTCTTTCGGGCAGCTCTTTTACTTACAGAAGCTATCGTTTAGTTAAGATTGAGTGTTTCAACCTTTACAGAAGGAGCTTCGCCAGCAATCTTGGTCTCAACAACGATGGTGTAAGCACCAGCTTTGAGAGCCGAGAGTTCTTTAGCAGGAATTGTTACTACAAGTTCACCAGCTTTGCTGAATTTACCAGCAAATACTTTTTCGCCAGCTGGAGTAATCAGGGTAAGGCTAATTTTTACATTGCTGCCTGCTGGATTCATCTTATCGCTTGGGTATACGAATGTTGATACCTTTGCGGTAACTTTTACATCAGCAGTGCGGCTTGCAGTTGCAGGAACAACGACCTGGTCAATGTTAGTGATTGTTGTTGCGAACATCTTTGGCCAGTAGTCTTTCTTGAAAATCCAGTTGCGGTTTGCAGAAAGCTCTACAAAGTTAGCCTTGGTATCGACTTTAGTAATCATGAATGGACCATTGGAAATAAATGCATGGCCATATTTATTGATAAAGTCGAGTGAAGCTTTGTATGCTTTTACAGCATCATCACCGGTAATTTTACCCTTGAGTGAAGCAGGAACATATTTCTTGCTGATCATCTCATTGAGTTTAGCTTTAATATCAGCAACACAGGTTGGGTTGATGATATCGATTTCGGTCATTGAAGGATCAGGAGAAATTGAGTAGACAGTACCGCTTGCTGCACCTTCTGTTACAAGGAGAGCTAGTGCTTCATAGACATCCCACGGAAGCGGCATAGGACCAACGGCAAGACCTGGAGTACCGCTTACTGCTACACGGTTCGGGTCCATAGGCCAGTTAAAATCAAAGTAGGTGGTGAAAGTGCCGTCTTTGTTAAACACAATACCGCGGAAGGTTTCAAGACCAGGAGTAACCTGTGAAGAATATGCTTCCTCATACATAAGGTCATCTTCACTATCTTTGGTTGCCCAATCCTGAACAAATGCCATTGCATACATTATATCGATAGCAGAGATCTGTCTGCCATTGTGCCAGGTGGCCTTGCCAGCAAAGCGGTAGGTACCGGTTGAGAAAGCTTTTGGACTTGTGGTTCCAACCTCTTTCCATGTTTTGGTTTTGGAATCGTATTTTACAGCATTAGCGGGAACAACAAGCAGACCTTCGATTTCACCTTTTGCATTTTTTGTAACCTGAGTTTTTACAGTTTTTGGATCCCAGGTAAAGAGGTACGGTGTGTCGAGCGCTGAGTTGGGAGCTTCAAAGCTGCTTAACATGCGGCAAGAGTCAGCAATAGCGCGAGAATAGGTGTCGGTAAAACCATCAGTTCCGATTGGATCCCATGCACTCATAAAGAGTGAGCCGCGTGCAGAGAACTGAGTTGCGCGGAGAATCTTGGTACCGTCTTTTTCTGGTTTAACATCTGCAGTGATGTATGACCATTCATTGAGACCATCACCAAGTCCGTAAGCAAAGCGGTTTGTTACACGATCTTTATTTGCTACATAGTACTGGTTCTGTGTACATACCCAAATACGAACTGCTTCTTTAAGACCAATTTCCATGGCTTTGAGGTTCATGTCCCAATATTCTTTTTCGGTCAGGAACTGACCATTGATGCTCTTCTGTGAAAGTTCATCGATTTCTTTGTTTTCATAGTTCCAGTACCCTTCGGTAGCGCCGCCTGCCATATAGCCATACCAGGGAGCATACATCTGGCTGATAGAAATATCCCACCAAGCACGGGTAGCGCCTGCTCCCCAGCCTTCGGTATACATAGTCCACTCATATTTTGCGGGGTCGCCGCTGTATACCATTTTAACAGCTTTTGAGCGGTCATATTCAAGGCGTTCTACTTTGATGCCTGCTTTTTCGAGCTGGTCAGCCATATAGCGGCCAGCAGGAAGTCGGCCTTTGGGATCATCAACGCGGATAATGAACTTAACAACAACAGGTTTGCCATCATAAGTCCAGAATTGGCCTGATTTTACCAATTTACCCTGGTTTTCAGGAAGCTGAGCGGCTTTTTCCATTGCAGCGGTAATTTCAGCAATAGCGCGTTTTTCATCGCCAGTTGCGGTCATTCCCATTTTTGCAGCAATTACATTGTATTTGTATGTACCAGGCTGTCCGGGGGTCATAGCTGTGAAAGCCGGTTCGCCAGCGCCGCGGAGAATTTCATCGACGATTTTCTTGCGGTTCATGAGCCAGTTTAATGCAAAGCGGATTTCACGAATAGCAAGGGGATTAAAGAATTCTTCACCACTTTCGGTCTTCCAAACATAGGGAGCCTTGTTGGGGATCGGGTTCATGCAGAATGACCATGATCCGGATGGAACTGCATAAATCCAGAGTTTGTCACGATCTGCTTGTGGCAGATCAAAGAATGTATCGCCGCCCAAACCCCATGCAAAGAGGTCGGTTTTTCCGGCTACAGTGTCTTTAACACCAATAGTCTGATCCATGCGGACATCAAAAATTACTTTGTCCACAATAGGACCAAAATCTTTACCCTGTGCGAACACAGGAGCCATTACAGCAACAAGTGCTACAATGGCAGCAACTTTAAACAGCTTTCTCATTAATACCTCCTTCTGATACTTATGAGAGTATAGCCTTTGTGATATACGACTGGATTCACCCTACCGGTGAAATTCTAGAACAACGGTTCCAGCGCCAGTCATGATTAGTTTGTATTATGCAATACATATTGTTAGTTGTCAAAGGGAAAAATAAAAAAATTTGGTATGTAAATATACATGGTACCCCCCTGGGCCTACCCCGATCCGACGGA
>CAZVTR010000032.1:23421-30005 GCA_964630305.1 uncultured Treponemataceae bacterium | reverse complement strand
AGCATGATAAATGAAAACACAATTTGAATTGCATACTGCATGAATGCCATCATGTCGCCAACTTGTATGCTGGCATCAGCGACCTTGTGTGCGCCTACCCAGATAATCGAAATACTGAGTATGTTCATGAGAATCATCATGAACGGTATGAGAAAAACCATTACACGGTTAATAAACAAGCTGACTTTTGTTAAATCGGTATTTGCTTTTTTAAAACGCTGTTCTTCGAACGGCTCACGGTTAAAAGCGCGAACAATCATGAGGCCGCTTAAATTTTCGCGAGCAACAAGATTGAGCCTGTCAATCAATTTTTGCATAAACTGGAATTTTGGTAATGCTATGGAGAAAATAATGCTGATTACGCCAATAAGCACAAGAACCGCCAGACCGATAATCCATGCCATAGAGGGAGCCTTGTCGAGGGCACGTATAACGCCGCCTCCGCCCATAATAGGAGCAAACAACAGCATACGCATAGACATAAACGTTACCGCTTGCAATTGCGTAATATCATTGGTTGTTCTGGTTATGAGCGATGCTGTAGAAAAATTATCAAATTCAGCGTTAGTAAAGTTAATAACTTTTGCATAAACATCATTGCGGAGCCGTTTCGCAGCACCGGCAGCAGTTCGTGATGCCATGAAGCCTACCAATATGATACACAGCATCGATCCCAGCGTAACCAGAATCATAATGCTGCCAAAGTGTATGATGTAGTTCATCTGCAGCTTTTCAAGATTTACCGATAAGCTTTCATATTCAAGGCGAATCTGCGCTATGGCCATCTGTTCGATGACTTTTGCCCCCATCGCATCAAGTGTCTGATTTATACGCTCAAAAGCAGCGAGCGGTACTCCAGCTTGGCCATCTGTCATAGATTGCATTAATCCAGTTTGCGGCAAGCTTGATGAGGTATTTGTTGTTTGTGTTGCTCCAGGTGTTGTGGGTACATGGGCTCGCATTTGCTGCACGAGCATTTGAGCTGCCATTAATTTACTGATTAACCTAAAAAACTCGGTGTTATCAGCACTGATTTTTTGTCTAAGCTGATATACTGTTGTATTTGTCTTATTTTGTTCTTGAAGTTCTTGAGTTTTCATTGGCAGTGAACTAACTGCTTCAAGACTGACTGGCTCGTAGGATTCAAGCAATAATTGGCGCTTGTCTTCTGGCAGTATCCTGATGATTTGTGTAAAGAGCTTCTCGCTTATTATTTTAGGGACAGGGCCATCGATGCCGCCCTGCTGTATTCCGTAGTTAACTATTTTTGACATATAGTCAGGGAGCGAGAGATCGAGATTTGCTTGTACAAAAAGCAAAACAATAACTGTGAGGATATAAGCCCAGTATGGCTTAAGGTATTTAAAAAGCTTTGTCATGAAGTTTTAGACTCCTTATTGCGGAATTTAATGTGCGAAGACTTTTGGCCACTTCCTGACGGTCTTCCTCAGGAACAGCCTGAACAATTTCCCGTATGGAATCGTTTAGTTTCGATTCGATTTCTTTTACTAAAGCAAGTCCTTTTTCTGTTATTTCGATATTACGGATACGGCGATCTTCGGGATTTTCTGTTCGGCTGATGAATCCTGCTTCTACAAGTTTATCGAGAAGCTGGCTTGCTGCCGGAGAAGACACATCCATATGCTTTCCTATGTCTGAGACTGAACATTGTTCTTTATGTGCAAGCCGGAACAGTATCATCATGCGTGGAAAATTGAGGTTGTTTGCTCTAATAAACGATGCAAGTGATGAAAAATAGAGTTTCATTGTTCCATCACTCCACTGCTGGAGTTCGTGAAAGAGTTCGTCAGAGAGATGTTGTTGTGTGCGCATAAGTCCGTTATGCCCCCTGTATAAATTGTAAACATGCTTAATATATAAGCTAACTTAAATAATAATGAGTCTAATGTAATTGTTCACGAAAAAATAGTCAAGCTGCATACGGTGGGCAGATATAGTTAGTTTCATCGATATTGAAACCGCTTGTGGTATTACCAGTATACAAAACAAAGAATTGCGCTTATACTATTTATAAAAGCATCAGCGTGAAAAAATTCCTTATCAGAAGGAATGAGCGATTGGTTATTGGTATGTACAAATGACAGGGAAAGGATAATTTTCATGGATTATTGCACAGAGTATCCAGATATACTTCCAAAGAAGCAGGCTGGTAAACACTGGTATCTAGGAGTGATGCTGTTTTTTGTCGGACGAGCATTTCAATCACTTTGGAAGCTTGATAAGCGTATCGAGCAGGAATTTGCAATGCTCCCCCAAAAGTTTTCTTTTTTACTCACTGTTTTGCCGGATGGCCCTGGATTTTTTCTGCAAAAAGATGAACAAGGGAGACTTCGATTCAAAGGGAAACCGAATGGCGATGCAGATGTTATGATACAGTTTAGAAACACAGCGTCTGCGATGCGAGTTTTTACATTTCAAATTAGTTCATATAAGGCATATGCGCAGAATGGGATATCAGTATCAGGAGATTTAGCTGCAACAATGGGTATTATGCGCTGTCTCACGCTTGTAGAAGATTATCTTTTGCCAGGCTTTATAACAAAAAGAATTTTAAAGCGAAAACCTAGGACACCCTGGCTTACTAAACTGCTTAAACGGTTTATTCTCTATATCAGTATTATACTTGGTTTATAGGAGCGAGTATGAGTACATATTATGAATTTTTTTGTCCAGTCAAAATTTGTTCAGGGACAGGTGCTCTGGAAAATATACCGAGTGAGCTTAATGCGCTTGATGCACACAGACCGATGATTATTGCCGATAAGGGTGTAGAAAGCGCAGGCTTGCTAAAAATCGTGGTAGATGCATTTGCAGATTCAAATATGGTTATAGGTGCAGTATGGACAGATGTTCCGCCTGATTCCGGCAAAAAAACTGTATCGGCAGCAGCCGAAGTATATCGAGCGAAAAACTGTGACGCTCTGATTGCAGTTGGCGGCGGTTCAGTTATCGATACAGCCAAGGGTGTCAATATTCTTGTCTCAATGGGGGGGACAGATCTTTCGGCATATGCAGGGGCTGGCGCACTTAAAAAACCTCTTAAGCCGCTTGTAATTATACCGACGACAGCTGGCACCGGTTCTGAGGTAACGCTTGTAGCTGTTATAAAAGATGAAGAACTTGAAAAAAAATTATTATTTGTTTCTCATTTTCTATTACCAAATATCGCAGTGCTGGATCCTCGGATGACACTCACTCTGCCGCCTCCCATTACTGCGGCGACAGCTATGGATGCGATGACTCATGCAATAGAAGCCTATACATGCATTGGAAAAAATCCTATGAGCGATGCTTATGCATACAATGCAATACGGCTCATCACTGACAATCTTGTCAAAGTAATAAAAAACCCGCGAGATGTACAGGGTCGATTAGCGCTTGCTAATGCTGCGACAATGGCTGGAATAGCGTTTTCAAATTCTATGGTTGGTCTTGTGCATTCACTCGGACATGCAACAGGAGCGGTGTGTCACATTGCTCATGGAGTAGCAATGAACATTTTTTTACCTTATGTTCTTGAGTATAATATGAATAAGATTGGTAATTATGTATCGGAATTGCTGTTGCCGCTTGCAGGTCAAGACGTTATGTATGCAACGCCAGAGCAAGAGCGAGCGCGAAAAGCCGTAACTGTTATACGAGAATTGCAAAAACAGCTCTATGAACTGGCAAATCTTCCGTATACGTTAAGCCAGACTGGAAAGGTCATGCGAACTCAATTTGATGAAATAGCGCAAAAAACAATCAATGATGCTTCTCTCACGTATAATCCGGAAGAAGCTGATTATGATGATGTGCTAAAGCTATTAGACAAAGCCTTCTGATCAGGTTCTAAATGTTTTTTGAAGAGCGGCTAAAAATTACATCCCATTGTGTTGCAAGCATTCCTGCAAACATCAACAAAGAACCGGTAATATTTTTTGCTGTTAAAGGTTCAGATAATAGTATAGTTCCGCCGAGCACAGCAAAGACTCCTTCAAGACAGAGCAGGATGGATGCATGGGCAGGCGGTGCATCTTTCTGTGCAACGACCTGAAGTGTGTATGCAATTCCAACAGAGCATAGTCCCCCGTACAAAATTGGCAGAAGAGCTTTAATGATATTTGCATGTACAATATGCTCAAAGAGAATTGCGGTTATCAATGAAAAAAGTGAGCACCATGCAAATTGAGCAGAAGCAAGTTTTATTGCATCAATTTTTTTTGCTAACCAATCAATGATGAGAACATGAAAGCTCCAGAAAAACGCACTTAATATAACTAAAATATCACCGGGATTGATGCTGCTGTTCCTCTCAGGGGAACTTAAAAAATACATACCAACAAACGCAAACAGTGCCCCAATCCATGTTGGTAATTTAGTCTTGTGGCTTATAAAAATGCCAACGACAGGTACCAGCACCACATAGAGCCCGGTTAAAAAGCCAGCTTTGCCTGCAGTTGTATATTGAATGCCTGCTTGCTGCAATGATGCGCCGATAAAAAGCACCGTTCCTGCTAATAGTGTGTTTAGAAAAAAATTATGAGGCTTATTGGTACGTGGACGAGAGGGATCAGTTGTTTGTAAAAATTCGGTTTGGACTTTTTTGCTGCGCAGAGCGATAATGGGCAGCAAGGAAATACTCCCAATTGCAAATCGAATGCCGTTATAGGTAAAAGGGCCAATGTGTTCCATGCCAAGCCGTTGTGCTACAAATGCAAAGCCCCAGATTGCGGAAGTAATAAGCAGTAAAAGATCAGCTTTAAGCGCACTCTTATTCATAGTTATGATACAATAACTAATCACCCGATAAATGTCTATAATATAAAGCTTGACCACAGTACAGTTCTGTTCTATAGTCAGATTATGGAAAACATAGCTTTATTAAATCCGCCGCTGGTTCGGATAAATAATCCAGCGCGAATTATTGTAACAGGTTTACTCATTGCAATAACTGCAGTGCTTCCCGCGTTAGTGCATACGCTTGGACTCAATGGCGCAGTCCTGCTGCCTATGCACTGGACTGTTTTGCTTTGCGGACTGGTGTTTGGTCCGCTTGGCGGTTTGGCTGCAGGTGCATTCAGTCCAATCATAAGTTTTATGCTTTCGGGACTTCCAAAACTTCCAATACTGCTTCCTATGACTTTTGAACTTGCAGCGTATGGATTTTTTGCTGGAATCTTTAGAAAGCTTAAGCTTGATACTATTGTCAGTACAGTGTTAGCAATGATCGCAGGACGGCTTGTGTATACACTGGCAATGTTTAATGCTGTCAAAGCAGCTGGCTCAATAATAAATTTTTGGGAAAAAAGCTTTGCTCCTGGACTCGTCGCTGCGTTGATTATGCTCGTTGTGCTTCCTGCTGGTGCATACATGCTCTGCAAATTGTTATATGACAAAAAGAAAAGCTAATAAAATTAGTATTTGAATGTTTTGTAAGAAAAGCGCCTCCCGTTATCCAGAGGCGCTTTCGTTTTAAAGTTTACTATTGTTAACAAAGATCTGTGATTATAATAAATAAAATATCAGTAAAACCGCGTGCCCTCCATTTATCATACACATGCAATGTTATCATCTCTTTTTCAGAATATTTATGGCAGCATTCCAAACAGCAGTCCTGCAATTGTTGATAGAATAATTACCAGGGCAACATAGGTAGCTGTTTTCTTAAAACCTAGTTCTGCATTGATAACGAGCATAGAAGGCAGAGAGAGCGATGGCCCTGCTAAGAGGAGAGCAAGCGCGGGACCTTTGCCCATACCTGCTCCGATGAGTCCCTGCACAATAGGCACTTCGGTGAGTGTCGCAAAGTACATAAACGCTCCGGAAATCGATGCGATACAATTAGTGACAATTGAGTTTCCGCCAACGAGCGAAGCAACCCAACTTGTCGGTATTAATGCTTCATGTCCTGGGCGGCCAAGTAAAAACCCAGCAATGAGTACACCAAAAAACAAATATGGAAGGATTTGCAGAGCAAAATCTCTTGTTGCAATGCCCCACATTACAATATCATCTTTTTTAAACCAGCGGATGAGTGAGTATATCAGCAATAGCGCAAAACCGCCGGTAATCCAGTATTTTGCATTATAGATGGCATCCCAGAGAGTGCTGCCGCCTTTAGAGTTAGCCCAGTTTATAAAAATGAGTATTCCAATCATGCTGAGCATGTAAACAGCCATTTGACCCAGTGTCCGTCCCTCTTCTTCATGGGTATACTGAAACATTCGCTCATCGGAGAGCCTGGCCTCATCACTTGTGCGGAAAATAGTCTGCATGAGCAATCCAATAACAACTGCAAAAATAATTGCACCAATCATTCGTGCGAGTCCTAATTGCCAGCCAAATACTTTATATGAAAGGACGATAGCGAGAATATTTATTGCAGGACCAGAATATAAAAAACTGATAGCTGGGCCAAGCCCGGCACCTTTTTTGTAAATTCCTTTAAACAAAGGCAAGACCGTGCACGAACAAACTGCAAGTATTGCGCCGGACACAGATGCTACACCATATGCGAGGGCTTTTGGAGCTTTAGGACCTAAATAGCGAATGACTGCGCGCTGATTAAGAAAAACAGTGAT
>CAZVTR010000032.1:15104-23321 GCA_964630305.1 uncultured Treponemataceae bacterium | reverse complement strand
TTAACACCAAAATCTGTCATAACGAATTGAGTCACAGGGATATTGTGCCGTTCAAAATTTTTTTTACCGCATGACACAGGGCAGCCATCTATGACAATATTAGTAGCATTGAGTGCAGATTGTACAAAACCAGATAAATCTGCTCCAAGTCCAGAAAGACAGCTGCCTTTACCTACTTTCATTTTCATGAGCATACGCATGACACGATCAGCAAGCATCCCAGTATCAGCTGCGCCTGAACATGAATAGAGAAAAACTTGTTTCCCATCAGATTTGCATGAGCACGAACACGAGCAACTCATGGTTGAACTCCTTTGATTATATCGATGATTTGGTCTTTGGTAAGTACTTTCCCTAAGGATTTGACATCATTATCTATTGCAAGCGCAGGGGTCATCATCACGCCCATATTTAAAATGTCTTCTGTATCAGAAATTTTAATGATCTCGGCCTGGATTCTAAGCTCTTGAATAGCTTCATGAGCGTGTTGTTCTAATAGTTTGCATTTGGAACAACCGCTTCCAAGAATTTGAATTTTCATATATACCTCCTGGATCACCAGACTAACTGTAAGCACTCAGTGCTTATTGTTGCAATATATTGAAACATTGAAACAATGTCAAGCTGATAAACAAAGAGAACGAACCATAGTTTGCATATACTGCTGGGAGTATTACCTTACTGTAGTTTTAGTATAGCTGCCATTTATAGCATTTTTTATTGATACCAAGCGATAAAAATAAAAGGCTCCGCGGTCAACGGAGCCAATATTAAAACTTTTATTACAGAATTGATATATTAAGCACGGTTATTTGGAAATCTTTGCCTTAAGAACAGCTTCTTTGAATGCTTTGGTAAAAGAGAAGCGCGGAACTTTTGTTTCTTTTTTTGCAGGTATTTTCATTGTTTCGCCGGTACGAGGATTCCGTCCAATGCGTGCTTTGGTTGCTGGTTTTACTTTTGCAAATACTTTGCCCAGATTGCCTACAGGAACTCTAGCTCCCTGAATGACTCCTGCTTCAAGCATGGAAAAAACAGTGTCAAGAATTTCACGGGCTTCTTTGCGGCTGATGCCTCTGCTGTCAGCGAGATATGCAGACATAGTTGTTAATGTAAATTTTTCAGGCAGTACAGCTTTTTTTTCTACCTTTTTTTCTTTAACGGGTACAGATTTTTTTGCTGCGGTTTTTGCAGCTGGTTTTGCTGTTTTTGCCGGTGTTTTGGCTGTTTTAGTTGATTGTGCCATATTGTACATCTCCAAATAATAAAGATGCTTTATCATAATATGAAATCATGCAAACTGCAAGTGTTTTTATACAATGTGCATGAAATGATTTATTTTTTTATTCGAATATAAATAAGTTTACCTTGATCCACAGGACTCGAGCGTTCTTCAACATCAAACCAAGCGCTTGCTTTAATGAGATCTGCAAGTTTTCTAAATCCAAAATTGCGCGGATCGAATTCAGGCTGGCGGTTTGCAATGTACTGTCCCACTGATCCAAGATATGCCCATCCTGAGTCATCGGCAGAATCTTCAAATGCTGCAATGAGCAGCTGCTGCAGTTTTTTATCGAGGCGGTAATCCGGTGTTTTCTTGCTTTGTTCAGAACGGTTTTGCGGAACTTCATCTTCGGTTTTGCGAAGAATCTCAGTAAAAATAAATTTATCACATGCTGCAACAAACGGTTTTGGAGTTTTCCTTTCGCCAAAGCCAAGTACAAGTTTACCTGCCTCACGGAGCCGTGCAGCAAGCCGTGTAAAATCTGAGTCGCTCGATACTATACAAAAACCATCAAGTTTTTCGGTATATAAAAGATCCATTGCATCAATGATAAGCGCACTGTCGGTTGCATTTTTTCCGCTCGTGTAGGAGAACTGCTGGATAGGCTGAATTGCATAGAGGAGAAGGCTTTCCTTCCACTGTTTGAGATTTGGCGCTGTCCAATCGCCATAAATTCGTTTGACACTTGCTATGCCATATTTTGCAACTTCCGCAAGGAGTCCTTCGATAATTGAAGGCTGCGTGTTGTCAGCATCGATTAAGAGTGCAAGCTTGAGCTGACTGCTCTGTTCGTTTTTTGAAATACCTGTCATAGTTATTCCTTTCGATGTTTACTGCTTTAATCATAATAAACAATGCTGTATCAGTAAATATGGCAAATGACGCATATACCTCAATACGCTATGCGGTTAACTTTTCAATATTTCGTATTCAGGGTATACTGAATGTGTGAGCTATGAAATAACCCGCCAGGAACGCGGAAATGATGTCTATTTTACGGTTCGCTGGTCACCGCTTATAAAAGCGGATAAACACATTATCAATACTCAGGTTCCGGCAGTAGCAGGCATAGTGGAGCTGTACTTTCAGGATACAAGAGGAAAAATGAATCTGTATGCTATAGTTCGGTCCTACTACGGAGGGCTCAGAGCAACACTGAGGTCTGCAACAGATCCTGAACTAGAAAAAGATGAGCGGCGCCGCACCATTTTGCTTTTGCATGAAGATAAAATATTTTTCCGTTATTCCTGTATCGAGTCACAGGACGATATGACCGACATTATCTTTTTCTTTATGGCCACGTATGCCCCTGATATCCCGCCCTATCCTAATTCCGGCCGCTATGAAAAAATCTATCTTAAAGAGATAGATGCCGAAAAAGTAGTTTCAATTTAGAGCTCTACTGCATGACTATAAGAGCGGTGTGCCGCCTATAGAATGTGCTCAAAAAGTTTCTCGCTCATTTTTTCTTCAGTTTAGCCGACAATAACCATATACACTATTTTTAGAAATTCCATAGTGGAATGTGGGGAGCTTGTATGATACGTGGCTGGTACACAGGTGCGAGCGGTATGGCTGCACAGCAAGTGCGGCTGGATGCAATTTCAAATAATTTAGCAAACGTCGATACTAATGGATATAAACGTGATGTCGCCGTACATAAAGCTTTTGCTGAGCTTTTATTGCGCCGTATGAATGACGATGGACTCTACCTGCATCCCCTTGGTTCCGGGGATATGGCTCCGATAGTTGGCAAAGTGGGGACAGGTGTAGAAACTAATGAGCTTTTTACCGAGTTTGAACAGGGTGCGCTCAAAGCAACAGAGAGCGATTTTGATGTCGCGCTCGATGGGAAAGGCTTTTTGTGTGTTATGACTCCTAATGGCGAGCGGTATACACGAAATGGCGCATTTATTTTAGGGAAAGAAGGCTATCTTGAAACCAAAGAGGGATTCCCCGTTATGGGAGAGCATGGTCCTATTCGCGTGCAGGAAAATAATTTTCTTATAGATAAAGAAGGCCGCGTGTGGATCAATGCAAAGTATCCGGAAAACCCTGACAGGCTCATTGGACGCGAAGAGAATACCTGGGAAGAACCTGTTTTGCTTGATACGCTAAAAATAGTTAACTTTGAAACTGTTCGGTACATTGCAAAACAAGGGTCGAGCTTATGGATGGCAACCGAAGAGTCAGGCCCCGCACAAATTGTACAGGGGGAAGAACGGCCGACTGTTATACAGGGATTTGTTGAAACTGCAAATGTAAACCCTGTCACCGAAATGGTACGCATGATTGAAGTAAATCGGGCATATGATGCAAACCAGAAGACAATTCAATCAGAGGATGCTCTCCTTGGAAAACTTATTAATGAGGTAATTCGAGTATAATCCCCGAAGCAGATTGCGCTTTTGCTGTATGGAACCTTGAGTGAGCGTTTCAAGCCTCACTCTGTATTCTTTTCGTGTTCCCTCGGTGCCGACACTGCAGGAGCACGTGTACGCGTTCCATCCCATCATCGAACTGAACTTTATAATAGTAGCTTCTGGCACATATACGAGCGGGCGGATCAATCTAAAGCCAGCCTGCTTATATACACGAACCGGTTCCATGCCTTCACACGAGCCATGCTGCAGCATGTTCATGAGCGCTGTGGTGAGAATATCATCAAGGTGGTGGCCAAAAGCGATGCAATCGTAGCCCTGCCGCTGTGTCTCCTTAAAAAGAACTTTACGCCGCAATTGCGAACAGATGAAACACGACTGAATTGTTTCTCGCTGTACTGGGCGGTGCTCAGTGCAATCACCAGAAGCCAGGTCGGAACTTTCATCCTCGTTCAGGGGCAGTACTTTCAGCGTAAGACCAAGTGATGTGCATAAATTATTAAGAAACGTGAGCCGTTTATCCCACTCTGGATCGGGATAGAGCGGGCTCGTAACAGCGGGAATAAGTGTAAGCTTGTAGCTGTCCCAGTTTGCTATTTCTGCAAGATGCCAGAGCAGCGCTCCGGAATCTTTTCCGCCCGATACAGCAACAAGAACTGCAGTTCCTTGAGAAAGCATAGAAAATTGCGTAATTGCTTTGAGCATGGATTTTTGAATAGCTTTCATGAGGATAATTGTATCGGAAAAAAGGACTTTTCCATAGCTTTTTTTACTATTTTTTGGTATTATTAGCATAAAGCTGGCGTAACAACCGCTAATTTTTGAAAACTAAAGAGGCATATATGCACAACGCTCGAATGATATCACAATATTTACATAATCAGGAAGAAGAGGAAGAAAAACAAAAACATACTGGAGATGTTCTTGTAGAAAAGTTTTTAGAAACACGCACCATACTCCTCTCTGGCACCGTTGATAAAGAATTAGCAGAACGCGTGATCCGTCAACTGCTCATTCTTGAACAGTGCGGCAGCGATCCCATCAAAGTAATGATTGATTCACCAGGCGGCGATGTTGATGCTGGTTTTGCCATTTTTGATATGGCTAGATTTATTAAAGCACCCGTCTGGATGATTGGCATGGGACTTGTGGCAAGTGCCGGCGCTTTAATTTTACTGAGTGCTCCAAAAGAGCGCAGAATAGGGCTCCCTAATTCACACTATCTTATTCATCAGCCGCTCTCTGGACTGCGCGGCGTTGCGACCGAAATCGAAATTCATGCAAAGGAAATCGAAAAGACAAAGGATCGCATTAACAAAATAATTGCCGAAGAAACAGGCCAGAAACTTGAACGTGTCATGAAAGATACAGACCGTGATTACTGGATGAACAGCGATGAAGCGCTTCAGTATGGTCTCATATCACGTGTAGTGCGCACTCGTGATGAGCTTGGTGTATAGGTTCGCTATGACAAATACTGAAATTGCACAAGCGCTTTCCAGGACATTTCGCGAGTTCAGTGAGCAGGCAGTGCCGCAAGGATGTGTGCTCTATCGCGGCAAGGTTCGTGATGTTATTACGCGTGATGATACAATTGCGCTCATTGCAAGCGACAGAATTTCGGCGTTTGACCGCGTACTTTCTACAGTGCCTTATAAAGGCGAAATTCTCACACGAATTGCCTATTGGTGGTTTAAACATACAGAGGACATTATAAAAAATCACCTGGTAGCTTCTCATGAGCTTGGTGGGCATGATGCGGTTCTGGAAACCGGACGCTGTATGGTCGGCCGCCGCTGTTCCATGCTCCCAGTGGAAGTTGTGGTGCGCGGTTACTTAACGGGGTCTGCATGGCGCGACTATCAGGAAGGCAAGCCGGTTTCCGGTATAAGACTCCCGCAGGGACTCAGATACTGCGAGCAGTTTCCTGAACCGATCATAACACCTTCCACAAAAGCCGAAAGCGGCCACGATAAGCCTATCAGTTGTGAAGAAATTGTAACGAGCGGCCTAGTAGAGAAAGATGTATGGACTGAGGTTGAGCGCAAAGCGCTTGCGGTATTTAAACGAGGACAAGAGCTGGCACGAGAACGCGGTTTAATTCTTGTGGACACAAAGTATGAGTTTGGAATACTCAATGGCGAACTTGTGCTTGCCGATGAAATCCATACACCTGATTCAAGCCGATACTGGTACAGCGATTCCTATGAAGAGCTCTTTAAGAGCGGCAGTCATCAGAAGGAGTTGGATAAAGAAACCTTCCGCCGCTGGCTCATGGGTAATGGCTTCAGCGGAGATGGCAAACCGCCTGCTATATCCGATGAAGTTCGTATAGCAACTGCTCAGCAGTACATCACCGCATTTGAAACAATTACCGGCGAACAATTTGCTCCAATTTTGCAGGATCCGCATGCAATTCACAATGCTTGCGCGTTAATTATAGCGGAGGCATTCAATGGAAACAAAAAAACTGCAAAATTGTCAGATAAAAGAAGTAACGGCTGAGACAGCTGGTAACAAAATCTTTTGCTGCACTTGTAAACGAAGTAAACGACAATGGGCGACTAAACCGTATACTCAAGGTAAATTGTTTATACCCCTTATTCTTGTTCATGTACTCTTGTCTTTGCTTACTGCATGCGCACCGATTGATACTAAAACAGAAACACTTACGTTGATGAGCTATAATGTTGAAGCATTATTTGATCCTGTTGATAATGGCAATGAATATAAAGAATATTCAGTAGCTCAAGGTACATGGGATGAGGCTCGGTATAAAATCAGGCTGGCCAATATTGCTTCTGCAATCCTAGCAGAGTGTCCTCAAAAGCCTGATATCCTTTTTGTGCAGGAAATAGAAAATGACCGAGTGTTACAAGACTTGTCGGAATCGTTAGGCGGTTATTCGTTTAATATTGCGGCACCGAGGAGCGGCGGTGCCATAACGGTTGGAATATTAAGTAAATATCCTATTGTTAAAGTAAAAACTCACCAGTATCAGACTTCATCTACAGTAAAACCAAGTGTGCGTTTACTTCTAGAAGCGCAGCTCGATATTCATGGCATTTCGCTCTTAGTGTTTAATGCTCATTGGAAAAGCAAAAAAGAAGGAGCAGAAGTTACCGAGCCTGAACGGCGTCTTGCAGCAGAACTTGTCAGGAAGATAATTACAGAGCGTAAAAAAGAAAACCCAAATATGGGTATAATACTTGCAGGAGATCTCAACTCAAACCCAGATGAATATGAGCGTATTGACGGTGCATACTGTACAGCGCTCATGCCAGAAGGATCAGGTACGGAACGTTGCCTAGAAGTAACGGGAGTAAGTGATACAGTGAGCGATAACCCGCTTGTGCTGTATTCGCCATGGCTTTCAACGGGCGGCTACAGCTATTACTTTAATGGCAGCAAAGAGCAATTTGATAATTTTTTATTAACGCGTGATTTTTTTGCGGAAGATACACTTATTAGATACAGTTGGTTTACATCAGAAGCGCCTCTGTTTATATTGGATGAATCTGGTCACCCTCAAGGATGGAATAACGATAAACGTGAGGGTTACTCAGATCATCTGCCAATAGTACTCACTCTTGAGCTAAGACCAGGTGCGCAATAATAATGCAGCTCTACTGCTTATAGTGTTCTGCAAAGGCTTCAGCCGTTACAATGAGGAGACTCATTGCGCGGGATAGGAGAGACTCATCGACTTTGAATGCGCTGTTATGGTTAGGAGCCGTTATGCTTTTTTCTGGATTTTGTGTGTTGATAAACCAGAAACACCCGGGAACGTGAGCAAGGTAATATGCAAAATCTTCTCCGCCCATACAGGGTATTGTAAGAGGAACTATGATGTCGTTTCCTAACGCTTCCTGTGCTGAAGTGAGTGCAAGGTTCGATGCTTCTGGATCGTTGTAGAGCGGAGGATAACCGTCGATCCAGGAAAATTTGACTGATATGCCATGCGCCTGTGCAATATGCTCAGCAAGTAAGGTTAATTCTGTTTTACCTTTTTCTTTTACTGCTTGTGAAAGTGTTCTGAAGGTGCCGCGAAACTCGGCTTGCCCGGGAATAATGTTATGAGCCGTCCCTGCATGAATAGAGCATATACTGAGCGTACAGGGCATACGCTGATCGAGGGCTCTGCTCCTCCATGCATACGCTGCTTGGATGTATTCTGCAAGCACAGGAATAGGATCGAGCGTATGATGCGGAGCCGATCCGTGTCCGCCCTTACCAATAAAGATGCCTTCAAAGTTATCGCTCAAAGCCATCATTGCGCCGGGCATGAGCCCTGCCTGGCCTGGCTTAAGTTCTTCTGATAAATCCCCAACATGGAGTCCTGTGATTGCCGATACTCCCTCGAGGCATCCGTTATCTATCATGGTGCATGCACCAAAATATCCTTCTTCGCCAGGCTGAAAAATAAATCGGATTCGCATTACTTCCGGTTTATGAACTGCTATGAGTTCAGCGAGTGCAAGAAGAACACCGGCGTGCGCATCATGGCCGCAGGCATGCATTGCTCCCGGGTGTGTGCTTGCAAAAGGAAGC
>CAZVTR010000032.1:0-15004 GCA_964630305.1 uncultured Treponemataceae bacterium | reverse complement strand
CGCATCATGGCCGCAGGCATGCATTGCTCCCGGGTGTGTGCTTGCAAAAGGAAGCTCGGTTGTTTCTATTATAGGGAGAGCATCAGTATCAGCTCTGATTGCAATGAGCGGACCCGCAGTGCCTACATCAGCGATAATGCCCTTACCACATTGCTTTGGAGCTAATCCGCACGACGCAAGCACCCTGCTGATGTAAGCATTTGTTTTTGGAAGATCAAGCCCATATTCTGGTATCCGATGTAAATTCCTGCGATGCTCAATCGCTCGTTCAGTAAACTCAGCGGTGTATGGAAGTAATGATGTTTTCATGATCGATATCCTTTCAGAGAGCTTTTATTTTTCCCTCGACCGTCAGCTTTACGGTTGTCGATGGTGCGGTAAGGATTTTTGCTTAAACGGCACCATTCTTTGTATCGTGCGCAGGCTTCATAGTACAATTCAGGCCCCTTAAATGTCGAGAGCTCATCACAGCGGAAGAGCTCGAGGAGGTAAGGGAAATACGGTGAAGAAAGCTGTTCTTCGATGCGCGAAAATGGCAGACTGGGGAGACCGTAAGGAAGCATGTGGTAGCGAATGAGGAAAACAACTTTATTGATAAGCTGCTGATCGAATCCAAGCCGTGTAAGAAATTGCTTTGCGATTGAGCTACCAATTTCCGCGTGCGCATAAAATCTATTTCCCGCATGGGAATCGGCTCGCGGTTTCCCAATATCATGTAAAAGAAGCGCTAATGAAAGTGAGAAATCTCGAGATTTGCGGTGAGAAAATGTTTCCATAGTATGCTGCCAGAGATCACCTTCCGGATGGAAATCTTTAGAGTGTGTGGTCTCGGTGATTGCATCGAGCTCGGGCCAATGCTGAGCGATAAAGCCGCATCGTTTTAGGAATGCAAAGCCTTTTTCTGGATACGCTCCAGTTAGCATTAGCACAAGCAAATCGCGGTAATAGAGCAGCGGAAGTTCTGGAGAAATGCTGGTAGTGAAAGAAGCATGTTTTCCTGCGATGTGTGATCGTCTGAACGCGGCAGTGAGCCGCTTTTCTGTTTCGGCAGTGTCATAGCCATATCTCGATGTCAGCACTGCTGCTTCAAAGAGGAGAGCATCAGCGTTGTCAGAATTAGGATGCAGAACAGTATCATGGAGTGCTCTGTATATACTATTATGCGCATAAAAGGTTTTATTGCTTTTACTGTATGTCAATGCACTTTGCTCATGGGCTGGTTTTGTCCCTGAATCTGCTGTAATAAACCTTATATGCTCATTATTGTACTCGGTTATTGCATCGGCATATGGCAATGCCGGGAATTGCACATTGCTATATGCTTTACTGATGTGTATAATGTCATGAGGATACAGTATAAAAACTAGCTCTGCAGGGTCTTCATGAAAGTAGTGATCCAGTGCAGAGATACTTATCAGAATGTCGTTGTCCGTTGGTATTACTTAGCCTTTCCGGTTTTTTTATCCAGAGTTTCTAAGAGCAATTTTGCTAGCTTGAGAATGTGCGGAGGCATTCCGGTTCCAGGACTCTTTTCATAATCTGCAATAAGCGCGGTTATCAAGGTTCTAGCTCTATCGTATTGCCCCATTTTATAGGCGCAAAAAGCAATTTCATATCTGCAAACAGTCACAATATAAATATCATCTGTAAATTTATTCTGGCAGTATGTATAAAGCTGTTCCGCGCCTTTCCAGTCATTTTTATCAGCTCGTTCTTGTGCGCGCTGTATAATTACAGAAGCATCCATTGTATCGATATCGGCCGGAAGCGGCACTGATGCACAACCGGCAAGAGCCAGCACTAAAGCAGCAATCGCAAAAACAGGAAGCAGTTTCTTCATTGATGTTCACCTTTGGCTATTTGATAGATTTCATCAACAGCAGGCAAGGTAGCCTGTAAGTCGTGTATAAATTCATTAACATCACCCATTGGGTCATACGCTTCGCAGTAATCGATATTGCGCTGAGCAACAGTGCAATATTTATATAGCTTTTCTTCGCCTGAGGGTTTTTTCCACTTTCCAGCAGAACAGCGGACTCTGAGCATATAAGAACCTTCACCAGCTGGTTTTGGAACGAGTTTGCAGTGTACGCAATTAGCACAGTAGATTTTTGTCTGTGCATCTGTGCTTTTTTTCATAAAAACTCCTCTGGCCAGAATATCTGGCTGGCTGGATTTGGTATACACAGTATCGGCATAAACCGATAGTCTTTCAATCGCCTAAGCATTTATTTCTATGGTATACCACAAAGCACTGCTGGTCAATCAATAGATATACCGTTCTGGTGCCAGCTTAGAGGCTAATCATGGGCGATACTGGGATTGAACCAGTGACTTCTACCGTGTGAAGGTAGCACTCTCCCGCTGAGTTAATCGCCCGAAAACATACTGACTGAGTTCATAATAACAATCGATGGCTTTGATTGTCAATTATTTGCATTTTTAATACTTTTTTTTATACTTAAAACAAGCACTAAATGTAAGGTGGATAGTATGAAAAGACTTTCTTATAAACTCATGCTGTTTGTATCAATTGCAGTCATTTTGGTTGGTTTGAGTACTGGAGAGCTGTTCTTAATTTCAACTAATCAGCTGAGCGGTAATATTCTGTAGCAATTGCAAAAAACCCTCTTAGAAAAATATGATGAAGAAATACGCTAGCAGACTGAACAAGCTAATTCGATGCTCAACGCAATAGGAAAATTGAGAGACGAAGGTGTGTTAACAACAGATCAAGCATATCTTGTGGCTCAAACACTTATGAACTCTTTACGGTATGGTAAAGAAGGTTATTTTTGGGGTGATACTGCGGAAGGTATAAATGTTTTCCACGGTTCAAAACCAGAAAATATTGGCCGTAATCGAATTAATGATGTTGATGCTAAGGGGTTTAAGTTAATAGAAGCAATACTAAAAGCGGGGAAAGAGCCTGGTGGCGGATATACAGATTATTATTATCCAAGGCTTGGCTCAGATGTGCCTGAACGAAAACGAGGGTATAGTTTACTCAATACAACATTTAATTGGGTAATTGGTACTGGTAACTATCTTGACGATATTGATAAAGCAATTAAGACACAAGAAATGGAAATAAGTGCTCTCAGAAAGTCAGTGTTTATTTGGTCACTTATCATTTTTACGAGTATTACATTACTCATAATTATTATTTCAGGCTTTTTTACAGGGATTATAACAAAACCAGTTATAAAAGTAACAAATGCACTTAATGCTATTGCTTGCGGTAATGGCGATTTGACACAAAGGCTTCCTGTATTGAGCAAAGATGAGATTGGGAAACTATCTCATCACTTCAATGAGTTTCTTAAGAGTCTCAATGATACAATGATAGAGGCGTCAAAAGCAGCGGAATCAGTAAAAGGATTAGGGCAAAAACTCCAGGAACAAAGTAAAGTGCTCAAGCAGGCAACCGATTTTATTTCTAGTAGTATAGTAGAAATACATGGGATGATGAGCAATCAAAATACTATCATTGATAACACTTCATCTGCTGTTGAGGAAATAGTTCATAGTATTGAATCATTTGCGAAATTAATTGAAACGCAGGCGACAAATGTTACCGAATCTTCTGCTTCCATAGAAGAAATGGTAGGGAATGTTGCTGGTATCACCAAAAACCTGGTTAACGCTGGAGAACAATTTTCTGTGCTGCTTGATGCGGCACGTGTAGGACGTGAACGAGTTGAACAGGTTGTGCAAAGTGCTCAGTTAGCTCAAACGCATTCGGATCACCTTGTCGAAGCAAATATGATTATTCAGTCTATTGCAAACCAAACAAATCTCCTAGCTATGAACGCAGCAATTGAAGCAGCACATGCTGGCGATGCAGGACGCGGTTTTACAGTGGTAGCAGAAGAAATACGAAAACTAGCAGAACATGCTGCGCAGCAATCAAAAGAAATAGCAGGTAATCTGCAGCAAATAAAAGAGACCGTCGATATGGTAGTTCAAACGTCATCAGATGCCGGATTAGCCTTTGGAGATATCCAAGGCCAGGTTGATAAAGTAAAAAATCTGCTCCTTGAAATCCAGCATGCAATGGAAGAACAGAATATGGGTAATCAGCAAGTGCTAGAGTCGTTAAAAATTATGCAGAATGTAACAGTTGAAGTACGAAATAGTACCGGCGAAATGCGGGTTGGTATTAATGAAATTCTTAAAGACATCAATGCTATAACTGAATCAAATAAAAAATTATCATCACAGATTGACACTATCAACAGTAATACGAAAGATATTGTTGAAGTGACAAATACAATGAATATAATAGCTGATGATAATAGTGCTGCGTCAAATAAATTGTCAGCTATCGTTTCATCGTTTAAATGTGATGATGTTTAAGGACTGAGCGTGATACAATACGTTTTACTTGCTGGAATTAGTATTACGATAGCTTTTGTAACGAAGAGTGTTTTTTATAACCTAAAATTTTCTCCAAGGTATATTTCGCGGGCAAGGTCGCTTTCGAGGATCTTTTCGCGGGGGCCGGAGATGAGTACTTCTCCCTGATGGATAATATGCGCTTCATCGGTGATTTCGAGAGTGTCACGAACATTGTGATCGGTAATGAGAACCCCGATCCCCTTGTTTTTGAGCTGTTTCACAATTTCTTTAATTTCATGGACCGCTATTGGATCGATTCCGGCAAACGGTTCATCAAGCAATAAAAACTTGGGCTTAATAGCCAGCGCCCGCGCAATTTCGGTCCTTCGGCGCTCACCGCCTGAGAGCGTATATGCAAACTGTTTGCGTATTTTGTGAATACCAAATTCATTAATGAGGTTCTCGAGCTCTTGTTTTTTCTGCGCTTTTGTCAGATCGCCGCGCGTTTCCAGAATAGCCCAAATATTTTGTTCTACGGTCAGCTTGCGGAATACAGACGGCTCCTGCGGAAGGTAGGCAATGCCAAGCAGTGCGCGCTTGTGCATGGGGAGCGCCGATAAGAGGTGATGATCGAGGTACACGCCGCCGCCATTGGGCTGAATAAAGCCAACGATCATATAAAAGATAGTAGTTTTACCGGCGCCGTTTGGTCCTAGAAGACCGGTAATCTGGCTGGTCTTCATAGCAATGTTTACACCGCGGACAGCTACTTTTCGGCCAAACCGTTTTACGAGATTCCTGCATTCAAGAACATGCTCTTCATTATCGGTAATGGCATGGGGCGGATTATTGTCATAGTGAGTATCATTCTGTGTGTCATTTTCCAGAATCGACACAGTTTCTTGGGTATTGCTGTTTTGATTGTCAGCGTTTTTATGAGAGACAGTTTTTTTTAATTTAGAAAAAATGTTCTGAAACATGGTATTCATATGACAATGCTCTTTCCTGTAATGTAAGCAGGTACAGATAGGGTGGGCGCTTGCGCTGTAACTGCAAGTGTCACTGTGCTGGTACCTGGAGTTATCATGCTGGATGTGGTTTGTTCTGAAGGCGCAGCGCTGTTTGTGGTGGTGTCAGGTGTCTGGCTGTTGTTTTGCTCAGGAGCTTGATTTGGTGGTTTATCTCCTGGAATCGTTGTTTGCTGAATGACACCCTGCACATAGCCTTCGAGTACGATATCCTCGGTATCAAGGTTTACAGAGATTTTATCGGCTCTATATTCATCACCCTTGCGCACAACAACCGGTGAGCCGGTAAGCTCAAGATATTTTGTTGCGCGGTTATAGAGTACAAATTGAGCACGGCAGGCTAAATCTTTGCGCAGGATACGGGCATTTATTTTTATAATGACTATCTGGTTTTTATCATCGTTTTCTATGTAGTTGCCTTTTACGACAACATTGTTTGTGGAATCTTCCATTACAGAAGGTCCGGTGAGCCGGGCAAACTTATCGATTCTGTCATAAAATAGGTTTTCGGTTGTAAGCTTTATCCCTTTTTCAGTATCGATGATTACCACTCCGCCGGTGCAGTTTGCATACCTAAAATCGGTGCCATAGAGCTCTATTTTTTGCGCGGTAATTGTAACGGAACCAGAAATCACCTTTGCGTTTCCCTGGAGCACCGTGCGTTCTTTGCCTTTTGCCATACTGCCGCTCATCGATGCTCCGGAAAAGGTAAATGAATCGGCACAAAGTGCAGGGATAACTGCTGCTATGAATATGGCTATACATACCACGAGCCGAAGTTTCATGGCTGTGTCTCCGTTAATCCTGTACCGGGTGTCGCGCCTGCAGCGTTCGTTGCACCAGCATCTGTTGTTGTGGTCGCGGCTGGTGCAGTACTAGTTATAGTTGATGAGCCTTCATCGCTGTCACCAAGGTATGAGCCGCTCACATAGTCATCGAACCAAAACGAACGGGTTTTAGCATCGGCATGAAAGCCAGCGCCTGAAAGCGTGGACTTCTTTTGTTTTAGTGTTGTAAGAATATCAAGCCGGCTCTGCAGCGTCCGTTCCTGTCCGTCCCAATAGAGGTAGCCTGTTTGCACTGCAATGTCTTCTTTACTGTTGCTGTATTGAACATTGCCGCTCAATTCTGCACTTTCTGTATTCAGGTAAAAAATACCAAAATCCGCAGAACCTTTTGCGATAAGTTTCTCGCTGCCGGGTTCATATTCATAAAATTTTATTGCAGTGAGGCGGATTGCCTGAAGCTTTTCAAAGTTCTCGCCTTTTTGTGCCGAAAATTCAAAACGCTTCATTCCTTTTTCATAAACTGTCCGGGAAAAATTGTAAATAACAGTGTCAGGTATTGAGTCGGCTAAATCTTTGCCGGCTTCTTCACCGAGATCGAGTGTGCACGAAGCAATGAGCAAGAGCAGCAAACCTGGCACCAGCATGCGCGGTATCAGTATGCGCTGCACTAGCAGCTTGCAGGGCGCAAGTATCCGCCGCTGTATTTGTTGCACTAGGAGCATATATGGCACGAACACCCGCTTCAGTAACCGCTCTTTCACCGCTTAAGTTTCCTTTCGAGGCTTGCTTTAATAAAATTCACAAAGAGCGGGTGCGGCGCTGTGGGGCTTGATTTAAACTCAGGGTGATACTGTACGCCTACGCCCCAGGTGTGGTTAGGCCACTCGAGGCTCTCGACAAGTTCTTCATCTTCTGTTGTGCCTGCAATGATGAGCCCGGTGCGTTCAAAATCGGGTCTGTATGTATTGGAAAATTCATACCGATGTCTGTGCCGCTCAGAGATTCTAGTTTTTCCATATGCAAGCGCTGGTTTAGTTTTTGGTTTGAAGATTGTATCGTTGCTTCCGAGACGCATCGTGCCGCCAAAATGCTTGATATTTACCTGATCCTCAAGCAAGCTGACAACAGGATGAGGCGTATCTTGATTAAACTCAGTCGAATCGGCATCTTTCCATCCAAGCACATTGCGAGCCCACTCGATGGCCATAATCTGCATGCCAAGGCAGATGCCAAAATAGGGCAGGTTATGTTCACGGGCAAATTGGGCAGCATAAACCATGCCGTTAATGCCGCGTTCACCAAAACCGCCTGGCACAAGAATACCATCAACCGATTCAAGGATATTGTCAGGTTGTGAATCTGTTTCGTGTTCGCCAGCAGAGGTCTGATTGGCGGAGCTTGGTATAGTTTCCGTGTGCTGGGCATTGTTTCCACTTGCAGGTGCCGGCGAACCAGGTGTAGCCGATGCTTTTGGCGGCACACCATCACCCTGCCGTGCCGGGCGCTCGAGCTTGCTGGAATCAATCCGTATTATGGTAACTTTTGCATCGTTTGCAATGCCCGCATGGTTCAATGCTTCCCATACCGATTTATAGGCATCGACCAGCTCCATGTATTTACCGACGACACCAATTTTAACTTCATATTTAGGATTGCGGATTTTTCCTACTATTTCCCGCCATGTACTCAAGTTTGCATGCCTGCTCTCTACATTCATTTTTTGCAGAATAAACCTGTCGAGCCCCTGAGCATGAAAAATCAGCGGGATTTCATAAATAGAATCGACATCGTACGCAGAAATCACGCCGTCAAATTCTATATTGGTGAACATCGCAAGCTTACGCCTCAGGTTTTCATCGAGCGGTTTTGAAGAACGGCAGATGAGTACATCGGGCTGTATACCTACTTCCTGGAGTTCTTTTACTGCGTGCTGTGTTGGCTTAGTCTTCATTTCTCCGCCGGCAACTTCGGGTATGAGCGTAACATGAACCGAAACAGCATTCGTCCTTCCGTACTCGTGGATGAGCTGGCGGGCAGCTTCTAAAAACGGAATGCTTTCTATGTCGCCGACAGTGCCGCCAATTTCTACGATAGTAACATCAACATCAGGATCCTTTGCTATTGCAAGAATCCGGTTTTTTATTTCGTCAGTGATATGCGGTACGACCTGTACAGTTCTTCCTAAAAAACGCCCTTCGCGTTCTTTGTTGATGACATCGCGATAGATTTGGCCAGTAGTAATTGAGTTTGCTCTGCTGATAGGTGCAGTGGTAAACCGTGCATAGTTTCCTAAATCAAGATCTGTTTCCGCGCCATCATCGGTAACATATACTTCCCCATGCTGGTAGGGGCTCATGGTTCCTGCATCGACATTAAGGTATGGGTCAATTTTGAGCATGCGGATATTGAGACCGCGTGACTCAAGCAGACAGCCAATCGAAGACGCAGAAATACCTTTCCCAAGCGAGGAGCACACCCCGCCAGTTACAAAAATAAGCTTTTTCATGGGATTATATTATCCTTTTTTTTTGTGTATCTGGTCAAGAGCACGCGTTGACAGCTATTCAATTCCAAAATATTGAAGCTTTTTTACAATCCCAACTTTTTAAACTCCTCACATTGCTCTTTTCTGATATCAGTCTGCTTGAGCTTTATATTTGTTTTCATTTATATTCCATACAAGTATACCCCAAAAAATACCTCCAATTGGAAATATAACTAAAGCAACGAGCGGTCTGATATACCAAGGTTCTTCCGGACGCCAAAAATGCATTAAAAAAGACCAGAGTATCGCGGCCGGGATGCCCCAGCGAATAACACCATATTGTATAACAAAATTCCTCTTTCCTGTGCTTCTAATTTTTTCCCACTTAATTCTTTCTTTTTTGTTCATGGTTGTTTTCAACACCTTTAGAATCTCTGTTTTTTCTATTATATATTATTTATGTATTAATTTTCTAGCTTATTCTATAATTTAGAACTGAGCTTGATTTTCCAAAAAAAGTAATAGCTCAATATCATCACCACTTATTTGTATTTGCGAAATGCCTCTTTGCCTGAAAAACGAAACTATTTCTTCTATAAGATTAATATAATTCAAGTAGCATTGAGCATTCTCTAAAACTGTTCCGTTATAATAAAAAGGCATAAAAGATCTTCTTGTTTTGTAGCATGAGAAAATTTAGTAATAATATCAGCTCTTGAGATTTTTTCGTTAGCAATGAAATGCCAAATATCCGGAAATTGGTTTCTCAGAAAAGACCAGTTATCACGGATTATATTAATAGGATTTTGTATGGGTATTCCGTTTTTTTTGAGAAATTCTAAAATCCACGAAAAATCAAAATCTTCTATAATAAAACGCTCCTGGAATTTTTAATAAAACAAAATAGTCTATACACTCAAATCATATTAAGTAAAAAGACCTCCTCGCTAACAATTAAACCATGAAATGTTAATTTAGTCTTCTTTGACGATAAAAGTTAAAAAGGTAAGTATTCTTCAAAACCGCTGTCAACATTGATATTCAATTCAAGCAAAATTCTTGTGAATAAATAAATGAAGTTATAATATAAGTAAGTAGAATTTTTTTCTTTATCAAGATATTTGATAGCAAGTTCTGCACTTACAAATGCAATAAACATTTTTCTAAGTTTAGGTATGTTTAGTATAGCATAACGACCAACAAACACTAAATCCCAAAATCTAGTTGATAATATACAAAAAATCAGATGAAAAAAATTATACAATGTAAAATTCCCAAATTTATGCATATATTTAATACTAGATGAAATTCTTTTAAATAAACTCTCCTCAAAAACTAAGTTAAGCATTCTACGTTTTTCTTCATAAGTCATGATAAACCTCTCTAAATATCGTTATTTATGTGTTTTATCTTGTCAAGAGTTATCATTGAGGAGTAATTTTCATTATCTCAAGCTTTTTTGCATATTGCATATTTTAGCATATACTTCTTAGCTGCTGTTTGGTTTAGCCTCATTACTTTGTCATAACCAACGAGAGCAAGTGCTTTTCCTTGATAAGAGAGGTCAGCGGAATGTTTTTGAATATGAGCGGCTCTGCAAGGTATTTTGCAGGAAAATTCTGCTTTACCCTGCCTTTATAGCTTTTAGCGATTTCGGGTAAACGATAATCTTTTGATTCAGCGGGCATATCTTCAAACATTGCTAATACTGCCATGAGAACAATAATAGGGTTGTTCACGTTTAAGAGCGTTTGTTATATATTATATGCTATGAAGCTTAAAGATGTCAGTTTTAGAAACAGGAAACATGCTAAAACGCAGGTAATCGACGAAACTGGCGCATGGTATACACTCGATAATGCAGCAATAATTATGCCGGCAATCAACAATGATGTTGAAACCGGTATCTTTCGTATGTCTGCAACCCTTGACCATCCAATTCGGTACGAGGCAATGCAAAAAGCGCTTGCGCAAACAATCGAGCGGTATCCATATTATCGCGTGGAACTCCGGCGCGGTTTTTTCTGGTACTATTTTGAACCAAGTAAAACGCTTCCTGTGCTTGAGGCTGATGTAGGATCACCCAGTATGGGATATTCAATTCATAAGCGGGGCAACCTGCTGTTTCGCGTGCGGGTCAAAGCGCATCGTGTAGCAGTCGAGTTCAACCATACGCTCACCGATGGTACCGGTACAATCAATTTTTTAAAAACACTGCTTGTTCTGTATTTTAAGGAGTGCGGTACTGTAGTACAGAATACTGGTGATGTGCTCATGCCCGGGCAGCCTATTTCGGAAGAAGAGTTTGAAGATGCGTACCATAAGCATTATAAGGCCGATATCCCTGGACCGCTGCCGCTGCCGCGAGCATACCACCTGAATGCAAAAGTGCTCGATAAACATACCTATCGGGTAACCTACGCTCATATGCCGCTGCAGCCGCTGCTTGACTATGCCCGTCAGCATAAGGCAAGTGTTACCGAGGTGCTCGTGGCTGCGCTGATGGAAGCGTACATTGAAGCGTGGAAACAAACTCCTCCCAAAAAGCGTGACGGGGACAATATTGCCGTTGAAGTGCCAGTCAATATGCGTAAATTTTATCCATCAAAAACGCTGAGGAATTTTAGCCTCTATGTAATGGTATGCCTTGATCCGCGGCTTGGGAACTGGACTTTTGACGAGCTCGTCGAATACGTTCATAATGTTATGCGGATAGAGAACGATGAGCGCATGATAGCGAGACAAATAGCACGCAATGCTGGCGGCGGGAGAAATATCATCGTACGCCTCGTGCCGCTTATCATTAAAGATTTTTTTGCCAGGCTGTTTTTTAGTACGCTGGGACAGTCCCTCATTACTACATTTATATCGAACCTGGGTGCTGTAACGCTGCCTGAGGAAATTGCATCGCATGTGAGGCGGTTTGATTTTATTCCAGCACCCAGTGTGGACACTAAAACGAACGCCTCATGCCTTTCATGGCAGGATAAATTTTATATCAGCTTTGGAAGCCGTGTAGTGAGTACGGAAATTGAGCAGCATTTCTTTTCACGACTTGCTTCCCTGAATATTCCAGTCTACATAGATTTACATACGGAGGTAGAATAATGGCGCTTTGTAAAACATGCGGGGTTGATATTGGAGATGCAGCAATTTGTCCGCTCTGCCATAAACCAATCAACAGCAGTGACACACAGGACCATCATGTGTCTGAACCAAAACATCAGCAGGTACCATTATCAAATGAAAGACGTCTTCAAATATTTGAGGTTATTAGCGTTTCTATTTTAATTGCAGCAGCTGCAGTAAGCATTGTAAATGTGGTTATAGAAGGAAAGCTGTCATGGGCATGGTATCCTTTGTTTTCACTGATACTCATCTGGATACTCTCTACAACCCCTGTTGTACTCCCTAAAAAGCCATGGCTCGTTGCGCTAATCGATGTGCTTGGGTTATCGGCGTTTTTATTCGCACTCGATGTGCTCACGGGCCCTGTAGTCTGGTTTTTCAGACTGGCGCTCCCCATGATGGTTGGCTTAATCGTGGCAATTGTAATTGTACTCCTTGCATATTCACTAGCAAAGAGAAAAGGACTCAATATTATTGGGTGGATACTGCTCGCTATAGCAGAGTTTTGCATAGCAATTGAAGCCGCAATTCTGATGTATACTCAAAGTCCATTCAAACTATTCTGGTCATCTATTGTGGCAAGTTCGCTGATACCAGTGGCATTGTTCCTGTTTTATATCCACTACCGCATTGCTAAATCGGTTACCTTGCGCAAGCTGTTTCATTTATAGCATGATATTTTAAGCAATTAGCTTGGTTTTCTACAAAATTTTACAATTTTTCAACAAGTTTTCCACAAGCAGTCTTGCAGGATTTCCAATATAGGAAATCCTGTTTTGTATACATAAGTATAAATGTGTAGTAGTGAAATAAATTGTGGCGGCTTTAAATCTTTATTATAAAACAATTTAACATGCCAGTATTTTGTCTACCTGAAATAAATGCCACTCAGGAACGGACCCTGTATTATTTTGTAAACACTATGGTAATTATATACAAAATAACGCACAGGTTTTCCACAAGTTATCTGATTGCTAATGGAAATAAAATGCAAATTTTAATACTATTAAACGACGTGGGGTGCTGCTTGTTTTGCAGGTTATTTGAAAGATAACTATTCGGATTTTTTTTAGTAGTAGTGGAGTTTTTTGTATACATGAAAAGTGTGCTTTTGTTTATAAAAGTAGTAATTGCTGTTGGATTATCATTTTTTTTGTCTGTGGTCGGCTTTATACTTTCATATTTTCAGCTTGTAAGTAAAATTCCGGTACAGGGGATTGTTGCTTTGAGTGTTTGCATTAGTTATATATATTATTTTATTTCTCCTGTTCACTATGAAGATATAAGCTTTTTATTGTTGTATGGATTGTCTAAACGAATGTTTGCAGCTAAATCAGTGCTGCAGAGAATTTTTCCAATTGAAGGCATGCCGGGATTAGCATTTTTAGTTGCTTGCTTTCAAAGCAACCCAGGCAAGAGTATGCCGATTGTAATGCTCTACATATTTATATTTAGCATACTGGTTGCTGCGAAGACATGTGTGTACTATGTTCAAGGATTGTGGTTAAAAATATTCGCTTCGCTTGCCCTGTATGGTATTAGCGCTTTAATGATTTTTACTTTGAACAATACTATAACAGTATATAGGGTAATTAGCTATTGTATACTTTTTGTTTGCATCAAAATATTAGAATATAGAGTCTTTCTTAAAAGTAGCTATATTGATACATGGGCTCCTGCAGAGGTAATGTCCGGCTCTGATTCATTTAATTTTTTTGTTGCTTCAAAACGGCATAGAAATCAATTACTTGTTTCATTTTTATTTTTTGTGGTAGTGCTTGTTATATTTTTATTAGCATACCTTTCAGAACATAATCTTTATAAAGTTCCTGTTATTGAAAAAATTATGAATAAAAATAATATTTTCCCAATAGCCCTTATGTATTACATATCCGCCATGCCAATTTTTGTAATAGTACCCTTTCTTGCCGGAACTGATTATAAAATGATAATTACAACATCGGCAATGCCGGTTATGTTTGGCGGTAATGTGATAAAAAAGTTAAATAGTGTATCACTAATTGCTTTTACATACGGTTTTGTGCTCAGTATGCTGTTGTTAATTTTCAAAAACAACTGGTTAGAAACACTTGCATTTGCCTTTTTTAATTCCAGTGTTCTTTCCTTTGTTATGTTTGTAATATTTTTAAAAATGATTCAAAAAATAGATCCTGATAAACCATCGACTTTTAATTATCAGGGGTATGGCCCGGTTCATATTATCAGCAGTCAGGCAATGCTTTTTCTTTCCTTTTTTAGTTTATATATTTTACATGTTTTCAAAACTCATGTAGCGTATAACACAGTTTTTGTAGTACTAATACTGTTTTCTGTCATATTTTTAATAGTAAGAAATATTCTACTGAAATATATTTTACAAAAATATAAATATATTATGCTCGATAAATTTTGGGGATAGTCATGGGTATTGAACTTAAAGACGTAAAAAAGCAGTATGGTAATTTTATTTTAAAAATTGATTCGCTGCATATTGATAGCAATGAAATAGTACTACTGGCAGGAAATAATGGTGCCGGGAAAACTACATTGCTGAGGGCGTTGTATGATCTTGTGCAATTGGATTCAGGACAAATTGTCTATAATGGGGAACACTCCATAGATGCCTGGAAAAAGAAGTCGGCGGGTTATTTTGGCGTAAACTATTTACCTGATTATATGTCTCCGCAAATTTTATATGACTATATTAAAAAAAGTTACGGAGCGAGTTTTCAGCCATCCATTATGGATCAGACATTAATAGAAAAATTTTCTGGCGTTTTAATGAAGAGTAAAAAAAATATTGCTTCATTTTCAACAGGAAATAAGCAAAGGCTGGGAATCGTTCTTGCTTTGCTTTTTGGTGCAGAGAATATCATACTGGATGAGCCTTATGCGTACCTCGATCTTGAAGGAAGATCTTTATTAACAAAACTTTTGCTTGATCATAAAGAGAAATATCATTCAACAATAATTGTCTCTTCGCATGATATCTTTGATGTTACAGAAATTGCAGATAGGGTGATTGTTTTAAAAAAGGGTACTATAGTTTTTAACGAATCCATAAAGAATGCTGATAAAACTGCAATTAATGCTTTAATTAAGGATTTGTGTACAGAAACTTAATTTTGTGTCACAAAAGTTCATAAACGGTTCTTATTTTCAGTTGGCAAAGGTTTTCGTCAATACGACTACTTTATTTTACTTTATTCGTATGGTATAGTAAAATCGAAAAA
>CAZVTR010000031.1:20970-30956 GCA_964630305.1 uncultured Treponemataceae bacterium | reverse complement strand
TTCTAAAATACGCCTTAATGTATTTTGAATTGTCAATGTTGATTTATTTTGTGCCCGTACTTCAGACCAAAGTAAGTCATAAGATGTTTTTATTGGATTCTCATTCCATTTCACAATTTTGGATCCTGTTTCATATTTTCTAACTGTAAAGAATGTTTCTTCATTCATGGCTTGATTATTTCTGCGTTTTTGATTAAAGGTAATTTCTTTATGAAAATATACATTATGAGTCAGGATAAACATTTGCTTTATATGATTGCTATTATTTCTTATTTCGTCAAATAGCCCTTTAATTAAACTGCTAACAATAAATAAAACATCACTATCCAAGCTTGATACAGGATCATCAATAACTACGACTCTATCTGCAGTTATACCGTTTTCTGAATCACTACCTTTTAAAAGATGATAAAAATAGAGGAAACAAACAAAAGATTTTTCTCCTTCGCTTAAAGTTGTTTTTGCATCAGCACCATCTGGTCTTTGCAGCTTATAATAATTTCCACTGGCTGACTTTGCCAAGGTAAATGATGAAAAGCCGAATTGTTTTAGCAGACTGTTAATTTCATCTATTGTTGGTTGTATAGATGTTGTCTGTTTTTCTAAGATTTTTACCTCATTTTCTTTTTGTTGTTTCTCTTTATTACTCTTATTTATCTTTTCTTGTATTCCAGAAATAGCTTTTTCAATACTATCTTTTTGGGTTTTATACTTCGTTAGTTCTGTTTTGATTTCTTCTATGAGAAAACGCCAAATCTGATTTGTTAATATTTTCTTTTCGTTTGAAAGATTATTTACCATGCTATTATGTTTTGAAATAGCTTCATTTGCAGTATTTATAAAATTTAGAATTGAAGTAAGAGTTTCTTTCATTGGTTCCAAACTGATTATATGGCTTGGTTTTGACTTTTTTTCTTTCAATCTCTCCTGATTTATTGAGGATTTTGACTGAAATAGTTCTACCTCTTTTTTAAATTTTTCATTATCTAAAAACCGGGTTGAATTTGAAAGTATTGATTGTAGTTTACTGTTAATACTTTCAACTTCATAAATATATTGCGAGGAAAGTTTATCAATGTTTTGAATGTCTTGAAGGTAAGACTCATCAAAATAGTCTTCCAAGCTTTTTTGAAAAGAAGGTAATGTCTTTTGCTGGCAAAATGGGCAAACCATATCATTTTTTTCATAAAACGTCCGTCCAGCTTTAACCCAATCGCTATTTCCCAGTTTATTAATCATCGCAGCAATATCAACATCATCTTTTCCCACAATTGGTTTTGATAGTATAGGGTTTGCTTCACATTTAAGAAGAGATGCGGTATCGAAAGTTGGTAAAAGGTTTTCTACAAGAGGCTCTTCAATGAAAATGCTTGCTGCCTTTTCTTTAAGCTCATCAAAACTGAGTAATTCGGTACTATTTTTATTACTTTCCTCTAAAAATCTGTCTCGGAATGCTTCTTTATTATTTCGCATCCCTTTAAAAGCTTCTTTGAATATTTCATCATATTTTATTTTGAGTTCCCATACTTTATCTTTAAACTCATTTTCCAGTGTTTGCAACTCGCCCTTTTTACCGCTAGCTCCATCTGAGCCTTGAAGATTTTCAAGTAAATTAGAATTGTTTGCTACTAAATCATCTATTTGTTTTTTTAATTCCGTTATTTTTGCAATTGTCTCTGTATGAACCTCGCCAAGTGTAAAAACCCCTTTTAGTTCGCTGGGCTGGTTAAAATTCCTTTCTATGAAATCATGATTATAAACCATAGGTTTAAGTTTTAATCCATTTTTCCATTTCACCTGACAGGAAGGGTAATTATTCTCATTAGCAATAATTCTACTGATAGTAGTTTTACCCGAACCATTAGAGCCATATATAAAATTAAATTGCGAAAGACCGGATAGTTCTTGGGTATCAGAACCAAAATTCGCAGTATTGGCAATTCGTATTGACTCAATCATCCTTATATTTTCCTTCAAACGCTTCTCGTAAAACTGCCTGCATCAGCTGTTCTGCCTTTTCTTTGCGATCGGCAACCTGCTTTTCTAATTCATCAACCTTAGCAAGAAGTTTATCTACTCTTTCAACTATGGCTTGCTGTTCTGCAAGTGGAGGAAGTGAAATTTGTATATTATAAACCTCATTTCTATTAAGACCTGGTTTTATTCCTTTTCCAAAATTTTCTAATTTTAGAGATTTTAAAAGATAAAACAAATAAATAAAATTTAAGTGTTTTCTTTCTTCAACAAAATAAGCAACATCTGTTGTCCAAGAAGGAGAATAACTAATATTTAATGCTCCCGCAGAACCTTTTCGACCAATTATTATCGCGTTTTTTTCAGTGAGATATTTATTATAAAAACCAATAACACCATTTGAACCATATACTGGATAACCACTATTTTTATCACATTTATTTTTTGTTAAACTTTTTCCATAAATCATTTCAATAACTTTCCCTAATCTTGTCCACACCCAACCATCAGGCAATTTAAACAGCATTTCCTCAGGCTTAATCGTTGGAAGGGCTTTCTGTTTTTTTATTTTACCCTCTTTAAGCAGTTTTTCTTTTTCAGCCTTGATTTTTTCTAGCAAAGCTTCTGCATCATAATTTGGATCGCCTTTGCGGACAGGATTCTCTTTTCTCCACTCAGCGCTTAATTTGCCTTCTATCGCTTCCTGTAAAATCGCCTGGCGTAGTTTGGTAAGAAGAGTGGATTGGGTGTGGGATTCATTGTTTAAATTTTCAATATTCTTATTAAAATTTATGAGTTTGCTTTCCCAATATAATTGATGTTCAATATTAATATATGGTAATAAATAATTAGAAAATCTTTTTTGACTTATAGATTCCTTAGATGTTCCGGCTTTTGTTTTAGCAACGATATCTTCCCTTAAGAATTTAAATACATTTTGATAAAATCTGTAATTTATTGGTATTTTCTTTTCATCTTTCGCTCGTAAAACAAAACAAAGATCACTCGCAATAAATTTTCCTTTATAATAATGGCATCTACCTAAAGAACCAGAAGCAGCCACAGCATAAATTAAAGCTTCACAATCATGAGAGTACTCATTATGTGTCTTCCATTCACTTGAAGCAGTTATAAATGTATATTCACCAGGTATACATTTAGTACTTTGAAGAGATCCTTTTTCTATAGAAAACAACTCACCTATTGGAAGCTTTGCCCACTTTTTCATTCCCCAAGCTCCTGTTTCAACTTTTCCAATAACTCATCACTCTTTCTAAAAGATTCATGAAGCATAGATAAGATCTCTTTGCTTGAGTAGGTATGCTCTTCTTCTTCGATATGTGGATTTTTTATATCGAGATTATAGCCGTTTTCTTCTATAGCTTTAATTGATACTTTCCAAGCCTGTTCATTCTCTTTTCGTTCATTCCACCATTTTTTTAAACTGTCAAACTCGCTTTTCTGTATCGGTTTAGTTTTGGAATAAGCCTTTACTCCTTCGGGCAGTTTATGCTCCCAATACCAGATCTCTTTAGTCGGCTCACCTTTTGTAAAAAACATTAGATTGGTTGCCACACTGGCATAAGGTTGAAAAACCGAATTAGGCAGTCTGACAATGGTATGCAGATTACAGGTTTCAAGCCAGTGTTGTCTGATACGAGCCTTTACTCCATCGCCGGTTAATGAACCGTCAGGCAGAACAATTGCTGCTCTTCCGCCATCTTTCAAATAACGGATCATTAAAACTAAAAATAGATCAGCACTTTCGGTGGTACGATAGTTTAACGGGAAATTAGTTTCTACTCCATCGGTTACCGATGCCCCAAATGGTGGATTGGCAAGAATCACATCAACCCTATCTTTTGCGCCAATACTGGTGTATTCACGGTTTAAACTGTCTGTATAGTCAACATTCGGCACTTCAATATCATGCAGTATAAGATTAGTAACACAAAGCATAAAGGGAAGCGGTTTAAATTCCATTCCATGAATAGTTTCTTCCAGTATCTTTAAGTCTTCAACTCCTTTGACATCCTGTTTTCTGATATTCTCAATTGCGCTCGTTAAAAATCCTCCGGTACCGCAGGCAGGATCAAGAACTTTTTCGCCAAGGCGTGGATTGATGATTTCAGTCATAAATTCGGTAATGGCTCGTGGAGTATAAAATTCTCCATAGTTTCCGGCACTTTGCAGGTCCTTTAAAATAGTTTCGTAAATATCACCAAAAAGATGTCTGTCTTCCGAAACATTAAAGTCAATCTCATTCAATAAATTAAGCACCTGTCTAATAATAGTGCCGTTTTTCATGTAGTTATTAGTTCCTTCAAATATTTCACGGATAATCAAAGCCCTCTTATTGCCAGAAGAAACATCTAGATTTTTTAAACCTGGAAAGAGTTTTTGATCAATAAATTCTTTCAGTTCATCGCCTGTCATCCCTTCAGGATTAGCAGCCCAGCTACGCCATTGAAGTTCTTTGGGAATCGGTGATTTATAGTTATCTTGAATCAGTTCGAGTTCGGTATCTTTATCATCAATTATTTTTAGAGTAATAAGCCAGCCAAGCTGTTCAATCCTCTGAGCGTCGCCCGATACGCCCTGATCTTTACGCATGATATTTTGTAAAGTCTTAATAATATTGCCAATGTTTTTCATTTATGCCGCCACCTTATATAATTCTTGTTCCAGTTCTTTGATTGCTTTCAAATAATTTTCTTTCCCGCCAAATAGAGCTATAATTTCTGCCGGTGTGCCCATTTCGTTAAATGGAGCAACTTTAAGCACAGAAAGTTCTTCTATGTTTTCAATACCTTCGCTTGCATATTTATCTAAAAGAGCATTTAAAATCTTTCGTGCTTTTTCGCCATATTTGGTAAAATAATTGCGCTTTTTAACTTGTTCTGCCCTTTCTCTTCGGGTTAGAGCCGGCATATCCCAAGCAACATGACAAATAAGGTCAAAAATATCCAGTTCCTTTTTTACCTCATCCATCAAGTTTTCAAGTATGACGCCGTTTTTTTCCAATTCAGAAATTATAGATTGTTTTTTATCTGCCGAATTCCATTTAGTAAGAAATTCTTCCAGACTGCGATACTCACGCAAAATTCCTTTTTTTGTATATTCTTTAAGACTTTCGGTTATCAGTTTGCCATTAGCATCCAAGTATTGCATCCGTTCATTAAGAATAGACACATCTACTCCGGCGACATACACCTTTCCCTTATGATCATCGACAATTTGACCGCCGTCAATAATTGTCTGTTTTTCAGGTTCAATATCTTCATCTTCTCCAAAATCGACTTCATTGCCAGTTTCAGGATCGATTACTTCTTCATCAGAATAGATATCATTATCTTTAAGATTGTCTTCACCAGAAACTTTTTTTATCATAACCGGTTCACCGTCAAAAGCTGGATCTGCAAAAAGGTCTGTAACATTGCGAAAATCCATAATAGTGAAAAAATGTTTTCCGTACTCTTCGTTAATTCTTGTTCCACGGCCAATAATTTGCTTAAACTCTGTCATAGATGATATATTAGAATCCAATACAATAAGTTTACAAGTCTGAGCATCAACTCCAGTTGTCATAAGTTTTGAGGTTGTCGCAATAACTGGATATCTCTCTTCGGGATTAATGAAATTATCTAATTCTCTTTTACCAACATCATCATCACCGGTAATTCGCATCACATATTTATTAGATTTTTTGGCTTCTTCAGGATTTACATTTAACAAAGCCTGTCGCATCCTTTCAGCGTGTTCAATATCTACACAAAATACAATGGTTTTATCATAAGGATTAGTTTTTTTCAAGAATTCAGTAATTTTTACAGCAACAATCTTTGTTCGCTCGTGGATTACTAAATTACGATCAAAATCTTTTGTATTATATATACGGTCTTCTATCGGTTCTCCATGGCTATCCCTAACAGTCGAGTCCGGTCGCCAGCCTTCAAGATCAACATTTAGACCAACACGGATTACTTTATATGGCGCCAAAAAACCATCTTCAATACCCTGTTTTAAAGAATATGTATAAATCGGATTACCAAAATATTCAATGTTTGAAACTTCATTTGTTTCTTTTGGTGTTGCAGTAAGACCAATATGAGTTGCTTTGGAAAAATATTCTAAAATACTACGCCATGCATTATCTTCTGCAGCGCTCCCTCTATGACACTCATCAATTACTACTAAATCAAAAAAATCAGGACTAAATTCTTTATATGCATCTTTATCTTCATCGTAATTGGTTAATCCCTGATAAAGAGCAAGATATATTTCAAAGGCTTTATCAATAACTTTTTTTCTGATAACAGTCATTTTATCTTTAAAATGCTTAAAATCACCCCGTTTGGTTTGGTCAATGAGAACATGCCTGTCTGCAAGAAAAAGGATTCTTTTTTTAGCACCGCTTTTCCAAAGCCTATAAATAATTTGGAATGCTGTATAAGTTTTACCAGTCCCTGTTGCCATCACAAGCAAAATGCGGTTCTGACCTTTAGCAATAGCTTCAACAGTTCTATTTATCGCAATTTGCTGATAATAACGAGGTTTTCTGCCAGAACCCTCAAAGAAGTAATCAAATGAAGATATCTTTTCCTGTTCTTCTGTTGTAATACCTTTGTAATGTTTATACTTTTCCCAAAGTTCTTGAGGTGCAGGAAAACTATTCAGATCAAGAATTCTCTCAATTTGTGAAGAATGACCCGACCTATCATGTTCAAGAAATCCATCACCATTAGAACTAAATACTACTGGAATATCTAATATTTCCGCATAGTTTATACCTTGCTGTATTCCAGCACCAATGGCGTGATTATTGTCCTTTGCTTCAATTATTGCGACGGGAATATTTGGCTTATAGTAAAGAATAATGTCTGCTCTTTTTCTTTCTCCTCTTGCTGTTTTGTTTCCTTTGACAAATATACGACCATCAGTAAAGAAAACCTCTTCTCGAATCTGCGTTTCAATATTCCAACCGGATTTTACCAGTGCTGGAATAATGAATTGAGTTATTATATCTCTTTCTGACAAATGTTTTTTATCTGTCATTCAAATCCTCTTTTATTCGCCCATCAAGGACGGCGGGCGTTCTTTGGGGCGGGGTTAAAAAATTTCTCTATAATAATTAAATTTTCTTTTCACTGTCTTAGCGCTCTGCCTTTCGTATAACTTCCGCATGTACGAAAAATACATGCTAAAACTATTCTAGTCGTTTTCATCTTAGCTGTCAATTTTAGAATGTTTATGCGTCAATTTTTCGTATAGAAGCCCTATTTTGCCAGTTATGCGAGCTATGTCGTTAAATGCATATTTGCATGAATTTTTGGATAAAGCAGCCTAGTAACAAAAATGGTTTAACTCTTTACGGCATAATCGCTATAAGGGTGATACGCCATTAAACCTGGTCCGTGAAACATATCCGGACTTACCTGAGGATGCATTAGTATTTCCTTCGGTTACTCTTAACAACTTGCTCTTTCAGTATAAAACTGAACTAGCTTTCTGAGCTGCCTAAAGCCAAGGGGGTACCATGTATGTTAAGCACCCAGAGCATCTACAACAGACAAAAATTCCTTTGTAGTAATGCGTATTGCAGAATTTGTGTTTTTCCCTTTTGCTTCCAGATTGTTATGATCATAATCATCTAAAAGATCCAGCCCCTTGGCAAATTCTGCAAGCAAGGAAACAAGATTTTTTGCTTCAACCGCAGTCTGGCCTTCATTTTCTAAAGAACGCTCAACTAAAACAATAGTCTCTTTTAAGCTTTGAAGCTTTTGTCGTTGCGCAATTAAACGTTTTTCGTTAATGGTGTAACCTTTTAGCAGATGTTCTTTTAAAATGCGGTTTGCCCAAATACGAAACTGGGTTCCGCGCAAGGATTTTACACGGTAGCCAACTGATATAATCACATCAAGATTATAGTATTCCACCATACGTTCGATTTTTCGTTTGCCTTCTGTTTGAACTGTCAAGTATTCCTTGACAGTTCCATTTTTTGAAAGTTCACCCTCCAGAAAACAATTCTTGATATGCAAACTAATATTTTGTTTGCTTGTCTGGAAAAGGTCGGCCATCTGTTTTTGGGTGAGCCAAACAGTGTCATGTTCAAGGCGGACCTCAGTCTGAACTAAACCATCTTCACTTGTATAAATCACCAGCTGCTCACCATTCATGCCACACTCCATTGGATCATAAATAAAATTTCTGTTTCGGTTTTTTGGGTAAGCCGTTTTTCCAGTTTGCTGATGAGTTCATCCCGCTTGGCGATAATTTCATCGTCTACCTGAAAGATTTCCTGCCGTTGCCGGCGCTGTTGTTTTTCCAGGGCCCGTATTTTTTCCTGAATGGCGTGTTGTTCTTCCAAGGTCGTCGCGTGCCGCGCATCCCGTTGCAGGGCTTTGATCTGTTCTTTGGTATCCTTCAGGGCTTTCTCGGCTGAGAACACCATATCATCCGCCCATTTTTCCAGTTTTTCCCGGGCTTCGTTAAAATACTGGCTGTTTTGTTCCAAAGACAGGCTAACCGTCGCCTCGGTGTGGCGTTTGGCTTCCGCCCGCAAGCGATCTATAACCGCCTCGGTCAGGGTGATCGGTTCCATGAACTTTCCTGAACAAGAAAAAAGCTTTTCGAAGGTTTCCTGGTCTAAGGCGTGCCCGTCCTGATCAAAGCCCGAAAATAAAAGGTATTCTTCATTTTCAAAGCTTTCGATAGTGAGTTTGGCAAGAATCAAATATCCGGATTTCCCTTTGAGCTGTTCCACCACATGAATATAGCTCGGGTGGTGGCTGATATCAAAGGCGATGTGGACACTGGGGGTCGGAAGGTGCTTTGCCGTTTCTACCACATACTCGCCCAAGGGGTGGCTTAAGCGGTACAGGAATGAATCGTAGGTTTCGAGGGTGTTCTCTGCCAAGCGGTGAGCTTTGGTAATGAGGTGATACTTGCCGGGGGCGATATCAAGTTTGGGTGGTTGGATTAAGTGGAATGATAAAGTATCCTCTGAAAACTGGGCCACATCTTTGAGAATATGCCGGGTTAAATTCCAGAAGCGCTTCGAAAATTTATCCAACTGTTCCCGGGTACTGTCGAGCCTGAGTTTTAGGCGTTCATGGACATCTTCGTCGAAATTTTCAAAGAGTTTTCTTCGGGTGTCCTCCAGGCGTTGCCGGATGATTGCATCCATTTCCTCCTGCAACTTTTTAAAGGCCGCTTCGATTTCCTCAGGGGTCCGGCATTCCTGGTAAATGGCCAAGATCCGTTTTTCAAAATCCACTCCTGACTCAATGGTTCCCAGAATCTCGTCGGACGCGCCGAATACCCCGCTAAAAAGACGGAATTTTTCAGAAAGCAGTTCTAACACTCGCCGGTCCGCTTCGTTGCGTTCGTTGAGGAAATTGATCACCACCACATCGTGTTTTTGACCATAGCGGTGGCAGCGGCCGATGCGCTGTTCCACCCGTTGGGGGTTCCATGGCAGGTCATAATTGATAACCAGGGAACAAAACTGCAGGTTGACCCCTTCGGCCGCGGCCTCGGTGGCTACCATGATCTGGGCGTGATCCCGGAAATGCTCGACTAAAGCGGTGCGGATATCCACATCCCGGGATCCGGAAATACGGCCTGTATTGCGATTGGCTTCCAGCCATTGTTGATAGATGGCGGTAGCGGCGGGACTACTGTTAGTCCCGTTAAAGGCCACGACTTTCCCGGCATAACCATGTTGTTCCAGGAAAGCCACGAGATAATCCTGGGTACGTCGCGACTCGGTAAAGATGAGGGCCTTTTGAGCGGCGCCGCTTGCGGCCATTTCCCTAAAGCCGATTTCAATGGCCGTGAGTAAACTCCGGGTTTTTGTGTCCGTACCGATCGATGCTGCCCAGTGGGAAAGCCGCTCCAATTCCCGGATCTCTTCGTTGATCTTATTTCTCTCTATTATTTCTACTGAGTCTTTTTCTTCTTCTTCTTCTTCTTCTTCGAGGATTTCGTCTAAGAGGTCATCTTCGATT
>CAZVTR010000031.1:14458-20870 GCA_964630305.1 uncultured Treponemataceae bacterium | reverse complement strand
TTCTTCTTCTTCTTCTTCTTCTTCGAGGATTTCGTCTAAGAGGTCATCTTCGATTTCTTCGTCGGGAAACAGGCGATCCAGGGTATCTTCTTCAGGGGGTAGCTTTTCGTCCCGCAATTTTTCCAGCCGCGCCTTCATGGTTTCCAATGTCGCGGCAATGGCTTTGGACGAAGACGCCAGGAGTTTCCGTAGGATGATCTGGGTTAAATGCTTCTGGCTATTCGGAATGGCGTAACTGCTTTCCCGCTGTAAGAAAAGTGAGATTGCCTCATATAAGCGGTGTTCGTCGTCGGTGGGCCGGAAAGGTCTGGTAATCGCTTTTCGTTGAGTATAGGAAATATATTCCACCACCTGATTTCTGAGGGTGCGTTTACAAAAGGATTGTAACCGTCTGCGTAATTCTTCCGTATTTGCCCCGGCGTTCATGAACTGCGCCCTGAACGCGTTGACATCGCCAAAGATATTTTCATCTATTAAAGTGGTTAACCCATACAGTTCGAGTAGGGAGTTCTGTAAAGGAGTGGCCGTCAGGAGTAGCTTTTTACAGCCCTCGGTAGCCCAGCGGATGCCCTGGCCGACCTTATTGCTTAGTCTATAGGCATTGCGCAGTTTATGGGCCTCGTCAATGACCACTAAATCCCAGGCGACCGATTTGATTTCATCCTTCATTCTGTTCGCGAAATTGTAGGACGCGATCAGGATTGCCTTTTGTTGCAGGGGCTGTTTCCCTTGTTTGATCGCCTCCGCATAGGATTTTGAGTCGAGGATGATCACGGGCAGATTAAATTTTTCCTCGAGCTCTAAAGCCCACTGTTTGCGGATGGACGCGGGTGTAATCACAAGAATCTTTCTCCGCCGCTCCGCCCAGTACTGGCAGAGAATAATTCCCGCTTCGATTGTTTTTCCAAGACCGACCTCGTCGGCTAAAACGCAACCCATGGAAAGGGGAGATTGCAAGGCAAAGAGGGCCGCTTCAATCTGGTGGGGATTTAGATCTACCGATGCATTGAACAACGCCATGGACAAACGGTCAGGGCTCCCCACGGCTTTGCGAGTTAAATCGTAAGCAATGTATTTGGAATGGTGGTCAGTTAATTCCATATTTTTATTACCCTAGTATGCCCCAGAATTTACCTCCTGGCAAGGACGTGCGCAGATTGACAGGGGGGCGCGCCAGCTCGATGAACCTCGGTGTGCCATAGGGGGAGCATTTAAGCGCCGCACAGTGACACAAACTGCGGAGGTGTTGCGGGGGTGTCCCCCGGAGCGAGGGGGAGACTTCCCCCTCTGGTCTCTTACTCTTAAGGAACCGGAGAAAAAGAGCCACTCGATAGGCTTGTGTTTTTTGTGTCTCATATTTTATAAAAAATGAGACGCAAAAATAGTAGCGTCTCATAGGTGAGACACAACTAGAGCCCTTCGGTAATTCGCAAAAGGTCGGTGAACATAAAAATACTGGCGGACCTACCTTTACCACTTCGTAAGGGCTCAATGATTTTATGCTGGACCAATAAATTAACAATGCGTATGGCTGTGGGTTTGGGAATATTTGATTCTTGTATAAAGTCGGGGGTAGAAAAAATCGGAACTCTGAACATAAAGTCCACTGCATTGGGAGCATACTGGCTATGGCTTATTTTGGTAACTAAAGGCCGAATTGTGTTATAAAGTGAGAGAATGTTTTTCGCTTTTTGCTCATTTTCCTGGGCCTGAGACAATATTCCTTTTAAGAAAAACTCACACCATTCGGTCCAGGTTCCATGGATTGAAATAGCACGGAGACGGTCTATGTATTCATCCCGATTCGCTTCCAGGTATGCGCTCATATAAAAATCAGGACTGTGCAGCAGTTTTAGCTGATATAAAAAAAGTGGAATTAACATGCGTCCTAGACGACCATTCCCATCGTTAAAAGGATGTAGCGCTTCGAATTCGGCGTGGATAATGGCTAATTGGACTAATGCATCGAGTTCGCGACTTTCATTGAAATAACATTCCCAAAGATCCATTCCTGATTGTAACTGTTCCGGGGCTATGGGAATGTAACTGGCTGTTTCGAACGTGGAATTGGTGCTGCCAATCCAATTCTGATTAGTGCGATAAGCTCCCGGTGTTTTTCCCTGTCCACGAACTCCTTGCATGAGTATTGCATGGGCGGATCTAAGAATGTGTTGCGAAAAGGGTCGTTCTTCAATGGCGTGAGAACAGGCTCGCAGAGCTTTTCGATAGTTTATTACTTCTTCGGCATCGTTTTTTTTTGACTCTGAGAGATTATGTATCTGAGCTTCGTACTCGAGTACTTCGCCAACTGTAACTCGGGTCCCTTCGATTTTTGAGGATAGCACCGCTTCCTGGGTGACCAGTGGAGATAGAAGCACATGAGGATTTGGTATCGCACTGAGTAAACCGTCGTACCGGGCTAATGCTGCGTTTGCGGGGCCAATAAGAGGGACTAAAAGCTCCCAATCCAGTTGTTTGGGCGGGAATGCCCCCAAGTGGTAAGTTACAGGTTTCATAGATTGTTGCCAGTTATAGGTTCTTCCATCCGGTTTTGAGTCATAAAAACAGTATGCCCCAAAATTTACCTCCTGGCAAGGACGTGCGCAGATTGACAGGGGGGCGCGTCAGCTCGATGAACCTCGGTGTGCCATAGGGGGAGCATTTAAGCGCCGCACAGTGACACAAACTGCGGGGGCGTCCCCCGCAGAGGGGGCAGCGGAGGCCGCCGCAAAGAGCCTTGCGCGGCTAGGTCCGCTGAGGACGCAGCGCTGCAATACATGGCCGCCTGGGGTACTGTGCCCGCTGGCGGCCGGAGCGAGGGAGAAACTTCCATTTGCTTTTATTGTTCGCTAAAGAGCTTCATGTAGGCATCAAATACAAAAATACGGTTGCGCTGGTATCCGGTAATCTCTTTAAGAATTCCTCTTTCGGTAAACACACGAACCAGGTCATTAGCCGCTTTAAGAGAAAGTCCTGTTGAAGTCTGAGCCTCCTTGACAGTGATGACCGGTTTTTTAAACAGATAGTGTAGGAGGGCCAATGCTTGGCGGGAGCGTTTTCCCATGGAAAGGATGTGATCTTTTTCGATACGGCCTTTAAGCTCCATAATGTTGCGGAGCGTTTCCGTGGCTTTCTCTGCGGTGGTAATCACACCGACCAGAAAAAACTTGATCCATTGGGCTAAATCGTTTTTGGTGCGCACCAGGGTCAGGTTGTCGTAATAAAGGCTTCTGTTTTTTTCGAAAAACTCAGACAGGTACAGGAGCGGCTTTTCGAGCAACCCGCTGGATACCAGATACAGCGTGATGAGAAGCCTGCCCATTCTTCCGTTGCCGTCCAGGAAGGGGTGTATGGTTTCGAACTGGTAATGGGCGATGGCTATTTTAACGAGGTGAGGGACTCTGAGGTCTTGATTGTTTAAAAAAAACTCAAAATCCGTAAGCAGGTCCGAAAGCTCTGTATGAGCCGGCGGGATAAAAATCGCATCGGATAGTGCGGCCCCGCCGATCCAGTTCTGGGAAGTTCTGAATTCCCCCGGCGCTTTATGTCGTCCCCGGCCGCTGGAAAGCAGTATACGATGGGTATCCCGGATGAGTCGTGTGGAGAGCGGCAGGGTTTTGAGCTCTTCGATGGCTGCGTTCATGGCTTTGACATAATTGTGGACTTCCTGCCAATCATCACGTTGTTCGGGATTTATATCCGATTCGTCTATAAATGCTTCTTCGATGTTTGTCCGGGTTCCTTCGATACGGCTGGAAAGGACCGCCTCTTTAAAGATATGCATAATAATAAACATATCCGTATCAGGAACCAGTCGTGAAAACGAATTCAACTCGCCCAATAGGACAGAAGCCTTTTCTAGAAGTTCATTGATCGTCGGATCGGTCCAGTAAAAAAGATGATTGATTTTTTCAGGCAAAAAATACTGGTACTGATAGCCATTCCTGTAGGATCCGGCCTTAAAATCTTTGATATCCATACACACCTACTAGCATATAGTATACACTCATTTAATTTACTTTGCATGCTAAAAGTAAAACAAGCAAATTCTTATTTTACTTTGGCGTTTGAGGAAGCCGCCGGGCGCTAGCGGCTCCGAAGCAGCAAGGGGAAGGACACATCGCAAGACCGCGGGGCAGAGCAATACGGGCGCGTTACGGGCACCCCACCATGGCAAGGGGGCTGCATAATAATCGGTGCTAAACACGGGGGCGTTGCGGGGGTGTCCCCCGCAGAGGGGGTAGCGGAGGCCGCCGGGGCAACGCGAGGGCTATAGCTACGAGGCTGCACGGCGGGCTTGGCGCGGCCCTGTGGGCTACTCGGGACGCAGCGCTGCAATACATGGCAGCCTGGGGTACTGTGCCCGCTAGCGGCCGGAGCGAGGGGGAGACTTCCCCCCCACACACACAAACACATCCGTGCTATTCAGAGGGCCTTGCTTTGACAAAAAGCAATTTTCTCTTTTATACTTAAATTAGAGAAAGCGACGGTTTTGCATTGCAACAAAAGGTTTCAAGGGAGGATTGATGAAGCGCAAAGCGGCTCTGGTTCTGGGAATCTTTATTAGCATAACGATTATTGCAGCAGATGCACCTAAATTTGATGTGTTTAGAACGGGCAAGCCCGAACAGGTTTCTGCCTTCCTGCTTTCTGGTTTTGCTGTAAACACGACTGACAGCAACGGAAGCACGCCGCTCATGTACGCTGCCGCGTTTAACCGCTATACGGAAGTTATCACCATGCTCATAGCCGCCGGTGCCGATGTCAATTATCGCGACAAGCTGGGTATGACTGCGCTCATGTATGCTGCACTCAACAACACCAATCCCGATGTGATTCGCACGCTCTTAAAAGTCGGAGCCGAGATTGATGCCCAGGATGCAAGCGGACGCACGGCACTCATGTATGCCTCTGGCTATAATTCTAATGTTACTATTATCAATATTTTGCTCGAAGCAGGCGCAAATGCTGCGTTAAAGAGCAAAACCGGCAAAACGGCGTATGACTATGCGCTGTTAAACCGATACCTTAAAAACCTGCCAATTCTCAATGTTCTTAAAGCTAAAGTTTCTGGTTAAGATATTATCACAAAGCAGGCGAGCCGAAATTGCAATATACGCTGTTTGCAGTGCCGGGACGTTATTTGCTCGATGTCGATGGTTAGCAATACTGTTCAATGAGTCCGGCTTTTTTTGCATAGAGCTCACCTAAGAGGACTGCCCCGCCCGCAGCCCCGCGGAGTGTATTGTGCACGAGCACTTCAAATTTCCAATCGAGCACGGAGCATGGCCGGAGTCTCCCAACTGATACTGTCATGCCAGAACCTCTGCTGCGGTCTAGCCGGGGCTGCGGACGGTCTTTTTCTGGAAGATAGCAGAGCGGCAGACGCTGGAGGGGGAGTCCGCTTGTAAGACTTGCTTCTGAAAATTGCTCCCATGCTTTCAGGAGTGCAGCGCTGTCGGCTTTTTCCGCAAGTTTGACGGAAACAGATTCCAGATGCCCGTCGAGGACAGGCACGCGGTGGCAGGATGCGCTGAGGAGTATCGGCGCTGGTGTGATGCCAATTGCTTGTGGTGTAATGCCAATCGGCGCTGGTGTGACGCTACCTGAGTTCGAATTGCTGGCCGCAGTTGATCCACAGTCCGCGGTTGATCCGCCGCCTGCAGGTGAGCTATAGACCGCAGTTGATCCATAATCCGTAGTTGACTCGCAATATCCAGTTGACTCAGAGCCTGCAGTAGATCCACAGTCAACAGTCGACCCGCTGCCTGCAGAAGATTCACAGCATTCAGCTGACCCGCCGCCATCGATAGAACTATTCCCCCTCCTTGTTGTGCGAGCCGTTTGGTGGGTCTGTCCCTGCGTCGCCTGTGCTTGATGATCTTGTTGAGGTTGATGAGCTTGAAGAACTTGTTGAGCTTCGCGCCGAGTTTCCAGCGTTCCTAATATTTTTATAACTTCGTGTTCGAGTTTCTCTTCTTCTCCGGAAATGTAGGGAATAACGTTGTCAAAAATATCGAGCGAGGAAACGCCGGGGTATCCCGCTCCTGATACTGCCTGCATGGTCGTAACCTGCACCGCTCTGATGCCAAATGCGTCGTGCAATGGTTTTAGCGCAAGTACAAGTCCTATTGTCGAACAATTGGGATTGGTAATGATGCATCCCGGTCTGGGATAAGGCTGACATGTGATAAGCTCAAGGTGATCGGGGTTAACTTCCGGGACGATGAGCGGTACATCGGGGCGCATGCGGTGGTTTCGTGCATTGCTGATAACGGCAATGCCGGCTTGTGCCCATGCTTCTTCGATGGGGCCTGTAACATCGGCATCGAGCGCAGAAAATGCTATACGGCAGCTGCCGGAGCTGTTTTCGGAGCGGTTGTCAAAGCAGTTATCGGAGTGGTTATTGGAG
>CAZVTR010000031.1:0-14358 GCA_964630305.1 uncultured Treponemataceae bacterium | reverse complement strand
GCGCCTGTACTGGTGCTTCCTGCGGTACGGGCATGCATGGCAAAACAATCATCTTGCGGAATGGTTCTGGTATTGGTTCAGGCTGTGTCCAGTGGACGGCCTCCTCGTATGGTTTTCCTGCGGACTGATGCGATGCACAGAGCTGTGTTACGGTAAACCATGGATGATTGTGAAGGAGCAGTAACATTTTTTGTCCGACGGTGCCGGTTGCTCCCAGAATGGCGACGGGTATTGCATTGCTTATTTTTTGGTTATGAAGATTGTTGCTTAAACTCGCTTGCATGGTATTACTCCTTGTTTTATGTCTGTGTTAAATTCAATTCACTTGTTTTTGGCTAATCACAGTTATCTGATATTATGCGTCGATATAGCGGGCATCGGGATCAAAACTCACTATCGCAGTGATGCTGTACTCTGGAATGAGCTCCCCCGATGGCATAGCTGAGAGTCCTATCGTTTCGGCAGAGAGAAACTCGAGAAGCAAATGGTTATATTCAACGCCAGGTGCTCCGGGAAAGCCAAATGAGTAGCGTTTACCGCTCTGTACCTGGGCCTCTTTTTTGAGTTTGTTGTGAACAAGCTCTGCTCCTGTTTCGGTGAGCTCAGCAAAGAGAGCATGAAGTGTTACACCATTGCTCATGCTGTGAGCCGCAATGTTGTGGACGAGCTCTGCTGATTCTCTGCCAAGGGTACAGCAGAATATGCCAGCAGTGTTTTGGAAGTAATGCGCAATGCTTTCTCGGTTTTGTGACATTGATACTGGAACCTTGATTGTCTTTTCTCCCGCGGTGAACGTAATTGCATGCTCCGATGGTGAGCTGCAGGGACACACACAGCTTTTGTATGAGAGTTTTATTGTGACATGCTGAAGCAGCGCGAGCACGTTTTGTATTTGCTTAAACCCTTCCGCAAAATTGCTGTAGCTAAGCCGTGTGTGGATGAGCCGCTTAAAGTTCAGCAATTCCAGGAGTTCATGCAAGGGAATTGTCCCGCTCGATATCGAGGGCCGTTTTTCATGAGCATCTTGGTGCGTGGCAGCGGGTGACGCGTTACGAGGCGAGGTAGTACCTGGAGATGCGGCTGCATGTGAGATACCTGTATCTGTGGCGCTGAGTTCAGCTTTTGATGGAGCTGGATAATGCTCCTGGAGTTCGTTCTGTGCTGCTGGGCTATTTTTCTCTGGTGCGGTTGTAGTTACAATAGTTTTACGTTGAATGTCAGCAGTGTTGTTTGCAATAGTTTTGAGGAGTGACAGAGCTTCAAAGGGATCTTTACCATAAAATACTTTTCCGGGGAATATGGGATCGATATGTTCTGCAACATAATTTGATGAAACAGCTGCACCGCCGCAGATGAGTACAGCAGAGCTTTTATGCTCCTTGAGCACTCTAGCAACTTCTTGCATCTCTGCAAGTGATCGGGTGAGAAGTCCGGAGATTCCAACCGCATCGGCGCTGCATTGTAGTGCTTCTGTGACTATCTTATTTGCATCAATATCAATGCCAAGATCAATTACCCTAACATTGCTTGCCTCAAGCACGAGACGCACCATGTTTTTCCCAATATCGTGGAGATCGCCTTTTACGGTTGCAAGTACAACGGTTGAGAGGTATTCTAGAGCTTCGTTTCTTGCATTGCATGCAAGGACGGCCTTTGCAGTTTCTGCTGCAAGCATTACTTCGGGGAGCGAAATTTTCCCGCTGTCAAAATGCTGGGCTACTTCCTGCATCGCTGAGAGTACAGTGTTAATTTTTTCTTGTGTGGTTAGCTTATGCAATTCGTCTTGAACTTCAGCCTCATGTAGCTTGTGCTGTCTGCCTTTAATTATCAGTGTATGCAGGTTTGGGGTCTGTCCCTCTTCTGGTTCTTCGTTTTGTGAAAGAGCAGCATTGCCTTCAGCGTCATAGTATTCTAACAAGCTTTGCGCATCGGGTTTATGGAAAAAATTACTTAAGAGCAGTGCTTCATCGGCGCTGAGTGTACGCTGCGCTGTTTTAGGATTAATGATTGCAGCGGAGAGCCCGGCTTTAACTGCTTGCGTGTAAAAATAGCAGGTAACTGGTTCGCGGAGCTTGCGCGCAAGTCCATACGAAACATTTCCAACGCCAAGAATAAATCCGCATTTTGGGTGCTGCTGTTGTAATATTTTGATAGCATCGAGCGTTGCCTGTGCAGAATCTGGACCGGCAGCGATAATGGGGAACGTGCATGTGTCAAACAAAATATCGCTATCACGCAGCCCAGCTTGCCGCGCATGCTCATAGAGCTGTTCCGAAATTGCAATTTTTTCTTTTGCGGTTTTAGCAGGTCCATGCTTGTCCAGTGCGAGGAGCACCACGCTGGCACCATACCGTTTTGCTAAACTAAGAAGCCGCTGTGTTCTTGCTACGTTTTCAAGGTTGATAGAATTTATAAGAGCTTTGCCGGGTATTATCGGCAGTATTTGCTCAAAAACAGCTTCGGACATGCTGTCAATTACAATAGCCTGTTTGATTTTTGAGCCAACCTGTTTGATAATATTTTTATAAAACTCAATCTCATCGTTGCCAGGAAGCGATATGGCAATATCGATTGCATGAGAATCACTTTCTGCAAGTGTTAATATATAATTACCAGCTAACAAAGAGTTGTTTTGAAGTATAAGTTCCTTAAATGCTTTGCTTCCCTGCGTGTTTGCTCGTTCATCGATGATGAGCGGCTTATCATGTTCTCGTTGAACGGTATATAGTGATACCAGCGTGGTAGTAGAATTGATTTTGCTCATCGATTCACTTGTTGTTTCTGCTTTGGTTTTGCTTGCTGTCTGTTGCTGATTGTTTTTTATGCGTTTTGAGAGTGCCGCGATATGTTCTGGCGTAGTGCCGCAGCAGCCGCCCGCAATAGCTATTCCCGCATCGTTAATTATTGCAAGTATCTGCTCTGCCCAGGTTTCAGGATCCATAGGCCATACGGTCTTGCCATGCTGTATGACTGGCAATCCTGCATTAGGCATAAAAGAAATCGGAAGGTCTGTGCAGTGCGAAAGTTTTTTTACAAATTGTTCAAGCTCAAGAGGTCCGCCTGAACAGTTGATGCCGACTGCAAGCGGCTCATAAGGAGCAATGATTTCTGCAAATGCTTCGAGTTCGGTGCCGCAGAGCAGTGTACCACTGGTGGTGAGTGTAGCGCTCACAATAATTGCAATAGATTTTTTACATGCAGTCTGTGCTTCACTCGCAAGCGCTAAGAGTGTTTTAGCATGGAGAATATCCTGGACTGTTTCAATGAGCAGTATATCGGCGCCGCCTTCAATGAGTCCATATACTTGAGGTTTATATGCACGATAAATTTCATCGGGTTCAGCCTGTCCTAAAGCAGGAAGGAGTGTCCCCGGTCCTATCGAGCCTGCGGTACGAATTATTTGGGGAAACTGCGAATAATCGTTTGGCAGGGCAGACAGTGCTTTAGCGCAGGAAGAGCTCAGTTCTGCAGCGTGACGATTAAGGTCGTAGCAAAATGTTTCAGTTATTGCCTGCCCATGTTTGTGCGGACTGATTTTTCGAATATCGATAAGATTAGCGCTAAAGGTAGCGGTTTTAATAATATCAGCGCCCGCTGCAATATAGCGTTTATGAAGTTCTCGTATGATGTCTGGATACTCGAGCGGTGCTGTTAAAAGTTTATAAGCGCTGATGGAGTGTTCCGTGAGGGGTATTGCTTCTCCGGCACGTGTGCTGTCCTGTACCGCTTGCTCTGTGATGAGTTTTTCGAGCACTGTCCCTGTAGCTCCTTCTGCAATTAAAATATTCTGTGGTTTCTTTAAAGTATTCATGTTGTCCTGCCTGTTATCCTATCTGATTCGCTTAAGTAATTCACTGACATCAGCCGATCTGCCCATTGTAAAAATATGCACGAGGGGTGCGCCGCCTCTATAAAGATTTTCTAACAGTACTGTGCTAAAGCAGAGTCCGGCTTCGCGTTCTTCCTGAGGAGTCCGTGCTTCCTCCATTGCTTTTTTGAGTGATCCTGGCATTGTAACGCCAAAGGTTTTTTCTATGAGTGCAATTGATTTAACACTCGTTATTAGTCTGGTGCCTGGAATAATGGGAACATTGATACCATGCGCTTCAAGTATCGTCCGATACCTGGTATATAAATCGTTGTCAAAAAGCATTTGTGTGATAATCCATTCAGCGCCTGCATCAATTTTTTGTTTAAGTGCAGAAATCGCACGATCTTTTGAATTTTCAGGATAGCCTGCAACTCCAATTGAAAAATCAAGCTCTGTACCAGGTGTTTCGGTATATAAATATTCACCTCTTCTTATTGCTCGTGCTCGGTGAACCATGGTAAGCGTATCGATTTCGGGGTATTCCGGGTGCCGCTTAAAAAGTTTTTGAGAATCGCCTTTAATAAAGAAGAAATCTTCAAAACCAGCATAAGCAAGATCGATAAGTTCATCTTCAAAGCTCTCCTCTGTGCACCCAAGCCCGATGAGGCGCGGAATAACGAGACAGCCAAAACGTTCCCTGATAGACACAGAAATTCCAAAGCTCCCAGGTCTATAGGTGACGAGAGGACTGTCCCTGTGTTTTGTTTTCGTGCTTGCACTGCTATTGATTTCACTGCGGCGGTACTCAACGCAGGGATGCTTTGTTACGCTGATAAAAGCCGGATTAAACGCGCAGAGCTTTTCAACTGATTCGAGTATTTCTTTAAGGCAGTGTCCGCGCTGAGGAGGAACAATTTCAAAAGATACGGAATGAGAGCGACTAGCAAGTATTGCGGGGAGTTTACTCATATGCCTGTCCCTCCAGGCAAGAGTTTGAACCTGCCCTTGTAACACATATCCTCGCCGATGCATGCAAAAAATGCATCGATATTTGGTGCTGTATCAACGAACAGCGCTGTTTGTTCGAGTGTGTGCCTGTCACGCACTTCATTTGAACACCTCGTTGCCCATGCATCGGCAAGTGCTCCTGTGTTTGATACGATGGTACAGCTGTCAGCTTTCCCAAAATTGATTGAGTGGCCGACACTCCCCGATGATGTTGCGATGCCCCAGCGTCCAGGAGGCAGTTCCAGTGCGATGCGTCCTTGAAACACAGTGCTTTCTGATGCGAGTGCCACACGAATTGTTCTGGTGGATATGATAGCGCAATCGCCCCCGTTTTCTACAGCACAAAACGTGCATGTGCTGGCGTTACTAAGTGTTTCAAGCAGTACATCTGCAATAGCTCCGGCAACTGCTGCCATGGGGCCGACATGAGCATCGCGTGCTGCCCCGCTCATGCTCTGAACAAGGGGAGGAGCATCGGGACATGCATCCAGCGGCGAGAATGATGAAAACCACTCAGGGTGATCATATGCTTCCAGGCTGTCATATGCTTGTATGAGGGCAGTGAGTGCCAGGCAGGGTAGTGTATCGTTCCAATTTTCTTTATCAACGGAAATTATAATATCAGAATATTTCCAGCACAGTGAAAATCTAATAACAGTATGTTCTGAAAGAAGCGAGCGATACTCTTTTAAAAAGCGCGGTTTTTTTATTGCTGGATTATGTGCGGCGCATGAGTATTCTATGGGATTAATTCCTGGATTGTTACCGGTTACATTATTCAGCACAGAGCGCTCCTCTCATACAGGCTTCAAAACATGCTCCGCATGCTGTACATAAGTCAGAATTATAGTGCAGGGTTGCTGGATTGCCATGTAACTGCAGCGCATGAACTGGGCAGTGCACTGTGCATGCTCCGCAATTGATGCATCGCTCTTGAATAAAAATTTTATTACTCGTTTCTTTGATTGCGGCAGGGATGCCTGAATAATTGGTAAGATTGTGCACAGTATGATGCACAGGTAATGCCTGAATGGGCGGCGTTAGCGGGAAACTTCCTGCGAGCACGTGAGCCTTAAGAAGCTCCATAATGCGCAAAGCTTTCGTGCGTGATGAGAGGCATGCAGTAGGAATAGATTTGTCTCCAATCGTAACCGTGCCGCTTGCAAGTTCTTCATAGGTGGTTTCTGCAACAATCGGCTTATCAGGCTGGGAGTAATCACGTATAAGCTGCGTGATGTTTCTATTGCGTACCGATAAGGCCTGCGCCATGTCTGCATCAAGTACGGGAATTGCAAACCCAATGCCGACAAAGAGGGACACTCCATATCCTGCAATGCGTCCTGCAGCAATAAATTCTGGACTTGCCTGTTTTGCATCTGCCAGCAATGCGAGTGTCCGTGCGCCGCTCACAGGTATACCAGCTGCATTTACGCGTGCCTCGGTATTGAATTGCGTTCCCTGATATACTACATGTCCTTGCGCGCCTCCTAAAAAAACAGGTGTTCCAATACCGATTGTTCTGAGATAAGGGTCATTCAAAAGGGGGCTCCATTCTCCTGTTGTCGCGTAATTAATATTTCCAAAGAATGGTTTAAGTATTCCCATATACGTTTTGAGTATTCTTTCAGATGAATTTACTGCAGCTCCGTAATTCTGATACGCATTGCGCGGGTTAAAAAAGTAAAACTCATTCACAGTATCTTTATGAATACTCGCACTGATCTGTTTGCGCGGGTAGCAATCTGTGCCTTTTCCGGAGGCTTCAAGCTGAACAGTTTTTCCCTGTATGAGCTCTTCAATAACATGTGCGCCTCCATATGAATTGTTGCCAGGCTGCTCTGCTGTTGCTCCAAGGATTGCGTCAACGGCAGCAAGTCCCTCGTACGCTGGCACTCCGTTAAGGCTTATTGTTTCCATGCGGATTGGCGGCACTGCATGACCAAAATTAATAACAACAGAACTCGAACACATTGGGGAATATGTTGCAGCGGTAACAACATCAACTTGTCGGCACAGCTCTTCAGGTTTTACAGTTTGTGCAAGTTCCTTAAATTCTGCTGCAGTCAGCACTACTGCTTTGTGTTGCTGAATTTTCTGATTTATTTCTTCCCATGTCTTTTTCATGAATTGTACCTCTCTTCAATTAGTTTTTTATGCAGTACCGCAAGGGCATGATGCTCTTCTGTACGGTTCACACATATTTTAATGGTGTGTCCCTCTTTGTGTAACGAAAGCGAACGCGGAATAATGCTCTGTGCAAAAAGACATTCCAGCGTCTGTATAACAAGATGGGGTTCTCTAGTTATACCTTCGCCCACAATCGAGAGTTCTGCAAGCTTTTTTATGGTTTTAGTGCTGATGCTTTTTATTGAACACTGAGATGCTGCATGGTTACAGACAACAGTGTTGATACAACCCGATACATCGGCAATGTGTATAGGTACACGATACCGTTCAGCAAGCAAAATTGCTCCGCGGTGAATAATTTTTGCACCGCCCACCGCTAAACTCAGGGCTTCTCGGTAGCTCATGCACTGCAGCGGTTTTGCATTGTGTATGTGGATGGGATCGGCACTGAGGACAGTCCCTGTGTCCTTGCAGAGTATGCAATCGGCGTTGAGCGCTGCAGCTAGCGCAATAGCAGAGTAATCGGAACCGCCTCTCCCAAAGAGTACGCATAATCCTTGCTCATCGACTGCATAAAACCCGGGGAACGCAAATTGTGGATTCTCTTGCAGTTTAGCTAGCAGTGTCTTTCGTAATCTGGATATTCTAGTAAGCTGTGCGTTTTTAGATAGGAATGCTGTATCAGATGTGTTTACTCTAGCAAAACTCGGCATTGTTTCCGGGAATAAACAGGGAAGTGCGAGCGGTTCTGATAGTGGAGCTGCATCACGAATAATTCCTGCAATGAGCAATGCTGATAATCGTTCTCCCATGCTAAGGCAGTAAGCATGTGTATCATGTGCAGGGGTTTTGAGTTTCACAAAAAACTGTTCGAACACCAAGTCAATCGCATTGTTATAGAGATTTAGCACCGATTCTTTAGAAATATATTTTTCTGCAAGCGTATTGTATGCGTGTTTTAAGACGTCTGCGATTTTTTGTGTGTGAAAAAAAATTGAACCATTTGCATAGCTGTTTTCAAGAAAATCTGTAATGCCCTGTAATGCAGAAACGACAAAAATTGCAGGTCCTTGATTTTGCTTGATAAGCTTGATTATGTGGTTATGTATAGAATTGCGGCCGAGCACCGAGCCGCCAAGTTTGATTACCTGCATGATTACCCCCTTTAGAAGGGACAGCTGTACAAGTAGATGAAATTAATTATAAAACATGGTGCATCGTAAAGCCGCTAACCAAATGTGGTGTTAGCTGTTTTTGTACAGGCTGCCGAGTTAGGATTGTTGTTCGTTTTGTGTCCCCGGGTACCATCCGTCAGTTTCAGCCATGAAACTTCAGGACCCATGTTCATGGGCACCCGGGGCATTACATCATCATGCAGTAGGTAGTTTGTTTGCTGAAGGGAATTGAAGCGAAGCAGAAATTGTTGGTATGAGTCTTGATCTTTTGTGCTCCGGAATAGCTCCGGCTCTTTATCTGCTTCATATTAATAAGGCTATCAGCATTTAGTGGATTCGTCAAGTACTATGTAAGTATGTTACTTTATACAAAGCACTTAAAAAAGTTAAGGTACATCCAAATAAAAAACACCTGGCTTTCTCATTTGATAATTTGCCAATCATCGGGCCAGGTGTTGTTAGTAAACACTAAGAGTGCAATAGTTGTTTTAATGTTATTTTTTCTTGAGCGATGCTCGGTATTCTTCTACAGTTTTTTTGAACGCGGTTTTATCGCCGCCGTATACTTTATCAATGTATTCAATGATAAGGTCAATGGTTCCTTCTACTTCGGTTTTGCCGTTGATTGAGCAGAGTCCGCGAAACATCGTGAGAATGCTATTGGGGATTCCTTTTACCAAAAAATCAACTTTTTCTATCATGATCTGCCTCCTCTGTAATAATTTTGTAAAACAGTATATCACACAATTTTGAAAAATCCATAGCTGAAAAACAATAAGCATCAGCTTTTTTTAGCTGCCTATTTTAATTTCTTCCCAGGCTTTATTGTAGAGATCGAGACTGTCTCCTAAATCTTCTTTAAGCTGTGTCCCTAAAAGTTCATTGCCGTTATAGAGCGGTGTGCGTTTTTGATACGAGCCTGCTGCCATGTTTACAGTTATAGGGAATCCAAACGTATCACAAAATTCTGCATAAATTTCCGGACGGTGTATAAAATTGATAAACTTGTGAGCAAGTTCAAGATTTTTTGATCCTTTAAGAATTACCATGCTGTCGATATATGCAGGTCCTCCCTGTGCTGGTATAAAAAATGCAACTTTGCTCCATTCATTTTCAGGAAGCTCTGCAAAAATATTTTCGGCATAGCCCTGATCTACCCAAATTTCTCCGGCAGCAAAAGCTTTTGCAAATGCTTCTGCATCAAACTTAAGGAGATTAGGTTTCCATTCTTTGTTTATGAGTTCTTTTGCTTTTTCAATTTCATCAGGATTTTTAGTGTTAACGGAATAGCCAAGGAATGCAAGTGCATCGCCTAATACTTCGCGCATGTCATCGAGCATGGTCATTTTGCCTTTTAGGTCTTTGCGTGAGAATATAGCCCAGCTTTTTTCAAAGTTTGGTACTTTTTCGGTGTTGACAGCAATACCCGCGGCACCAAAATAGTAAGGCACGCTATATTCCATTGTGGGATCATAGGTAGCTTTTTCGAGTATGCCAGGATTGATGTATTGGAGATTAGGTATGAGATCTTTATTTATTTTCTCTGCCATACCTTCTTTGATTAAAATTGATACATAATCACCGGAAGGAAAAACAATGTCATAACCGGTTCCTCCAGCCTTGAGTTTTGCATACATTTCCTCGTTAGAAGCAAAATTATCATAGACGACTTTTACGTTATATTCTTTTTCAAATTTTTCAATTACTGAATCTGGTGTGTAGTATGTCCAGTTGTAAATATAGAGTGTTTGCTTCTTTGTCCCGCCACATGCAACACACACCAATACTGCCAGAAGGGCAGTAATGACTAATAATGCTTTCTTCATGATGGTCTCCTTTGCAGTAATTATATCATATATCAGCCGTTTGCGGCGATAAATTTAAGAAACTTTCTCAATGATAAAGTTAAAATAACAGTTCCTGCAATCATCACAACTGATAATGCATTGATTACAGGTGATACACCAAAACGAATCATTGAGTAAATGTAGAGCGGCAGTGTTGTAGAGCCTGGCCCTGAAACAAAAAAGGTTATTACAAAATCCTCAAGTGAAAGTGTAACTGCAGTTAAAAATCCTGAGATAATACCAGGCATCGAAACAGGAATAATTACTTTAAGCAGTGTCTGAATCTCGGTAGCACCAAGATCTTTTGCAGCTTCTATGATTGAATAATCAAATTCATCGAGGCGAGCCATAACCATGAGAAATACGAATGGCAGATTAAATGTTGTATGCGCAAGATAGATGGAGCCAAGTCCAAGTTTAATTCCGACACCGGCAAAAAAGATCAATAGAGAAACACCAATAATAATTTCAGGGAGTATCATCGGTAAAAAAGTAATTACCTGAACATAGTTCCTCAGTTTAAATTTATACCAGTTTACACCAATAGCGCCGAGTGTTCCAATAACAGTTGCTGTTAATGCCGATGTAAGTGCAATAAAAATACTGTTCCAAAAGGCATGCCAGAGATCAGGTGATTCCGTAAAGAGTTTTATATACCATCTCAATGAAAATTTACTCCAATCCATGCCTTTTTGGTCATTGAATGAATAGATGGTAATTACAATGAGCGGCAGAAAAAGAAAAATAACAGCAAATACAAATACTAATCTTGAAAACGAAAACGGTTTTTTTATTATCTTAGATTGCACATAAACTCTATTACTTGCCATTGCTGTCCTCCGTTCTATTTGCGGCAAGCACAGCTTCTCTGTTTCTGGCTTCGTCTCTGCGCTGAATTTTTAACAGCAATAACACACCAAGGGTTGTTACAAGGGTGATTACCATTGATATAGCAGAAGATAGTGGCCAGTTTCTTGCTTTGGTAAGCTGGTCAGCAATGACATTGCCCAGCATGTATGAATCTTTGCCCCCTATAAGGAGCGGTACTGCATAGGCACCGAATATAGGTATAAAGGTAAATAATACCGCAGTAAATATGCCGCTTTGAATGTTTGGAAGCAGTACTTTGAACATAGACTGCGGTTTTGTAGCTCCTAAATCTCGTGCTGCTTCAAGGAGTGCAAAATCAAATTTGTCTATCGTTGAATATAATGGAAGAATAGCATATGGGAGATACATGTATACAAGAACTAGAATAACTGCTTCTTGGTTATATAAAAATTGCACATAATCACTAATTAATTTTGTTTTGAGAAGCAAATTGTTTAAAAACCCATTGTTTCCGAGAATAGCAATCCAAGCATATACACGGATTAAGAAATTAGTCCAAAAGGGTATGATAACAAGCATGAGCAGGAAAGTTTGGTGTTTGCTTCGTGCCATATAGTAACCGCAAGGAAGCGCTATCAGAATAATTAATACTGTTGCAGCAACTGATGTAAGCAGCGTTCGCAACGCTATGAGACCAAAACCAGGATTAGCAAGCGATTTGTATGCATCGAGCGTGAATTTAAAAACAACACCGCCATGCGTGTCTCGCGTTAAAAAACTATAAATAACGATAATCACAAGCGGGGCTGCAAAAAAAATGGTAAACCACAGTGCTGTAGGCAAAGCATAAGAGAAACCATAATTTTTCTTAATCATGCTTTTCTCCTACAATATAGCCATCATCGGCGCTCCATGAGAGCCACACTCTATCTTGCCATTTTATCGCAGGGCCTTCATCAGAATAGTTTGCATGCTGCTTAATTACTTTAAAGGTTAACGGTGCAGCAAGTTTAACAAAATACTTTGTGCTAAAGCCCGAATAAATAGGTTCATCAACTGTACCCTGTACAACATTGATATATTTTCCGGAAGCAGGTGCACCAGGCTCAGCGGTGCTGATTGCAATTTTTTCTGGCCGTATAGTATAAGTTACTTTAGTTCCTTGTGCGTATTCCTGATCGCAGGTCACTTTTGTAAGCCCAAGGTTTTCAATATCAATAGTTACAAGCTGTGTGCCGTTGGTATAAGGCTGGCTTTCTTTTACAATGCCGGTGAAAAGATTTGTTTCTCCTATAAATTTTGCAACGAACTCAGTGCGCGGGCTTTCATAGATTTCATGCGGAGTTCCTATTTGGAGTACCTCGCCATGATTCATGACTGCTATTCTGTCTGAGACTGATAGTGCTTCCTGCTGATCATGGGTTACATAGATAAAGGTAATACCTATTTTGTCATGAATAGCATCAAGCTCAATGAGCATCTGCTGCCGCAATTTTGCATCGAGCGCTGAAAGCGGTTCATCGAGGAGAAGTACACTCGGCTCATTAATGAGTGCTCTTGCTATTGCAACGCGCTGTTTTTGTCCGCCTGAAAGCATACCGGGTTTTTTATGCGCATGTTCAGTAAGCTCTACAAGTTTCAAATATTTATATACTTTATCTTTTAGTTCTGATTCCGGTGTTTTTTTAAGCCGCAATGAAAAAGCGACATTCTCAAATACAGAAAGATGCGGAAACAGTGCGTAATTTTGAAATACAGTATTAACAAAACGTTTGTTTGGCGGCAAGGGAAGAACATTGATTCCTTCAATAGTTACTTCGCCAGTGTCCGGCAGTTCGAACCCTGCAATTATTCTGAGCAGGGTTGTTTTTCCGCAGCCTGATGGACCAAGCAGGGAAAAGAATTCACCTTTTTTTATCGAAAGACTTACATCTTTGAGTGCCTCAAACTTGCCAAATGTTTTCGAAACATGACTGATAACTACATCACTGCCTTTCACCTGTGCAATGCCTCCCTGGTTGAAAAATTAAATTAACAATGAGGCAAATGAGTAGCTTTGTCAATATGGTAATGGATGTAAGTATTTTTTAATTTTGTTGTTTTAACTGTATTGCAAATGTAAAAACATCGTTTTGACATTTGAAATGTTGGTAAATTAAAAAAGGCTGCCCCTAGCATGACAGCCTTGTTTTACTACAACATGTTAGTTTTTAGGATAACACCAGGCTGCGCCCTGTTTATCACCAGCGGAGAATCTTCCATTTCCTTTATAGGCAGAATACTGAGGATAGTACATAATAGAATAGTCATCGCGGTTGGTGGTTATGAGGTAAGCAGGTGCACTCGTTTCACCGGTTTGAGTCCAGGAAGAGCTGTACCAGCTCTTTGACCAGATAAACTCATGGCGAAGCCCGATGCCGTGGCCAAGCTCATGGAGCAGAACCGCTTTTTGGTCCCATCCGTAAAAGGTTTGACCATTTGCAAAGAGATTGTAAAAATCATCAAATAGTATCAGCTCTTTTTTTGAGTAGCTTGGGAAGAATGCTGATGCTACAACACCCGAAAGTTGTTGTTCCTCAGCTGCTGTAGCATTGCGGATGGTAAACACAGCAGTTTGTGTTGTTCCAGTAATGTTGTTAAATTTTACTCCGCAGATTGATTCCCACTGGCTGAGTGCCCAGGCAATATCAGTGCGGACGGTGCTTGATATTGCAGCATCAATTTTATAGGTAATATTTTTTCGTACTGTTGAATTGTAGATATCTGCATAACGTTTGCCATTGCTAACTATTACATTGACTGTGGACTTGTTATTAACAGCTGGTGTCATGAGAGCATCATAATAGTTTTTAACATCGTCAAGAGAATAGGCAATGATGTCGCCTTCTATAAGGTAGCGTGTTTCGCCATCGATTACAAAAGACCGGACAATGTTTTTGCAGAACTCGTCGAAAGAAATAACAGGTTCATTGACTGCTTGTACAGTCTGAAGCGGTTGAGTACAGGATACGATAGCGATGAGCAGTATAACAATGCCTGTTAAACGTGAGAAATGTTTCATAGAACCTCCGTCAACTTTTTGTACTGCACATTGCATGCATTACCGGTGTGTGCAGTATATACAAAAAATAAAACAACGGTTTTATGAAGTTGTCAAGAAAAATTTTCAGAGTATGTGTTAATTGTTTATTCTGAGTTCAAGTTTGTTCAGCTTTCCCTCAATAATATTTTTATTGAGGCAATTGATCATAGCTATAGCACAATCAGCAGCAATATTATATATGACCCTGGTGCCCTGCTTTTTCATGGTAATGAGTCCAGCATTTCTCATCTGGGTTAAATGTTTTGATGCAATCGATTTATCAATGCTGAACTGTTTTGCAATTTCACAAACGCAGGTGGGAGTCTGTGAGAGGAATAAAAATATTTCGATCCTAATAGGATGGCTTAAGGCTTTGAAAACTTCACTGAGATATTCGGAATGAATTGTAGGTTGTGTGTTCATGTCATAATGTTTCAATAAATTGCAACAATTGTCAAGCAATAAATATACTTGACA
>CAZVTR010000030.1:0-32317 GCA_964630305.1 uncultured Treponemataceae bacterium | reverse complement strand
TGCCCGCATGGCAGGCCAATCTGGATAGAACTTACAGAAAAGGAACTCTTATCCAGAATAGGCCGTACTATTTAATAAGTATTAGTTATTTAAGTGATGATAAAATAGACTGCACCTCGCTCTTTTTCGCATAATCGGGGTTTTTGGCGAGAAGTTCTGTTAGTATTTTTTTCGCATTTTCTTTATCGCCCATAGTTATGTATAGTTTCCCTAGCTCATACATTGCATCCCACGTAGACGGATTAAGCTTAATGAGCTCGATATATGTATCCCGTGCTTTTTCATTATTGCCAGCCTGTACATATGCACGCGCTAGGTTAAGACGAATCGTTGCATCACGCGGTGAAAGGGCAAGTGCATTTTCATAATAGAAAACGCTCTTATCGAATAATCCCTTTTTCCCATAGGCATTTCCAAGATTATTATTTGCTTCTAATGATTTAGGATTTATCTTGTATGCTTCCTCGAGTAATGCAAGTGCTTTATCAATAAAACCAGATTCAAGATAAATAATTCCTAAATTAATTCGAGGCTCTATATACGTTTTATTAAGTTCAGCTGCTTTTGCATAGCTTGAAATCGCGAGATCAGTATTTTTATTGAGCACAGCAATTAAACCTTGCTGATAATGATATAAAGCTGTTCCGGGGCTCAATTCAACTGCTTTTTGTATTGATGCGAGAGAGTCAGCAGGTTTGTTAAGATCATATTGAGCCTTAGCAAGATTATAATATGTTAACGCATCGGGAGCTATTTTTATAGCCTGGAGAAACGATTGTTCTGCTTCTTTGAGTTTGCCTGTTGCAGCATATGCTATTCCTAACTCCCGCAAAGCAGACACATCGCCGCTATCAAATGAAAGCGCAGTCTGGAGGCTCTTTATTGCTCCAGTATAATCATTGTTTGCCATGAGGAGCCTTCCAATTTCAATATGCGCTTTGATATAATCCGGCTTAAGAGCAACTGCTGATTGAAATGCTTTTAAAGCAGCAGCATTATTTTTAAGCGCCTTATAGGTCATGCCAAGATTAAAAAATGCTGGTTCAAACTTTGGATTGAGCTTCGTAGTAACCGATTCAAATGCTCGGCGGGCTTCTTCATATCGTTTAAGTTTAAAATATGTTTTGCCAAGCTCATACGCATAGAGGTAATTATTCGGATCAAGTTTTTGCGCTTGTTCCAATTCACTGAGAGCCCTGTCTGGCAAATTAGCATCATTATAGATTTTACTTAATGTATAGTGAGGTTCAGCGAGTGTTTCATCGGTACGAATTGCCTCCTGTGCCGCGCGCTGCGCCTCTTTAGCTGCTTCAAGCCCGGTTTGTGACTGAGGATCATTTCGATATGCATCATACCAGGCTTCTGCAATATCAGCCCAGGTTAATGCATTAAAACGCTTTTCCCCTTCAGGAAGCATACTCGTTGCCTGTGAAAAATTATTTTGCGCATTTTTTGTATCTTTTCCAGATAGTGCTTCTTTACCTTTTTTAACCAATGCTGTAATTGCATCCATTTTATCACGAAGTTCTTTGCTTTTGCGTGCTAACTCCTCCTGCCGTGCAGCTTCAGCCTGTGCTTTTGCGAGCGCTTCTGCTTTAGCACGAGCTTCTTCTTCAGCCTTGCGAGCAGCGTCAACATCAGTCTGGCTTTGTGTATTTGTTTGCTGTGCTTGATTTCCTGATTGAGCCGATGACTGCTGCTGCGATCCTGATGTACTCTGTGAGCTGCCGGCGTTTCCTGTCTGTGTTGCCTTGAGCGTTTTTTCAAGCTGAGCTAATGTCTTTGAAAGTTCGTCTGAATTGCCTGTGCCTTTTCTCATTGCTTCTTTGAGGCTTTCAAGCTTTTTTTCAAGTATTTCACGCTGAAGTTCAAGAGCTTCTTTATCATCCGTGTTTTTTATGAGGAGTGTATCAAGCAGGTTGAGCGCTCTGTCATAATCTCCTGCTTCACCATAGTCTCGTGCAAGCTTAAGCACATTGAGTCGTTCCTTATGAGCAGCTTGCCTTGCTGCGGATATCCCTACAAGCAGCCCGACAAGCAGTAATACAAGAATTACTCCAGTAGTTATTGAAATTACTAAAAGCTTCTTTTTTTGTTTGGTGTCCACAGATTCCTCTCCTTTGCTATGCATAATGTATCGAAAGTAATGTTTAAGAGCGTACCATTATTTAATCATCTAGTTGAAGCGGGTCATCATATCCTTGAAAATCACCTGAACCAGTAGAAAGATTCGTTGTGTTTGATGCTGCATCGATGAGTGATTGCGCAATAGCAGCTTGCAGGGCTGCCTGAGCCTGAGCCTCTGCTAGTTTTTGTGCTTCTAAGAGCGCTTGAGCTTGCTGTGCTTGCGCAATCTGAGCAGTGAGGAGATCAATTAACTTTTGTATGGTTTCCCGCTGATACGATTCAGGATCAAATGAGAGATAAAGCTTGTAATCAGGAACTGCGTTTATAAAATCTTTAATTCTGAGCCGTGCATTTGCCCTATTTAAATATGCAGGTGCATAATCTGGTTTAGCATTGATTGCCGATGTGTATGCTTCTATTGCAAACTCATTTTTATTTTGAATAAAAAAAACATTACCAATATTAAAATAAAATAAATGTGTATATGCTATTGCCTTTGCTGTTCCTTTTTGCAGTACAAGCAGGGCTTCATCATATCGCTGGAGCTGAATATATGCTATTCCTAAATAGAGATAAGCGCGTTCATCTGCACCGGGATCCCGTATTGCTTTTTCAAAGGCTACTGAGGCTTCAAGCGGCTTATTGTTCATAAAATATTCGAGACCCTGGTCATACCAAGTTTGAGCGAATAACGCCTGTAAAGCAACTACTGTTATTATTATAGCTACTACGATAAACCGTTTTGCCATACAGTACCTCCTCTAATTTGATTTTATCACAGTTTACTGCTATAATAAACCTATATATATATTTTGTTAGCAGGATAACCCATGTTTCTTATTATTATTATCGTCGCAAGTGTAGCGCTTGTTCTTCTTTTAATTACTCTCCAATTTTTTGTAAATCCTCAAAAAATATCCACTGTCGAACGACTTTTTAAGCAGGGTCGGACAACACAGGCTATCAAAATCCTTAAAAACATACTTATTAAAGAGCCTAAAAACAGCGCTGCACATTTCCTTATGGCTCGCCTCTACCTCCAGGAAAATAAAAACGAACTTGCTCTTATGGAAATGAAACTAGTGGAGTCCTGCGGCATTACCGAAGATATTAATGAACTTGAATTTAGGAGAACTATCGCTGGTTTATACGAAACATTCGAACAGTATGAAGAAGCACTTAAAGAGTATGTTCTCTTGCTTAATGCTGATCCAAACAATGCAAAATATTCATTCAAATGCGGAAAACTATTTGAAAAACTCGGAAAAACCGACACTGCAATCAAATATCTTACAAAAGCAATTGAACTTGATACCACTAACGCAGAAGCTCACTATATTCTTGGATCAATTTACTATAAAACTAAACATCTCCAGGATGCTAAAAATGAGTTTGAAAAAGCATTGAAGTATGATACATCCAATTATGACGCTTATTACTTCCTTGGTAAAATTCTAAAAGAAGGCGGAGACAGCCGCGGTGCACTCCAGGCTTTTGAAAAGGCACAAAAAAGCTCTACTTTTAGGCTTAAGTCTCTCATCGAACGAGGCTCTATTTTTATGAACGACGGTTCGCTTGACAACGCTATAGTTGAACTTGAGCGAGCTATTAGAATTGCAAATGATCCAGACTCATCTGATATGCTCTATGCCCGTTATTTTGCTTCTCTCTGCTATGAAAAGCTTCGAAAAATTGAAAAAGCACTCGAACACTGGGAATATATTTACAAAAAGAGACCGCAGTTTCTCGATGTTGCAGATAAATTACGGCAGTATCAGGAATTCAGCCATGACGATCTCATCAAAGATTATTTAACCTGCTCTAAAAATGAGTTTGCTGAACTTTGCCAGAACATCACACTCAAAGCATTTAACCATATTTCACAAAAAGTTCAAGAAGGCAATGACAGTATCGATATTATTGCGATTGAAGCAGAAAAAGATAAATGGCTTGGCACAAAGAAAATGCCAAAACTATTCCGATTCATGCGTATAGCAGATAATATTTCCGAAGTGCATGTCCGCAGTCTCCTTGATGAGATGAAGAAGAAAAACATTATTCGCGGAATTCTGGTTTGCAGTTCTGACATTATGAACTCGGCATTGCAGTATGCAGAAAATCGCCCCATAGAAATTTATGACCGTGAAAAACTTACTGGAATTCTCAAAAAACTCAATGGCTAAATATTACCTACTGCTGCAGCGTTGTGCTGCTGTCAGACAAATCGTTTGCTGGTTTTTCAGATTGTTCTTTATTTTGTACTGGTTTGGAAGCTTCCGGTAAAACTTGTCCGGCAGTTTGGCTTTGTGATTTTTCAGCAGTTTTTAGCTTAGTCCCAGTGCTGGTTTGCGGCTGTAAATTGGCAGCTATATACAGATTGATATGCATCTTGTATGAAAGAGGAATCTTTGATTCATCAAAATGTATTCCAAGAGCTACCATATTAGCTCTGTCTACAACATCTTCATGCCGGACAATAGTTCCCGTAAGCTGTACACGTTCCCTCGGATCATCAAAATCAAGATAGAGTGTTGCAGGTGCATGAAGATAGGAATCTGCGGTTCCTACAACGATTATTTTTGCCCCTGAAAACGAAATGTCACGGATAATGCACTTCAAAGCTTGATTGTTAATTTGCACCACTGTCTCTTTCCTAAGCAACTTAATAGTTCTAATTGCTTCAACGGAAAGTAAAATTCTATCATCTCTTCGCCGAGCTGCATTGACATGTGCATCAAGAATGTTGCCAACAACTTCTATATAATCATCTGGCGGCTGTTGGGTAAATTGTATAGTAACAATCTGCAATTCATCGGGTTTTTTTGCATATTGGCTAAAGCCTGACACTTTTCCATTAATAAAAAAACTGCGAAAAGCATTACTTGCTTTGCCTCCTGGCGGCTGAAACGCAAGGCGCAAACTAACGGTGTTTTTTGCTTTTGCTATTTTTTCCATGAGCACAGGGGATTTTGTAACTATCAATTTTGCCTGAGAGAACGATGAACTATAGAGCACACAGGGCCACTGGTCACCAATACACTTTAAGAATGTTTGATTAACCTGCAATCCCGTGAGCGTAATAATATCTTTGGTAAAGGTAACATCGATATTTTTAAATAGTTCATAGTATCGCAAAAGCTGCTGACTCGTGATTACACCCATATCAGTAATTGTATGGTATTCAATGTTTTCGGTCAAGAAATACGCATTTCCTTTAAAAAAAAATTTTAGCAATATTGACAAATGCTGTACAAAGAATTATTGTTCACGATGTCGCCAGAGGCACATTATTTTTTACAAAGAGGATAAGCATGCGGGAAGATTATCAGTTTGATCTTGAAGATTACATGAGCAGAGAGAAATTCGAGAGAATTAAAAACTTTGCAAAAGACAAAGAAACACCCTGTCTCATAATCGATCTTGATGTTATTAAGCAAAAGTATGATGAGCTGAGAACTAATATGCCATTTGCAAAGGTATACTATGCAGTCAAAGCCAATCCTATTGATGAAGTAGTCTCGCTGCTTCATAAACTTGGATCTCACTTTGATGTTGCGACTCGTTTTGAATTGGATCAGCTCTTGCGGCTAGGTGTTTCGCCAGAAAAAATGAGTTTTGGCAATACTATAAAAAAAGAACGCGATATAGCCTACTTTTATTCTAAAGGCGTCACACTGTTTGCAACAGACAGCTTCGAGGACATAGAAAAAATTGCCCGGGCAGCACCGCGATCACGAGTATTCTTTCGCATTCTCACAGAAGGATTAGGAGCAGATTGGCCGCTTTCGAGAAAGTTTGGTTCACATCCAGAAATGACACGACAGCTCATTCTCCATGCTAAAGACCTTGGATTGGAACCATACGGCATATCATTCCATGTTGGCTCACAGCAGCGTGATATCGGTCAATGGTCAACAGCGCTCACCACTGTTGCTGGACTCTTTAATTGGGCTGAAGATCATGGTGTAAGCCTAAAAATGATTAATATGGGCGGCGGATTCCCTGCTCACTATAATGATCCAACCTATCCTATTACCCAATACACCAAAGATATTTATGAATATCTCGTTTCAAACTTTGGTGAAAATCTTCCCGAAATTATCATTGAACCAGGCCGCTCAATAGCTGGTGACAGCGGAGTAATCGTTACAGAGATAGTCAATATTGCAAAGAAGACTACCCACGATTTGTTCCACTGGGTATTTCTAGACATTGGAAAATTTGGCGGCTTAATCGAAACCCTCGATGAGGCAATCAAATATCCTATCTATTTTGAACGAACGGGTCCTTCTATTGACATTGTGTTAGCGGGGCCAACCTGTGACAGTATGGATATACTATATGAAAAATACCGCTATGAAATGCCTGCAGGAACTAAAATTGGCGAGCGTGTCTATATACTGTCTACGGGAGCATATACACAAAGCTATAGCTCAATCTACTTTAATGGGTTCCCGCCGCTTAAGGCATACATTCTGCCGCAATAATAACGACGGTAACACGCTATACTTGCCTGTTTAGCATACAATAAATGATACTTCCTATAACAAACCAGCCTATTGCGGGCTGGTTTGTTTATCATTGCGTAATTTTAGTCACAAGCGGATTGTTTACGCCAAGCTCAGCGAGTTTTTTGAGGGTTGGTGCAAGTTCGGATTCAGTGACAGTTACAATCACTCTATAGTAAATTTTACCATTAACCAGAGCTGATTCGATGACAGGTTTTAGCCCAGCCTGCATTAATGTATTGAGAAAGGTGCGTGCATACGTTTCCTTTGAAAAACTCCCTGCCTGAATTTTATAGCGCTGTAAAGCCTGCGCTGCAAGTGTTCCATTCTGGGCACCAGAGCTCTTATTGCCCGAATCTCCTTGAATCAAAGTGCCCGCTGACATAGGCTGCATAATGTAGAGCACCACCTGCGCAGTTCCAGTGCCAAGCATGCCTAGTTCACGCGCACCGGCTTCAGAAAGGTCTATGATTCTCCCCTTTGCAAATGGCCCACGATCATTGATGCGCACGAGCACTTCTCTGCCATTTGCAAGATTTCGTACTAACACTAGCGTATTAAATGGCAGTGTTTTATGCGCCGCAGTAAGGCTGTTTTTATCAAAGAGTTCTCCATTAGCTGTTTTTCTTCCATGAAATTCAGCACCATACCAGCTCGCAGTACCAGTTTCAAAGTAAGAAAACTGGTACTGCTGTATAGCTCCGTTTTTATTGACACTGCGCGTTATAAGCTCCTGGGCGGTAAGCACAGTAAGCACACAGAGACCACAAAGAATAAGTCCGCATTGTTTTAAAAAATAAGATTTTGTTACTTGCATTCCTCTGCGGCTTTGAAGATGTGTGCATAGAGATCTTCGATATGCTCTTCATTGACACTCGAAAAAGCAACACGGAGCCATTTTTCCTGAATCGAAATAGTACCTATTCCATACGTATTGAGGAGATGCAATCTGAGTATCTCTGCATTGATACCATTACATTCAAAACACATAAAGTATCCCGAATTAAAAGGCAAAACTTTGAGCACCGAGGGGCATGCATGGTTTTTAAGGAAACGCTTTACAGCTTGATAGCGTTTTTCGAGCAGTTTCCTGAATTGCTCTTTCTGTGCATGATATGAGGGATGCTCTATAGCCTTAAGCAAGATATACTGCGTAGGCGATGGAGAACTCGAAATGCTGGACCGAATAGTACCCATGAGCTTTTTTTCCAGTGCTTCATAGTGGCTTCTACCCATGCCTTTACAGCCAAATGTAACAAACCCGCCTCTAAATCCCCAGACAAAATCTTCTTTTGTAGAGCCATCTACTTTAGCCGCTAGAATTCGCTCATGTTTATTAGCAAGCAGTGCAAAAATTGATTCATGGAGCGACGTATCTTCATACTGTAAACCAAAGTATGCATCATCGGCTATAACAAGAATATCAAAACCTTCAGAAGCTACCGATTCCAAAATTGATGCTATTGCCTTGCCCTCTGCCACAGTTGGAGTATACCCCGTTGGATTGTTAGGGAAATTAAGGATAACCAGAGCCTTGCCATTTTGACGCGCGGAAGCTCGTACTGTTTTTTCAAAACCTTCAAGATTAAAACCACCCTTGCTGTCAAAAAAGGGATAATGAGACATCGTTGCATGCTTTCGTTCTTCTAGAATAAGCCTGTAATTTGGCCAGAACATGTCAGGCACCACAACTGCATCGTAGACATTCACAAACATATCAGCCAAAAACGAAATGCCTGCTGTAAGACCAGGTACAACAACAGGGAGCGACAATGCTGCGCCGCTCAATGAAGGATTTTTCTTAAACAGCTCCTGTTGCCAGCATTCACGGAATTTAGCTACCCCGGCAGTGGAAGCGTATGCCACTGCTTCTTCTGCATTTAACGATGGAAGCTGTTCCTTAATAGCGTCTAATATGAGCGGTGCCCCATCCTGATATGCCATACCAATTGTGGCATTGTATCGGTGAGCCTTCTGTTTTGCTTCGGCAGATTGAGACAATATTCCTTTAGGAAAGTAGATGCGCCTTCCGGCTTCTGAAAAAAGACGAATTGCACAGGTATCTGCTAATATCTCATTGAGTTCTTGAGCAAGACTGTTCATTGAAGAAATCCTCCCTTTATATGTGTCGTAAAGCTCTGTACGAATACAACGTTATAGCATATACTATCATATAATCATCGTGATGGAAAACTATTGCAAATGAATTTTTTAGAAGCTATCCCATCAAAAGTTCGTATTATCGTATCACTTTTACTGGTGTTCTTATTATGGATCACTGCCGTTGCATCAATAGCGATTGTATCCTCAAAAACCATAAAAGATACTTCGTTTACCAATGCAATGCTTCTCACCATTCTTGATCAGCCTGTTCGTGATACTCCCGTACATGTACCCGATGCTTTGCTCGAAGCTGCACTCGATCCAGCATCGCTGTACCTCCTTGACCGTTCAGTGATTTTAGAACGCTTTACCGTACTCAAAGAACGATATCCATCTCAGGAAAAACTTGCCAATATTCTCATTCCTTCTGACAGCTGGATTCTTGCACGACTCTTCGAATCAAGCGAAACATTAATTGCTCAATATGACATAACACAAAACACTGCTTTCGGGCGCTTTTACCAAGAAATAACCTCACTCATTAAAACTGCACAGGATCAAGGAGAAGGTATCGAAGTTTTGCTCGAGCTGTTCTATAACGAGTTTAATCCTAAACCAAGAACACTGAAGTATGCCATTCCAATTACCAGGGATAAATATTCATTACCCTCACGAAGAAGCCTATCCTATTCGCATTCTGATGCCCTTGATATATTTTTTACCCAGGTGAAAAATCGCGATAAAAATGAACTGGGTCCTGATATTTTTAGTGTTTCACCAGGCATCGTTATTACAGCCCGAAATGACTGGAAAGGCGGAGATACACCGGAAAGCTATATCGGCGGAGGTATTTCTCCGCGTGCAGGAAACGGCGTTATCATTTATAATCCGCTTGAAAAACGATATTACAGCTACTTTCACCTGCATGATGTTATTGTAAAAAAGGGTCAATTTGTCGAAGCTGGCCAAAAACTTGGGAGAGGCGGAAATACGGGTATCAATGCAAAAAAACGAGGACATGGAGCACATCTCCATTTTGAAATATTTGATGCTCTAAAAGGACAATGGTCGAATACCGAGCTGTATGAATTTATAAGATCCTTAAAATAAACCGCAAACTATTGGTTTTATACTATAGTTGCACTATATTTACTATGTACACTACGTTGAAGGAGGTTCTATGAAACGTATCGTATTGATAGTAACAATTATTTCTATACTTGCATTTTCTGCAGGCGCACAGGATTTAAAAGAATTCCAAAAGCAATTTGAAGCCTTTGCAGATGCAATGGCTCCCGTATTGAGCTACAACGCAACAACAGGGGATGTCTGGAGCACTGCATATTTGGGCAATTTCCCACATCTTGGTGCTGGATTAGCATTTGGTATTTCGATGATACCTTCAACAGCATTAAATCCATTTTTTACTGCAATGGGCACTACTCTTCCTCAGGAACTTGCAAATGGTCTTCCCTTCCCAGCAATGGCTGTAACGGCTAAGCTTGGGGGGCTCATTCTCCCGTTCGATATCGGTGTAAAAGGCATGAAAATGTTCCCCGAGCTTTCTGCTCTGCTTGCTGGAAGCGGTATCACTGCTGATTACACATTGCTCGGAGCAACTATTCGTGTGCCAGTAATCAATGCTGGCTTAAAAATCGCGCTGGGGGCAAGCTATGATTACCTCGCAGGCAGCATAACCATGCCCCTCAAAGATATGCCCACTGCAAGTTATACTTTTTCAGATGAAGCTACAAACCATACTATAGCTGTAACAGACCCTAAAATGGCACTCGATTTTACTACAAGCTCTTTCGATTTTACAGCACAAGCATCTATTAAAATACTCTTCATTACTCCATATGCAGGAGCGGGTATTTCAGTAGGAAAATCATCGGTACTGGGCGGACTTGATGCAACGCTTACCTATGATGGACAGCCTATTTCCGAAAGCAATCTCCAGACAATGAAAGACCAATTAGCACAGGCTGGTATTTCCATTCCAGAAATCAGCGCAGAAGGCTTCCGGTTTGGATCAGAACACACTGATCCAGTTATCCGCGTCTATGGCGGCGTGTCAATCAACTTGCTGATCATCTATATAGATGCAATGGCTATTTATGTTCCAGCGAATGGCAATTTGGGAGCTAATGTACTTGCCCGCATTCAATTCTAAGCGCAAACTCCTAAAGAGCTAATTGTAAACTATAAATATTGAGACTGCCCCAACCAGGGCAGTCTTTTAATTTACCTCATGCCTCGCTTTATGCTATAGTATCACCATGAACGCGAACAAAACACACATCATTGTAGTTGACGCAGGCGGCACTAATATTCGTGTAGCAGGCGGTTTTTTAGAAAACAATCGGTTTACTATTGTAGCACGAAAACAGTATAAGACCGGTGACTTTACCTCCATAAACCCCGTACTCAAGGATTTTTTGCACACCGAGCCAATCTCTCAACCTGAGATCATTGCACTCTGCGGGGCAGGTCCAGTTAAACATGGCTGCATCACGATGAGCAATGCAAACTTTTCGCTATCACAGGAGGCTATACAGAGCGAATTTAATACAAACGTGCTTCTCATGAATGATTTCTCGGCCATGACCTGGGGCGTACTTGAAGACTTTATGCATGAACAGCATCAGCATGAACTTATACACGGCAAACCGCAGCACAATACAAATCCCATAGTAGCGCTCGGTCCAGGCACCGGGCTAGGATTTGGATACGCTGTCTTTCATGACAAAGAACCGCTCGTGTTTGCATCAGAAGGCGGACACACAGCAATTCCTGTTTGGGACAGCACGAGCGCAGAACTTGCGCTCTTTACCGCAGAACGCAATCCGGAAGGCTTTGATGCGGAAAAACTTATTTCAGGGCCAGGCATTGCATTGATATATGAATTTATTACAAAAGGCTCGCTTCACCCGGATGTAGCATCTCTCCCCGCCAGAGAACGTCCGGCATGCATTACTAACCTGGCGCTCAACGGCAACGAGGATGCGAGAAGTACAATCGAACTCTTTGTTGCACTCCTTGCGCGCTATTGTGCTGAATCCGCTGCGCTCTTTTTGCCGCAAGGCATATTCATTACAGGCGGCGTATGCCAAAAAATAAAACCGCTCTTTAATAAAAAAGTCTTCAGTGAACAGTTTGAAGCTGGCTGGGCGCCCAGTCTTAAGCCAGTACTGAGCACTACCCCTGTATACCTTGCAGGAACCGAAGACACAGCACTCTTTGGACTGGCCTTTGCAAGTGCAATACACTATACTAAACAGTAATTATTTTTTAGTAACAGAAAGGATATCGGCATGATAGAGAGTAAGAACCTCAATCCAGAGCTCATCCGCGCAATGAAAGAAAAGAAAATCGATATCGATGCAACACTAGCTCTGCTTGATACCATCAATAGCACACAAATTGATGATAAACCCGCAATACAGTTCACCGGTTTACCTGCTATCGATGGTAAAGTAATTGTTAATTGTAAAAATTTAGATTTTTTTGAAGCTCCAGAAGCTCGTGCAAAGGAAATACTTGCGCTCACAAATCTTCCTCTAACACTTGCTGTTTCCAAAGCTAATGGCATATGGCGCTTTGAACGCCAAGCGCTCATACGTATCGGCACTGCGCTGTTTGCCTTTACTGCGTACGGCGTTTTGAATGGCGGATCGGCGACAAGCTATGGCGATGTTAAGAAAAACGCAAGTATCAATGCCGATGTATTTAATGCCATTAAACCAGTATTCGATACGCTCGCGCCGCTCTGCAAAGATAAACCTAAGGGCATTACACCAGCCTATCTCAATCCCGACAGAAGTCCTGGCGAAAGCTTTCTTTTATGCAAAATGAGAATCCTTATTGAGCATGCGAGGACCTATTACAGCATGTTCGGGAAACCGCCGCGAGAACTCCTGCCATTTTTCCAGATGACAAGTGACGGAACGGATGATGCGCTCCGCGAGGCATATGCAGACTATGAACAGCACCCCTGGCTTAAAAAAGGTATGGAACGCACCGGCACCTATCCTACAAGACCGCGGACAGCTAAACAGCCGCTCATTGCCGCATTTACTCATTCTTCACAAGGGCATCCGCGAACAATATTCACTGAGGCATATGGAAAACCTAATAATCCGCTTGCGCTGCCCGGCGGACATGGTCAATCGTTCCAGGTATTAAAAAATATTTACCAAGATCTTCTCAACGACGGATACCGGTTTGCAATGCTTGGCAATGTTGACAATATGGGATATTACCCTGACCCGATCTTGATAGCAGTGACTGCGCTTTCCGGCAATGATGCCATGTTTGAATTTACCTACAGGACACCGCTCGATGTTAAGGGCGGCATTGTTGTCACATTGCCCAATGGAAAAATTACCGCTATTGATATTGGCCAATCGATACCGCTGGCTCAGGTGCTTGAATTTGAACGGCAGGGTAAAACGGTGCTTGCAAACTGCGGTGCAGGCATATTCGACTTAGCAGTACTGACAAAAAAGATCGACACTATCATAAAGAGCCTGCCAATTCATCTCACCGACCAGGATAAGGATGCAGGAAAATACAGTCAGGCAGAACAAACAACATGGGAAGTCATAGGTCTTCTGGATAAACCTGGAGGGCTTGCTGTAGAAAAGAAACAGCGCTTTCTTGCAGCTAAAATGCTCACTGAAACTATACTGGGAAGCTGGAGCAACACTAACTCTCTTCCAAAAGAATTTGCAGACACGGCAAAACTCATGCAGGAAGGAATCCATGCAGTACTGTGCGGTCCCTGTAATCTAAAACTCGTAAATGGGAAATGGCAAGCAGAAGATTAATATAAGCAGGCACCTGTATATCACTAATTGATATACAGTGTCTGCTTTTTTACTATTCTTTCTATACCCTGCTCTCTTGTTAATCCGGCAAGGCTATTGCAAGTACTTCTTCCATGTGCTCCACAGGATAAAACGTTATTCCTTTTTTAACGTTTTCAGGTATTTCTTCAAGATCTTTTACATTGTTCTTAGGAATGATGATTTTGTTTATTTTATTCCGTTTTGCAGCAACAGTTTTTTCCCGCAACCCGCCTATCGGAAGCACCTGACCGGTTAATGATAATTCACCTGTCATTGCAAGCCTATCGGTTATTTTTCTGTTAAGCACAAGTGACATGAGTGCCGTAGCCATGGTAATACCTGCAGACGGCCCATCTTTTGGTGTTGCACCTTCAGGTATATGCAGATGTATTTGCCGCTCTTCAAAATAAGAAGCTGGTATATTATATTTTTCTGCACTATAGTGCCTCACCCAGGTATAAGCAATTCCGGCTGATTCCTGCATGACACTGCCCATCTGACCGCTTAACTTAAACCCTTCTTTTCCGGGATTTGCGACAGCCTCGATAATGAGCGTTTCTCCGCCCATGCTTGTCCAGGCAAGTCCAATTGCTGTTCCAGGTATGGTAGCGCGTTTTACATCTTCAAAATCAAACCGTTCTTTGCCAAGATATTTTTCAAGAGACTTTTTGTCGACAATTACCTTATCTTTTGCGTTGGTTTGCTTCATAACATGCGTATACGCAATTTTCCGGTGAATTTTATCGATAAGCTTTTCAAAGTTACGGACGCCAGCTTCGCGTGCATAGCCTTCTGCGATAGCAAGGAGTGCATCACGGGTATATTTTACTTGATTTTTTTTGAGCCCGTTTCTTTCCAGGCTTTTGGGTATGAGATAATTTTTTGCAATTTCGATTTTCTCACTATCGATATATCCGGGAATCTGAATTATTTCCATGCGATCCCTCAAAGGTGCGGGTATGGTATCGAGTGTGTTTGCAGTTACGATAAAGAACACATTGGAAACATCAAACGGCAAATCGAGATAATGATCTCTGAATGAAAAATTTTGTTCGGGATCAAGCACTTCAAGGAGAGCGCTTGATGGATCTCCCTGATAGCTTACTCCCATTTTGTCAACTTCATCAATCATAAAAACTGGATCTTTTATTTTTGTTATTTTTAAGCCTTGTATGATTTTCCCAGGCAGTGCCCCAATGTATGTTCTCCTGTGTCCTTTTATCTCTGCTTCATCACGCATACCGCCAACAGAGAACCTAAAAAATTCTTTACCGAGCGCACGAGCAACAGACCGGCCTATGCTGGTTTTACCAACACCAGGAGGTCCAACGAGACAGAGAATAGATCCTTTACTGTCGCCTTTGAGTTTTCTCACAGCAAGGTATTCAGCAATTCGTTCTTTGACATCTTTAAGGCCATAATGATCCGCTTCCAGTATTTTTACTGCTTCCTCAAGATTAAACTCTTTGTTAGAAGTCTGATTCCAAGGCAAAGAACATATTAAATCGAGCCAATTCCTTGTAACAATATATTCACTTGAATTAAGATCCATGAGAGAGAACTTTTCTAGTTCCTGCGTAACAGTTTCTAAAATCTCTCCAGTGAATTTAAAAGAATCAATTTTTTCTTTAAACTTTTGATAATCAGAGGATTTTGCATCTCCCGGCATGCCGAGTTCTTGCTTAATTGCTTTAAGTTCTTCTCGTAAAAAATATTCACGCTGGCTCTTTTCTATTTTTTCATTAATTTCGGATTGAATTTTCTTTTGTATTCTTAATAGCTCTTGTTCGCGCTTAATAAACATGAGTACTTTTTCCATGCGCTCATGAATGTCAAGCGTTTCAAGAATTTTCTGCTGTTCTTCTTTTTCAATATTAAGTATGCTGGTAAAAAAATCTGCTATTTTCCCGGGATGATCAATATTTACCATGTTTAAGCGCATTTCTTCAGAAAAGAGCGGATTGTTTTCTGTTATCTGCTTCATTTCTGAAATGAGTGCACGAGTAAGAGCTTTTATTTCATCCCCTACCTCACCCTCATCATCCAGGTATTCAACAGCAGCCATAAGCGGGGGTTCTTTGCTTAAAGCTTTTTTTATTTTGAAACGTTTGAGTGTAGAAATAAAAATGTTAATCGTATCATCGGGAAGATTGATTCGTTTTACGATTTTTGCAACCGTCCCTATCTCATAGAGGTTTTCGATAGTCATTGGGCTTGCTTCCTGTTTAACAAGAACCATGCCCAAAATACCGCCATTGGTATTAAGTGCTTCATTGACGGCTGCTATATCATCAGCGTTGCTCAGCAAAATTGGTGTAAAAATACCTGGAAAAATAGGTTTCCCGTTTAAAGGGATAATAGGAATTTTATGGGGAAGAACCATTTCTATTGGAATAATTTGATTTTCAGCCATAGTGTACTCCATACGTTGTCAGTAATATAGTTCGAAAACCGTAGTGGTTTTCATATATAAAAATTGCTAAAATGATGCAATAGTACAAAAAACATGCTCAAAACAATGAATTCTATACCCAAGATAATAAAAAACAGGGCTATAAGGCAAGTAATTGGTCTTACGAAGCAGAAATAAATAATTTGGCAATCCTTTGCAAATAGGTATCATTTATTTTAATTCCAGGGATACTAATAACATGGCTTGCAATTGCATTACCGAATCGCATGCTCACCGGTAAAGAAAGTCCCGAAAGCATGCCATATAAAAAGCCGGCTGCAAAACTATCTCCGGCACCGGTTTCATCGAGTGGTTTAATGGAACGTACAGGACTCTCAATAAAATTACCATTAGTAAAACACACAGCTCCCTGTGCATCCCGTTTTACAATGAGTAAACCTGGAATTGATTGAGAAACTGTTTCCAGGCTTTTTTCAACGGGGGCATCAAACAACGCTTCATATTCATCACGGTTTACAAATGTATAGCGCGCTTTATTGATAATCTTTTTAAAAAGCTCTTTATTTTTTAAACAGATTTTTCTGCCGCCAGCATCAAACGAAAACGGTTTTCCAATTTTACCAAGATTAGTTATAAGCTCTTTCAAATTATCGCTATCGGTGCCAATAAACCCGTCAATATGCACAATATCTGCCTGTGCTGCAATAGCAAGTAACGTGTCATACGGTACAGTAAACTGTGAGGCTACACCGGAGTTTACAAACACCGTGCGTTCTTTTTCGCTAATAATTACAATAAATTTTCCAGTTCTTCCTTCTTTTGTATATAAAATATAGGGTATTCCCACAGAATCGAGTTCTTTTTTATAAAATTCCGATTCTGTATCAGTGCCGACACAGCCTACGAGTAATGATTCGCCGCCTAATGCCCAGAATATTCGTGCACAGTTTGTTGCACAGCCGCCTGCCACGACAACACCTTCTTCGGAAAATTCTTTTAGCAGAGCATCAAGAATCTCATGTTCCATTGAGGGCGGACTATATGTATATGGCGCTGATACAAAGTAAAAATAATCGAGGAGTGCATTACCAATTGCAACCAATCGTGGTTTCATACCATTAGTATACCATACAATCTATATATTACATAGCAAAATTGGTATGTAAACTTAGGTAATTTTCCTATAGCTCTTGACCAAAAATCCTAAAATATGGTAACGTCATGCAAGTCAGGGCGCTTAGCTCAGCTGGTCCAGAGCGTCTGGTTTACACCCAGAATGTCGGGGGTTCAAATCCCTCAGCGCCCACTGCTAAAAAGCTGTCTGCGTATATCGTAGACAGCTTTTTTATTACTACAAAGTCATATCACCAACAACAGCCTTTATTCACAAACTCTGTAACACTATATTTTTTGCTCTTTTTGCAAAATAAGTTCAGAATAGGAACGAGCCTCAATATCACGTGCATCAACTCCGGCTCGTGATAATATTGTTTTGAGAGTTCCAAGTACCACTGAAATCGTATCGGGATCTTCCTCTTCAATGAGCTTTTCTATTTCAATAAAGTCACCAAGACCTTGAACGGTTACAAGCTCAATAAGGTATCCATCGCAGGTAAATGCAGAACCAGTTTTTCTTTTTTGATAAAATGGTTCACAGCCAATACGTGTAATAAACGATAAAAATGCTTCCATATCAGAAACAGTAAATTCGGTTTCTTTGTTTATTTCTATGCCGCTTTCGTTTCTTTTAGTCTTATAAGTAACAATAACAGCATCATTGTCTTTACGAACACGAAACCCTTTCGTACCGCGAGCAAAACGCCAATCGGGTCCATGCCAGTAGGAATCAAACTTATCAAAGTCTCGAACATATTCTGCAAACGCAGCGACATTAGCACGAACCTGGCTCATGTTATGAACATGAGCCTTTAATTCTACTTCTATCATAGTACTTTATTAATTCCACTCTAACACTGAAGGATCATAGTCTTCGGGCGGTAAATAGCCTAAGAGCTCCATGCATGTTGCCGCAAGGGAACTAATACCGAGGCCTGTCTTTAATGTTAGCTTATATTCACCCTTGTAATCAGGATCATAAATAATACAAGGAACAGGGTTTAGTGAATGGCTCGTTTTTGCCTTGGGCATACCTTCTGCTTTGTACTCAACCTCTCCAGTTTTCTTGTTATGTTCAAACATATCATCAGCGTTGCCATGGTCTGCTGTGAGAATCATGATACCGCCAGCTTTTTCTACTGCCGAGCGCAATCGTTCAAGCTGGAGATCCATACCCTCAAGCCCGCACACAACAGCTTGATAATTGCCTGTATGGCCGACCATGTCTCCGTTTGGATAATTCAGCCGAATAAACTGATATGTCCCCGATTCGATAGCTTCGAGTACTTTATCAGTAATTTCTGCAGTCTTCATCCACGGCCGCTGCTCAAACGGTACACTGTCGCTTGGAATTTCAATGTAATCTTCCAGCTTCTCATCAAACTTGCCAGTACGATTGCCGTTGTAAAAATAGGTCACATGTCCAAACTTCTGTGTTTCTGAAATTGCAAGCATCTTAACTTTATTAGCAACTAAGTATTCTCCAACTGTCCGGTCGATGCTTGGTGGGTTAACAAGATAATTAGCCGGCACATGGAGATCGCCGTCATATTCCATCATGCCTGCATAGAAAACATTTGGCCGCTTGCCTCGATCAAATTTATCAAAAACATCCTGCTCAAACGCAGCAGTTATTTCGAGCGCGCGATCGCCGCGGAAGTTAAAATAAATCACCGCGTCGCCATCCTCAATTTTTCCAACAGGTTTCCCCTGCTCAACAATGACAAACTCCGGAATATCCTGATCAATAATGCCTGGTTTTTCCTTGCGATAGGTAAGAATGGCTTCCTCTGCGCTTGTAAACTGTCTTCCGATGCCATGCACATGGGTATTCCAGCCTTTTTCTACCATGCCCCAATTTGCATTGTACCTATCCATAGTGATATACTGCCTGCCGCCACCGCTGGCTATGCGGTAATCAAAGCCTTTGCTGTTAATAGATGATAAAAACGCTTCAAACGGCCGCACATACTCCAGAGCACTCTGTTCGCCAACATCTCTTCCGTCAAGCAGAATATGTATTCGCGCTCTCTGTATGCCTTCTTTTGCAGCCTGTTCCAGAATTGCCTTGAGGTGTTCTATATTTGAGTGAACATTGCCGTCAGAAAACAAACCAATACAGTGCAGTGTTGCCTTGCCTGCAATGCGCTCTACAATGGTTCTCCAAACTTTTCCTTGAAACATTGCTCCTGAAGCGATAGACTGGCTCACAAGTTTTGCACCCTGTGCAAATACCCTTCCACATCCAATTGCATTGTGTCCAACTTCACTATTCCCCATGTCTTCATCGCTTGGAAGTCCTACTGCGGTTCCATGTGCTTTTAGACTGGTATGCGGACATACTGCAGTTAACTTAGTAAGCGTATCCATCTTAGCATCGCGGACTGCATCACCTTCTTTATATTTGCCATATCCGACGCCGTCCATAATAACAAGGAGCAGCGGCCCTCTCCGGCCTTTCCATTTAGGATTTACTGCTAATGAATTCATAGTTCCTCCAGCTCAAAAAAGTCAAAAGCGATACTTGTTGGCTTGTATAGTACTCGCTACAATAAGCCTTACCAATCGCATGGTGTTATCGAGAGATAGGTTTTCTGCTAATATGCTATTCACAAGAATAATTGATAAGCGTTTGTACAGGAATATCGGAAAGCAGCTTGTCATAATGCAGGAACGGTAAACCGATAACACAGAATACTCCAATAGGATCAGCCTTACCCTCTCTCAGCAGATCGGCAGTTGCTCGTAACGTTCCTCCTGTTGCAACAAGATCGTCTACAATGAGCACTTTACCGCCCTGAGGAATATCATCAATGTGTATTTCTATTTCCGCTTCTCCATATTCGAGTGCATATTTTTTAGCTATGGTTCTTCCTGGCAGCTTACCTTTTTTTCTAACGAGTAAAAGAGGAATGTTTCGTTTATGCGCAAATGGTGCGGCAAACAGAAATCCTCTCGATTCTATTGCAGCGACTGCATCGATTTTTTGATTTGCGTAGAGATCATCCATAGCCGTCACACAGTATGCAAATGCTTCTGGATTTGCAAGTACGCTGGTGATGTCATAAAATAAAATACCCGGTTTGGGAAAATCGGGAACTTTGCGAATTGCTGAATCAAGATCGTACTGTTTCATGAAACCCTCATATGAATAGAATTATGCAGTAAACGGCTTAACGGTTTTTAGCCAGACTGCTATCGATGCAGGATCCGAAAAACTTTCCTGCTTGAGTGTAATATCTGTTGGAGCGAGCACTTGAGCTAATTCATGTACATTTTTCACTAAAAAATGACCAGCGCTGCGGCCTGCAAGATTAATGCCATTCATAATTCGTTTAAATTCCTGCCAATAGGGACTTTTTATATCCTGTACGCCGAGCAGCAATACTTGAGCTGCAAGTAGTTCTGAAATTGCCATCTCACTGACAGGCCGAATCTTTACTGCATATTCTGAGCCCATGCCAGCCTTAATTTTTTGAGCAAAAGCGGCTAATTCTTGAACTTCATCTTCATATAACACTAATATATTCATTTTTTTGCTTTTCACATTCTTAATACTAGTATTGAGTGTGCACTATGTCAAGCTTGAGGAACTCAATCTTTTTTATTTCGCTCCTGTTTTTTTATATACAAGAATGTATCGACACCGGCAAAAATGAGCGATGCAATACCTGCAATCATTACCGATTGATACTGCTCACTGTCTGTGGGCTTATAAGAAAACTCATTTTTAAAAGGCCAGGGTGCATATGTTGCATCAAAACCGTTGCTGACATATCGGTACATATCAAAGCTAAACCGTGTATAAAACAGCATGATTGGGAATACACCTACTGCAATAATTTCAAACCGTCTTGTTAGATTAAGCCACTCAGGAAATTCTGATGTTTTGTACGGTTCTGGTAGAGCATTTTCAGCAGGCTTTTCCTGTGTACAAACCGTACCAAGCGCAACACAGCATAGTAAAACCAGTAAACATAAATTTTTTTTATTCATAGTTTCGTTCTCCGAAGAGCGCAGTTCCTATACGCAGCAGCGTTGCTCCTTCCTCAATCGCAATTTCAAAATCATTGCTCATACCCATCGATAGTATAGTAAAGTCAGGAAGTCTATACGTTTTTTGAATATGCTCAAATAATCTTCTGCATTTCCTAAATGATGCACGAATAAGCTCTGTATCGCTCGTATACGGTGCCATAGTCATTAATCCGCAAGGTTTTAGTTGCGATACTTCAAGCACTCGCTCCAATGCTTTAATTAAGGCTGATTCCTCAAGAAAGCCAGTTTTTGATTCCTCACCGGTATGCAACTCGAATAATACCTCAAGCGGTGCCTGGCGGGCGGGAAGCCGTTTGATGAGCTGCTCAATCAATTCCAGCGAGTCAAGTGATTGTACACAATCAAATAGTTCCAGCGCTTTATTGATTTTATTTGTCTGTAAGTGTCCCTGAAAATGCAGCTGCAGCGAATTCCGTAACGGAGCTATGAGCGGGTCAGTGAATTTTTCCTGGGCTTCCTGTACTCTATTTTCTCCGAATACACGGAGTCCGGCTTCATACGCTTTTACAACCGCTTCTGCAGGATGAAATTTGCTTACAGCAAGCAAGGTAATAGAATCCCGAGTGCGTCCGCTTCGTAAGCAGGCTGCGCTGATACGTGACTCAATTGCTTCAAGCCGCTTGGGTATGTCTTCATAACCAGCCATAACTGCTTCTCTCGTTATATTCCTGTAGTTCGATAGTCGCTACTACATAAAATCCCGTAACGATTCATCAATGCCTTTGCGCATCTCAAACCAAAAATCGAGAGCCGCCTCCGTGGGTTCTTTTTGAAACCTGTCTGCCCAATAGGCCAACTCAGGATCTTCCTTCTTTTCTACAGCAAGCACTCGCTCAAGAAATTTTTGAACAAAGGCAATATCTCGTTCACTTTCCCAGTACACGCCGGCATTGCGCGAGTTGATTCGGCTTGCTGCAACAGAAATTGCTGCTACATATTCTTTACCGCATTTATACACAGCATCAAATGCTCCCGGTATCATCTCTTCTGCCCAGCCCCGATGGAACCGGCAAACTCCGGCATTATCCATAATAAGCTCTTTTTTGAGGCGTTCGGCACAGATTTGTCCAAGTTTTCGCGGCGGATAAAATTCAGCTCCATAGTGCATGTAATATTTCCCCATAATTGCCATGGGAGCAAGCGCGCCTGGTGTCCAATATTGATTAGGAATCATCCATCCTTTTCGGCCATGCGCAGTGTAGACAAGCGAATCGAGGATACGGACATTTTTAGTTTTTCGTACCTTTCTTCCCCATTTTCGTATACCTTCTGAAAAATCAATAATTCCACGTTTTTCAAGAATAGAATCGATAAGCTCACAGCCAAGTTCGGCATTATGGAGTGAATCTTTTATTACATCAAATGTCTCGTAATCCCAGTGCGGCTTCTTGGTCACTCCAAGATCATCGGTTGAGAGTGCTCCGGTATCGAGACAATCCATGAGCCAGGCGAGCACTCCGCCCACCGAAATTGCATCAAAGCCGGCACTATCGGCTTTTTTATTGAGCATTTCTGCAGCTCGCTGATCAAAAATTCCGCAGAGCGGTCCCATCGTTTGATACGGCTCATAATCTTTTTTATACTCACCATTAGTTTTTTTACAAACTGCTGCACACGGCTCACCGCATGTATGCTGACTTTTTGTTTTAATCGTTTCTTCATTAAACTGCTTGAGATAATGATTGACAATAAAGCGATTATGAAGTTCAAGCCTCTTTTCCTCGGTCCAGAATATAGTGCGGTAGTTAAAAGCTATAATTCTGCCGCCGATTGTTGCAAAGTTAACTCCAAAAGTACCGCCGGTTTCAAATTTAGGATCAAACCGGTATTTAGTAGTCGCTTCAAAATCCTTTACTGCGAGCTTTTGCTTATACTTCTCCTCGAACCAGGCATCTGCTACGGTTCTGTCTCTAAAATCTTCATCAATTACTGTGCCGCCATATACAATTGCAGCTATTCCATGATCTCCAAGCAATTTTGAACCAAAACCGCCGCGGCCTGCCCACGTATCAACCTCAGTTGCTTTGCCCTGTTTGAGAGGAGCAGAAAGCACACCGGCAAAATCACAGGAAAGTGCCGCAGGACCTACAGCCAGCGCTCTGTAATCGCCCTGATACTGTGAACCGCATACAGCAAGCGCATGATCGAGCATTGCATATGCTCCTTTCCTGCCGTGTTTCCAGATCTCATGAGGGTTTATCGGAATAAGCTCGACTTCAACTTCTTCACCATGATTTCGGTTGAGATATAAAATTGAAGGTGTAGCAGCTTTATTGATTATCGAGACCATGTTTATTCCGAGGTTATCAAACACAAGCCCTGCTCCCCCCATGCTTGAAACATAAAAACCGCGCCAGCATGGTGAAAAACCATTAAAAATTAATCTGTTAGAGCCAGGGAGAATCGAACCAGCAAACATTCCTGTTCCAATATTAAGGCTCCAATATTTCCCTGCTAAATGCAGTCCAAGATCAACGGGGCCAAAATAATCCTGTGTGCTATAGTGCTTCATTTTATAAAATCCTGATGCTGCATCAATGAAAAGCACTTTGAGATTTTGGCTCATATACATTGCTCCTTTTACTCGATTTTATACTTCAAGTGTAAAGAAAAATAAAAAAAAATACTAGCATTAAGGCTTTTGAGCTTTTATTATCATAACATCGCCACAGCCTGTGGCTTTTGCAAGCATATCAAGCGGTTTTTTAAACAGTTTTGGTTTCATGCCGAGCGGCCATCCGCCCCATGTTTTTACATATTCAATGCAAAAACCGTACGTTTTAAGCATCGCCTTCAGAGTTTTTACTGAAAATAAGAACAGGTGGTCTGATATTGCACTGCGCCACTTTTCTTGCATAAGATGAGCCTGAAAACTGGCTGTATTCGGCGTTATAAGCACGAGTCTCCCCTGAGGGCGGAGTATTCGATAGAGTTCAGCAATAAATGATGCAGGATCATTCAAATGCTCTATAAGATGAAACGCAAAAATCATTGAAAATGATGTATCTGCAAAATGCACGTTTTCGAGCGTACAATTCCGTATATCAAGCTTAAATTGTTCTCGGCCATAATCTGAGAGTTCCTTACTTACTTCCACACCTGTCGTTTTCCAACCCTGTCTTGCAAAAACATTGAGCAGTGCTCCTGTTGCGCAGCCTATTTCTAATAAATCTGGCGGCAAATTTTGAGGAAATCGGTCAGAAAGGATTCCGGCTTCAGTGAGACTTTTTAAGGCAATATCTCGGAATATATCCTGATGCTCAATTTCATATGCTAAATATGCGCTATCATACCAGCCAGTTACATCTTCTGATACAGGCTGCGGCTCCTGGCGCCATAAACCGCATTTGCACTGAACAAATGTTACTCCCTGCGTATTCCATCGTTTGCTCCGGATAATAGCGGAACCGCAGAGGGGACAATTCACAGTACAGCTGCGAGACGATGTTTTTAGCGTTGCATATGTTTTTACTGCCATTTATTCAACAAGTAGTGGCCAGGAATAGCTCTTTTCATTGCCATAAAAATCTTCTAACACTAGCGTTATTATAGATTTACCTTTGGTGATATAAACAGGACCAAGAATCAGAAAACCATTAGAATCAACAACATCACTAGACCAGCTGTTGTTTGCTTGAAATACTAATTTGCCATTTTTCACAGCAATTGTATCGAGCGTGATAGTGTGTTTCTCCATACCATCAAGCAGAAAAGTTATTTTTTTAATCCCGTCGTTATAAGCAGAAGTTACAGGATCCATGGCTTTACATTTAAGATACCAATTCCCCTGCTTGATGTTTTTAATCTGTGAAAACTGTATTTCGCCAGTTTCATTATAAAGCATAACAGTTCTAATCTGAGGCACGCTCGTTTCTTTTACTACCGGGAATATATGATGAGGGTGAAGATACATTGAATTTTTAAGATCAAAAACATAGGCATATGCTTTTGCACCAGGCACATTTTGTGTCATTCCAAGAAGATCATGTTCTTTTAATTGAGGATTCTGCAAAATCGTCGACACAGTAAGCAGCCCTGTGTAAATGGTAAGAATATCACCCTGGCTCTTATATACAAGCATAGAACCTTCAGGAACAGGAAAGCCCCCTGAGAGTGTTGATTCACTGCATTCAAAAACAACTTCGCCATCAGCAGGTGCACTAACAGGTGCATTTTGAACTCTAAACTCAATACCGCGATTAAGCGTTCCCTGTACCAATAAACCAAACCCATTAACAGCATACTCATAGGAAATTGGCCAAATAACAGCCCAAAGGAAAGAAACTATTCCAATCACTGCAAAGAAAATAATATAGCGTTTCATCACATATCCTTTTTGAAGAGCATTGCTGCAATGCCGCTGCCATTGTCAAACAGCAAAGTATTATCTTTTAGTGCAAAAAATGTATTTTTTGCTGGCAGTTTAATTTTACCAACAATTACCTCAGGCATGTTCATAATATATACGGTACGCTCATGCATAAAAGCAGCAACTAAACAAATACCTAAACTATCAGAACCTTCATATATGGTAAAAGTATCTGCAGGAATAGGGAGCAGTTTGTTTTCATTTCGTTTGATGCCAAACACACCTATACCGCTCATATCTTTATATAAGACATAATTTTCATCGGCAGTGATATAGATATTTACCTTGCTTCTAAAATTGCTGGAAAGATACTTATGTTTAATTATTCTATAGTTTTTCTGACCTCGTTCAAGAATAATGAGGCGCTGCTGATCGATACCAGTTATTGCAGCTATATAATTGCCTGAACCAGAAACAGCAAGTCCCAAAATAACTTCGATTCTGCTTCCTCCAATTTTTGTGTAAGAAATCTCATTACCCTTATTGTTAAGTATTACTATGTCTCCATTGACTAATCCGCATGCCACAAGAGAATCATTTGCAGCGAATGCAGAAACATGACAAGGAAGCATGTAATTCCAGAGAACATTGCCTTCTTTACTATATTCAATTAACAATAATGCATCAGCTGAAGCAGAAAAAATTCGATTCCCATGAAAAAAAGGAATCTCATTAGAAGATATTTTAATCGCACTTCCGTCTATTTTTTTTATTATTTTTTCATCAGTCACAGAATTCCATACAGACCATTTATCATTGCCAATTATGCTCCCAGTCTTGCGTTCCAAGTTCATAACCAACGTACCAGTTTGATCAATATATCCTATTCGATTGTCGGTAACAAAAGGTATTAAAACATCCAGGTTTTGTTTTTGTTCAGCTGGAACAAAAGGCTTTATTTCATCTAGAGGAACATACCAGGCTGTCTGAAAAAAAGTTTCTTTATGCAAATTTTCAGGCAACACAAACAAAGCAATGAGCAACACAAAAGGAAAAACAAAAAAAAGTATCCTTTTTCTATTTCTTTTCTCGTCAGACATGAAATCTCCACTTCTCAAATACAGAAAAATCGTATAATGTATATGACTACAAGTCAATAGGAAATTGGGGAATATCTTCATGACACAAAATGAACTTTTTGCTCTTGCATATGCTGCTGCATCGAGTGCATATGCTCCATATTCGAATTTTAGGGTTGGCGCTGCATTGCTCTGTGATGATGGTACAGTTATTACGGGAGTAAACGTAGAAAACCGCTCATATGGGCTCACGATTTGTGCAGAACGGACCGCTCTTACAACTGCAATCACACAAGGTAAAACTAAATTCACAGCATTGGCAATTGCTACGCCTGATGCAAACTATCCGGTAAGTCCCTGCGGAGCATGCCGTCAGGTATTGAGCGAGTTTGTAGGTGCAGGTTTTCCCGTATATTTCGGCAGCACACCGGATAATATCATTGCTACCACTATGGGAGAGCTATTTCCTTTTGATGCGCTGCATGAACTTAAAAAGCACTGAATTTATTTTTTATGCTCTTCTTCCATTTTTTTCTGATCGGCATTGAGTTTGTTATTCCAGACTTCAATTTTTTTCTTTAGTTCTTCGGCATCATCTTTTTCACCCATGGTCATGTAAAAACGGCGCAGTCCGGAAAGAAACACTATAGCCGATTTAAAATCCTCTATTTTGTTGGAAAATATTTCATATTTTTCCCGATACTTATCAGCTGCTTGCTGAAATAATTTTTTTATATAATCAATATAGGATAAAACAATTTCTCGATGTGGTGAAGAAAAATCCATATCTGTGTATGCTTTTTTGAGATCCAGCAAATTCCTTGTTACGACTGCATGTTTCCCCCATAATTCCACAAACGACCATTTCCATTTTGATAATGCACCATATCCGGCTTCGATCTCTGCAATTGCAAAACCCATTTTTCTAAATAAATTGTAACGGTCCTCATAAGAAATATCAGCTATAGCCTCTAGATTTTTTTCGTATTCTGAAAAAGGAACATCGATGTATGGAGTAACTATATCCTCAATATATTTTATTGAACGGCCGACAGCCTTGCGAGCATCAGCTAATGCATCTTCATTTTTAATGCCAATAAGCGCTACCGACAGTGTGTTTAACAAAATGTAATACGAAGTAATATCGAGCGCAGCGTTTGCAAGTTTAAAATAGCCATGACCAATGGTAATGGGATTCCCCTGTTTAAGAATTGCTACCATTGACTGCTCTTTTGCAGAAAGTTCATCGATTACTTTTTTATATTCCTGAACTTTGAGCATGTATTTATTTCGAGATTCCTGAGTCGCTTTTCCCATACATCTGCATCCTATATACGTTTATAGCTCATTTATCGGCAGATTAGTGCTCTTCTAACAGAGTGCGCGCATGCACCAATGCCGCTTCACCAGCAGAATCACCAGCAAGCATCCGTGCAATTTCCTTTACCCGTGCATCAAAAGACATTTTTTGGAGCCGCGTTGCCGTACGGTCCTTTTCAACATATTTTTCTACTTTATAATGATTATCGGCCTTTGCTGCTATAACTGCAAGATGTGTAATACAGAGAACCTGTTTTGTTCGCGATAACTGGAACAAATGCTTGCCAACACTTACAGCTACTTCTCCGCCAATACCAGTGTCAACTTCATCAAAAATGAGTGTTGGTATATCGTCTGCCATTGCAAGCACTGTTTTTACAGCGAGCATAATACGGGCAAGTTCACCACCAGAAACAACTAGAGATAATGGTTTAAGCGGTTCGCCTTTGTTAGCAGAAATTAGGAATTCAGGTTCATCATAGCCATAAGGGCCTACGACAACTTTCCCATTTTCGAGCGGTTTCTTACCCATTTTTATAGAAAAAACCGCATGTGGCATGCCAAGCGTATGAAGTATTGTGATAATTTGTTCTTCCAATGTTTTTTTTGCAAGATTTCTCTGCTTGCTTAATTCATCCGCTAGCTCATAGACACGTTTTTCTTTTTCAGCGATCTTCTTTTTAAGAATTTCTATATCATCGCCTCGATGCGCAAATGCTTCAAGTCTTTTTTCTGCTTCTTCTTTATACTTGAGGACATCTTCTAAAGTTTTTCCATATTTCTTTTTGAGCTTTTGTAAAAGAGCCAGCCGCTCTTCAATTTGCTCTAATCTATCGGGATTAAATGAAAGCTTATCAAGATAAGATGAAATATTGCGCGCAGCATCCTCAAACTCGTAATATGAATTAGTCACCGATTCAGCTATACTTGATAGTTTTGGATCCAGAGCACTGACATGTTCCAAGGTGGTAGTTGCTTTTCGTAATTTTGCTATGATTCCCTCATGTTCTGAAAAAAGTTCATGCAATGAAGATACAGACGCATATAGTTTTTCATACTGTGAAAGCCTATTTTCTTCTTCCTGTAAAAGGTTTTCTTCATTGGCAGAAATATTTGCTTCGCTTATTTCTTTTACAGCAAACGAAAGCAATTCGGTCTCCCGCTCTTCCTGAGCATCATCATGCTCAATTATTTCTAATTGACGCTGAAGACCGCATAATTCTGTATACACGCTCGTATAAGCTTTTAACGCCTCATCTAATCCTGCATATCGGTCTAATACCTGCCGCTGTCGTTCAGGCTTTAGCAAGCCCATGCCATCTCGCTGCCCATGAATTTCTACAAGTGTTTGCGCAAATGCTTCAAGATTTTGCCTAGTTACAGGAATATCATTTATGTAGCAGGCACCTCGGCCATTCGTTTTTAAAATTCTTCTCAGAACTACTTTTTCATCATCTGCTGTGATATCGTGACTCGTTAGCCAGGAAATTGCTTCTTCATTGCCATATACAGAAAATGTTCCGGAAACAGAGGTTTCTTCTGCACCTGTTCTAATACAGCCAGTTTCAGCCTTTGCTCCTAAAAGAAATCCCAATGCACCAATGAGTATTGATTTTCCCGCTCCAGTTTCACCAGTGAACAACGTTAATCCTTTTTCAAACTCTATAACGGTTCTTTCGATAATTGCATAATCTTTTATTACTAATTCTTCAAGCATCTGGACCACCTGACCAATTGAGCTTTGAACGCAATACTTGATAAAAAGCACCTCGCGCACTGCAAAAAATATTTGCACTGCAGTTGGCTTTTTTAATAAATATTCTATCACCTTCCATTAAATCGAGATATTCTTGACCATCGATAGTCAAAATAAGTTTTTCACGCTGTTCCATTTCAACATACAGTTCTATAGTTTCATTTCCAGGCACAACAAGCGGCCGATTTGATAAAGTAAAGGGGCATATCGGATTAAACACCATTGCTTCCATATCAACGTCAAGAATGGGGCCGCCAGCCGCTAGTGAATATGCCGTTGAACCAGTAGGCGTTGCCACAATAACGCCATCGGCTTTGTATGTTCCAAGCGGTGAACCGCTTATATTAATACTGAGATTTACAATTCGGGCAAGCATTGCACTCGACACAACTGCATCATTCAAAGCAATGTATTCATGGATGAGGGTGCCTTCACGTACAATTTGAACCGCAAGCATCATGCGGCGGGACATAACCAGTTTATCTTCAGCGACTGCTCTATATGCTGCATACCAGTCATTTCGTTTTATCCAGGCAATAAAACCTAAACTCCCAAGATTTACCGGTAATATGGGGACATCACAGCTAGCTGCTAGCCTTCCCGCATACAATACAGTTCCATCACCGCCTAATGTAATAATAAGATTTGATTTGCAAAGGTTTGGTGTCTCAGTGGGTTTTCCAAAAAAGCTAAATACATCGACCTGAACGCCTTCGGCTTCAAGTCGGGACCGTATGTCTTTTTCTAACCGCTCGCAATCTTGTTTATGCCGATTTGCTATAACAGCAACATTGTTAACCTTCACCTTTGCCACCTTACATGCACTGTATGCAACTTACTGAGCATAGCTTATATATAGTTATCCGTATTGTATCACAGAACTTACGTTCATGCATGCTGTTAGGGCATGGTTGCAAGCACTTTTGCGATTTTTCCTGCCTGAGTTTTATTGATTCCAGGATAAAGAGGGAAAGCTATTGCTCTATAGGCCAATGTTTTTGCGGTTGGACAGCTATCCTCGGGCACAAATCCTTTGAGCATGCAGGAATTTGCAAAAGCTGGCATTGTTTCTACTTCTTTCTTTTTTGCATACTGAACTATATCTTTGACACTCCCCGATGCAAGCACAATACAGCCTGCATTGCTGGAACAACCTTCGGCAGTTTGAACGAGACATTTGTGATGAGAACGTCCAAGGCTTTGCATATAGAGATCTGCTAACTCCTGCCTTCTTTTTTGCATGCGATTTCTTTCTGCAAACTGCGCTACTGCAAGCGCTGCATTCATATCGCTGAGCATTACCTCCTCAGGGAGTTTATCAGAAAAGTTTTTTAGGACCTGCGCATCCCTCCGAGATTTTGCATACAGCAGCATTCCGCCGCCAGCGGTAAAATAATCTCCCGGCTCAAGTCCAAGCAGTACAAATGTACCGAACGTTCCAGCAAATCGGGCTGTTTTAGGGATTGCCTCAACTTGAGCATTATCTTCTGCATCCTGTGCTTCGGTTTCTTGCTCATCAATTTTTTCTGTTGACCAAGCACCATAGGCGCTCGAAATGTCTTCGATTATAGGTACCGTTGTGCCTTCAAATAATGATGGTTCATGAAGTATTCCCCAGGGATGACGATAGTACAGTGCCTTTATTCCCTGTTTGATTGCTTCTGCAAGACTGTCTTGCGCGATAACTGCTGAGGTTTCATCGGCATCAATCCAAACAGGTCTTACACCCAATGACTCTAGAGCGTGCACTACCCATGCATCGGCAAGCGCCGGTATTCCTACCGCATCACCAGCATGAATATCACAACACTGCAGTGCGAACTGCAATGCTGTGATAGGAGAACGCAGCGCAATGCCATGTTCAAAACTAAAAATTTCTTTTGCTTGTTTGAGAAATTGTGTTCGATAAAATCCATTGTTTGAAAAATCTTCTACGAGGCAGTCGAGTACGGCATTCATCTCACGACGCCTGATATAGGAGTTTTTAGGAGTCAATATCATGTTGCTATAACCTTATCTTCTTATTTCATCAATTTTTTGCAGCTCTTTTGCATTAAAAAGCTTTTGTGTATCGATAATAATGAGATAACTATCATTTTGTTTTACAACGCCCTGTATATATTCTGCACCAATACCAGAAAGCATTTGTGGCGGAGGCTGAATCTGACTAAACTCAATAGAAATAACTCGCTCAATCTTATCGATTATTATTCCAATTTTCATGCCATCAATATCAAGAATGATAAATCCAGACAAGAGTTCTTCATCTTCATCGAGCTGAGCCTTCTTTAAATGAAATCGTTTATGCAAATTGATTATTGGAATAATATATTCACGAAGTTTGAATAAACCTTCTACATACGCAGGAGCATTTGGTATTGGCCTAATTTCTTGAACTCTGACAATTTCTTTAACATCCATTATATCAATTCCATAGAGTTCTTCACCAAGCTGAAATGTTACTAATTGGAGCGTTGCATCTCGATCAGCCATTATTTCCTCCACAAACCATTGCTTACTTATAGTGTAACATTTTTACGGTATCGGCTCAAGTAATTTTTTCTTTTTTTAGAAACTCAGGAAAATAAAAAAAGCCCGGCGACGACCTACTCTCCCGCCCTAAGGCAGTACCATCGGCATAAGAGAGCTTAACTTCCGTGTTCGGGATGGGAACGGG
>CAZVTR010000029.1:11677-33460 GCA_964630305.1 uncultured Treponemataceae bacterium | reverse complement strand
CCTTATTCTACCTCTATCCGTCGGATCGGGGTAGGCCCAGGGGGGTACCATGTATGTTTACATACCAAGATACACTTGGACTTGCATTGACATTTTTTGCAATAGCACCGCTCGCATCAACGACAGGCGCCTGGCTTTTTACAGGTTTCATGGAAAGAACAACTAATTTCTGGGTAAAGAATGGTGTTCCTTTCGATGGCACAAAATATATCCAAACATCACGAACCTATGCATTTGTCACCACCGGAGCTGCTATTGCATCAATACTCACAGGCCTGCTAATTCCTGATTCAACCGGCGCAATTATCTCAATAGTATGTTCAGGAATTTCTGTTTGTTCCGATATCATCGCACTCTACGGGGTGAGGCTTGCGTGGAACCAAGCAATTAATAAAGCAATTGTAAGTTCTGGCGTTGATTGGAAAGCAATTAAAGCTGGGGCAGCAAAGTAAACATGAAAATGTTTAGCGTAATGCCAGATTGCATTTACGTAAGTTGAGGAGGACAAATATGACGAAGGATAAACATTTTGGGTTAAAGCTTATGGTGGTAATAATATTAGCACTAATCATTACCAGTTGTGCATTACTCGATCTCTTTTCTCCCGTAAAATTTAATACTATCATAGAAGGAAAAATAGACTATACCGATAAGTACAGTGAAGATTCAAATGACCTTATCTTTTATTGGGATTACTATGAGGTCAACTTAAAGACAGGAAAAACCTATTCGCTTGAATTATGGACCGATCCTGGTTGCCCAATTCATTTTGAATGCAAACAGCTAGGAGTAGATTTAGGTGCTTGGAGTGATGGAAATGGGACATGGGACGGGTACCTTAAATACAATATACCTACATCATTTACGGGAACATTCAAATTTGATTTTTACTTGCGTGCTGATCATGTTGGATCGAGTAGCTGGTACAAGTTTAGAATCAACGAAAACTAAGTAAACTATGGATATTTCACTAAGACTGTGAGCCTTACGTCGCAGTCTTAGTGATTCTATATGGAATTAAAATTCTGCTCCATATCTGTTGTTAAAAAATTGTTTTTTGCATTTAACATTGTAGTCATGAGCAAATTCTTCATCTGATTATTCTAAACCGGTTTAACTTGATATCAACGAAATAATTTTCATTGACGATTGATTTTTTCTCATTTACAATGGTAGCGGTTCTTTTTTGAACCATAATGCTGGGGCTGGCACTAGCTCCATGGAGGTAATATGAAACGTTATGTACTTGCTCTGATAGCAATGCTCTTCATTGCTGTCGTCCCGCTTGCTGCACAAGCAACCCCATTCCCGGGTCTTACCCGATACACACTGGACAATGGTCTTGAGGTTTTTATTCTTGAAAACCATGCAGTTCCGTTAGCCAGAATTCAAATAACATTCCGCTGCGGTGCTATTACTCAGACACCGGAAACAGCAGGGTTATTTCATCTCTATGAACACCTTTTGTTCAAAGGCAATTCAAAATATAAAACAGAAACAGAATTTTCAGCTGCAATGACCGATCTTGGCGTTTCTGAATGGAACGGCGGAACTTCAACTGAATATGTTACCTATTATTTTACCGTCCCATCTTCAAAACTCGATGCCGGTATCGAATTCTGGTCATGGGCAGTACGTGAACCACTATTTGATCCAGAAGAGCTTACAATTGAAAAAGATGTAGTTGTCAATGAAATTAATGGAGAACTTGCAGACCCGGATCATATTTACAATGCTGCAATGGACAAGTATATGTTTTCAAAGTTTCCCTGGCGCCGTGATGTTGGCGGATTTGAAAAAGCAATCCGTTCCGCAACTCCTGCGATCATGCGGACTATCCAAAACACCTACTATATTCCAAACAATGCTGCAATTTTCATTTCCGGTGATGTCAATCCTAAAACTGCGCTCGAAATGGTAAAGAAATGGTTTGGAACATGGAAAAAAGGCGCAGATCCTTGGAAAAACCCGCTCCCTCCGCACCCGACTCCTGCTGTGGCAAAACCGCTCTATCTTGTAATTCCCGATGACTCACTGCCTCAGGGTATTGCTTACATGCAGCTCTCATACCGAGGCCCCGATGTATTACAAGATCCCGCTGCAACCTATGCCGCTGATGTTTGGGGTTACCTTGTTGACAACCCTGATGGTGCATTCAAAAACACCATCAACGATAAAGTTCCCGGTCTCTATAACAAAGATTATATTAGCGCTTACTACTATACACAGCGCGATGGCGGACAGATTTTCTTCTCAACATATTTCTTTGTGAATCAAAACCTTCCTATGGCAGAACGAGCGCTTAAATACTTTAAACCTGTCGTTATCGATGAAGTAATTAAGAGTATTGTATCTAATCCTAACTATTTTGCTCAGAAAGAGTATGATACGGTAAAAGCAATTATGGAAGATCATGACCTCATAAGCCTTGAAAATCCAGAAGGCTTTATGAACACCTTGTCGTTCTGGTGGTCCGTTGCTTCTACAGATTACTATTTTGGGTATGTTCCAAATATGAAAAAAGTTACCCAAAAGGAAATTGCTGCATTCCTTACAAAATATGTGCTTAACAATACTGAGATCATCGTTATCCGAGCAAATCCTGATGATGTAGCCACAGAAAGGAAATCACTTGCTGATGCAGGATTCATTACAATAACAGAAGAAAATGCTTACTGGTGGAAGGATGCAAAATGAAAACACTAAGAAAAGTCATTATATTTACAGCAGTACTTGCACTGCTAATGCCTGTTTTCGGACAAGCGCAGTCATTTTACGAACTCAACAAGGGATCAATAACAGTTAAAACATTGTCAAATGGAATACCTGTTATTATTAAGAAAAACCCTGCCAATAAAGTTTACAATCTCAAAGTTGTACTTAAGGGCGGTGTTGCAATGCTCAAACCTGAACAAGCTGGACTCGAAGCGCTCACCTTAGCGCTGATGACCCGCGGTTCAGAAAAATACAACTATGAATTCTTAAAACGCACCATGTATGAAAAAAGCTCATCTATTTCATACAGTGCAGTTGGATATGATTATTCCACTTTTGATCTCAATACACTGGACAAATACTGGAAAGAACTCTTCCCTGTATTTGCCGATGTTTTTATGAACCCAAGCATGCTCCCTGACATGTTTAAGCAGGTTCAGAATGATCTTAAAGTTGCTGCACAAAAATCAACAACCGATCAGTATGAATTCACAGTTGCTGAACTTCATAAAGCAATGTTTGCAGGCCACCCCTATGCAATTGAAGCAAAAGGCACAGTGCAGACTATTACTGCTTTAACATTGGATGATGTTAAAAACTTCTATTCAGCAACATTTGGAGCAGAGCGGCTGTTTATTGTTGCAGTAGGCAATTTTGATGAAGCTGCTCTCCTTAAAGATCTTGAAGCAACTTTCGGAAAAGTTCAGAAAAAAAATATTACTATTCCAGAAGTTCCCAAATGGACACCAAAAGCAGACTTGCTGCTTGTCCCCTTTAAAACTGCACGCGGTGTTGCTCATGTGCGCGGCGATTATCCTATTGCCCCGGTAACTGATAAAGATTTTCTTGTTCAGCAGTTTGCAAATTCAATTCTCAATGAGCTTCTTTTCAGTATTGTCCGCACCGATAACGGCGGATGCTACTCGGTTTGGGCAAATGCTCATGGATTTAAAAACAGCTATGGCTCACTTGTAGTATTTAAGACAAATAAACCAAGCAGTGCAAAACTTTGGGTTGATCAAGCTATTAAACTGCTTGCTTCCGGAAAGACGCTCAACATTAAGGGCAAAGGCGATAAGTATGCGCCACTCACTGAAACAATTGATGCTTACAAGGCAAAGTATATTAACACATTCTTTGGCAACCAGGTAACAAATGCAGAACAAGCAAGCCAGCTTGCTTCAAGCTTCCTCTATTTCAACGACGCGTATGAATACCTGCGGCTTGCAGATAAAATCAATGCAATTACACCAGAAGATGTTATTAGAGTGGTTAATAAAACACTTGTTAATGGTACCATTACCTGGATTGTTGTAAGCGATCAAGCTTCACTTAATTCAGTAAATAAAGATAATTTTTCCAAGTTTACTGCAAAATAAATCGTTATAATTCTATGCTCACAGCATTGTGAACATAGAACGCAAAAAGCTGTCCGTTTTTATGGACAGCTTTTTTATTATTCAATGCGCTGCATTTCAATAATTGAAGGTATTTTTTTTATATTTTTTTCTGCGCGCTTAAGCTGGCCGGGGTTATTGTGGCTAATGAGCACATATCCTGCAAGGTGATCATGCTCAATTTCGAATTTACCTTCAAGCAATCTGCCGCCATCTTTTTTTATTGCATTATCAATTTCTGAAAAAAGATTATAGGTTTTGTGCGCTCTGATAAAAAATCTGTGCTGTGTTTCTGGTGTTGATTCCCATTGAACAGGAATAGCGCGTTCAGGAAACTCTGCAATATAGTGCAGGTTTCTGCAATTTTTTTTATGCACAATTATACCGCGGCCTCGTGAAATATATCCAATAATTTCATCACCTGCACGAGGTTTACAGCATGATGCAATTCTAATAAGATATCCTTTTCCTCCCTGCACCGTTATACCAGCCTTATCGGGATCAAATTCCTTTTTATAATCTTCTGCTGTAAACTCAAGCGGTATTGTTTCTGGCGTTGTTTCCTGCGGTTTATGCTGTTCCTGTGGCCGTTTATCAAGCTGGCGCCCGGCGACTATATTATGTTCAATTGCCAGTACTCGTTCATTATTCATGAGCCACTGCCGTATTTTTGAACGAGCTTTTGATGTTTTTACCGATTGCAGCCAATTGATATTCGGATGCGCTGTGGTGCTTGTAATTATTTCAATTACCTGTGCATTTTCAAGCGGTGTCACTAGAGATACAATAGCACCATTTGCTTTTGCCATATGGCAGTGGATTCCTACATCGGTATGCACCGCAAAAGCAAAATCCAAAGCCGTAGAACCGGCAGGGAGTTCAATTGCATCGCCTTTGGGTGTAAATAAAATAATTGAATCCTTTAAAAGCTCCTGTTTAATTTCCTGTAAAAAATATTCTCCGGATTCAAGCATCGTTGCCCAGTTTTTCATTTTATTAATAATGGGCAAATTGCTGACATCAACAATTTCAGATGTCGATCCTTTTTTATATAACCAGTGCGATGCGATACCGAACTCTGCCACATGGTGCATTTCATAGGTTCGTATTTGAATTTCAAGTATTTTACCTGTTTGTGTTATAACAGTTGTATGCAAACTCTGATAGCCGTTGGATTTTGGCATGGCTATATAATCTTTGAATCTGCCTTCAAGCGGCTTCCACAAAGTGTGAATTATTCCTAACATTGTATAGCAATCATTTTGCGATTCACAAAAAACACGCAAGCCTAAAAGATCAAACACTTCATCTGCAGATTTTGAACGCTTCCTTAATTTTTGATATATAGAGTAAAAGTGCTTAGCTCTTGTTGTAATTTCTATTTTTAAGCCCTCGCTTATAGCCTTTTGAAGCAGCTCTTGCTTTGCATATTCAAGAAACTTATCACGCTCATCTTTTTTCTCTTGAACAAGCGCTTTAATTTGCTTATATGCGTCATTATTTAATTCTTTAAGAGAAAGGTCTTCAAGCTCATCTTTCATCCAGCTGATACCAAGCCTATCCGCAAGCGGAGCAAAAATATCAATGCACTCCGCTGCAATTCGTTTCCGGTCTTCCTCTTCGAGGTATTTAAGCGTACGCATATTATCAAGCTTATCTGCAAGTTTAATAATAATAATGCGAATATCTTTAATCATAGCAAAAAGAATTTTTCTTACAGTTTCCGCTGCTTGTATCGTTTTATTTTTAGCATGCACTTCGGATATTTTTTGCAAGTCCTCAAGAAATATAACTATTTTTTGACCAAAACTGCTTTCAATATTTTTCTTATGTTCATCAGAAAGCTGAACATGATGCAAAAGGGCAGCAATTATTGCATCAGCATCGAGTCCCATCTCAGCTAAAATCCCAGCAACCCGCACCGGGTGTTCGCTTTCGGGTTCCCCTGATATTCGTTGTTTTCCCCCAGAAATCATTACATTATATGCTAAGGCATTTTGAATCCGTTCTTTTTCCAGTCCGGTAAATAAATTTAAAAGTTTTCCGCTGTCGGCCGAGTATTTCATTTTTTTACTCCACATACAATTCGATCATGTCCAGCAAGATCTTGGTATACCTGTATTTCAGTAAAACCTGTTTCAGAATACATTTCAGCTATTGCAGCTGCTTGTTCTTCGCCAATTTCTACAAACAGCGCTCCGCCTTCCAATAATTTTTTATATGCATCGGGAATTAATTTTCGATACAAATCAAGTCCATCCAGTCCGCCATCAAGCGCTATACGCGGTTCTTTAAGCTTTTTTCCCATAAGCTTATCTGTATAATCAGTAGTTACGTACGGCGGATTAGCGGTGATGCACATAAATGTTCCCGGAACAACATCGAGCAAATTACTTTTATAGGACGGTATTTCATAGCCCAGCACAGCATGCATGTTTGTTCTGCAAACAGCAAGAGCGTCTTGAGAAATATCCGAAACACTGACATCTAGCTCAGGAACCATTGCTTTAACGCTAATACCTACACAGCCAGAACCAGTACAGGCATCATGGTATCGAACAGTTTTATATAAATCAGTTGAAATATTTTTTAACACATTGTGTAAGAAATCAAGTGTATGTTCAACTAAGAGTTCTGTTTCAGGTCTCGGCACAAGAACGGCAGGAGTTATTTTAAATTTATAATTAAAAAACTCTTTTTCGCCAACAATATAGGCTATGGCTTCACCAGCAAGGCGGCGATTAACAAAAGATTCAAATTCAGCCACTTCTCTTTGCTGTAATGCAGCATCACTATGAATGAGTATAAACTCTCGAGGTTTTTTTAAAACATGAGCAAGGAGAATTTGTGCATCAAGGGAAGCAGATTCAAAACCTGCACTAGCCAGCTTCCTGCCTGCTTCCCTGAGGAGCGAACCAGCAGTGAAAGCCATAGCCCATCTCCTTGATCAGGAAGCCTTAAGGGCTTCTTCCTTGTGTTTAACAGCTAAAGCCGTGAGCACTTCTTCAATATCCCCAAGCATGAAGAGATCCAGCTTATAGAGAGTCAAGTCAATGCGATGATCGGTAACTCTGTTTTGGGGGAAGTTATAGGTACGAATACGTTCTGATCGATCGCCGCTTCCTATTTGATTCTTACGGGTTTCTGCACGCTCTGCCTGTTTCTTTTCTTCTTCCAATTCAAACAAGCGGGAGCGGAGAATGCGCATTGCCTTTGCCTTATTTTTAATCTGGCTTTTTTCATCCTGACAGTGCACTGTTATACCTGTCGGCAAATGCGTGATTCGCACTGCAGAATCTGTCGTATTAACGCACTGACCTCCGGGACCGCCGGCACGCATAACATCAATGCGTAAATCTTCTTGTTTTATTTCTATCTCTGTTTCTTCTACTTCGGGCAACACTGCGACTGTAACAGCACTGGTGTGTACTCGTCCCGATGCTTCTGTATCGGGCACGCGCTGTACACGGTGAACACCGCTTTCATAGCGCAAAAGACCGTAAACACCTTCTCCGCTTACCGAAAAAATTATTTCTTTATAACCGCCGAGTTCCGTTTCACTTGCGCTCATTACTTCGAGCTTCCAGCCTTTTTTATCAGCATAACGCCCATACATGCGGAATAAATCAGCAGCAAAAAGCGCAGCTTCGTCTCCGCCAGTTCCAGCTCTTATTTCCATAATGATGCCTTTATCATTTAACGGATCTGGCGGGATAAGTAGTTCTGTTATTTTCTCTTGTAATTCATTGAGGCGAGCTTCAAGTATCCGAACCTCTTCATGAGCCATTTTCTTAAGCTCAGCATCAGATTCGGTTTCTGCCATCTCATGTGCTTGTTTTAGCTGGGATTCAGTTGATAGATATTCCTGATACGCTTCCTGCAACCGGACACAGTATGCACGTTCTTTCATGAGCTCTTTATACTTTTTTTGATCCCTCAGCACGCTGCCTTCATCTATAAGCGCATCTATTTCTGCAAGTCTCTGAGTAACAGTATTCAGCCGGTCAAGCACAGTATTAACGCTCCTTAAAATACGGACAGGAATAAATTACTAATTGCATCTCATCGTCAGGGTTTCCTTTAAATGCTTTCTCTGCAGTATCAACCGCTATTCGCAGTTTTTGGTGTAAAACACAATTGTCCGCAAACTGGCACAATGGGCAAGCGCCATTACCACGATTATTAATATTCAGCTTCATGAATGCAAGCATAGCAAACATTACATGATTACTCAATATCAAGCCAGTTGCAGTTTAGTGTATTTCAGGATAGAATAGATCCCACTATGTTGGATATTAAATTTGTCAAAGAAAATCTTGATGCAGTACGCACCAATATCAAGAATCGGTTCATGCAGGCGGACCCTGATCTCGCTGTAAAACTGTACGATGAGCGAAATCAAACCTTACAGCTCCTTGAAGAGAAGCGCAAACGCCGCAATGAAGTTGCGGATGCCATGAAAGGCAAGCTCGAACCGAATGAGCGCACAGCACTCATCGAAGAAGGGAAGGCAATTAAAGAAGCAATTGCTCAGCTGGAAGCGTTGCTTGCGGATCAAGAAACACGCTATACAGCAGAACTCAGAAAAATTCCCAATATGGCACATCCGGATGCGCCCGTCGGAAAAGAAGATAAAGATAATCTCGAAGTAAAACGAATTGGCACTGTGCCGTCATTTTCATTTACGCCAAAAGACCATGTAACACTAGGTTCTGAACTCGATATTATCGATTTTGATACCGCAGCTCGTGTTACCGGTGCAAAGTTCTATTATCTTAAAAACGAGGGAGTCATTCTGGAATTAGCGTTAGTGCGTTATGCTCTTGATAAGCTCATTGCAAAAGGCTTTGTGCCATTTATCACTCCGGATTTAGCGAAAACTGAGATACTTGAAGGCATTGGCTTTAACCCGCGCGGTTCAGAAAGCAATGTGTATACGTTGACCGACGAAGACCTCTGTCTTATCGGCACTGCCGAAATAACACTGGGCGGTTACCATGCTAATGAAATTCTGCAAAAAGAAAAGCTGCCCTTAAAGCTCGTAGGTGTTTCGCACTGTTTCAGACGCGAAGCTGGCGCTGCCGGGCAATTTTCAAAAGGACTCTACCGCGTACACCAGTTTACTAAAGTGGAAATGTTTGTCTACTGCTTGCCTGAAGAATCTGACAAATACCATGAAGAACTGAGGCTCATTGAAGAAGAAATTTTCTCTAGCTTAGAAATTCCTTTCCGTGTCGTTGATACCTGCACCGGCGATCTCGGAGCCCCTGCATACCGCAAATGGGATCTTGAAGCATGGATGCCCGGAAGAAACGGCGGCGAGTGGGGAGAAGTTACCTCGACTTCTAACTGTACCGATTATCAAGCGCGCCGCTTAAACATCCGCTATAAGGATGACGACGGTAAAAATAAGTTTGTACACATGCTCAACGGAACAGCAATTGCATGTTCGCGTGCTATTGTGGCTCTGCTTGAAAACTTTCAGGAAGCAGACGGTTCTGTCCGCATTCCTAAGTCCTTAATCCCATACTGCGGCTTTGAACGAATTCGAGCTAAAAAGTAATTTGTACTAACATAGTTACAGTATAAAAAATAAAAGCCCTGATGTTGCGCATCAGGGTTTTTTATTAAATTGTATTTTCTCCGTACAAATTTCTCAATAGATATGCTTTTGCAGTTTCAAGCGCCATTCTTTTCGCTCATCGGAAGTTTCCCACTCAATACGGCGTTTAATAGTAAAATGGTTTCGAATTTGATCGCTAAACTCAACAATTGCAAAAACCCCGCTCCCTAAATAGAGCACTTGCTCCTTGGGACCAAGATTTTCTACTTTGTAGATTCTATCGATAACACAATCAAAATGCGCAGGCTCTCCCGTTTCTCTGTGTTCAATAGCAGCAGACATGTCATAAATAGGCTGATTGCAGTATGGGCACACTGCTGATGGTACATCAAAGAGAACCTTGCTCTCTGCGGTATCGGTATCAGGGAAACGCTCTTTTGTCTTATTTTGCTTATCAGTGGTATTTTTTTGCGGTCTCCACCGATTATAGTTTGGCATTATGTTCCTCGTTATAATTATCTAAAAGTTCAGAGCTCAACACTTGAGCTATACGCAATATGGCTGCATCAATATAGGTGGCGTCATCAACTTTTTTCTTTAGTTCAGCCAGACGCATATCTTTATCTATACTTGCCTGAATAGACATTTTTGTCAATCTCATGAGTACTCCAGAAAAGCTTGCTCAATCAGCTCAATCGTATCCGCGACGGTAACAACATCAAACTGTGCTTGACAGTTATTATATTCTCGATGCAGTTGCATAAAAAATTGAGCGCTTTCTGAAATTCTTTTTTGCTTTTGTTTATTGACAGTTGCAGCAAGGCTCTCTTTTCCCGCACCGGTAATGGTTTTTACTTCGATAAAATGGAGACGAGTTTCATGAAGTGCAATGATATCAATTTCACCATACAAACACCTAAAATTGACCGCAAGTATAGTAAAATTTGAGTTGACAAGAAATTCCACTGCGCGCTTTTCGGCGCGTTTGCCCGTATCCACAGTGGACATACGCTATTTGAGTTCCTGCGGACTAATTGCTCGTACTATAAATAACGCTTTTTCCTTAAGTAAATCGAGCATTACCCCTTCATGTTCCTGGAACACGGTACCGGTTGCATCGACAAGCAAACGCAGTTTAGGCCGGAGCGGCGCTTCTGCATGATTTTCTACTACTCGCGCGATTGCAGAATTATTGAGAAGCACCAGTGAACCCACAGGATACACGCCCATACTCTGCAAAAATGCTTTGAGTACATCAGGATCAAACCTCCGCCCATTATCCGACATGAGGTGTTTCATTGCCTGGTATCCAATCATGGAATTTCGATAGGGTTTCTCACTGATCATCGCTTCAAAAGCATCGGCAACAGATACAATCCGTGCCAGAATATCAATTTCTGTGCCTTTTAGTTTTCGAGGGTATCCTTCTCCGTCCCATCGTTCATGGTGCTGGAGCACGATGATGCCAACTTCATCGGGATACCCCAGTGTCCGTGTTACAAGCTGATACGAAAGCAACGGATGCGTTTTAATCTGCTGCAGTTCAGCCGGGGTCAAATTTCCATTTTTAGTAACAATTGCTTCAGGTATCTTTTGCATGCCGATATCATGCAAAAGCGCTCCTGTGATGAGTGTTTTGAGCCGGTAATTAGGCAAAGCCATCACCTTACCAATCAGAAACGAAAAAATTGCCGTATTGACAGCGCTCCGTGCATTTTGATCAAGTTCAATATTGGCAGAAATAATTGCAGAAACAAGCGCTATTTCCTGCGTTTGCGCAAGCGTCAAAATTTTTTCGGAGAGTTCATCAACCGCATGTTTTTCGGGCTTTTCCTGCAGAGAAGCCAGAAACAAGGAAAACTCCATAATGCTCTTTTTATATGCCGTATAGGCATCGGCATCCTGAAAAAGTTTTTTGTTTTGTTCATCAGTTGCATCGAGAGGAGCTTCGGCTTTTGGTGCAGTGAGTGTTCCCTCCGAATAAACATGAGTAATATCCCAGCGCTTGAGATTTTCTATGTCACGCGCACGAATAGGAACACCCTCTGGAACAAAAATATTCTCACTGTCCAGATACGCATCACTTGTAAAATAGTACCCTTCAACTAAATCTGCTACAGCATACCGTTTTTTCATATCCACACTTTCCTTATTGCAACAAGAATTTCTGCAAGCAATTCCCAATACTCTTCAGGCACAAATGTGCCCACATCCATATATGCAAATTGCTCAGCAAGAAGCGAATTTTCTATTATTGGAACATCATGCTCCTTAGCTTTTTTAATAATAGCATCTGCTGTCCAGCCTGAACCCCGTGCCACAATTACAGGAGCCGGCAGCGCTCTCGTATACCGTAATGCTGCTGCTTTACTGCTTTTTTTCATTGTCAGCACCTATACCGGTATTGATACCACACAAGGCACAAGCCTGAATAGCCTCTTTTTGCAAAACACATGTGAGCCCTTGCTGTTCTGCAGAAATACATTCTTTTTTATTGCTGCTCCAGAACAGCGCTTTTCCTGCCTCTATAACAGCAAGCCGCTCAGCCTGTTCATCGACGCACTCTAAAACTATGCGTTCAATTTTTTTTGTATAGTAATTATATACCATGCGGAGATAGCCGGTCAAATTCAGAGAACCTTCAATAAAGGAAAAGGGTATATGTATCCATGTAAAATTGGAACCATAGTCACTATTTGCTTTTGATGCGTCAGTACTCGTGTGTTCTTCGCGCTTCTTTCCGTGCTCAATTAATCCCAAAAACTCGTTAAAGAGCGCTTTAAATTGACTCACAATTGCATGTTTTTCTTCAGACTCTGCAATTGTTGTATGGTTTGCGGATGGGGACTGTCCCTCATTATATCCCTCATCCTGTCCCTCATCATGCTGTCTTTGATTATTCTGTCCATGCTGATAAGCCTGCTCATTAGATGATCTAATTTTTGTAAGGAGCTCTATGGCTTTAAAAAAAATATCGGTATCTTCTTCGTCGAGAGCGCGAATTAAAGTCAGTGCATCGCGGTGAGGTTCAGTTTCTAAAACATGCATTATTCTCCTTATGAGCGAAGGGGACAGTCTTAAGCCTTCAGAAATAGCAAGCAAAACAGCTTGTTGCGCAAGCGGTGAGGGCTGAATCGAAAAGGCATGCAGCATGTTCACTATTCTTTGCTGGAGACCTGGCAGAGCGATCGCATCACGTGAAAAACTCAGGTTTTTCCCATCAAGGGAAGTGGATGTACTCTTATTGAATAACTCATGAATACCAATTTTTTGTAGACTTGCGTTTTTTATGCTAGCATTTGATTCTGTATGTAAAGCAACATCAGCTGATTTTTTATCAGCTGATGTCTTATGCGAAAAAATATTCTGAAAATTAACTGGCTTTAATGCCACATTATAGTAATCGGTATGTTATTCAGCAGATTTCATCGGTTTTCTGCCGCCGATGAGCTCTTTAATGCGTGCTTTCTTTCCTATTGTATCGCGAATGTAGTACAGCTTGCTTCTTCTAACCTTGCCGTATCGAACAATTTCGACGCTGTCAATACGCGGAGAGCTGTAGGGAAATACGCGCTCTACGCCGACACCATATGAATTCTTCCGCACTGTAAATGTTTTACCAATACCGCTATTCTTAATAGCTATTACGAGCCCTTCATAGGCCTGAATGCGTTCTGTTTTGCCTTCAACAATTTTAAAGTTCACTTTGATTGTATCGCCAACCTTAAAATCCGGAAGTGTCTTTATCTGTGCATTCTGTATTTTGTCAATCAGGTTCATCACTTACCCCCTGCTGTAAAATTTCCGTAATTAACCGCAAAACCTGCGGATCGAGCTTTTGCAAAAGCTCTGGCCGGTATAACAGTGTCTTTTCCAGCCGTTTTTTATATCTCCATGCCTGAATTTTTGCATGATGCCCCGATAGCAAAATCGGAGGCACCGGCATAGTATCATACTTTGCAGGTCTTGTATACTGGGGATACTCCAGAAGACCATCCGAAAAACTTTCTTCCTCAAGTGATTCTCGAGTTATTACCCCTGGAATCAAGCGAAACACCGAATCTATAAACACAAGCGCTGCTGTCTCACCCGATGTGAGAATATAATCACCAATAGAAATCTCATCATCAACATATGTATCGATGATACGCTGATCGATGCCTTCATAGTGCCCGCAGAGCACAATCAAATGCTGCTCTTTGCTTAATGCTTCTGCATAGCGCTGATTAAAAAGCCTGCCGCCGGGTGTCATGTAAACAATACGGCTCTCCGCGGTTTTTATAGACTGTATGGCGCGTTCGAGCGGTCCAGGCTGCATTAACATGCCTGCTCCGCCACCAAAGATTTCATCGTCGCATTTATTATGCTTATTGTTGGCAAAATCTCGTATCTGTACGAGCGAGTATTCAATATAGCCACGCTTTACAGCACGAGCCATAATCGAGCTTTCAAAGAATCCTTTGAGTATTTCAGGAAAAAGCGTCAGTATATCCAGTTTCACTCAAGTATCCACGGAGCTAAAAGCTCGATTTTCTTTTCCTGTATATCGACAGTACCGATAAATTCATTTCTAAACGGCACTAATTTTGTAGCCTGACCGCATTGCACTTCAAGGAGGTGTCCCCCTGCCGTTTCAAGCACACCTGTCACCGTACCTGCGCAATCTGAGCCAATCATAACACTGCATCCGGTTAAATCTCCATAGTAATACTCATTTGTTTTTAATGGAGATGCCTTACTGCGCTCGACCCAGAGTTCCCATCCAACATAGTTTTGAGCCTCTTCTACGGTAGTGCAGTTTTTAAACCGTACAATTAAGCTGCCTGCATGAAACTCGCACGTTTCCAGTTCAGCAGATTTGGTCTGTGATCCCAAACGCAGCGTTACAGAAGAAAGCGTTAAAAAATGATCAAACTCACCTGAAAATGATTCGATCTTAACCCGACCGTCAAGGCCGAATACCTTAACCACTTTTCCAATGGCTAATTCTTTCATTATTTAGTCAAGAATCTGTAAACGAATGTCTTTTTTTGTTCGTGCTGCTGTTGCAGATAAGAGAACCCGTATTGCTTTTGCAATCCTGCCCTGTTTACCAATTACTTTGCCAACATCTCCCGGAGCTACTTTAAGTTCGATAACTGCTCCCTGATCTGTTTCTACCATATTAACAGAAACAGCATGAGGGTCATCAACCAGAGATTTTGCAATAAATTCTACCAGATCACGTTCCATTTTTAATCCTTACCAATAATTTTGTACAACCAACTTCTGTATCATCCATTATGCAATGGTGATATGACAGCGTTTAAACAGTGATTTAACAGTATCGGTAGGTTCAGCACCACGGGACAACCAGGTTTTTACCTTTTCTGCATTGAGCTGAACCTGTTTATCTTCAGCTTCTATTGGATGGTAATACCCTAATTCGTCAAGTGTGCGGCCTTCACGAGGCTGTCTGCTGTCAAGCACTACTACGCGATAGTATGGTCGTTTTTTTGTTCCAAATTTCTTGAGCCTGATTTTTACGCTCACATCAATCCTCCTGGAAAAATATAGCTACAGCTACGCTTAAACAATGAGTACATGTAGTGTGTCTTTATACCGTAAAATTGAACCTTGGTCAATGTACTTGCACTGCGGTACATAGTTACCTGCTTACTTTCTTCTTGCTGTTGTTTGGACACACACCTATTTGTTTCATTTATTAAAACATGTTATTCAATAATTAAAAAACACCACTTGCGTAACTTTTGTTTCCAGTTTAGAATACAGTCAAGATGCATGAAGCATCCAGTTGGTACTATAGAAAAACTTTAGTAAGGAGGCATTATGAACGCCTATATTCAGGAAGTTCTTGATGGACTTAAGGCACGGGCTCCATGGGAGACCGAATTCCTGCAAGCTGCAGAAGAAGTTTTGGAATCCATTGCACCACTCATTGAACGTGATCCAAAATACAAAGCTCAGCGCATTCTTGAGCGCATTGTTGAGCCAGAACGAGTTGTTATGTTCCGCGTTCCCTGGATTGATGACAAGGGCGAATATCGCGTAAACAGAGGATACCGTGTCCAGTTTAACAGCGCAATCGGCCCCTATAAGGGAGGACTTCGCTTCCATCCAAAAGTAACACTCTCAACACTCAAATTCCTTGGCTTTGAGCAGATATTCAAAAACAGCCTTACCGGTCTGCCTATGGGCGGCGGAAAAGGCGGTTCGGACTTTGATCCAAACGGAAAGAGCGATAATGAAATCATGCGCTTCTGCCAGAGCTTTATGACAGAACTCTTCCGCCACATCGGTCCTGATACCGATGTTCCCGCAGGCGATATCGGTGTTGGCGGCCGTGAAGTTGGTTATCTCTTTGGCCAGTACAAACGGCTTCAGAATGAGTTTACCGGCGTATTAACCGGTAAAGGACTCACATTCGGTGGATCACTCATCCGGCCGGAAGCAACCGGATTTGGTGCTACCTACTTTGCACAGGAAATGCTTGCTCTCAAAGGCGACAGCCTCAAGGGTAAAACTGTTGCAGTATCCGGTTTTGGCAATGTAGCATGGGGTGTTTGTATTAAAGCATCTCAGCTTGGAGCTAAAGTTGTTACCATATCTGGTCCAGACGGCTATGTGTATGATCCAGATGGCATCGGCACACCAGAAAAATGGAAGTATCTCGAAGAAATGCTCATTATCGACCGCAACAAAGTTGAAAACTATGTTAAAAAATTCCCCAAAGCTCAGTTCTTTGCCGGCAAGCGCCCCTGGGAACAGAAGGTCGATATTGCTATGCCCTGTGCTATCCAGAACGAACTTTCCGGCGACGATGCGCAAACACTCGTTGCAAACGGCGTTAAAGTTGTTGTCGAAGTCTCCAATATGGGCTGTACACCAGAAGCATGGAAACTCTTCATTGACAAGAAAATTCCATTTGCACCAGGAAAAGCAGCTAATGCTGGCGGTGTAGCAACATCAGGTCTTGAAATGAGCCAGAACTCCATGAGACTTGCATGGACTGCAGAAGAAGTCGACAAGCGGCTCCATGAAATCATGGTAAACATTCATAAAACCTGTGTTGAAACTGCAAAAGAATATGGCTTTGAAGGCAACTATGTTGTCGGAGCTAACATTGCAGGCTTCAAAAAAGTAGCTGATGCTATGATTGCTCAAGGTTTAGTCTAATAGAAATTATTTGATAGTGTTATAGAACTACAAAAAAGGAGGAAAAGGCTGCCGCACCAGGCAGCCTTTTTTATGACCGGGGCTCTAAAACATACACCACATCATTGCGGCGAACCGGCTCCGGAACTTTAAGGCTGATAATCGATTTTTTTTCCGCTTGCGCTAGCGGATGTCCGTCTTCCGACCAGGGTTGAGCTTGTTCAACAAAAACGGCACCTGTAGTCGGACCGACAATTAACACGCGCACCCCCTGTGCTAATCCTGTATCGGTGGTTTCAATTTCCGCAACACTGATCTTGTGATAAAAATTTTTTACAATGCCAACACGTTTTCTTCTATAGTTTGCTTTTGAACCATGGACATCCGCCCACTCGCCCAGCGTTCTTCCCAAATAGTATCCATCCCAAAATCCGCGGTTAAAGACATCAGCCAGTTTATTTTTTAAGCGATGAATAAGCTCCGGTGTATAACAGCCGTCAGCGAGCGCACAGAGCGCTTCATGGTAGGCTTCTGATACAATTCTCACGTATTCAGGAGGCCGCGCACGCCCCTCAATTTTTAGCACAGAGACACCTGCATGAATTACTCTATCCAAAAAATCGATCGTGCATAAATCTTTTGGCGACATTATGTGTTCATTATCAATTTCCAGTTCAAAACCATCTTCAATATCATGTACGCGGTATCTACGCCTGCAAACCTGCATACACATTCCACGATTGGCAGAGGCATTATAGTTGTGCAAACTAAGATAGCACTTCCCTGATATCGCCATGCAGAGGGCACCATGCGCAAAAATTTCGATACGAACTGGCTTACCGTTCGGGCCGGTAATTACCTCGTCACGTATTGTATCAGCAATAGTGCGCACCTGAGCCAAAGACAGTTCCCGCGCAAGAACCACCGTATCGGCCCACTGGGCAAAATACTCCACAGCCCTGCTGTTTGAAATATTTTGCTGCGTTGATATGTGTACCGGAAGGTTTCTGGCTCGAGCCTCCAGTATTGCGGCAATGTCGCTCGCAATAATTGCATCGACACCGGATCTAGCAGCTTCATCGAGCAGCCGTTCCATGACCAGCATATCGCTGTCATACAGTATTGTATTAAGCGTGAGATAGGCTTTAAGCCCATACTCATGAGCTTCTTGTGTCAATGTATAAATATCCCTTGTTAAAAATGTATCTGATGACCCTGAACGCATATTCAGCGCATCTGCGCCAAAATACACAGCATCTGCATGCCCCTGCTTTGCAGCAGCCAATGAGGCATACGATCCAACAGGCGCAAGTAATTCAATCTCAGTTCGTTTCATTTATGTGACCTTTAAACAATCTGATACTCACCTCGTTCACCAAGTACAATACACTATTCAGTGGAACATGAAAACCAGCTACAAATTCTGTTCCGGTGAAAACACCACTTACGTTTCATTATTCAAAATGGCGTTTCAAAATACGACTTTACAAGTTTGCAGTTTCAGTGTACTATACGTTCAAGAAGATTCAGCAAACGATTCTTAAACGACTGTAATGCTTACATGGTACGTACGAGCATATTACTAGTGAGGAGTAACTACTATGATGGATTTTGACAGCGTTTTTTCATTAAACGCTCGCAATATGAAAAAAAGTGTTATCCGAGAACTGCTTAAACTTACAGCGCGTCCTGAAATTATTTCTTTTGCAGGCGGGCTTCCGGCTCCTGAAACATTTCCGGTTGCCGACTTAAAAGAAGCTGCGGATCGTGTATTTGAAAAAGAAGCTAAAAGTGCTTTGCAATATGGCACAACCGAAGGCGATACTGGTCTCAAAGAAGAAATAATCAAATTTGAAAACAGGCAAGGTGTTCAGCTAAAACCAGAAAATCTCCTTATCGTTTCAGCAAGCCAGCAAGCGCTCGATATGGTAGCTAAAATACTCCTCGATCCGGGTGATTATGTGATTGCTGGCCGCCCGACGTATGTTGGCGCAATTCAGGCTATTCAATCATATTCAGCCCATGTGCTCGGTATACCGTTTACCGCTGAGCGTGATGGTTTTAATATGGAAATTCTTGAGCGAGAATATGCTAAAGCAAAAGCTCGCGGCAATAAAATAAAATACATTTACGTGATTCCCGATTTTCAAAATCCTGCAGGACTCTGCTGGAGCCTTGAAAAACGAAAAGCGCTCCTCGAGTTTGCATACCGGAAAGATTTGCTCATTGTAGAAGATTCTCCGTATCGGGAAATTCGATTCCTTGGCGAGCATCTGCCTTCTATTTATCAGCTTGATCAGCAGGGTGAAAACAGAGGCATTGTAATCAATCTTAAAACGTTCTCTAAAATACTTTCTCCCGGTGTACGCATTGGCTGGATTATGGCGCATGAAAAATTTATTGCTAAATGTGTTATTGCTAAGCAGGCTATGGATCTCTGTACCAATGTGTTTTCCCAAAAATGGCTCGCAGAATATATGCGCACCGGCAAACTCTATGACACTATCAAGAAAACCTGTGACAACTATCGGGAAAAGCGCAATAAAATGGTTGAATGCCTGGAAAAATATATGCCTAAGCGCTGGGATGTTACGTGGACTAAACCAGAAGGCGGACTTTTCCTCTGGGTTAGCCTCCCACACTATATCAACACTGACGAGCTAATACTTAAAGCAGTCGAAGAAGAAAAAGTAGCGTATGTTGTCGGCTCTGCTTTCTACTATGATAATCCTGAACACAATGCAATGCGCCTCAATTTCTCTTACTCAGATCCAGCGACAATAGAAGAAGGAATTAAGCGGCTTGCGCGCATTATCACCCGTGAAATTGAGAAATATGAATCCGGACACAGGGCAAAGACCAGCCCTGAAGGTCAATAATAAGGACTGCTAGGCTCATAAAGCCCATAGCGCCCGTAATAGGTCTTCTCCTCCGCTCACCTGCCTGTTGTCTGTCAGATAGCGGGCAGGTTTTTTCTTGTAATTCATTAATATAGGTTTTATACTAGTTAATATGAAGAAGTTGTATTATGTATTCGCAGCACTGTTCATTGTTGCCTCCGCACCGCTGGTGCATGCTCAAAAACTTATCGAACGCACTGTCGCTGTTTTTGATTTTGCCCCAATGATTAACAGCGAAGCTGAGTATTCCAGTATCTGTGCAGACACAATTGCAATTGAATTGGAGCGCATTGGCTATACAGTTATTGACACCAACGTAATCAGAAAAAGCTACAAAGGCTCTTTAGTTGATGAACCTGCGCTCATTCAGTTTGCCAAAACACAAAAAGCCGATGTCGTTGTAATGGGGTTTTATATTATAGAAGGCGGCTCCCTCCATATAGGCGTCAGGGCTATTGATATCTTAACAGGGCTAACTGCAGTCTCTGCTTTTAATACCGGTAAAGGTGGTGTTGCGATTTTTAATACTATCGACGCAATTTCAGCGCAGGTTGCTCAAAAAATCCGTGAAGCCTTACAGCCCCTGCCGGAGAGCGAGCTTATTGTTTACCGCGAAGTAACTAAAGTAGAGACCAAAGTCATTGAAGAAGTCATTGAACAAGGAACACCTGTATCATTCATTATTAAATCACCCGATGAAGGAGCTCAAGTTTTTTCCGGTGACACGCTGCTTGGAACAATAGAAAAAGGCGAACTTGTCATAAACTCTAAAGAAGGCGCAAACCTTGTTCTCACAATTAAAAAAGAAGGATCGTATCCCCGCACCGTTCAAATTGCCGTCAGCGCTAAAAAACCGGTGCATACAATCCGCAAACTCCAGCCAGTTGCGTTGAATGATGTGCAAGCGCAGCTATCCCATGATAGGCCATTTGGTTTATACGGTTCATACAGCCGTGCAATTTTTCCTGAAATTTTTTACTACGGCGGAATGACGGGGTTTTTTGTAATACCCCTGGATTATAGTTTTGACAGTCCAGATCATGATCCCAGGACGTTCTTTGAGTTACCGCTTTATGCAACACTTGCATTTTATCCTTTAGGTATTTTTGCACCGCAGTATGTTTTTCAGCCCTATCTTAAAATTGGCCTTGGAGGTGAACTCTATTGCACTAATTTCCCAGATGGGTTTAATTTTGGCGCCATTACAGCCCGGGGCAGTATTGCGCTCGGCATGCTCGTGGTGCCCGGAACAGTAGCGGTGATACTTGAAAACTTATTTATTTCACCCCCAATTGTAAGCTTGGGACTTATTAAAGACTTACCGTTTACGATGCATTTGCTAATAGGAGTTCGATATATATGGCGATAGAAAAGAAAATAAACATAGTATTAGTAGTAATTGTTATAATCTGCTCAATTATGCTCACAACAACCTGTCAATTTATTTTATTAGAGAATATAGATTATGGAAAAATGCTTGCACAATCCTGCATACCTGGTCTCAAAGCGCAGGTTCCACTTGATGAAAGGATAAGTTTTCTTGCCAATGCACCAGACGGAAAGGGAGTATTTGCAATATTAGAAAACGGCACCATCACCTATTATGATGAAAACCTTAAAAAAGGCGATACATATACAAGTGTCAGTCTGGATAAGCTCCCCTCAACACCTTTTCCTGCGCATGCAATGTTTTTAGCAAGCACCAACACTGTAGTGCTGACACATTTTAAACAGCTATCACGACTATTTCTGTTTAATGATTCAAAAACATATTTTGAAAGACAGTATGGATCTTACCCCTATGATGCAATTCACACCGTAGCAGTTGAAGCTAATCAATCTGGAAATAATTTTGTTTTCATGACAACAAATGTTTTTTATTTACGCAATAATTCTCCAGCACCAAACACTATTTATGATGGCGTTAGCATTTCTTACACATTACCGGGGAATACTATCCTTATATATGCTACAAACAGCACTGCATATGGTCTTCAACTCATGCAGGAGACATATCAGGAAGACAGAACTAAACGATATGATTTTAAACTCT
>CAZVTR010000029.1:0-11577 GCA_964630305.1 uncultured Treponemataceae bacterium | reverse complement strand
CTCATGCAGGAGACATATCAGGAAGACAGAACTAAACGATATGATTTTAAACTCTGGCAAAATACATTTTATTTTAATACAACAGGATGGGACATCGGTAATTGCGTTCAGGATCCACCTAATTATGCTGCAGTTGTTGAGGAATATATGGTTCCAAATTGCATATATGTATTTGACACCTATTTTGCTGTTCTTTTTATTAACCAATATGAACCATATACCCAGTATGTCTGTTATGCATTTTCTCGCTCAGATGGCAGGATTTTAGCCAATATCACGCTCCAACATACTCAATCAGAAAGTTCATATGCTTTTGCTTTTGGCAGCAATAGAATATATATTGCAAAAGAAAAAAAACTATCTGCTGTGGAGGTTAGGCCATGAAGTACCGCCGCATTTTGCTCTTACTGGTGGTATTAGTTTGTGCGCTGTGGTGCAGTGCTCAATCTCCAAAACCATTGTCGGAAACAGAAAAAGACTTAGTACCCCAGCGGGTTATGTTCCGCTATAATGAATCAAGCCTCTATACCGCACAGCTTGCCGCCTGTATTGAGTTCTTAAAAATTGCATTTACAACGTACACACAAACCGTGATTGTGTATGAAAAACCAGATGTTATTGTGGAACTTGATGCTGAAAAATCTGGAACTTCTATTATACTAACCATAACGAGCACCAGAGCTGACACAAATGTAAGTGTACTCCAAAAAGAAAAAAATTTTACTGTTTTCGCTATTTCCGAAGTTCAAAACTTTCTTACTGCATTTGCACAGGAAGCTGATAAGCTGCTACCCCCGCTCCCGCAAAAAGAACGGTTCATTGTCACTGAAAAAGTAGTTGAGAAAACAGAAACGGTGCAAGTTGCACGCGGTGTAACCATTACATTTCAAGGTATGCCCTTCACCACGCTCTATTTTTACACATCAAAGAAAACTGAAAAACTTGATGCTGAAGGAAAACTTACAATCGAGCAGCCGCAGAATACCTCGCTTAAATTTAGAGCAAGCGCTCCAAGGTATACACCCTATGAGAAGACGGTATTTATAGGTAAAGAAGATATTACAATAACAATTGAACTGAAACCGCTCTCAACAATAGAGATTGAAGGTACACTGCGTTATGCTAGCCTTGTGCTTGGAATTCACGGGCGCTATTTTTTGCAGCCAGGGAACCTGTTTGTAGACATTGGTCTGCAATCATCGCTCTTATCGCTCATACCGTTTATGGACACAGGAATTTACTGGCATGAGCTTTCGCTTGGTGGAGGGTTGCTGCTTGAAGATCCGCTTGCATTTCTAAGCGGAGCAGTTGCTTTGAGTATTATGGGACGCATTGAAACTGCAACTGGCACTGTGCGTTTTCCAGCAGTTTTGCCTTTTGCGGTAAATTTAGACCTAATTGGTTACATGAAGCTATTGCCGGCAGTCAGGATTGCTGTAGGAGCAACCACACGACTCGGATTTGTAAATAGTCCTCCTGAAAATATGCCAGCTGATCTATATGCAGATCTTTATAAATATACATCAGTACCGTATGATCTAGGTCCTAACTGGAAAATATTTTATCCTGAACCATTTTTAGCACTGAGGATAGGCTTATGAAACGGCTCTGCATTTTACTACTCATTATTGGTTCTTTTATTCTAGTTAATTGCAGTTTACTTGCGTATGATGGAATGGTTATCCCTCCCCAGCAAATTCCGCAGATGAGGCACCTCTATACACAAGAAGTTCCATCTGAGCTGCTTAAACAAATATTTAATATCGAAAAAGTGACGCTTTCAGGAGCTTCCGATGACCTGCAGGTACTTTTCCTGGTCAATACAGATTCTGGAAGAAAATTTTTGCTGCTTTCGCAAGTAAATGTATCGCTTTTACTTGATGGTACAGGAGATGGCTATAATGTCATGCGCAGTGCTATAGGTTTTTCAGTACCAGCAGGAGATACAGCTTCTCATTCACTGTTTGACATATCAAATGATGGCATATCCATTAGCCAGGGAGACCTAGTTCTAATGTCCTTTGGAACAAACAATCTTCCATCCGGACAAATTCCCGATATGCGTATACCGCTCTATGATCCACAAGTCCAGCAATATGCCGTAGTGGGTTTTAATGATAATGATCTAGGAAGCGCTATTTATAATGGGATTGGCTTTAATTCGACAGTAACCCACCCTCAGGTTATACAAACTTTAAATAATTCTTTTTCACTGTTAAATAACAATAACTACACTGCGACCAGCTTCTGGAATTTTAAGATTTTTTCTTTTAAACAAACAGAAATGCTTGTCAATAGCAACATGCTGCTTTTACACGTTTCAAAACACAGCTCCAATATTAAAGAAGAATATATATTTTTGTTTAACACAAATACCAGCGAGCTCAGCGGTCCCAAACGTGTGCTTGTTTCCCTGCCTGCGGTTTTATTTAGAGATACTGTCGGGACAATTTGGGTGCTACAGGCTGTGAACAAAGACAAAACATGCACAATTTTTCACCTTCTTGACAACCACCTCGCGATACGAAAAAGGCTGATTGTATACGGAAATACGGTATATCCTTTAGGTATACAAACAATCAATGGCGAACAAGGGCTTACATTTTGCGTTGTCTCAAGGCGCTGGAACAGCCCATCAATGTTTTTTTCCTTATTTTTCTTGCCGCTTTCAAAACTAGGAGAGCTATAATGAAAAAATATGTATTGTACATACTTGTCACCATTTTTATTGCAAGCTTGCTTGTATCAAGCTGTGACAACAAAGTATACACCGCATCTATTCTTATTCACGAGCTTATACCTCCTCCTACAAATACTCATAACATTTTTATTGCAGTCAGCCGTGAACAAAGTCTTGGATATGTTTTCATTACCGAAGGGGTTATTATTCCGCCTGGAGGCCCCTTTACCGAAATTCTCATTCCTAATATTATCATTAAGAAGAATGATACAAACGACTATATTAAGCAATTTTCAATCTGGTTCCTAGTCGCGGAAGATACAGATAATGATGGGAAACTTAGTCTTGGAGATAATTATCTTCCCTTTGCAGAGCTCATGGTAACACCAAACTCGACATATGAAATCAATGCTATTGATTTTTCGAGTACATTAAATTTTGATCCTTCACTCCCGAAACGCCAGGTAAGTATTATTCACAGTAGCCCAGAACGTGTGGATAAATATCATAAAATCCATTTAAGTGTTGAAAATGCTGATATTTATTGGACAAATGCAGAGCTCTGTAAAAATATAGTGTTTTGGTGGGATATAGATAATAATTCAGTCAATCAGGCAAGCTGGGATACCGACGGAAATGGTAATTATAATGACATCAACACCGACTATACAACAAATCCAATTTTTTTTGCTCCTGAACGCACTATATTTTTTTTAAGTCCTTTGCAGAAATTTTAACCTTAATATTTGTTAGCAGCTGTGCACCCTGCTGCTTGGCTCTGCTTGTTTTTTTAACAAAAAAAAGCTATTTTAATAAGTAGTGAGTGTACAGACCGACAGTTCAACCTCAGTACTCGAAGGAGAAGAGCTTGACCATGCTTTTCCTGAAGAGTATGAGGTTATCATGCTCAATGACGATTTTACTCCCATGGATTTTGTTGTGGATATGCTCATAAGCATTTTTCACAAAAATCCTGTGGAGGCAACACGGCTCATGCTGCTCGTCCATACGACAGGACGTGCAGTAGTTGGGGTATATACCTATGATATTGCATCAACAAAAATCAATGAAGTGCATACTCGAGCACGAGCAGAGGGTTATCCACTTAAATGCATCATGAAGAGGGTATAAATTACTATGAAAGTTAGTGCGCAAGTACAAGCAATATTTAATGCAGCATATAACGAAGCTAAAATCCGCAACCATGAATATCTCACACCAGAACATCTGCTCTATGCTGCTCTATCGTTCCCAGAAGTAAGATCGATTCTCGAAGCATGCTCTGTTAATATCGATCATATTATCAGAGGAATGGAAACCTATTTTGAACAGAAAATACCTCAGGTAAAGGATAGAGAACCGGTACAGACTACGGGATTTCAAAATGTAATAGAGCGGGCTGTGCTTCAGTCCCAGAATGCCGGCAAAGACGAAGTCGGAATCCCAGAAGTGCTTGTGAGTATCTTTGACGAAGAAAAAAACTATTCGGCCTACTATCTCCGCAAAGCTGGCGTTAACAGGCTCCAGCTCCTCGAAGTCATTTCGCACAGCAACTTTGAGGACATGAGCGAAGACTACTCAGAGGAAGGCTCGGAACAGGATGCAGATGAGGGAGATTCACAGCAGACTAGTCGGGGAAATATCCTTGAGCGCTTTACCACTAACCTGACAAAGCTAGCGCAAGAAGGCAAACTTGATCCGGTTATTGGCCGCGAAGAAGAAATAGAGCGCACGATCCAGGTGCTCTGTCGCCGAATTAAGAATAATCCCATTCATGTTGGCGAGGCAGGCGTCGGTAAAACCGCAATTACGGAAGGACTTGCTCAGCGCATCGTTAACGGCACTGTGCCCCCGCTCCTCAAAAACTATACGATATACCGACTCGACATGGGTTCCATGCTTGCAGGAACACGCTTCCGCGGCGATTTTGAAGAGCGAATCAAAAAAGTTATTGATGAGCTCTTAAAACGTGACGATGTCATCCTCTACATCGATGAAATTCACACCATGATTGGAGCTGGCTCGGCAAGCAACGGTACACTCGATGCTTCCAACATGTTTAAGCCGGCACTCACAAGCGGTAAATTGCGATGTATCGGTTCTACAACATATGATGAATACAAAAAAGTCTTTGAGAAAGACAGAGCGCTGTCGCGGCGTTTCCAAAAAATTGATATTGAAGAACCGAGCACTGCCGAAGCGCTGGAAATACTCAAAGGGCTCAAATCTCGCTATGAAGCTTTTCATAAAGTTACCTACACCGATTCAGCGCTCGAAGCTGCTGTTAATTTAACCGCGCTCTATGTAACCGATCGGCATTTACCCGATAAAGCCATCGATGCAATTGATGAAACTGGTTCATGGATTCGCATCAATGCGTATAAACAAGGGCTTCCGGAAACTGAAACAATTACGGTACAGGAATCCGATATTGAAAAAATTGTTGCTAAAATGGCGCGCATTCCCGAAAAATCAGTGAGTGAAAGTGAGACACAAAAACTAGCTCAGCTCGAAACGCGGCTTAAAGCTGCTGTATTTGGCCAGGACACCGCTATAGAACAGGTGGTAAAAGCCATTAAACGGAGCAGAGCCGGCTTCCGCAGTCCTGATAAACCGGTTGCAAACTTCCTGTTTGTAGGACCAACAGGCGTCGGTAAAACCGAGCTTGCTCGTAAGCTGGCAGAAATTATGGGCGTTACACTGCATCGGTTTGACATGAGCGAGTACCAGGAAAAACACACCGTGAGCAGACTCATCGGTTCTCCGCCCGGCTATGTCGGCTACGAAGAAGGCGGTCTCTTAACCGATGCCATCCGCAAAACACCGCATGCGGTGCTCCTCCTTGATGAGATAGAAAAAGCTCACCCCGATGTGTTTAATATTCTCCTCCAGATTATGGACTATGCTACTCTCACCGACAATCAAGGCCGGCGAGCTGATTTTCGCAATGTAATTCTCATTATGACGAGCAATGCCGGTGCGCGTGAAATAGGGAAACCGCTCATCGGTTTTGGTGAACGCAAAGAGACCGATGCCGCGATTAGCGATGCTGTCGAAAAAACCTTTACTCCAGAGTTTAGAAACAGGCTCGATGCGGTTATTCGATTCAACCGCCTCCCAGAACCAATTATAGAGCGCATCGTCATGAAGGCCATCGATGAGTTCCGGCTTCAGCTTGCAGAAAAACACGTTACGCTAGAAATAACACCGCAAGCGGTACGCTGGCTCGCTGACAAAGGCTATAGCGAAGAGTTTGGAGCACGGAACATCAACAGGCTTGTCGAAGATACCGTCAAAAGCTGGTATGTCGATGAAGTACTGTTTGGGCGTCTCACTGCAGGTGGTCAGACATTGGTTGATGTTAAAGATGATGCAATAGCGATTACCGTTGTTGCTTAAGGTTATATATTTCCCATAGGGTATAACACAGCCGGCTTAAGTCTATGAACTATACCTACGATTGGCTAAAAGATTTTTCATATATCGAGTTTCCCACGATTCGCGATGATGATCCCGAAATAATAAGCGCCGGGGGCATGCTTACCCCCGATTATTTACTTTCCGCCTATAGCCAGGGAATATTTGCTTGGTACTCCGATGAGCATCCAATTCTCTGGTGGTCTTTGAACCCCAGATTCGTGCTGTTTCCGGAGAAACTGCATGTCTCAAAAACAATGCGAAAGCTCCTTAAAAAAAAACAGTACACGCGAACTGTCGATAAGGCTTTCTCGGATGTGATTCATGCTTGCGCCAGCATGTATCGGCCCGGGCAGGACGGAACCTGGATAAATCCGGACATGATAAAGGCATATACCAAGCTCCATAAACTAGGATTTGCGCATAGTGTCGAACTCTGGGACGGCAAGAGCCTCGTCGGCGGCTTATATGGCGTAAATCTGGGATCGATATTTTTTGGCGAATCGATGTTCAGCCTTGTCGATGATGCTTCAAAGCTGGCATTTATTCCATTTGTCTGGCGCCTCATCGATGAAGGATTTACCCTTATCGACTGCCAGATGGAAACGCATCACCTTGCAAGTTTAGGCGGTGAATCGATACCCCGAAAAGTTTACTTTAGCCTTTTAGAGCAGGCACTCACTGCGCCTACCCGGCGGGGAAACTGGAATAAACTCTGGAAAAATTATCCGCTGTCTTCTGCCTGGAATACGTTTTTCAATTCACAAGCTTGATGACACTGCCCCATCAGTGACTTTTTTACATTATTTGCATTTTTGTAATATTGTAAAAACCAGCGAGATACTTTATAATCAATCTAAAGTTTTTTAAGGAAGGTTACCTATGGCAGAGACTATCCCTCAGCTTTTTTTGGAAAAAGCTCAGACAATTCCAGAAATGGTGATGCAATATAGCAAAAAAAACGGGAAAGACTTTTCTCCCACAACCTATCGCGAAATGGCAGAAGAAGTTGCCACACTTGCAGCAGGGTTCCTGGAAATTGGCTTAAAGCGCGGCGACAATATTGGTTTTATTTCTGACAACCGGAAAGAATGGCTCATCTGCGATCTTGCTGTAACCGGTCTTGGTGCAATCGATGTACCACGCGGCTGTGATACGATTGAACAGGATATAGCGTTTATCCTTTCTTTTAGTGAATGCAAGTACTGTATTACTGAAAATGAGCGGCAGATACAAAAGATTATTGCACGCAAAGACAGCATGCCGCTCTTGACTACAATTATTTGCATTGATCCGCCAGGAGAGACAGTGCAAAAAGCCGCACAAGCGGTAGGACTAACCATACACACGTATGCTGAGCTTTTTGAAAAAGGTACTGCACGTCGCAAAACTAACCTGGGAGAATATGAGCGCGAAGTAGCGCTGGGTAAAACCACTGATACGGTAACCATTATCTTTACGTCAGGAACTACTGGTGAACCCAAAGGCGTTATGCTCTGTCATCGCAATTTTCTCCATCAAATCGAAGCCTTCCCCAAACGCATTCGCATTAAAGAAGGGCAAATCTGGCTTTCGGTTTTGCCAATCTGGCATTCGCTTGAACGAGCTGTAGACTATGCCATTATTGGTGTTGGTGCTTCTATTGCCTATTCAAAACCAGTCGGGCAAATTATGCTTGCAGATCTCGTAGCTATTAAGCCCCAATGGATGGTCAGTGTACCGCGAATTTGGGAATCGGTGCTTGAAGGGGTATACCGCAATATACGACAGCAGAATCAATTTAAGCAAAAAATGTTTAATTTTTTTGTTGGAGTGAGCAAGGATTGGGCTAATTTTAGGAACTTGCTCCTGGGACGGCTGCCAAACTATGGCCTCCGCGCACGAATATTTGATGTACTTATTGCGCTCTTGCCATTTATCGGTCTTGCGCCGCTCCGCGGCCTTGCGGAAATTCTTGTGTTTACAAAAATTAAGGCAAAACTGGGAGGGAAATTTGTTGCAGGGATTTCCGGCGGCGGCGCCCTCCCCTACAATGTCGATACCTTTTTTGATGCCATTGGCATAAAAATTCTCGAAGGCTACGGGCTCACAGAAACTGCTCCAGTTGTTACGCTGCGCGCACATCGAAGACCGGTTATTGGTACCGTTGGCGCTCCGCTCGATGGCACCGAAGTTAAAATTGTCGATGACCATGGCAAAACGCTGGGGCACGGCAAAAAAGGCATTGTGCTTATCCGGGGACCGCAGGTTATGCAGGGTTACTACAAAAAACCCGATCTTACTAAAAAGGTTATAGATGCCGACGGCTGGTTCAATTCTGGCGATATCGGCATGCTGACAAAAAACAACGAACTAAAACTCACCGGACGCGCTAAAGACACAATCGTGCTGCGCGGCGGCGAAAATGTAGAACCAGTTCCGCTTGAAAACAAGCTCAAAGAAAGTCCTTATATCAAGCAGGCTGTTATTCTTGGGCAGGATAAAAAATATCTTGCTGCCTTAATAATTCCCGATCAGGATATGGTTATTCAGTGGGCTAAAGATAACAATATTCCTTTCTATGACTATGAAGAATTGATTAACCAGCCAGAAATTCGCGAATTGATTGACTATGAAATTAACAGCCTTATTAATATTAAAAACGGATTCAGAGGCTTTGAACGAATATTTAAGTTTAAACTGCTCTTAAAACCATTTGAGGTTGACCGCGAACTCTCCGCGAAACAGGAAGTTAAACGCCATGTTATCAATGAACTCTATAAAAAAGAGATAGATGACTTATTTGAAGAATAATTAAGTTAATGCAATGACATAGCAAACCAGCAGAACTAAAAAAAAGGAGCTCGCTCTGAGCTCCTTTTTTATTATAACACCACTTCAATGGATCATCATTGCAGTGTAAATATTACAACTGCACCAGTGCCAATAGACACAGCAGGAACAAACGTAGAAAAATAGTTATAAAAATCAGTTACCTGTTGCTGCTGTAAAACTTCAGTTAATACTGCTGGCATCTGCGTATCGGTTACAAATGCCGGAACGGAAACACTGCCTTCAGCAGATACAAATGACACTTGCTGCTGTGCCACCTGGCGAACCTGTCCTGCGCCATTTTTAAATTCCACAACACCATGGTGAACAATGAGCATGACTCCATCAAAATCGAACGCTGTACCCCGAACGGATGCAGTTGCTGTAGGGCTCGATACGGTAAAATCTGTTGTTTGATTCTGCTGAGGGCTTACCTCTACCGAAAGTTTTCCTGTAGAAAGATACACCTGTGTGCTCGTGCCGCTCTGAGTCTGTACGATATCTTCAAGTTTCATACGAGTAACAGGTTTTACTAAAATAGTGCTGTTGCTGACAGTCAGCACAGCAGAGCTTTTAAACCCGGTTGATATCATGGTTCCTTTAGGGAGGAGCTCTCCTTCTTTTGCTAGTCTCCAGTCTTTACCGGGAAGCTGAACCTCAACTTTACCAGCAAGTTTACTAATAGCAGCCTGTAACGGTTTATTTTGCGCAGAGAGTGCTGTTACTCCAATTAACATCAGTAAAAGAAACACCATGCAAACTTTTTTATACATAATCTTCCTCCATTGCTTTAAAAATTTAACACACAATTCAACAGAACCTGCCATTCGTGAGGTGCATCTGCTGGATAGGCACCGAGTGTATTAGGAACAAAAACTCCTCCCCCAGCAAGGAGAGCAATATCACTTGCTGCCTGCCAAACAAATTGAATGCCATATTCACTGCCAATAACTAAACTTTCTGAATTTGGCGCATAACCGGCAGGAATGACTGTTCCCTCACGAAGAAGTATATCGCTATGAAATGCAAAAATCATTGTTGGAAGCGGAGCAAACGAAAATTTTGCACTGATTGCACTCGCATCGCTGTAAATACCACTTGCATAGAGAGAAACCGATGAAAGCCGTATCGGAGCATATGATATAAAATCACCAGCAGTGCCGCCGGATGTAAAAAGTTTAATAGAAAGTGTAGAGCGTAAAAACGAGGGAATACTGGCAGAAAATTCTGCACCATACGCATATCCGAGAGCTATTTCCGGATTAATAATCATTGATAAAATACCAAAACCGCTCAGCGTAAAATAGTTACTGATACGCCATACACATCGCGGCTCATAATACAGAGAATGCGTGGGTGTCCCGGCAGGATCAAGATCGAACTGTGACCAGAACTCAAAACCAATATCAAAGCCCTTTAAAAAATCATCGACTCTATAGCCAAACATGGCAAGTAAACGAGGATTCACAAAGTATTTTGTGTCATCGGTAAATGAGGCAATGTCATCATCATCAACCAAAATGAGCACGTCATTTTTATAGAGCAAACCTAAATATCCAACCTGTATATCGAATCGAGAATTCCCAGTTAAAATATTCAATGACAGTCCATCATATGATCCGCTGTATATAGAAGCAGTAATATCGGTTGTTTCAAGCCTTCCCATCATGAATGTCAAAAGAGACGTGCTCAGCGCCGGCTTATAAGAAAAATACGTCAGACCAACATCAAAACGGTATGGTGTATATGCATTAGAAGCGGTGCTGAAGTCTCCAGCAAATTCATAAAATCCAGACACATAAAAATTAGTATTTGCAGTTATTGGCAGACTTATCCAGAGCAGCGCCCGATTAGTCTGACTGATATTCCAATCTGCAGTGTAGCGGTATACCGTTGTATTGCTGATAGTAATACCAAAATCTCCCGCAAATGAAACCACTGCAAGGCATAATAGTACAATTACACTGATACTTTTATATTTCATTTATCCAGCCCCTTTAATTCAGCAGCGATGCGAACTACTCGTAATGCCAAATTTCCTGAAACCAGCGCTTGCGGATCCATGGTTATGGGAATTAGGCCTTTAAAAACAAGTTCTCTAAATCCATACCGCGGACCGGGAAATAGCGTATACATGAGCCCGCCTTTAAATCCAAATGCTTCCATAACAAGATAGGCAAACTGTGCTGCTGTTATTGGTTTATCAGGTTTGTCAGTCTGACTAATCCACTTTCGTTTGAGAGCTTCCTCAAAAACCACCTCTTGTTTTACGGTATCCTGATATTCACCATTTCCAACAAAAACAAGATATGCTGCCTGGCTAAAAGTTATCTGCTTACTGCTAAGAATTTCATCGAAAAAAACAGCTGATTGCGCAAAAAGCTTACACACCAGAACAGCAAAGAGTACTAATAACACTTTTTTCATTACTGCCCCCTGATAGCGCTACAATAATATATGATACTGTACTACTAAGTGTTTTTCTAGTATTTTTGTAGAAATATTCACTTTAAAAATATATTTTTGTTTATTCATTAATATAAAAATCGTATTTTGAATCCAGCAATAGCAGGTGGATACGATGTAAAATATTCACTAAAATTAAAAAATAGTGACATTTTAAATAACGAATCTTCGCTAAAACCTAACTCTCTAAACCCCATAAATCG
>CAZVTR010000028.1:0-34774 GCA_964630305.1 uncultured Treponemataceae bacterium | reverse complement strand
GTCAATACGACTACTTTATTTTACTTTATTCGTATGGTATAGTAAAATCGAAAAATGAAATGTTGTTTTAATATATGAAATATGCTGTTGCGCTTTTTTATTGAAAACTCTAAAAGTGAAAATGCTGACTTAGCAATGCGGGTCAGTCTTGTGCATAATAAGAAATAAGGGGGATATCGATGCCGGTTGCCAGAGCGATTCATGATAATCTTGAGCGAAGCTCGTGGATTCGTCGCATGTTTGAGGAAGGGCTAAAGCTCAAACAGCAATTTGGAGCAGATAATGTATTTGATTTTTCGCTCGGGAATCCCGATGTTGAACCACCAGAGGAATTCAAAGCAGCGCTCAGGCAGGCAGTAGAAAGTTCGATCCCCGGGAAACATGCTTACATGCCTAATGTCGGTCATAGTTTTGCACGAAATGAGATGGCACAGAAAATTAATCTGGAGCATGGAGTAACCTTAACAGAGCAGGATGTTGTCTTAACGGTAGGTGCTGCAGGCGCGCTCAATGTTATTCTCAAAACTATTCTCAATCCTCAAGATGAAGTAATGGTGCTGGCGCCGTATTTTGCCGAATACTTTTTCTATGTTAATAACCATCGAGGAATGCTGAGAGTTGTAGAGACAGATGCCGATTTTTTACCCGATGTTACTGCGATGCAAAAAGCGCTCAATGATAAAACTCGAGCGGTGCTTATCAACACTCCCAATAATCCCAGCGGGCGCGTGTATCCTGAACACATTATTCATGCAATTGCAGCTATGCTCAATGAGTTCGGTCAGCAAACCGGCAACTATCCATACTTAATTGTTGATGAACCATATCGGGATATTGTGTATGACGGCATCAAAGTTCCGCCTGTCCTGAATTGCTATCGAGAATCGATTGTTGTATCGAGCTTTAGCAAAACGCTCTCTATTCCGGGTGAACGGTTTGGCTATATCGGTGTAAATCCGGCAATTAGTGATAAAAAATTGCTTATCGATGGCTTTGCAATGGCAAATAGAATTTTGGGGTTTGTCAATGCTCCCGCATTAATGCAGTATGCGGTGAGTAAGAGCTGGCGCGCGCGGCCCGATATTGATCGGTACAGAAAAAGGCGGGATATGCTTGTTCAAGCCATGCACGCTGCCGGGCTGTCGTATGCAAAGCCAGAGGGAGCATTCTATCTCTTTTGCAAGGTGCCGGAAAGCGCTCGCTGCAAAGGTTCAGAATCATCTGACATTACATTTTCACTGTTTTTAAAGGATCATAATATTCTTGCTGTGCCGGGGACAGGTTTTGGCTATCCGGGATATGTTCGTTTTAGCTACTGTGTGCCTGAGCGGGTTATCGAAGGTGTGTCCCCGGTACTTAAACGGGCAGTAGAGGAATGGCTCCGGTAGGTAAGCTGTTACTGGATTCCTGCATTGCTTTTATGGTACACTAAACTGCCAGCTTGACGATTTTATTGCTAATTTTGAGGACGTTACATGAATACTCCTGAACTTCTTGCCCCGGCAGGTACACCTGAGGCGCTCAATGCAGCTATAGCAGAAGGCGCAGATGCAGTGTATATGGGGTTAAAAAACTTTAATGCGCGGCTGCGCTCATCTAATTTTGCATATAATCAGCTTGAAGCTGCTGTTGATGTGCTTCATAGCCAGCGCAAAAAAATTTATGTTACCGTAAATACGGTTTTTGAAGAACGAGAAGCTGACAGGATGTATCAATTGCTCCAGTACCTTGAGCGAGTTGGCCCTGATGCTATCATTGTGCAGGATCTTGGGGTACTCGAGCTTGTACGGACGTATTTCCCCGGCTTAAAGGTTCATGCTTCAACACAGATGAACATTGCATCTGCGCAGGGTGCTAACTTTGTTTCAAAATACGGCATCAAACGCGTAGTGCTTGCTCGTGAGTTAAAGCTTGAAGAAATAAAAGCAGTCCGGGCTAATACTAATATAGAACTTGAAACCTTTGTTCATGGGGCACTCTGCGTGAGTGTATCTGGATTATGTCTGTTCTCAAGCTATCTGGGCGGACGTTCTGCAAACCGAGGAACTTGTACGCAGGCGTGCAGGCGGTTTTATGAGCTAGAAAATGGCGCCGATGGATTTTTGTTTAGTCCCAAAGATTTTGAGCTAATCGACTATATTCCCGATCTTGCGGAAGCAGGGGTAAATGCGCTGAAAATCGAAGGAAGAATGAAGAGCGCCGAATACGTCGGTACCGTGGTAGCTGCATATCGGTACATGCTGGATAACTGGCGGTTTGACAGGGAGCGAGCAGTAGCTAAGGCTAAGAGCATACTGCAGTCTGATTTTGCCCGGAAAAAAACGACCTACTGGTTTACGGGCTCGCTTGATTCTTCCTATATCGAACACGATCAGGCAGGTGGCACAGGAATACCACTTGGAAAAGTTAAATCGGTAAAAGTTATAAAAGATACACGCTGGATGGTGATAGATTCCTACAGCGGTCTAGCTCCAGGAGATTCTCTCAGGATCCACCGTCACGCTGACATGGATAGATTTACCGCAAAGATTGCTGATGTCCGCGACAGTGCTGAGGGGACTCTTATTGAGATAGACGCACCGTATGATATTGGGGACGAAGTATACATTATTCAGACCAAGTCGATGACACGGCGCTATCGGGATGTGCTTCCAAACTCTTTGAGCCGGTATCATAAGTTTCCCAGCTTTGATAAAGCGCCTAAGCCGGATATTACTGATTATGTCAATACAAAAGCATTGGTTAAAAGCATTCCGGAAGGAATCTGGGTGCTCGCCGGCTCCGTAGCGGATATGCATGTTGTGCAGAGCGAACGCCCGGCAGTCTGCTGCCTCAGGCTCACCAGAAAAAATGCAGATCAGCTCATCAAGCATGAAAAGACACTCCCGTTTCGCGGTGCCGAACTCGCACTCTGGCTTGATCCGTTTTTCCCGGAAGAAGATAGCGTATGGCTTGAGGAAACCGTGCTATACCGAATAAAGCAGGGACAAAAATTTTTTATTGCAAACAATCCGGGACATATTCCTCTGTTAAAAAAAGCAGGAGCTGAAACTATTATAGCAGGCCCATGGTTATATATGTTTAACTCATATTCAGCTAAGCTTTTGCTTGATGCCGGAGCTGTGCTCATTATGCTTCCGTATGAAATTGCAAAGCAGAATATGAATAGAATTCTCGAAACTGTTCCGGCAGGAAGACTGATGCCGATACTGTTTTCCTATCCCCCGCTCTTTACTATACGCGGCAATATACTTGAACGACTTTCTTCTGATGTCATTCTGGATAGAGATGGCGAAGCGTATGAACTCTATGCCGATCAGGATAGGTCATTTGTTATACCAGCAAAACCTTTTTCTCTCACCGACAGAACACAATTTTTTAAGAAAGACGGGTTTACGCGGTTTTTAATTGATCTGTCCCTTACCGCATTAAAAAAACCAGTCTATAAAAGAATCATGCAGGCTGCCGTGCAAGGGACAGTCCTTCCGGAGACAGGAAGGTTTAACTGGAAAGACGGTTTCTGGCAGGCAGAAGAAACTAAGGCAAAGACACGCGATAATGCAAAAACGCCAATGCGGCAAACATCACCACGAACCAAAAAAAGGAGTAAATAGCATGGATTTACGTATCGAAAAACTCGCCGATATTCTTGTGAACTATTCAGTAAAAGTTCAGCCTGGCGAAAATGTTCTTATTCAAGATACCGGTATTGAACCTGAATTTGACAGAGCATTAATACGGGCAGTACATAAAGCCGGGGGGAGAGCCTTTGTTACGCTCCGCGATAAGACCATTGATAGAGCGCTTTTGCTTGATGCTCCAGAAGCGCAAATAGCGCTCCAGGCTGAGTTTGAACTCGAACGCATGAAAAAAATGCAGTGCTTTATCGGTTTTAATTCCTGGAGAAATATGTCTGCCTGGTCCGATATACCGGAGGATAAGTTAAACTTATATAATATTCATGTGTGGAAAAAAGTGCATATAGAACAGCGGGTGCCGCACACACGCTGGGTGGTACTCAGGTATCCTTCGCCGGCAATGGCTCAGATGGCAGGTATGAGCGAGGAAGCCTTTGAGAATTTCTTTTATGATGTATGCACCATGGATTATGAGAAAATGTCAAAGGCAATGGATGCGCTTGTGGAACGTCTCAAACAAACCGATAAAGTACGCATAAAAGGTCCGGGGACAGACCTTGAGTTCTCAATTAAAGGACTTCCTCCGGTAAAATGCGACGGAACCATGAATATTCCCGATGGAGAAGTCTATACTGCACCAGTCAAGAACTCAGTAAATGGTGTAATTTCTTATAACACACCGAGTGAGTATCAGGGGTTTACGTATGAATCGATACGGTTTGAATTTAAGGACGGTAAAATCGTAAAAGCAACTGCAAATGACAGCGGACGGATTAACCGCCTCCTCGATACTGATGAAGGCGCACGATACGTCGGGGAATTTGCAATCGGTGTAAACCCGTATATTACAAAGCCAATGAAAGAAACGCTGTTTGATGAAAAGATAGCAGGCAGCATACACTTTACTCCCGGCAACAGTTATGATGACTGTTTTAATGGAAATAAATCAGCAATTCACTGGGACCTTGTATTGATACAGACACCAGAGTATGGCGGCGGAGAAATCTGGTTTGATAATGAACTCGTACGAAAAGACGGACTCTTTGTTGTTAACGATCTAAAGAGCTTGAACCCGGATGCTTTGAAATAATATTTTTATAAGCTAATACATCATAGCTTGCAGCGCGGCCAGTCTTTTATTAACCATTAAAAGCTAGAGCTGCAAGCTAAATGATTGCTAGTAATTTTATAACCTTTGCATAAATTACTGCTCTGTCCAGGATCGATGCAATCCATAGCGGAACACAATTTCCATATGCGCAAGCATTTCTTTTGTAGGAAAAACGATTGAAAACACGTTGTTCGAACGGAAATCGGTGCTGGAAGGGCTTCTGAGCGGCTTATCATCGTATTGGTATTCAATGTGCATAGCCTCAAGCTGTTTTAGGTAGGGCTGAATATCTTCGTAGCTTTCGTTTCGCTGTAAAACGTAGGCTCGATAAGTGAATTCTGCTTGTTTTTTTTGAGCTTCTTCATTCCAGAGCTCAAGGTCTTCGGGGAGCATTTTTATTGCATACGGTAGCACATCGGTTCCTATGAGATGTGTGAGCTTAAACGTGCTGCAAGGAATCATTTCTATAAAGCGTTTCCATATGGTTATGGTATCCGCGTCTTTGCCAATATCAAGCGGATAAATTAACGGATAGAAAATATTTTTTAATTGTAAGGACATGAGTTTAAACCGGTAGTCATAATTTGAGCGGTGCGGTTTTAGCGGATTATGAGCCCCTTCAGGAATAACGAAAACTGTCCCTGTGCTAGATTGGTCATGAGCAAGAAACTTAAGAATAAATGCAAGGTGCGTCATCTGAAATGGATCGAATGAACCGGTAAATATAGCTGCGTTGCATGTGCTGTAGGGGAAACAGCATTTGTTTGGGAAATTGTATAAATCAAGCGGAGTAAGTGATCCGCTTTCTATTCTATTATCGATATGTTCCAGCGCATCCTGATATATACAGCGGAACCAGTAAAAATCTTTTCGGTCAATTGGCGTTAAATAGGCAAGCTCTTCAAGGCTTTGAAAACACCGGTGCACCTTACCGCTAATGGTTTGAATAAGTTTTGTTTTTGGCTTAAATTCGACAAAACAATCCTGTGTCGTATATTCCATACTCAAAGTATATCCTGTAAATTAAAATCTGCAATATAAAATTTTTTTTGGGGGGGGTAGTGGTCGGTGATTGGTTAAAATCTAACTGCAGTTATGGAGAAATTACAAACTTTCTTATTTTTTAAGTAAAATAATATGATGGCTGGAGAAAACACACCTGTTTAGTTTATTTAGAAGTGTAAATTTTTTAGATTTTTTGATTATTGTCTTTTCTTTCAATACATAATATGCCCCTCTTTGCACCATGCATTGTAAAGCAATAATTCGCCTTTATAGATTTGATATGCTTCATCTTTCCTATTTTTTGATAAGCATATAGATTTCAAGAATTTCATTGGATTTCCATAGTCCGGCAAACCATATTGCTCGAATGCAGCCCAACGAGAAGAAACATTATAATGCTGCAGCTTGAGTTTTTTAAGTCTATTAGGAATATTAATGTTTGTTGTGCAAATGGTTTCAGAAAAACTATGGAACAATGTTTTAATAGAGGCATCTGATGGATTATTATGAAGCTGGAAATATGTTTCATACCCCAAAAAATCAATAATATACTCAGCAAAAAGCAGATTAATTAATCTGGTTATCAACATAAGGTTGTTTCTCGTATTGTCGCAGTTTTGTGAGTTTTTCCAAAGGTTAAATACTTCTGATGAATCATTTAAATCATACAATGAAAGTAAAAAACGGATAAATTCAATATACCTATTTTTAGTTTTTTGGGGGTTTTTATATAGATATTGAAAAAAATCAGCAAGTCCTTCGTGAAGAGCTTGATTTTTTGAAGGGAAATAACAATGAACAAGCTCATGTATAAGCATTAAGGGCTTTTTGCCCCACAGCCTAATAATAATTCTGTCATCTTGGATTGTGCGCATCCCCTGGGAATGAAATCCAAATAGAGGATCCAATACAATCACATCTATAGGTTTTGCTGGATTCTTTGAAAATTTATTGTTTCTTTTAAGGATATCATTAAAATATTTTAATTGAGCTACTACAAGTTTAGAATAGGAAAGTTTTATTAAAAAATTTTTATATTTGATATCACTAATTAGCTGCATTATTTCCAATTTACCACTATCACCCTTTCTCCGCTCCTACGGTGAGTCCCTCAATAAAGTAGCGCTGGAAAAAGAGGAATATGAGGAGAGGAGGCAAAGCAGCAATAACAGAACCTGCGGCAGTCATATTGTAATAGGTTATGAATTCTCCCTGCATGTTGGCAAGAATGAGCGTGATGGGTTTAAGCGAATCGGAACGCAGTAAGATGAGTGACCAGAGCATGTCGTTCCAGATCCAGGTAAATTCAAGGACAGCAAGTGCAGCAAGTGCAGGTAGCGCGAGTGGAAGCACAACTTTATAGTAAATGGTAAACTCATGTGCGCCATCAATACGCATTGATTCTATGAGACTGAACGGTATCTGTTTCATGAAATTGCGCAAAAAGAATGTGCAAAAGCCAAGCTGGAAGGCTATGTGGAAGAGTATAACTCCAATTGTTGTGTTCTTTAATCCAATAATGGCAGAAAATCGTTCGACTGGTATCATGAGCATCTGGAAAGGAAGAAGCATACCAGCAATAAAAATAATCAGTATGAGTTTATTGCCTTTGAACTTGTAAAATGCAAGGGCAAAGCCTGCTATGCTTGATAAGAGGAGTGTCCCCGCTACCGATGGAATGGTAATAAGAAATGTGTTTAGTACAGCTCTTCCCATGCCAGCGGTGTTCCATACTTGTTTAAAATTTTCCAAATAGAACGTTTTAGGCGGTAGCCACATTTTCCCGCTAGACATAATTTCCTCGAGCGGTTTAAGGGATGTAAAACCAGCAATAATAATAGGAGAGAGCCAGAGAGAAACTAGAATAACACCAAAAGCATAAAACAGGATAGCGAGAAGAACTCTTTTTTGTATCGATTGTGCTCTCGTGCTCATACTAATACCTGCCTTTATTGAACTTCATGTTTAAGCGCATTGTTGATGTAAATGAGAATAAAGCCAAGAGTAATTAAAAATTGAATTACGCTAATGGCTGAGCCAAATCCGAAGTTAAAGAATCCAAACGCATTAGTGTACATATAGGTAGCAAGTGTTTCTGCTGCTCGTGCCTTAGTATTAGTCATGACATAGACAATGTCAAATGTTCGCAATGAATCAATAATTGATATTGTGATAGCCACAATTGTTGCAGGAGCAAGCATGGGCAGCGTGACATAACGAAAACGCTGGAACCAGTTTGCGCCGTCTACCATAGATGCTTCGATGAGTTCGCCAGGTACGTTTTTTAAGCCTGCTAGATATAAAATCATAACATAAGGAACCTGTCGCCAGATACCAACAAAAATGAGTGCTCCGGTCATATACCGTTCGTCGCCAAGCCATTCTCGTGTTAACGTTTCAAAGCCAATTGAGCGTAAAAGTGTATTGAGAACACCAAAATTGGGGTTATATATCCACATCCAGATTGTGCCGATGATTGCAAACGAGAGTGTCATTGGCAAGTAAAACAATGTTTTGAAAAGCTTTGTCCCCTTATATGGGTTATTAAAAAACATTGCTATTAAAAGGCCGAGCGGTATGGGTATAAATACAAATAGAAGCAGCCAGAGAGCATTGTTTTTAAGAGCAATGAGGGACTGTTTGTCGGTAAAAAAACGAGCAAAATTCTTAAATCCAATAAAAACAGGGTTAGTAACAATTGAGTCGGTTTTTGTGAAGGCAAAAAGAAAACTTTGAAACACGGGGATTATAACCCAGATTGCATACATTGTTAGGGGAATAGCTAAAAATACCCACGGCATTATCTGCAAATAGCGTTCATTAGCTTTGATTGATGCCTTCATATTCCCTCCTCATATTTGGCTTGTTCGGTACCAGGTGTTCTTGTATAGAAACAAAAATGGTGCATCCTGTTTTTCAAGATGCACCATTACTTTAAAACTTATTTGTTAAGTTCAGCGTAAATGCGAACCCGCTCTTTGTCAAGTTCTTCAAGTATCTTCACATAGTTTTCAGGATTTTTAAGAATCATGACAATAGCATCCATGCCTTTAGATGCCATTTCTTCTGGAGCATCACGGTCGTAGAACTGCATAGCGGTTGCAGCGCCTTTAACCATGGCAAGCCCTTTTTCTGCTGCTGCATTGGGTGGGCGTACATTCATGTTAGCAGCGAGCCGTCCAAGCTCGGTGCAGAACATTTCTTGTGCTTCTTTAGATGCAAGGAAAGCAAGGAATTTCTTTGCATTAGCCTTGTTTTTTGCTTTTGCTGGCATAATAAAGCCGTCGGTTGGAGTATCGACGCCATAGGCAGTCTGTCCGCCGACAATCGGGAATTTAAAGAAATCAAAGGAAGCGCGTTTGTCTGCTGGAATAACATCCATAATAAACTGTCCCATAAGGTACATAGCAGCTTTCCCTTCTACAAGCGGAGTTACAGCTTCCTGCCATGAGAGTGAAGCTGCACCATGAATAATGTATCCTTTTTTAGCCAGTTCAGCGATATAACCGAAAGTTTTGAGCACTTTTGGATCGGTGTAGGAGACATTACCTCCGGTAAGCTGCTGATGGTATTCGCCGCCATTGACTGCAACATTCATGTAGTCAAACCAGCCGCCTGCTGTCCATGTATCTTTTGCACCAATGGTAAACGGAGCCACACCATTCTTTTTGAGCACTTCGCACACTTTAAGGAGTTCGTCCCATGTAGTTGGTGGTGTCAAATTATATTTAGCAAAAACATCTTTATTATAGTAAACAGCCCACCAGTACCATGACTGCGGGACAAAATAGATCTTGCCATTGTAGCTTGCTGCAACTTTGAATGCCGCCGGAAATTCATTTTCAAACTTTCCGCCGGGGAATACTTCATCGATTGGCTCAAGCAAGCCTTTCATAGCGTACTGTTGCATGCGGAAACCGGCAAACCAGGTAAGCACATCTGGCGCATCGGGTGATGTGAGATAAGTCACGATTTGCGTCTTAAATTGCTCATGAGCAGTAGTGTTAACTTCTACCTTAAGTTTTGTCTGCTTTTCAAACTCTGCAACGAGTTTAGCAAACGCAGCTTTTGGTGCTTCATCTGACATATATGATTGCACAACAAGATCCGGACCTTTGGGTCCACATGCAACCAGTACTAGAGAAACAAGCACCAATAGTAAACTGAGCTTTTTCATACAATTGCCTCCTTCGTATACTTTCTTTTGGAGAAAAAGTATAACTCACTTTTTAGCATACCATTCTTTTAGTTTCTGTCAATAAAAAATATTGCGCAATTCCCAATAGTAGCATACAATTATTGCAACAACATATGCAGGGAGGCCATTATGGCAACGGTAGAATTAAGAAACATCTATAAATTTTATGAAAATACTGATAAACCAGCGGTGAGCAATGCTAATTTTACTGTTCAGGATAAAGAGTTTGTAGTGTTAGTTGGGCCGTCAGGCTGTGGTAAGTCTACAACATTACGCATGATAGCTGGCCTTGAAAGTATTTCTAAAGGAGAACTCCTTATCGATAATCAAGTTGTCAATGATATTGCTCCCAAGGATAGAAATATCGCTATGGTATTCCAGAACTATGCTCTGTATCCGCATATGTCTGTGTATGACAACATGGCCTTTGGGCTAAAAATACGAAAGCTTCCGAAAGATGAAATTGATAAACGCGTTCGAGAAGCTGCTCGTATCCTTGATATAGAGCAGTATCTCGACCGTAAACCAAAAGCGCTTTCCGGAGGACAGCGACAGCGTGTTGCAGTAGGGCGCGCTATTGTGCGTCAACCCAAAGTGTTTTTGTTTGATGAACCGCTTTCTAACCTTGATGCTAAGCTTAGAGTACAGATGCGCGCAGAAATTATTGCGCTCCATCGAAGGCTTGAAGCAACAATGGTGTATGTTACCCACGATCAGGTTGAGGCTATGACCATGGGTGATCGAATTGTTGTAATGAAGGACGGATTTATTCAGCAAATAGGATCACCTATTGAATTGTATGACCGTCCAGTCAATAAATTTGTAGCAGGATTTATCGGCAGTCCGCCTATGAATTTTATTAATGTAAATATCGTTGTTGATGGGACAAAAGTTAGAGCGCTATGTGACGGTTTTGAAATTGAGCTATCTGGTGAGTATGCCGAAAAAGCAAAACCGTTTGCAGGAAAGTGCTTGACACTTGGAATTCGCCCAGAAGATTTACATGATGATAAAAATGAAGATAAGAACAGTCAGGTTGTACTGGCAGACGTTAGCATTATTGAACCGCTTGGCGCAGAAACATATGTACATTTTATCGCTGGCTCTGCAAAGTTTATGGGCAAGTTCAGATCTTCAACAACAGCAAAGCCAGGCGAGACAAAACGGCCGGTACGGTTTGATCTAACAAAGCTCCATTTCTTTGACTGTACCAGCGAAGGTGAGCTAGCGCTGTAGTTTTGTGCACCTATATGTAAATCATTTACTTTTTCTTATACAGCTCCGCTCGTTTTGCTTCTAAGTTTTGGAGAAAAAACTGAAGGTTGTTAGGTAAAGAAAAAATAGCTTTAAATTCATTGATAATTGTGTTTGCGGTATTTGGCGGTGTCATCTGTTCAAGCGTCTGTACCATGGTAGCAGCGGATTGTGTCATGTTTTTAGCGTATTCCAAAGCAGTACTATCGGTTTTACCGGTGAGATTGGCAGGTACACGAGCAAAAGGAAGACTCATTGCGCGCTGTGCTTCTTGAGAAGCCATAAAGGCTAAAAATTTTTCTGCATTGGCTTTATGTTTCGCTTTCGTGTGGATCACAAGTCCTTCGATATCAGCATAAATAATCGATTTGTTTTTTTCTCCGGGGAATGGCAGAACGTCGATATTAGTTTGTACATCTTTAGGTAATTTTTCTATAAGTCCGGCGCTGGCTAGGTATAGTGCTGCCTTCCCTGATATGAGCGGGCCGAGTGCTTGTTCTGAAGTAAGCAGTGTTACGGAATCAATGATATATTTATTTTTAATGAGTATTGAGAGGTTTTGGAGAGCGCTCTGTATGCTGGAATCGGTGTACGGTAAGGTTCCAGAACAAAACGCAGTATAAAGTTCGGGTGTGCGGGAAGATGCAAGGAGCAGCGCTATCCATGCCGAAAGGGTTTCGGTCTCTTTAGCGCTTGCGGTAAATGGTATAATGCCCGCTTTACGGAGGGTTTGTGCTGCAGCAGTTAGTTCTTCGTATGAGACTGGGACTTTGATGCCTGCTGATGAGAATGCCTGCTTGTTATAAAACAGTGCCCACCATGTCCAGGAAATCGGCATAAAGACAATTGCGCTATTGTATTGGGAAATTTCCTTAAAACATGCGGCGAATGTTTTTTCGAATTTCTTGCCAGGTAATGCAGTTTCGATGGGAGCGAAGAAATTTTTTGCGGCATAGATTCTGAAATACCAGCCTGGATGAAATGCGAGAATGTCTGGCGGATAATCAGAACTCATGTATTGCTCGAGTGAAGCATAGTATTTTTCGCGAGGAATCGTTTCTGCATAGACTCTCAGTTTTGTTGTTTTTTCAAACTTGTTGATAATCGCATTAAAGGCTTCGGACTCGGCCGGGCTGTCGTAAAACGTGACTACCTCAAGGTCATAGGCATCTTTAGATTTGGCAGTGGCACAGGATGCTATCAAAAGAATTAACAAATACAAAGCGAGTATAGTTGTAATTATTTTATATGAGTATTTTTTTTTAGCTGTGATTATTGGGATGTTTAATGTATGTATCATAAAAACCTCACGCGTATTCAATTTTTAGCAGCTTTGTTAGCAAATACTAGTATAACATACAATTTGCGACAAAAGTATTATACAATTAGTCTTAAAATACAGAAAACATTTTTTTAAGAATCGTTCCAATTAAAAGAAGCATACTTGTAAGTAACAATATCAGAACTTGTAATGGCAATATCCAGCGAAACCATGTTTTATAATCGAGTCCGGCAATAAGTGGTATAAAGAGTACAGTTTCTTCAAAGATGCCCATAAAGCTTCCAAAAAGCATAAATAACAGGATGAGCAGGCGCGCAAGAAAAAATCGTTTAGAGCTAAATTTAGTTAATAAAAGTTCAATTGCATGGTGCAATGTCCCGCTTTTTATCATTATACTGACAGCACCTGCTATAACGAGGAGAAAAACGATAATTGTAATTACAATTGTGTTGCCTTCTGCGACAAGAACCTCAAACGGTGCAGTAAACCAGCGCCAGAATGGGTATGCTGGTTTGTCAGTGTATGAAAAAGAATTCGGTACGAGCAAGGTCTGTCCGTTTTGTGCAGATGTTCTCTCATATGATCCTGAAGGAACGACTGTTCCTAAAATTCCAGTGCCGACAATAAGTGCTATGAGAATTATAGTTGAAGTTAAAAAAGCTTTCTTGCCAATTTTGAGGGATATATCATTATTCATCGGATTGCTCCTGTGATGATGTTTTAATAACTAAAAAAAAGAATCGTATCATATCGGAAAGCGATGCAATGCTGATGCGCTCATTAGTGCCATGCATGGTTGCAAGCTCATCTCTGGTAAGAACGACGGGAGAAAAGCGGAATATGTTAGCTGATAATGGTTCATAAAACCTTGAATCGGTACCTCCTAAAACAAGATAGGGGACTACAATTGCATCATGAAAGCAGGTACTCACCGCTTGTTGAATTGCTCTGAAGCTTGCTGAGTATGGGTTTGAAATCTTTGATGGTTCAAGGTGGTATGGCGGGTCGATAATGCGTATCGCTCTGTCGTTGATTGCCCGTTCGACATGTTTCTTTACCGAATATGCTGTTTCTCCTGGCAGAATGCGAAAGTTCACTGTAACAGTGGATTTTTGCGGGAGTACATTTTCTTTATTGCTTGCACTAGCCATCGTGCCAGCCTGTGTTGTGCGCAAGAGTGCATTTGTGGTCTTAGATTGAGAAAAAAGCTTTATAATTAATGGTTTGAAAAGCCATTTGTTTGTTAAAACAATGCGCTCTAAAAACGGAAGCTCTGGAGCAAGGAAGCGTAGAAAATGCTTGACCGCTCCTCTAATTGCAGGTTTAAAGGGTTTTGCTTCCAGTCGTACCAGCGCTTGAGCAGCTTGCCCGAGACTAGTGTGTTTGGGCGGCATAGAGCTGTGTCCGCCTTCGTCATGCGCTTCTAGCGTTAATGTTAAATAACCTTTTTCCGCAATACCAATAAGCCCGACCGGTTTCTTAATGCCAGGTATCATATCTTTTACAATTGCACCGCCTTCATCGAGCACGTATGCTAATCGTATACCGCGTTTTTGGAGCTCTTCTGCAATGATTCGTGCGCCGCGTATACCGCCAACCTCTTCATCACAACCAAATGCAAAGTATACTGTACATTCGGGTTGAAAATTTTCTGCGAGTAAAAGTTCTGCGGCAGCAAGTATGCTGATAAGCTGGTTTTTAATATCGAGCGCTCCGCGTCCCCAGATACAATCATCGGCAATGGTGCCGGAAAATGGTTCATGGCTCCAATCCTGTTCGGTGCCTGGTTCTATTGGCACAACATCCTGGTGCGCCATGAGCAGTATTCCCGGCAGCGATCTGTTGCTCCCTTCCCAGGTATAGAGCAAGTTGAGCCGTCCGATTTTTTCAACACTCAATTTACTGTGGCAGAGCGGATACGCTGTTTTAAGAAACTCATGAAAGGCAAAAAAGGGGCTTTCGTCAAAACTCTCTGGATACATTTTTGCTATTGTCTTAAACGAAAGTGCCTGTGCGAGGTTTTGTGCTTCTCGGTCTACCGGAATGGCAAGAGCTGGCAAACTTTGAGGTTTGAGCTGAAGCGATTTAGTCATTACAGCAGTAACAAGACAGGCAGCTACTATTCCCATAGCAGTAATGAGCAGTGCAACTTGTATCATTTGTGCTTACTCCTGAATATACAGTGTAGTATAAAACTGCAGGAAATACAAAATTTATAAATTACGTTATTATACGTAACAAAACAGAAAGTTGACAGTGCAAAAACAAAAATTTATACTGATTTTATAATAACAATTAAACAATGTAAGGAGGATTTACCACATGACTTGCAAACCAGCTTGTGTTAAGGCTCTAGCTTTGCTGGCAGTTTTACTGATGAGTGTAGCGCTTTGTGCGCAGAGCTTTTTAGACGACATCTACAATAATGATCTGGATTCGCTTAAGGTAAAGGTCGAACTGTTAAACCCTAACTTTAAGGATGCGCCGTATTTAGCGAATTATCTCCAGAAGAGTGAATCGTATGATCGTGCTATGTTTGAGTATCTATTATCAAAAGGTGCAGATCCTAATAAACTTGATGAATACGGATATGGACCTTTGTATTATGCACTTAGAAATGAAAATTTTGATGCGATGCAACTCCTTATTGCAGCAAAAGCTGATGTAAATGCTTCGTGGAAATATGACAGTATGAATGTACATATCGATGAAGAGTTTTTATTTTTTAACTATTTTGATGCTGGTAAACAAGAGTGGGTAAGTAAACTTGATGGTACTTATGTTGATGATTTTTATCAAATACGTCCGCTTACTATCGCCCTTGGGAAGAGCAATGTTGAAATAACAAAAGCATTACTTAAAGCTGGAGCAGATCCTTTAGGTATCATTTATCAAATAAAAAACGCAAAGGCTTCTACAGCGAAAACAACAGTGTACTATATAAATACGGTGTTTGATAGCATTATTGGCATGTTTGTTACGAGAGGGATTTCTGAAATACCATATTGCTATTTTGCAAATGCACTACAGGTATGGAAAGCAGTAAATAATCTTCCTAAAAATAAACAACCTGTGCTTGATAAAAAACTTACTTCTAATATATTTGCATATCTTGCATTGGGTAATATGCAAGAATTAAAAAATGAACTATCAAAAGGCAATATCGACCCTGTTAAGTTGTTAAAATATGCTGTGTTTACCGAAAATTGGGACATTGTGAGTCTGCTGCTAAGATTATGTAATAAGGAAATTGATGATGCAATTGGTGAAGATGAGGAAAATTATAATTTACTTTCATGGGCAGTCTATTGGGGTTATACCGGTGTGGCTAGAATGTTGTTGGAGCATGGCGCACAGCTAAATGAGCAATTAGATTATTTTAATAGTTATGGCAATAGAATAAAATATTATCCGCTTGTAAGAGCGGTACAATTAAATAATAAAGATTTGGTAAAACTATTATTGGAATATAGGGCTAATCCTGATACGGGTGTGCCCCTCGCTTATGCAAGTTTTAATAAAGATATACGAGATATGTTGATAAGTGCCGGTGCTAATCTGAAGGCTGTATTTAATTATAGTTGGTATAGTAAGAACAATACTTATTATTATTTAAATGTTGAAAATGTATCACTTTTATTTGTTGCGGCAGCAGAAGGGTCGGTTGAAGCAATTCAATATTGGCTTGATAAGGGTCTTGATCCAAATGGGTATATGGCAGAGTCATCACAGCCATTGGTTGCAGCGGTAGAAAGTCTTTGCGTGGAAGGAGTTAAACTATTATTAGAACGAGGTGCGACTCCAAATATTGAATTATCAAGTAATCATGCAATTTATATACGTAAGATGAGAGATGGTTCTTTTAAATATAAGGGAAAAACATTGCGTGATTATGTTACCTGGCTTGTAGATAATGCAGAAACAGCAGCAGAAAAGAAAAAAGCAAAGGAAATACTAAAGCTGCTCGATAAGGCTATAGGAGGATAGGGAATAATGATATAAATGATGCAATAAAGGAGCGATATATGAGTAGTGTGCGCTCGTTAACAGCAAAGCAAAAAGTAATAGAACTAATTAAATATATTATCCTGTTTTTATTACTGTGTACATTAATTGTATGTAAAAAAAATAATAGTGAAATTGTGCTTAATGAAAATTTCCCCCAAAAACAGGCACCTGCTTCTGATATCGCTCCAAATGCATTGCGAATTTGTGTTAGTAATTTCCCTCCGCTTTACTATAAAGATGAAAAAGGTTTATGGACTGGTCTTGAGGTTGAACTAGTAACTGCAATAGTTAAAAAGGCTGGGCTTGAAGTCGTTTATAAAGATGTCCCGTGGTCTCGTGCGCTGTATGAAATGCGGCGTGGAAATCTTGATCTTATGAGTAATTTATCTATGACAGCAGAGCGGTCTGAATATATGAATTGGATAGGTCCTGTTCGTGTGTCTGTTATGGGATTGGCAGTATTAAAAAGTGATGAAAATCTTCCCATTACAAAAATTGATGACTTTATTACGATAGCAAAAGCAAGAAATAGCGCATTTGGAATTCAAAATGATGTTTTTTATTCTCGTGAATTTAATGAACGGTTAAAGGATAGTGAATTTAGCGGAGCCTTTGAATTTGTTAATGATGGTAATTTGAACCCCATTAAAACTATTTCAGGCAGAATTATTGGCTATCTTGAAGAATTATATTATTTACGTTACATACTTACTCAAAAACCGGACTATAAAAATCTTGTAATTCATAAATTTACCCTTGAACCAGAACAAATATATATAGGTGTTAGTAAGCAATCAGTTTCTGATGAAATATATCAAAAACTTAAAAAAGCATTTAGTGAACTTAAATCAGATGGTACCATCGATGCAATTTTAAGAAAATATTAAAATAGTATAGAGCTAACGTAAAGCTCTTCCTGCGTTAAGTATAGCTAGTAAAGCGACGCCAACATCAGCAATTACAGCTTCCCACATTGATGCTAAACCAAATGCGCCAAACAATAAAAATAAAATTTTAATCCCCAGTGTGAAAAAAATATTTTGTATTACAATATTTTTTGTTTTTCTCGCATGCACTATGGCATCAGCAATATGATCAGGATTGCCGCTCATGAGCACGACATCAGCAGTTTCAATTGCCGCTTCAGAGGCATTCTTGCCCATAGCAATTCCTGCATCTGCACGGGCTAATACAGGAGTGTCATTGATACCATCACCTGCATAAAGCACTGTTCCAAGATGACTGATGGCGGGTATTCTGCTCAAATCATTTTTACTGTTATCATTGATTATGGTATCTAATGCTTGCAGTTTTTCTTCTGGAAGCAGACTGTGCTTAACATCGGTTATATTAAGTTGATTAGCAACTGCTAATGCAGGAGTTTCTGAATCACCAGTGAGCATAATTATCTTATTTATGCCAAGCTTTTTTAAACGTTTTATAGCTGTTTTACTTCCTGATTTTAGTGTGTCACCAAATTCAAACTTTCCTCCATAGACATTGTCTATTGCAATGTGCACAACGCTTGTTTCGGATGATTCGCATGTATGCGGAATATTTGCATAGTGCAGAATATGGTCATTTCCTAGGTATACTTTTTTACCGCCAATTACGGCTTCTATTCCTTTACCGTGAATTTCTTTAAACATAGTAATGGGTTCTGTTTTTGTTACCGCTTGATTATTTGTAGTTTTTAAGCTGTCTGAGGGTTTGCCTTGAGTGGTTTCTTTCCAGTAGTTATGAATCGCCTTTGCTAAGGGATGATTTGAATGATGAGCAGCTTGACCTGCATATTCAAGAAGAGTTTCTTTGGTTGTGAAAGTTGAGGGTATTATACTTGTTACTCTAAAATGACCGTCTGTAAGTGTGCCGGTTTTATCAAAGACAATAGTTTGCGCATGGGCAAGAGTATCTAAAACAAAAGCTCCTTTTACGAGAATACCATGCTTTGCCATGCCGCCAATACCTGCAAAGTATGTGAGCGGTATACTCAGCACAAAAGCACATGGACAGGATATGACGAGCATTACTAATGCTTTATAAAGCCAATATGAAAATGTTTGTTTTTGTAGTAATAGCGGCGGCAGCAATGCAATCCCCAGGGCTAAAATAACAACAATTGGTGTATACACTTTAGCAAATTTGGTAATGAATTGTTCAGCTTTTGCTTTGCGTTCAGCTGCGGATTCGACTAAGTGCAATATGCGCGCAATTGTTGAATCTTCATACCGTTTTTCCGCTCGAATAGTAAGCAAGCTGTCTAGAGAAATGGAGCCTGCATAGACTGTATCGCCAGGTACTGTATTCCGAGGAAGACTTTCTCCGGTTATTGATGATGTGTCTATGCTTCCTTTCCCGTCAATTAGTATTCCATCAACCGGTACTTTTTCTCCTGGTCTTATGAGGAGCAGATCGCCTTGTGTAATGGTATCAGGTGAGATATCAATGATTGTGTCATTAGTAATTTTATGTGCAATGGATGGTTTCATTGATAGAAGCGCAGAAATCGATGCCCGGCTCTTTTTTACTGCACGTTCTTCAAAAAGCTCGCCGACTCTATAGAATATCATTACTCCTACTGCTTCTTCAAAAGCACCAATGGCAAAGGCACCAATTGTAGCAAGAGACATCAGAAAAAGCTCATCAAAAAGTTTTCCGTGGATTATGTTGAGTGCTGCTGCTTTAAGAACCTTAAATCCTGCAAGAAGGTATGATAGTATCAAAAATACAAGTGATACAAAATGCAGCCATGAATTATATTGTGTTTTTGAGAGTTCAAATAAAATAACACCTGTTATTCCCAATAAAGCTGCTAGTATCAGTTTAATAATTTCAAGCTTTTCGCTTTTTAAAAAGTGCAATGAATTAACAGAAGTATCAAGTTTTTTTGTGTCCGCTAGCGGTGATACAGATTTGTTATTATTTTCTTCACAGGTGTGTGAACAGCAGGTACAGGGCATATCAAACCTCGGTTTATTTTTTTTCTTCTACATGTTCTTTGCCTGCTGACAGCAGGATCTTAACATGTTCATCATCCAATGCATAGAAAATTGATTTTCCAGATTTTCGGTATCGCACTAGACCTGCTCTCCGCAATACAGCAAGCTGATGACTTACCGCTGACTGCGTCATGGCTAGTACTTCACACAAATCACAAACACATAGTTCTGTAACAGTGCTCAATGCAGTGACAATTCGCAGCCGAGATGGGTCACCTAATGTTTTAAAAAGCTCGGCTAAAGAGAGCAGAGTAGCAGTACTAAGTTCATGAGCTGAAGCTTCGCTGATAGCTCTTTCGTGAAGTTCAGTACATGTACAGATGTGCTTAGATTTCATGCATGTATCCTTCTAATGAACACATGAACATGTGTTCATATAAAATATGCCACTCTTTTAGCTGGTTGTCAAGTTGTGTGCTGTAATTTACACCAGAAGCATACTTAGACTATTTGCTAAAACCTTTTCTTTTAATTGCTCCCCAGCCGCCTTCGCCGGTTAACAATTTAAAATAGGAAAATACTCGCTTTATTGCAACAATTTGTCTATATCCAAAATTTTCTATTATTGAATAAAAAAGCAGCGTAAAAGTTTCGAAAAAATTAAAATACACGATTCTAAATTCAATGAAAACTAATGAAAATGCAGAAATTGTGATCCCAAAAAGAATGCTTGCAGTGAAATATAATAATAACAAACCTGGGGTCAGGTATCCTGTTGCTATACCGATGAGTAATAAGAGAGAGCTGAACAGTTCAAAAAATGGACCCAGGCATTCAAAAATCCAGAAATAGGGCATTGCAATCAAACCCATAGTGCCATAACGTGGTTTAAGCAGACAGGTGCGATGGAACATTAAAATTTCTAATAAGCCGCGATGCCATCGATCGCGCTGCCTGGAGAAGCTACCCCAGTCTTCAGGGACTTCTGTCCAGCAGTTTGCATTATAGCAGTAACTCACCTTACTGTTTTTCTTTTTTTCTTGTGCGGTTCGTCGCAGCCGAACAACAAGTTCCATATCTTCGCCAACAGTATCCATCTTCCCTGAAGCTGAACCTGTGAGGTATCCGTTTATTTCGAGCACTTTGTCCCGCTTAAAAACGCCAAATGCCCCTGAGATAATGAGGAGTGAATCTAGCTTTGACCATCCAAGTCTACCTGCTAAAAATGCGCGCATATACTCAACGGTTTGGAAACATGCAAGTGTATTTTTAGGTATATGAATACGTTCAAGCGCACCGCTTGCAACGGTACAGCCGTTTACGGGTAATATATTGCCACCGCAAGCAATTATCTCTTTTTCTGAACTAATAATATGATGCATCATGCGCAATAAGGCATCGCGCTCTAAAAGCGAATCGGCATCAATACAGCATATGTAATCATTTTTTGCAAAATTGATACCGGCGTTCAAGCTGTCAGCTTTGCCGCCGTTGAGTTTATCAATAACGAGAAGATAGGGGTATTCTGGATTGGCGTAAAAACCGCGTATTTGCCTGCAGGGAATATGGGAGTTAGGTTCACGATCAACGCGTTCAAGTTTAAATGCTTCTATGAGTTTGAGCAATGTGTTATCAGGAGATCCGTCGCAAATTACTATTACTTCGAATTTGGGATAATTGAGTGACAGCAATGATTTTACGCTGTCAACAATAGATAGTTCTTCTCTAAATGCAGGTGCAAGAATGGATACGGAAGGAAGCATTGCTTCTAATGCAACAAAATTATTGCGAATTAAGTTCCAGTTTTTTAATTGTTTTCGGATGTTTATAGCCGAAAGTATAATTAGCATACAATATATTGTATTAACTGCAAGATAGTACCAGGATATATATTTTGTAACTGCACGGATGCTATGTATAATAAAATCTGCAAAACCGGATTTTGCTATAAAAAATGAGTACATGCTTGCTAGTAAGGGAAGGGAAAGTATGATGCCAGCTAAAACCCACAATATAGATTTTTCTTTTTTACCGAGTTTAAGTGCAGGTTTTCGTTCTTGTTCTGGTAATTTTCTAAGACCAAGTTTAGATAGAATGTTTTCATTTGTAATGTAGGAAGCAAGTTTATCTTTGAGTTGAGAATTTGTTTCTAAATATTTATTTATAATATATACAATCTTTTGTTCATAACGTTCATTGTGATTGGTTTCTAAAAATGTTGTGATATCACTCAGTTTCCCTGTAGCTAAAGCGATATGGATAAGACATGTTATATTTTTTTCTGAGTATACAAAATATTCAAAATAAGGCAGTAGTGCGTAACCAGCCGTTTTATATTGTTCATATTCTTTGCTTTTTCTGTTGTTTTTTATTTTTTTGAATAACATTTCACATTGTGAAAAAAATTTTTCAAGTACTACTCGATCTTGGCGTATCATTTTTTGAATGCCTTTTATTATCCATGTTCTAATAGAAATATCACTTGCTGAATTGATGAGTCTTTGCATTGAAGTCTCTCCGGGAAGTGAACCAAGAGCTTCATGAGCCATGCCTCGAATTATAGTATCTTGATGAGTTAAATATTTTTCTTTTATTAAAAGTGATGGATATTTGTCGAGAAAAACTTGTGCTATTGTCATACTATGATTAGAGTCTAATAATTGCTCTAATTCTTCTAATAGTTCCTGGCTTGGAAATCTTCGTACAAAAGCACAAATTAGTGCAATTGTTTCTTCGCTAAGTTCGGTATCGTCTCTGCACGTTGTACACAGAAAGTTTTCTAAATCTTGTCCAAATTTTAATAGAATTTCAATGAGTCTGTGATAGTACCAGGGATCCTTGCCATACATGAGCGAAATTATAGCTGGTATGCTTTTAGTACAATGCAGCTGCATGAGGCTGTAACAGATTTGCAAACTGCAATAGTTTGATTTCTCTTGATTTAGTGCAGTAAGCAAAGTATCTTCAGTTTCACTTCCGGGGAAAAATGAAAGAAGCATAGCTGCCTGTGTTCGTTTTGTAGTGTCTTTTGCGTGTATATTTTTTTTAAGTTTATTGTAGTATTTTTTTCTAGTGTGTTCTCTTACAGTGTGTAAAATATTTTCTGGGATACTTATTTCTTCATTAATTTTTACAGTTTCTGATAATAGTATTGATTTTGGCAGCCCCTTTACTATTAATGGTTGCTTCTTTGTAATAGCAGTAATAATTCTTTTTCTTATAGCAGTTATAAATTTATTCTCTAGCCTATATCTAATTTTTATTCCTAATAAAATAAGTATTGATAATAGTGTTAAGAGAGAAAGCGTAATAAAAATAACTTTTATGGTAATCACAGAAACTTTCCTTTGCTAAAGTTTTCTGCTATTGCAAGAATTTCATCAATATAAATAGGCCTTTCTATTATCATAAGAACACCTGCTGAATAAGCTTGCTGAATTGTGTCAATATATTTGTGATCGGTAATAATAATAAAAGGTATTCCCATAAGCCGTGAGTATTTATTGATTGTTCTTTTAATTTCAATTGCATTGCTTCCGGGCAGGTTGCAGTCACAGATAATTAAATTAACTTCCTGATTTGTAATTATTTCAAGTGTGTCAGGTCCTGTTTTAGCCGTAAATATAATAAATTGATCGCGAGGAAATAAGTCAGCAAGCATAGCTAATCTGAATGTGTTACTGTCTGCAAGCAGCAGGGTTGGTTTATTTTGTTCTCGTTGTTCTAGATTGCTATCAGCGCATACCTGGTTGGATCCGCGTTTTCGGGCAATATTAAGGCGCTGTTTCCCTGCGTCGATGATAAAGTCCACAAGATCTGCTTCTTGAGATTCAAAAGCAGTAAACAGTTCTTCAAAAGATATTACGCCAATTGATACTGTAATATAGCAGATAAAAATATCAGCTTGTGCTGTTGCAATACGGATTGCCTCTGCTGTTTCTATAGCTTTACTTTTTTCACATTGTGGAAGATAGCATGCAAATAGAGCCCCGCTCAGTCTGAACAGCATAGTATCCTTTTGGGTAATATTTTTTAAATATACGGCGTATTTTTTAAGAATCTCATCTGCTCTATCTGAACCATAGTGGAGGTTGATATCACCAAAATTATCAATCGAAATAAAAAGCACTGCTCCAGGTGTTTGCGTTGGTAAACTGACATTGAGGATATCTTTAATGTAGCTTTCAAAAAAATCTTCGTTAAAGAGGTCTGTACGGGGATCTCGTATTATTTTGTCTTCGAGAAGCTGTATTGACTTGAGGAGCGCTTCGTTGACTTTTTCAAGAGTTGCAATCTTTTCTAAAAATTCACTAGAATCGCTCATGGCAGCCACTGTTTTGTCAGCAAATATGCGTTTAACGGAGTTTATCGCAGTACAATTGATGAAAGAAGTTCAATCTGGAGTGGATATACTGCTTTATCGCCAAAATTCCATGCAATTCCAGCTTTTAGATCAAGAAATGCAATAGGTGTGGATGCAAGAATTGCTTTAATAGTAATGGTGTTGCCTGCAGTGAGTGTTTCTTCATCAAAAAACCGTTCATAGGTTATGCCAAGCCCTGCACGGAATATTTCAGGGACACTCTTTATTATTGGTGCAATGAATTCTGCACGAATACCCGGAAGCGTAGGGACATCATTTTCAATTCCAAGACTCATGCCCAGGCTTAATTTCATAAATTGCTGCGGTGTCCAGAAAAATAAAAAATTGGTAATTGATGTTGTGGAAATGGTATTAAATAAAATACGTTCACGTAATCCAAAATAGAGAAGGTCCGTTTCCCAATTAACAGCAGCCTCTATAAATGTCGTCTGCATGGAAGATTCCCAGAGTGATTCTTGTACAGAACGAGGAACCCATATTGAACCGCCATAGAGCTCAAAATACATGCTCCAGGATGGCTGAATGTAGATGATTCCGAGTCTTGCCTCAGTTTTTGCTGGTGCTGAAAAAAAGGTATTGGAAAGCTCTCCTTTCCATGCACCGCCAACTGATATAACAAAATTGTTTGTGAGGGGTATTGAGATGCTTTCATCAAAGGTTAATATACCTGTTGTTTCATAAGCATCGTATGAAAAAAGGGAATATACTCTCCATGGTTGTTGAGCATACAGCGTCGGTAAGGTTAGTATCAGCACTGTGCAGATTACTGCCAACTCAAACCATTTCTTATTCATGGTCCGTCCCCCTTCATTTGCCCTCTATTTGGTATTTGATGTATTATTCTTTTTAATACAATTATACACTATGCTGTAAAAAAGTGACAATGATTGTATGGCATATAGAATATCGATGTGAATACTCAATCAAAATCTTATACAGTGTTATTTATATGAATTATTTGCATTTATCGCTATTTTGTGTCTTGTCTTGATTGATTTTGTCGTATAGTGCATGATAGTATGCCTTTGTGGAGGTTGAAATGCAATACTATATTGAAATATTTGGAACTATAGCATCGGTTATTGTGGCAATATCCTTAATGATGCGCAACATTAAGTGGCTTCGGATTTTAAATGGAATCGGATCCGCTGCTTTTGTTATGTATGGTATATTGATTGGTGCGCTCCCGGTATGGATTTTAAATGCATTCATAGTGATTATCAATATTTACTACCTTATTAAAATGCGGCTTACTCGTGATCGATTTGATGTTATTGAAAGACCAATTCACGAATCACCCTACATCGATTTATTTTTAAAGTTTTATAAAAAGGATATTGAGACATTTTTCCCGCAATTTACTTTAGGCAATGTCGATGGACTTCGCGCTGATCTTATACTCCGCGATATGAATCCTGTTTCCTTAATTCTCTATAAAACTATAAATGAACATGAGACAGAAATTGTGTTGGACTATGCTGTGCCTAATTATCGAGATTTTAAGAATGCTGAATACTATTTTAATGCTATCCGAAAAAGAATTGCCGGCAAGGGAACTCATGTGTTTATAGCTCGAGCCTATACAAAACCGCATTCTAAATATCTAAGAAAACTTGGGTTTGTGTATGATCATACCGAGGCAGGATGTGAAGTTTATAAATTAACAGTACAAAATTGAGTAATTTTGATACAGTCAAGCTGTGTTTTGTTGCAGTAATTGAAATTATTTTCTACATGAAATATTATCAGCATGTTTTTAGGTAGATAAACACCGGGTCCATGAGTGTATAGGTGCCCGGTTACTGTGCAAAAGCGACCTGGTTCAGGTCGGCGCTGTATAAATTTATACAGCGGTATTTAAGGGACACATGTGTCCTGATAAAGTGGAGATGGTTTAATGAAGACTCTGGGAATTAATATAGGTTCTTCAAGTTTAAAAATGGTTTTACTGGATGGTGATACGATTGTCTGGAAGGGTATGACCCCGCACGAGGGAGATTTTTCCTTTGCCTTAAACAATTTACTCAAGCAGACTACAATTCCAGAAGGAATACCGCTGCTCGTTACAGGTAATGAAGGACGTTTTCTTTTTAACGCTGCAGGTACAGTCGAGCCGCTCTGTATAGAAGCAGCAATGAAAACATTAGGACTTACCGCTAATGCTGTGGTTAGTATGGGCGGTGAAGATATGGTCGTCTACCGTCTGGACAGCAATGGCAAGATCATTAATAACTTTTCCGGAAATAAATGTGCTTCTGGAACTGGAGAGTTTCTTAAACAGCAGCTTGGCCGCATGGATATGACTCTTGCAGATATCGAGAGGGTCCCGGAAACTGCTCGTGTGCTTTCGCTCTCAAGCAGATGCTCGGTGTTTATGAAGAGTGACTGTACACACAGGCTCAATAAACGCGAGGCAACTAAAGAAGATATCGTCTTATCACTCTCTGATGTGATGGCAACTAAGGTTATTGATTTTCTCAAACGAGCTAAAATCAATGAAGGCACGGTTGTACTCACTGGCGGTGTAACATTAAACAAACACATTTTGAGGTTTATTAAAGAGAAGGCTCCTGCGATTAATTTTATTATCCCGGATACCGCAGCGGTGTTTGAGGCATTTGGTGCTGCAGTGTTAGCCCGTGAATCGGGGACCCCAGCCCCATCGTTTGATAAGATTCTTAAACCAATTCAGATTAAATTTGATAAATTGCAAGATCTAAAAAAGTGGCAGAATCGGGTAAAGTATTTCGATAAACCAGAAGGCAAAGTGCAAAAAAATCGAGAGTACATTTTAGGTCTTGATGGCGGTTCAACAACAACGAAGGCCTGTCTTATTGATGCAGAAACTGATGAAATTGTTGCAAGCCACTACGGGCGCACACACGGTGATCCTGTAAAGGCAACTAAAGAATGTTTTAAAGTAATTCTTGAGAAAGTAAAACAGGATACGGGTGATACAAAAGTAACTATAAAACTAGCAGCCACTACAGGTTCTTCCCGCGAAATTCTTGGTGTGTTTCTTGAGACACCTGGTGTTTACAATGAGATTATTGCCCACTCAGTTGGTACTACCTATTTTGATAAAGAAGTTGAAACTATTTTTGAAATTGGCGGCCAGGATGCCAAGTACGTGCTTTTAAAAAATGGCGTGCCAATAGACTATGCAATGAATGAAGCATGTTCTGCCGGCACTGGATCGTTCCTTGAGGAGTCCGCAGCAGGAGATCTTTCAATTCATAGTGCAAAAGATATCGGACCCATAGCGCTTAAAGCAGATGCTCCGCTTAAGTTTGGCGAACATTGTTCTGCCTTTATCAATTCTGATATCCGCAAGGCAGTTCAACAGGGAGCAAGTAAGGAAAACATAACAGCTGGTATTGTTGTTTCAATTGTCGCTAACTATCTTAACCGTGTTGTTGGAAACAGGACAATCGGAGGCAAGGTGTTCCTTCAGGGAGGAGTGGCTAAAAACATTGCTGTGCCGCTTGCGTTTGCAATGATGCTGGAAAAAGATATTCTTGTGCCGCCATCTCCGGAACTTATGGGATGTTTCGGTGTTGCATTGCTCGCTAAACGAAAACATCAGGAAGGCCTCCTTAAAGCTGGTCAATTCGATCTTGAAGAAATCATTAACCGAGATATCGAATATGAACGGGTGTTTACCTGTAAATCGTGTGATAATTACTGTCCTATTCAAATTTTGAAAGTTAATGGACACTCATATATGTTTGGCGGACGCTGTTCCAAGTATACTAACATGCGCAAAGCAATTAAAGATGTGCCGGTGCTGGATTATGTTGAGAAGCGCCAGCAATTGTTATTTAATGAATATGCTCCGCAACCATCAACCTTTAGACAAAAGCGGGACTACATTATAGGAATACCGCGAGCATTTTCGGTACATACACTGTATCCATTGTACGCATGGTTTTTCCATGAACTTGGAATTAAAACATTCCTCTCTACCGATGTTGTTCATGAAGGTGTAGCCCGCGCAGAAAGCACCTATTGTTTCCCCGCAGAAATTGCTCATGGCGCTGTGCAGGATTGTATTGACAAGGGAGCAGATTATATTTTTGTTCCTCATTTCAGAGATATGCAGAGCTATGAAGATGATGTGCATGCAAATTTCTGTCCGATAACTCAAAGTTTCCCATACTATATTCAAAAAGCATTTCCCGATATTCCTGCAGAAAAATTTTTGCCGGTAATTGTCAGCTTTAAATATGGAGACAAAAAAGCACTAGAGCATTTCTTAAAATGCGGTGAAAAACTCAATATCCCAGCAGATGAAATTGAACGAGCTTTTACTAAAGCTTTGCAAAAACAGCGGGAATACTTTGCTGCAGCACGCAAGCTCGGTATTGAAGCTATTGAAGAAGCTAAAAAGGCAGAAAGACCAGTTATAGCAATTCTTGGCCGTCCGTATAATGCATTTACACCTGAAGCAAACATGGGAATCCCAAGAAAGTTTACAACCCGCGGCTACTCTGTCATACCGTTTGATATTTTGCCATTTGAATCAGAAGACATTTTCCCGAATATGTACTGGTTCTATGGCCAGCAGGACATGAAAGCTGCTGAGTTCCTAAAAGATTATGATAATATTTATGTAACTTTTATTACAAACTTTTCCTGCGCACCTGACTCATTTATGCTGCACTATTTAAAGTGGATTATGGGGCAAAAGCCATTCTTGGTGCTAGAGCTGGATTCACACTCCGCTGATGCCGGTATTGATACACGTGTTGAAGCCTTCCTTGATATTATCGATGGCTATCGTTCTAAAAAGAATGATTTAGGAACAGAGCGGTATGATAATGGCTGGAAGTTTATGCAGACAGGTCCGGAAGGGCTCAGAGTAATTAATAAAATTACCGGTGAAAGTGTTCCTGTAAAGAATAATCCAAGAGTAAAAATCCTCCTGTCAAATATGGGAAATGTTTCCACAGAGTTTATGGCAGCAACCTTGCGGGGAATAGGCTTAAATGCTGTAGCATTGCCCGTAGCAACCAATAAAACAATTCAAGTGGCCCGAGCACATGCATCGGGCAAAGAGTGTGTCCCCAGCCACCTCGTATTGGGAAGCGCGTTGCAGTTTTTCTCATCACCGCAATACAGGAAAGATGAACTCTACTTGCTCTTTGTCCCAATAACAACTGGTCCCTGCCGCACCGGCCAGTATTTTGTGTACTATGAAAATCTGTTCCGAGATCTCAAGCTGGAAAACGTAGTAGTGTTTACGTTGTCTGCTGATAATTCCTACACCGAGCTTGGCCCGAATTTTGCAAAAGATATGTGGCGCGGGCTCGTTGTGTCAGACTACATGAAAGATATTCAAACAGTGCTCAAAGCCACTGCAGAAAAACCAGAAGAAGCACTTGAGGCATATAACAAATCCTGGTATGAGATGATGGCAAAGATTGAGAAAGATCCAAAAGTGCTTAAGTCGGAATTAAAACGAATAGCGCAAGAAGTTAAAAAAATACCGCTTAAACGCACCATGGAAGAGTGTCCCCGTGTGCTCGTTGTTGGTGAAATCTATGTCCGTCGTGATGATTTTGCAATTGGAGAGCTCACCGATTTAATGAGCTCAAAGGGGATTGTCGTTAAGGTATCGGGCATCGGTGAGTGGATTCATTATCTTGATTTTGTGCGCGAATATGCACTTAAAAAAGAGATAAAATTGACCCCATGGTGGAAGCGGCTATTCTGTGTTCCTATGCGCAAGTACTTAAGGCTTAAGCTGGAAGAGTGGTGGAAACATCAAGTAGAAAAAGAAGTAAAGAAGATCCTTGGAGCAACAGGGCTCATCCCGCATGCACCAGAAAACATGCACCATATCATGGCAAATACTGCAAAGAATTTTGTCAATCATGAACTCAATTCAGAAATTGCAGTATCAACAGGTGTAGCCGCGACAGCTATGGAAGAAGGGTATTCAGGAGTTGTGAATATTTCTCCGTTTGCATGTTTGATAGGCCGCGTGATTGAAGGACTCTTTACACCCTGGGCTCGCGATAGAAATTATCCTGTGATATCAGTGGAAGTTGATGGAAACCAATTACCGCCGAGTATAGTCAACAAGCTCAATATCTTTATGGTTAATGTGTTACGGTATCGCGGCGGCAATGTGGATAGCCTCATCGATGATAATTCCGATGATAACCAGCATGACGGTATTCCATTAACCTGTGCCGATTGTAACGTTGGCTGTGAGGGCTGCGGTAAGTAATTATTGCTGTTTGATTGCTGAAGCACTCAGTTAATAGAGCTATGCTGTTCATTGCATTTGATAGTAGTAAATCTAATTGCAATTAGAACAGCATAGCATTTTTACTTAGTTAAGATCATTTAATATAAAATTGAATATACTGTCTGAATTGTTCAAGTTTTTTAGTACATTCCTTATTCGGTGAAAAGTTCAATGAGTCCCTTGCGTTTCCTTTGAAAATATATAATCATTGTACATATAAGGTTTAGAAAACAAGCAGTTTTTAAGGGATAGACAATGAGCTCAGATATGCTAATTCCGGCTGAAATATGGACTGTCGCACAAACTGAACAGGGTAATGTTGTGTTCGTAAGGCCAAAAGATGCTGATATAGTTGTGCCTATTTTCATAGGACAAATGGAAACACAGGCAATTTTAATTGGACTAGGAAAGGTGGCGACATCACGGCCTTTTACACATGATCTTATCATACAAATTTTTAAATCACTTCATGTTACACTGGAACGCATTGAAATTTGTGATTTAGTAGATGGGACGTATTATGGCAGATTAAAACTTCGTGTGAATGGTTCTGATCATCTTATTATTGTTGATTCCCGTCCTTCAGATGCTTTAGCATTAGCAGTTCGCGTAATGTGCCCAATATATATTGCTGAACATGTTGTTGATGAAGCGGGAATTCTAATTGATCTTGTAAATCCTTCCGATAAAGAAGAGAGATTATCAATGACCGATAGCGACACAGAAGATATGGCTGCAGCGGATCCTTTAGTATGTGAGCTTGAAGCTCTTGAAGAGGAGTTAAAATCTGCAATTGAAAAAGAAGATTATGAAACAGCAGCAATTATACGTGATAAGATAAAGGAGCTCAAGAAACGTGCACGCAGTGAAGATTCTTAATAGTAAAAACATACATTTTTTTCTATTACTTTTTTTTATTTTAAGCAGTGTCGTTTCGGTTTTTGCGCAAGAAATTGATTTAACTGAATATACTTTATTTATACGTCCTGGTTTTGAACCTTCCTGGATATTATTCCCGCCAAAACTTACTGACAGTTCCTGGATTTCTGTCCTGGGGAATAAGGGTTCACGAGCGGTGATCATTCGTGATATCGGTCTTCCAGGAATTAAAAAGCCGCCTATATTTTCTAATAAAAAAATGAAGCCGCAGCGTTTTACTATTGTTATTCCTTTTATGATTTATGAAGAGGATTATACTGAAAAAGGCGGGGTAACCCTGTTTCTTGAACAGATTGGGATAAATTGGCAAGTTTATTTTAATGGAACCTTGATACGCAATGAGTCATCGCGGGGGTATGATGCAGTTCCTCGAGGTGTAGAGCGTAATGTTCGAGGCGCTATCATCAATATTGACCGGCGGCTCATTAAACCCGGAACCAATCTCCTTGCCTTTATGATTGAAGGCGACCCGCTAAACGAGAAAACAGGGCTCACAGCACGTAATGGTTATCTTATTGGTAATTACTTATCCTTACTCCGCAAGCGTACACAGTATATCCAGCTGGCTTTTATTGGTGTATATCTCTTTTTTGGGATCTATCATTTAATTTTTTATCTTTTACGCCGTCAAAACAGAGCCTACCTGTATTTTGCAATTGCTTCATTTGTTTTAGGTATCCATCTTTTTTCGAGAACCTATGTGATCCATGATGCCATTTTAGACACACGCATTACCGATGCTATACGAACAGGGACACTCTATATGCTGTTGCCTCTGTTTGTTGCATTTATTGATGTTGCAATCCATAAGAAACTATCAAAATTCACTTTAATTATTGCAGGTATTGCAGCAATCCTTTTTATTATTCAACTATTTGTATTCACTGAGTTAATCAATTTTATATGGAATATTGTAGGATTTATTCCTGCCATCTATGTCCTATACCGTGACTTGTTTGTTCCGTACAGCCATGCCTTGAGACACTATAAACGCATAGCAACAGAAAAACACCAAAGTTCTTTGTTTTTAATAATACGAAGTTTTCAGCGTGTTGATATGGTAAGATTTTTACAGGGTATGGCTGTAGTCATTGCAACAAGCTTTTTAAACATCATTTCATTTAGCGGGAATCAATTTGAGATGTCCGCTCAAATTGGTTTTATGCTGCTTGTTTTTGGTTCTGCCACATTGCTTGCGGCTCAATTTTTCTTTGTTTACAGGCATGTAGAACTAACAAATATGGTGCTTGAGAAAAGAGTAAACAAGCGGACGGATGAATTAAGTCAAAAATTACAGGAGCAGGATGCATTCAATAAGAATTTAACAGAAACAGCACAAAAACTAGAAAAAGCTCATCAAGAAGCACAGTCGGATTTACGCATCGCTACACAAGTTCAAATAGGATTTTTCCCGCAGGAAGCTCCTCGAACACCAGCTTGGGAAGCGGCTTTTGTCTTTATACCAGCAAGCGGTGTTTCAGGTGATTTTTATGATTTTTATACTATCAATAATGCACTGGCTGGCGTTGTTGTTGCAGATGTTTCAGGCCATGGCATAGCATCAGGATTGATCACAGTGCTTGCGCGTTCTATATTTTATAGAAATTTTATAAAATATAGAAACTTACCATTAGGTAAAATAATGTCAATTGTTAATAAAGAATTATGCGATGAACTTCAGAGCGTAGAGCACTACCTTACCGCAGCACTGCTTCGACTATCTGATGATGGAAGCATTGAGTATTCTAATGCTGCCCATACCGAAATAGTGTATAAGAGCGCAAAAAAACCGTATGCGCTTGAACTCAGGCCGCCTGGAAAAGATGAGTATCGAGGCTTACCGATGGGGCGCATGGGCATAGAATCGCTGTATAAATCTATCCGCTTTAAGATTCAGCCAGGTGATGTAATTCTTGTGTATACCGATGGTATTTCCGAAGCGAGGAATGTAGATCATCAAGAGTTTGGCCTTGAAGGAATATTATCGGCATTGTCATCTGCGCCTGAAGGCAGTGCTCAGGGAATGCTCGATTACATTATTCAGGAGTGGCGGTTTTTTACGAGCGGTGCAAGAATGGCAGACGACGTTACAGCAATTTTGTTAAAGAAATTATAATTTCGTATTGTGAGCAATTACAGCACACGTAAATCAAGAGCACTGGAGAGGAGTTTTAATGCTGCAAGACCAGCTGCAGAGTTTCCTCGCGCATCCAGTGCTGGACCATATACACCGATACCCATTCTGTCCCGTACTGCAGCAATGATGCCTCCTCCAACGCCGCTTTTTGCAGGGATACCTGTTTCTACAGCAAATTCTCCGGAGCCATCATATAAGCCGCAAGTAATCATGAGGCTCTTGCATATATGCGCAGAGTCTTCTGAAAAGAATCGCTGTTTGCTCACTGGATTAATGCCGTCAAATGCAAGTATAAGTCCAATTTTTGCCAGTGCTTCAGCCGAAAGCATAATTGAACATTGCATGAAATAGGTATCGAGCACTTCTTCGACATCGCCTTCTATGAGTTTGAGCTCTTTTAAAAACCATGCAATCGCTCTGTTTCGAGCGCCGGTGGTCTTCTCTGAAAGGAACACTTCTTTATTGTATTGGATTTCTTGCACCTCTGTATCAAGCATGCGCACAAGAAATGAGCACAAGTTTGTTACTTTTTCATGAGATGATGTGCCTGGCAGCATGCTCGATATAACAATAGCTCCAGCATTGATAAATGGGTTAAATGGTTTTCTTTGGGAGCTTGTCTCAAGCCGAATTATAGAATTAAATGGGTCGCCCGTAGGTTCTTTCCCAACGCGAGAAAACACACTTCCCGGACCAATGGTTTCAAGTGTATAGAGCAAGGCAAAAGCTTTTGAAATACTCTGAATGGTAAAGAGCTTGCTTGATGCGCCGCTTGCATAGAGTGTCCCTGTTGCATCATACACTGCAATCCCAAAATCAGAGGGGGTAGCCTTAGCAAGTTCAGGTATGTAATCGGCAACTCTGCCGGTTTTAGTGCACGGTTGAGCCTGATTATAAATTGTATCAAGAATTTCAGATGAGATTTGCATACTGCATACTATAGCAAAAAGTTGTTTGCTGTGTCAGTTGGTTTTTTTACTTACGTTTAGGACTTTGTCTTTTGTGATGAGACATGGGAGGCTTTTGTAATGACCATGATATTAGCTCGTGCATGAGGATTGCTGCAGCCTGTGTCACATTGAGGCTTTCAAGGGTACCAATTCCCTGAATCGTTACATGGAAACGGCAAACAGAGAGGACATCTTCGCTTAATCCATGTTCTTCATTACCCAGCACTAACAGACACCCTGGTTTTTGCATAGAACGGTCAGGGTTATTTTTAAACTGTTTGAACACTTCATTGATAGCAATACCGCCATGTGCGGCGGCTGCTACTTTAATTGGGTGCTGACAAGCTGATATAATTGCTGCCGCTGATTCTGCATAGTACACCGATAGGTATTCCAAGCCGCCCCGTGCTATGCGGTACATGCCCGGAGTGAGTTTTGTTTTGTTGCCAGTTAAAATAATACTGTCAAAGCCAAAAAATGCAGCGGTGCGGGCAATAGCACCAATGTTATGATCATCACCTATGGAATCAAGTACGATGATTTTGCTTGATTTACTGAGCGTACGGGTACTTTCTACTGTCAGCGGCTGCAGCTTTGTATCTTCAATCATAGCGACAACACCCTGATGGTGGACTGTCCCTGAAAGTTTTTGAAGTTCATCTTCTCGTGCTAT
>CAZVTR010000027.1:33320-35354 GCA_964630305.1 uncultured Treponemataceae bacterium | reverse complement strand
GAGGCGCGATGTCGGCTTTATGCACGGCCATTATTAATGACTCACTGAGCGATGAACATGAGAGGAAACAGGTAAGGATTATTGCTACAGGCAATCCCAAATATAAACAATTCTTGCCGGAACGGAGTGAGTTCTATGGGAGCCTTGCTCTCGATGGGTTGGCTGTAATTGCACGACTCAACGTACAGTGTGGTTCTTATAATTGACAAAAGTGCTCCTTTTTGCTATAAAGCTTGTGACATGGCGACGTAGCTCAGCAGGCAGAGCATACGGCTCATATCCGTCAGGTCGAGGGTTCGACCCCCCCCGTCGCCAGGTAAGCCGCTCTTTAGGGGCGGCTTTTTCTTTGATTTCATGTGCTGCGGCAGCGAAATAGTGTACAGCGCGCAGAATGGTAAATGACCAGTTTGAGATAGATGCTATTACTGTTCTGGATGGCATAAATAAGGATATTATGGAAGAATCTTGGCTTGAAGCTTTATATACTAGAAACTATAATGAAATGACAGAATCGTTGCGTCATAAATACCCTGTTGCAACGCAAGAAGCTATTGATGAGCTTTCTGGGCTGCTCAATCACTACTATATTTTTGAAGGCAATGACTGGATAGGCCGAGGAGCCGTACAGGATACAGCTATTGCTGCGACGATTCATGCTCTTGAGGATTTTAAACGCGAACTGGAAAAGCAGTTCAATATAAATGAAAAGATTGCCGAGCATTAAGGCTTAGTAAGTTGTAATTTGTTAATGTTTTGCTGGTGCGGAGATGTGCAAGATGATGTATAGATTGGAAAGGAGTACCTATGGCTGTTACTATTACACAGGTTAAAACCAAACGAGATCTTAAGAAGTTTATTATGTTTCCATTTTCGTTATATAAAGGTAATGATTGCTGGGTTCCACCGCTTTTATTTGATGAGTACAACACATTACGAAAAGATAAAAACCCCGCATTTGAGGATGCAGAAGCTGAATATTGGCTTGCTTGGAAAGATGGTAAACTAGTAGGCCGCATTGCAGGTATCATAGTACATAAAGCAATAAAAAAATGGGGGCATAAAAATGCTCGGTTTGGCTGGGTCGATTTTATTGATGACCGCGAAGTCTCTAAAGCGCTTTTTGATACTGTTGAGGCATGGGCACGGTCCAAGGGTATGGAAGGGATTCAAGGACCAATGGGATTTACCGACTTAGATAAAGAAGGCATGCTCGTAGAAGGATTTAACGAATTAGGTACACTCCCTATGATTTATAATCATGCCTATTATAAAGACCATCTTGAAGCGCTTGGTTACGTAAAAGATGTCGATTGGCTTGAGTTTGAAGTAAAGGCTCCAAAAGAGATTCCAGAAAAGGTTAGACGGGTGAATGAACTCATTCTAAAACGCTCAAACTTGCATCTTGCTCAAGCAAAGAGTGCACGCGAAGTGGCAAAAAAATATGCACATCAGATTTTTGACATAATTGATGAAGCCTATGCGCATCTTTATGGGACTGTCCCTCTGTCAGAAAAACAGGTCAACGCATATATCAAACAGTACTTAAGTTTTATTAATCTTCGTTATACAAAAATAATTGTTGATGAGCAGGATAGAGTTGCTGGGTTTGGCATTGCTATGCCGTCACTTTCTCGTGCTTTGCAAAAGGCGCAGGGGCGGTTATTCCCATTTGGATGGATACATATTGTAAAAGCACTTAAAAATCCTAAAATTATTGATTTATACCTTGTAGCAGTGAGAAAAGAATATTTAAACCGCGGACTTAATGCTTTGCTCCTCGCAGAAGTAACTAAAAATGCTATTGAGGATGGTGTAGAAAAAGCAGAAACAGCTGGAGAACTAGAAAATAATACTGCGGTTATTTCAATGTGGGATGCCTATGAAAAGCGTCAGCATAAAAGAAGGAGAGCATACATAAAGAAACTGGTATGAAAAACAGAACAGCCATAGCTTTAGTAGTAATTTTCATTTTTTGCATAAACATAATTGCACAATCGAAAATTGAGATAAGGCTAGGAGTAACTGTTGGTATGG
>CAZVTR010000027.1:10363-33220 GCA_964630305.1 uncultured Treponemataceae bacterium | reverse complement strand
TGCACTCAATATGCTTGTGGCTGGAAGAGTTGACATGATATTTGCAGTTCCAGGTGCGCTTGCTGATTATTTTATACTAACGGGTATTGATAGCAAACTGGTAACAATGACTCAAAAGCCTCTTGCCACATTTAAGTATTATCATATTCTTGATCGACAATATTCTGCTTTAGCAGAAGAACTCAAAAAAGCATTTAAGAAAAACAAAGAAGCAATAAAAAAAATGTTTAATGGTTCTTACTAATATTTGCTATTATTCAGTATCTGCGTTATCTTCATATATTTTTTCAAATTCTTTGTGGTGCCTTCTAAATACCAATACGAGCGATGGATCAAAATGAGTTCCGCTTCCCTGCATAATTAAATCGTATGCTTCTTTGTGGCTTTTAGGTTCTTTATAAGATCGTTTCATGCGGAGGGCATCGTATACATCAGCTATAGCAACTATGCGTGCAGAAAGAGGAATCATGTCCTTTTCTAAATTATATGGGTATCCTGTGCCATCCCAACGTTCATGATGCGATTGTGCAATTTCTTTTGCCATAGGGTTTGGATATGCAGAAAGGATGTATGCGCCGTTAATAGTATGTTCTTTCATGATTTTCCATTCAAATTCGGTTAATGAGCCTTTTTTATTTAAGATATCATCGGGGGTGCCAATTTTCCCTACATCATGCATAGCGGCAAGAAATCCAATGTTATCAACAAAATCAACATCAACAAGAATATCCAGGTTTTCATCATAGAGTGCTTTTGCAAGCACCGTAGCATAGAAATTCACTCGTTCAATATGTTTCCCAGTGTCATTATCTTTAAGTTTTGACGCATCGAGTAGTCCTTTAAACATAACGTACACAAAGCCATGCATCTCTACGGTAAAATCATCCAGTATGACAATCCAATTAAGCGGTTCTTTTGTTGTTTTAGAAAGCATATAAGGCATAATCTGCATTTTTGTTATGCTGGCATGAATGTCACGTGCTTTGTGCTCTAGCGTACCGGACCAGGAATAGTTGCGGTTTTTATTTTTCATGCATTTATAAATGTCAGCAAGCTCTTCGGGTTTTAATACTCGCGAGAAAGTATTTAAGAAATGGTTTGTTTCTGTATATTGATACTTGATAAGGAGATTTTTATATAACTCATTAAAATAGATATATGTTAAATCCTTTGATATAATTGCAAGCGGCATAGCAATGCTCTTGTAAAGAGCTTTTAACTGCTCTTTGCATGGATCACTGATAGCGTTGGTAGTTTCAGGTTCCTGTTGCATTATTTTTCTGTGCCTCTTCTGCATCGCTTAACCGCAGGTAGTCTGGTCCCGCCTGCTCATCTGCTGGTCCTTGTTCTTTGTATATTTTTTCTGCAAGCATGAGTGTGTTATGAACAGCACTGGTATGTTGGTTTGGGAGTATAACATAGCCCGGATAGTCTAGTACAGCATGTTCAATGAGATCTGCATCAGGACCGGTAAACAGTACCTGTGATTCTCCTATCACTTCCTGTAAAACTGCAGAGAGGGGAGCATCGAAAGGACCTTTCATTTTTGAGCCATGTCTATAGACAGCAAAATAAAAATGTCCGCGCTTTGCATCGATGAGCGGCACTACCACAGGGCTTACCTGTTCTAAGCCCCATGCATACGCATCGAGCGTTGGAACAAATACATAAGGCTTTTTTTTGCTCAGTGAAAATCCTTTTATCGTTGAAGCAGCAATTCTGAGACCGGTAAACGAACCAGGTCCACCTGTACAGGCAAAAAGGTCGATGTCATCAATAGTGAGGCCTGCTTCTTCAAGACAATAGGCTACTCCCTGCAGTATGCGCTCTGCATGACGATATCCGGCATCTATATGTACTTGAACAACACCTGGCAGCGGGCTATGTCCTTCTTGTGAGGCATATGGATGTTTTGGATGCTGAGCACTGTTTTGGTGCGTACCTCGATATACGCCTATACCGAGTACTGCTGTGGCGCAGTCAAGTGCTAAAATATTCATGCAGGCACCTTTCTAGTTTTTCATGCTGAATGGTTATAATCCGCTCTTCCATACCAGAGTGTTCGAGGGTTATTAGTACTGCATCGACTGGCAGGAGCGATGCTACTTTTTCACTCCACTCAATGACACAGACACCATCAGAATAAATATAATGAGATGCATCAATAAGTTCAAATTCATCTGCTCCGGTAAGACGATATACATCGATATGGTAGAGCGGAAGCTTCCCGCTGTATTCATTGACAATAGTGTACGTAGGGCTTGTGATTGCTGTTTCAATACCAAGCGCATGAGCAATGCCTTTGGTTAATGTTGTTTTTCCTAATCCCAAGCCCCCTCTTAAAGCACAAACCATGCCTGGCCATGCACAGGAGCCAATTTTTTCTCCAACTGCTTCGGTGTCATGTGGAGTAGCAGAATGTATACGAATCAGGGTAGTGCTCCCTTTTCCATGAGCTTGCGGATATGCTGTTTTACCGCGGTAATAACAGGCAGCATAGGATAATCAAGTTCTTCTTGAATGTCAATTTTTATCTCTTCCGGTCCCATTGGTTTGTGTTCAATAGTAAATGACAGCGGGCTGCTGATAGTTTGGTGCATAATTTCCATGGTAATAGTTCCAAGATATTCTCTTCGATAGTGGAGCGGACTTTCTTTTTTCTTAAGGTCTGATATATCGATGATTTTCATACTATAATTGTAGTATTCAAGCTAATGCTGGTCAAGATTGTGAGCAGTGCAATATTGTCGTATACTGTGTGCTTTTTATCTGAGAGCTTAGAAGTGCGGCTGTTGTACTGTTTGTATGGTTACAGGTTAAAGATATCCATATACCAGTGCATAAATTTCGTTAATCGTTTTTGGGTCAATTTTGATAAACTTTGCATGGTATAAAAAACCATTTTTAATGCGATTAACACGAACAATAGATACAAATGCCAAGCGGCGTCCCATGCCTGGATTAAATTCAAGCTTGATAATGTCGCCCGGCATCATGGAGAGCGTTGAATGAAATGAAACACCGCCTGCAGAAATATCAGTGAGGATGCCAGGAAGCGGTGTACTATCGCTCTGAAGTATTCTTTTTGTGCCAGTTCCTGCGCTTACGGTTTTGACTGCAGTTCTATATAGAGAACATTCCATGCGTACAGTTTTTCTGTCATGTTTTCGGTAGGGAAGCGCAGTAACAGTATGTGTATGCTTGAGCTTTAGCATAACAGTTGCTTTGCTTTTAATCTTATCTGTAATTTTTGTTTTAAATTGAAAGCCTGCATGGTTGCCCGTATAAAAATACACCGTGAGTTTAGTTCCCAGCGGAAACTTGATGAGATCTCCGAATGCGTCACGTGGATATTCAACATAGAGCCCGTCTGATTCGTTTGCTAAGAGAATAGTCGCATAGTGAGCATCACGGTTCGTAACGAGAGATAGCGGAGTTAACTTTGATATTTCATGTGTAGAGCGCAAGGTTTTTGAAGAGTGCAGTCTAAAGCTATGCGCTTCTCGGATCATAAACAGTTTCTTTTTTAATTCTTCCGCTTCCTGCTCTGTTTTTGAATTTTTTTCGATGTAATGATAGATATCCCGCAAAAATCTATCGAGCTTATCTTTATCTCTCAGTATATCCCTGTAATTATATACCGCGAGTTTTTGGGCATAAAAAGCTAGAAACTCCGATTCAACGCCAGAGAAGCCAGAAGATTGTGCGGAGCGCTGTAAACTCCTTTGGCTTACCTGTTTGGATGTTTGTGGTTTACCTGTGTTCGATTCTTTTGATTTTTTAATAAGATAGTTAATGAGTGCAGATACAAGAATAACTGCAAAAAGAATAATAATGATAATAAAAAGCACCCGTACATCAGTTGTGGATTCCGAGGTGTCTTTCCAAAAATATGTTATTTGAAACAGCGGCATCATGTACCCTTATTGCTATAAGTTTTAAGGGAGGCAAACAGCGCTTCCAATTTTGGCAAAACTTCATATTCTATAAGATCACCGAGCAATACAGTATCTTTGTTTTCAAAGGCTGCAATAAGTTCATTAAGATTTTTATTAAAATTCTCAAAAAACAAAGAAAGTTTCTCATCATTAACCATGGGTTCGTCAGCAATGCGCAGTGTAATGAAAAATCCCGGCATAATTCGTATTACTTTATTAATAATTTCAATGAGTAATGTTATGTTGCGTATAGCTTCCTGCTCTTTGCCTGTCTGCAACAAAACAGATGTGTTTGCCAGGTCGCTGCGAAGCCGTTCAAATAACTCTGCACCTGCTTCCATAGCTTCTACAGGCTGGACACATTCATCAAGCCGTTCTTTAAAAAATAGTGATAATTCTCTGCATCGTTTTATTTTCTCTGCGGTTGACATTGCCTTTGGGTTTTGTATCATATTACCAATACTGTCCAGGAATGAACATTCCTCAGCAGAAAAGAATGATGTAAATGTTTTTGAAAAGCCTTCCCATGATGCTTGAATTTGCGAAATATCATCATCGCCTTCAAGCACAACAAGAATGTTGAGAATAGTGCTAATTGCTTTTGCTTTAATATCCGACACGGCTTCCGTTGTTACAGAGAGGGTGTCGGTTTCTTTAAGAATTTGCTCCGCATACGAATCAAAGTGCGTGTGAATTTCGCTGTTATTCAAACTAATTCCTGTAATGACAAAGTTGATTTTTTCAAGATCTCTGTCAATGTCCTGTACAACATGCCGTACCGATTTCCCAATGAAGTCAAATTCGACCGGTGTCTCATTAATTAGTATGCTCATACCTGCTGCTCCTTGCTAGTTGCCATTTTGTTTGCCAAAATTATCCCATGCACCAGATGTCTGCTCAAGCTGTCCGAGTGCTCCTTCCATCAGCCCATATTTGCGCTTGAGTTCTTCTTCTTTTTTTGCAAGCTGAGCAGTTAAGGTATCGATGAGTTTTTTTTGGTCAGCTATTAGTGTATCAAATGTCTTTAATTTTGTGGAAAAAATTCCGCCTGTTTCTACAAAAGGCTTAATGAGTTTATCTAAAGCTACTGCTACTCCGCTGTCAATGACAAAATCGTTATCAGTATCAAACCCAAAGAGAGCTCGGATTCCTTCAAAATTAGTGCGCAGTGCGTTATCCAGCTTTTTCTCATCAATTTCAAGGTAACCGCGGAGTTTTGCTGCATCATATCCTCCGCCTATCGATGAATTGGTCGAAATACCCAGCATGCTCAAAAGCATAACCGCATCCTGAGAGGGATATGCGTTCATCATGATATTCTGCATTGATGAACGCAGTTGCGAGAGGGTAATATCTCCCTGAAAAATACCAAGCCGTTCCTTGTAGGCTTTTTTCTCATCTTCAGTTAAATACTGAATTTCATTTAATACAGCTTCGTCATTGCGCATGCTGATATTGATTTCTGCCATGAGCCTATTATAGGTGCCGACAAAATCGATAATTGCATTTTTTACTGCTTCCCGATCCGGTTCAACAGTGAGCTTAACAGGCTTATCGGTAACATCCTGAATGTTGAGCGTTACGCCGGGAATAACATCATCAATGGTATTGGATTCTCGGGTAATTTCTATACCGTTATACACAATAATTGCATCACGGCTTGTGTCCACAGGATTCTTAGGCCGGTAATCCCCGGTGACGGTAGGGTCCACGACGCGTGCGCTGTGGATAACTACATCACGGTTCGTATTGGGGTTTTTTATGCCAATTCCTGCAAAATTTTCCGTGTACACTGAAAGCGGAATGGTTACTTTTTGCTTGCCTGATCCTGTTGGAACTGCAGGGAGTGCTATTTGCTTGCCGGAGGAGTCTAGCGCATAGAGTACCTGATTATTGTCTACGCGGGGTGGAGGCGGTGCAGGCTGCTGCTGGGGAGGAAGCACAACATCACTTGGAGCGCTCTGGACTACTAACCCTTGATATTCTATTGAACCTGTACCGGGAATGCTTGGTCCAGGAGGAATGCCCGGTTGAGCCGGTCCGGGGCGCTCAACAAACTCAATTTCAACTTCTAGGACGAGGTTAGCTGTGTTTACCGGGCTGGCAAGGCGCAATGCAGCTTCTCCGCCTGGATTTATGCGGAGGACTCCATCTTGAGTTAGCACTTTGGATGCATCGAGAGCACCAGAAAGCCTTCCGGGTTGGGTTACTGAAAGTGTTTGCTCTGAGGTATTGCCCTTTACAATGAGTCCTGTCTGAAGGCCGAGCGTTTCGGCTGCATTTTTAAACGAAAGTCTTGATTTTGAACCTGTTTTGACTGATTCAATGACGAGTACCCGTTCATCGGCAGTAATCGGCACAAGCTGAGCTCGGAGGAGATCCCCGCCTTTTTTGTTGAGCGCATCAACAAAATCTTTGAGACTGCCTCCCTGAAAATTTAACTCTATGGTTTTATCGCCGACACCAAAGGTATAGAGACCTGGGGAAACAGTATAATCTTTTGAGAGCCTGTCTGACATAAACCGGTCAGCTGTGGCTACCTGTTTAATACTGATAAGATGTGTTTCATTGAGCGCCTGCCGTGTTGCTGTAGCGGTAAGCGCTTGTTCGTTGCTGGATTTTGCAATACGTTCATTGAACGGGTTTTGGAATGAGAATAGGTTTCTTGCTTTTTCGCGTAAGTCGATAAACCGGCGGTTGATATCGAGCCAGACGGTTCTTTGAAGCTGGAGCTGTTTTAATCGAGCTTCGGCGCGATCACGAGGGATGCGCTCCACCTTCATGAGCTCTTCTATGAGTTTTTGTGTATCATATTTGCTGGTGACCCCAGGAATTGAGGTTGTATCAGGCATATGTTACTGGAACCTCCCTCGCGGTTCATCGTATTATACAAAATGCAGTGCTGGAGAACATTTTATCTGTAGTTATAAGTATAGCACTTCCTCGTTATGATATCCGCCTCTGGAAGCAACGAGTGAGCCTGGTTTGTTTTCTGGTTCAAAATACGTTATGCACGTTCATCAAAAAGTATTCCCAGCACTTCCCTGATACGCTCATGAACACGCTGAAGTTCAGCAGGCGGAATTTCCCTTATTACCTTATCGGTTGAAGTATCAATCACCTTGACCACTGTTTGTTCAATCTTGTCATTGTAGGAAAATGAGAGGCGTTTGTTAAAAGAAGCACTGATAGAAGCAAGCTCTTGAATTACCTGCTGAATATTAGCCTGCTCCTGGAGAACCTGTCTGGGTTGCTCAGAAGGCTGTGCTGGATTAGCTTGAGGAAGTATATGTACGTTTGAACCCGAATGTATGGAAGCAATGTCCATCGACATAGCATGCTCCTTAAAAAAAGTAAAAAGAGGGCGGGGGCTGCCCTCCCATTACCAAAAATACTCGTCCCGAAAAGACGACGTCCAGGAAGCTCTTCGGGAAGGAACGGATTTATGCTAAAAGCTGCATGACAGATTGAGTTCTGGTGTTTGCCTGGGCAAGCATTGCACCGCCAGCCTGAGACAGGATCTGGTTCTTAACATAGTTAACCATTTCGCTTGCCATATCAGTATCGCGGATGCGGCTCTCAGATGCCTGAAGGTTTTCTGCAGCAATAGCAACGCCTTTTGCTGCCATTTCAAAACGATTCTGATATGCACCAAGATCTGCACGCTGTTTTGAAACAACTTTGAGCGCAGCATCAACCATGCCGATTGCACGGTTAGCACTTTCTGGTGTAGAAATGGAAATCATTTCTCCGCTGCCCTGTGCTCCCTGCAGGCCAAGTGCCTGTGCAGTCATTGTGCCAATATAGATTCGCTCGTTTTGATCCATATTTGCACCAACCTGAAGCTGCATGACAGCATTTCCATTCCGTGCAAAACGTCCCGTGAGCATATTCATGCCGTTAAACTGAGCATGGCTTGCAATTCGGTTAACTTCATCAACGAGCTGGGAAACTTCTACTTGAATCTGCATGCGGTCTTCTGCGGTATAAATACCGTTGGCTGATTGCACTGAAAGCTCTCTCAGACGGTGCAGAATATCCTGGGTTTCCTGCAGATATCCTTCGGTTGTTTGAATAAAGTTAACACCGTTCTGGATGTTTTTCTCAGCCTGATTCAAGCCGCGGATCTGGCTGCGGAGTTTTTCTGATACCGCAAGTCCGGAAGCATCATCGCCAGCACGGTTAATCCGCATACCTGAAGACAGCTTTTCAATGTTTTTGTTGAGCTCCAACTGAGTTACGCCCAGCGATCTGTTGGCATACATTGCGCTCATGTTGTGATTTATAATCATATGACCCTCCTTGAATAGTCTGTAAAGCGTTCCATGCTTTACGCCCATTGTGCATGACTGCGGAGCCAGGACATTTTTGATGCCCCCAATCCTGACCGTTCAGCCTCCGCACGACGGGAAAGCTCAGCCTTTTTATTTTATTTGCTTTTTGCTAAACAAAAAGTCTTTAAAAGCTCAGCTTTCCCGCCCGCATGCACAGGAGGGTATTTGTCAAAGATCAAACGTTACACTGTAACTATACTGTATTTTGCTGAATGATGCAAGAAAAATTACAGATAAGCAGGCTGTATAACAGCCTGCTTATTAATTTACTGCAGAAGCTGCAGTACAGTTTGAGTTTTCTGGTTAGCCTGAGCAAGCATAGCAGTTGATGCCTGTACAAGAATACGGTTCTTTGTGTATTCAACCATTTCGCTAGCCATATCAGCATCGCGAATGCGGCTTTCTGCTGCCTGCAGATTTTCTGCACCGATGTCAATGCCTTTAATTGCATGTTCAAGTCGGTTCTGGTATGCACCGAGGTCAGCTCGCTGCTTGTTTATTTTCTTTAGTGCTGCATCGAGTACACCAATTGATCGGTTTGCATTTTCCGGGGTTGAAAGTGACATGATTTCTTCACTGCCTACATTCCGTACGCCCAGAGCTTTTGAGGTCATGGTGCCGATATATACACGTTCGCGCTGATCCATGTTAGCACCAATATGGAACCACATTGATGAAGTAATGATGTTGTCTCCATTGTCACGAGCAAAGCGGCCCGTTAACAGGTTCATACCATTGAACTGAGCATGGCTTGCAATGCGGTCAATTTCATCAACGAGCTGAGAAACTTCAACCTGGATCTGCATGCGGTCTTCATTGGTATAGATACCGTTCGAAGCTTGGATAGCAAGCTCGCGAAGACGCTGGAGAATATCCTGAGATTCCTGCAGATAGCCTTCAGAGGTCTGGATGAGTGAAATGCCGTTTGCGGCATTCTTTGATGCCTGGTTCAAGCCGCGAATCTGAGAACGCATTTTCTCGGATACTGCGAGGCCGGAAGCATCGTCACCCGCGCGATTGATTCTGAGGCCGGATGAGAGTTTCTCCATGTTTTTTTCAACACTGAGGTTGTTGATGCCAACATTGCGGTTTGCAAACATGGCACTGAGGTTGTGGTTAATAATCATATATTCCTCCTTGAATGTACGCAGTTCCTCCATGAACTGCGGGATTACCAGATAAAATAGTAAACAGTGTTGTATAAAACACCACCGTCAGGCATGAAGATCTGTTACAAGTAACATATCTTTTTTGCCAAAACTTTTTTATTTAAGTTCAGAACCTCCTTTCCGATACTGATATAAGAAAAGCAAAACTCTGTCCTTTCTAGCTTTAGCAGAGAGAACAGGCTGCTTCACTTATTCATATCGGCATGTACCCTTAAAAACTTTAGTTATAAAATTACGACAGCATTCAAAATAAATGCTTAATACTATTGAGAATTCTGTGAAAGCTGAATTTGCTGGCATTTTTTTTGTTGATGATTTACACTAGTAACCATGAAGACAGAAGAACTTACATTTACTGCCTCTGACGGCAAGGCAATTCATGTGTACCATTGGTCTCCTTCCGGAAAGCCAACATCAGTGCTGATGATAGCGCATGGTATGGCTGAACATGCAGCACGCTATGCAAGGCTTGCTGAGTTATTAACTGCGCATGGTATTGATGTATGGGCAGAAGACCATCGCGGTCATGGAAAAACAGCCCAGGAAGGCGAATTAGGCTGGCTAGCGGATAAAGACGGTTTTAAACGAGTAATCGAAGATCTCCATGAACTGTCGCAGTTTATCAAACAAAAGAATCCAGGCTTACCACTGTTTCTGCTTGGTCACTCATGGGGTTCGTTTCTTTCTCAGGGGTATATTGCACTGTATGGCAATGAACTTAAGGGATGTATCCTTTCCGGTACAGCAGGCAACGGTGGTCCAATTGTAGCTGTAGGGAGAATACTTGCCAACCTTGGTTGTTTTTTTGTGGGGCAAAAAAAGAAAACACCGCTCATGGATTCTATGAGTTTTGGTGCATTTAATAAAGAATTTCAGCCAGTACGAACGAAATTTGACTGGCTTTCACGAGATCCTGTTGAAGTGGATAAATATGTAAATGATCCGTTCTGTGGGTTTGTCTGCACATTTGGTTTTTTCCGGGATCTCTTAGGCGGGCTTATGTGGATACATAATCCAAAAACCATGCAGGCAATACCCAAAAATTTGCCTATTTATATGTTCGCCGGCTCTAAAGATCCTGTAGGAGGCGCTACTGGTTCCTTTGATCAGCTATACAATGAATATAAAAAACTCAATATAGCTGATGTAACTAAAAAACTGTATCCCGATGCAAGACATGAAACGCTCAATGAAACAAATCGCGATGAAGTGATGCAGGATGTTTTACATTGGCTTAAAGCTCATGGCGCTTAAAAGCACAGTATAGTTTACTTCACTATGCAAATGGACAAAGCCGGAAGCTTACATACCGGCTTTGTCTCTAATTCCAGTTTTTAGCATGAGCTTGTAATTGATAGCATTGTATTTTATACTCATGTTGCATTTTATAGTATAAGAGGTATTTATCAGTCTGTGTTGGTTCGATACTTGAAAGGTGCGCATAATTCAAGAAAAGCGCTTATATATACAAAACATGAGCATAAAATATCACGCACAGTTTTTGATGCACAAGCTCTGGATATAATAAGGAGACTTCGCTCTGCTGGATATGACGCTTACATAGTCGGCGGCGCGATACGCGATGTCATCTTAGGACGTAAACCTAAAGATATTGATATTGTAACTGATGCACATCCGCAAGAAGTAAGAAAGCTATTTTTTAAAAGCAGAATCATCGGAAATCGTTTTAAATTGGTGCATGTATATAGCGGTGCTGCATACTATGAGGTAGCTACGTTTCGGGCAGAATCTGAAAACAGCAATGAATTTGGCACGATTGCAGAAGACGTGATGCGCCGCGATTTTACCATGAATGCACTCTATTACAACCCCATCAATGAAGAACTAATCGATTTTATTCATGGTTTTGATGATATACGAAAAAAAATCATTAAACCGATTATTCCGCTAGAAGTAATTTTTTCAGAAGATCCGGTAAGAATGCTCCGTGCTGTGAAATATGCCGCAGTTTTTAATTTGCATATACCTGCTCCAATGAAAAAGAAAATAGTTCAGCAAGCTTCTTTGCTCACTTCTATTTCGGCAAGCAGATTGAGTGAAGAGTTTTTAAAGATAATAAAAAGCGGCAGCTCATATCATTGTTTTAATGCATTTGAAACATATCATCTCCTTGAATACTTTGTACCATCATTTCATGACATTATAAATGACACTCAATTTCGCGATGCATTTAGTAAGGATTTACAAGCGCTGGATACATATGTTCAGAATTCACAGGATAAAGCACTGGAAATATTATTTAGATATTTATTAAAGACTGTTATAGAGATATCACTTTCGCGTTCGGGGCTTGTTTCTGCAAGAGAAGTGCATCTTCATGTGTATCCTGTTGTACGGGAATTCTTAAAACCGCTGACACTCCCAAGAATGGGTATTGAGAATGCAATAAGTTATTATTCTGGAAAATCAGAAAAGCCAATAGCTAGAAAACAGTTTTTAAAGGCAAAACGACCATCTGTGCGCCGCTTACCATCTTGACATCATTCTTAATATAAATAATTATGTGCCTGTGATTCCAGAAAAACTTGAAGAACTTTCGATTGAAGCTTTATATACTCTGTCCGAAAAAATGGGGCTGGGGCTCCCGCCTGATCTTGATAAGTTTATTGTTATTGGCGAAATTTTAGACGCTTATTTAGAAGACTCCATGGAAAGGAAGCTTGCAAGCACTGTTGCAATCCATGTTGAAGAAAAAAAGTTTTCCGGATCAGAACTGGATGAAATTGAGGCTTCGTTAGTTGCCGCTCCTTCCACAATTGCCAGGTATAATGAAACTGTTGTTCACCTAATTGTAAAGGATTCTGGCTGGGCCTTTGTATTCTGGGATATAAGTGATGATGATTTTAATAAGTTTGGACTGGGTGAACAGATGAACGGACTTGCGCTCCATGTCCAAAAAATCGATTTATCAACAAAAAAGGTTCTTGCATCATTTGATGTTGCAGTTTCATTGCATGATAATTCCTGGTATATTAATCTGCCAGATCCTGATAGTGATTATCGTGTCCAGCTTGTTGCTGTATCTGATGCTGGAAAGGTTGAAATCTGTCATTCTGGCATAGTGCATACACCGCGTGCCTGGTACGCTTCGACCGAAGAACTTTTTGAAGCAATAGATCCAGAATTGTATGAGCTTTCCGGAGCAGATTCCTTAAATCTTTATATGATGCAGGATCATCATCCTTCGCGCATCATGCCTAAAATTGATGATTAACATCTACGTGCAGCTGCAGGAGTTTTTATGATTAACGGAAGTACTGCTATTGTGTTAAATGCGCATTTGCCATTTGTACGTCAACCCGATTACTGCAGTTTTATAGAAGAACGCTGGCTTTTTGAGGCTCTGTCAGAAACATATCTTCCTTTATTGCGTATGTTTTCCCGGCTCGATGCCGATCGTGTCCCATGGAAATTAACCATAGCATTTTCTCCCACGCTGTTAACCATGTTTTCAGATGAGCTTATTCAGTCACGATATATTTCATGGCTTCACAAGCAAATTGAACTTGGGGAAAAGGAACAAGAGCGGACTCAGCATACACCAGAGCTACATAATCTTGCAGTAATGTATACCGAACTGTATGAGCGCGCACTCGATGATTTTTCTGTTTTATATGGTAAAAATATAACATCTGCTTTTGATTACTATTATAAAAAAGGAAGACTTGAGCTCATGGTTGGTGCTGCAACTGGAGCTTTTCTTCCTTTATATAGACAATATCAATCAGCCATTAATGCGCAGGTTGAAACGGCAATTCAGGTGTTTCGATCTGTGTTTTCAATGATTCCAAATGGATTCTGGGTACCGCATTTAGGGTGGTATCCAGAGTTAGATAAAGTGCTGACATCATACAGTTTTGATTATACAATAGTAACTGCACGGTCGGGCTTAACGGGGAAGCCCCCTGCTCGATTTACGACATATGTCCCTGGTAAAACAAAACATGGACTCATTACTTTTTTTCGTGATATAGAAGCAACAGAATCTGTTTGGTCTGAAAAAACAGGATATCCGTCTGATGTGGTGTATAGAGATTTTTATAAAGATATTGGTTTTGACCTTCCGCTCGATTACATAGAACCGTTCATTGATACTAACCAGGTACGAACCTTTACAGGGTTTAAGTATTATGCAATAACGGGTCAAGATGGTGTTGAGAAACATATATATATACCCGAAAAAGCAAAAGCAAAAGTAGTCGAGCACGCTGAGAATTTCCTGTATAACCAGAATAGAAAACTACGCAAGGCATCCGAAAAATTACAAAAACCAGCACTTATTGTTGCTCCTTTCGATGCAGAACTATTCGGGCACTGGTGGTTTGAAGGCATTGACTGGCTGGAAGCTGTTTTTAGAGCTGCCCAAACAACTACAGAACTTGGATTTGTAAATCTTAATGATGTAATTAAAAAGAAACCAGAGACTCAGGAGTGTAATCCAGAGTATTCTTCCTGGTCTGCAGAAGGCTATGCTGAACCGTGGCTCAATAAATCAAATGACTGGATCTACAGACATGTATATAAACTAATTGAACGAATGGTTGAACTATCCGAACGCTTTCCAGATGAACATGCGCTCCGTGAACGAGTACTCAATCAAGCTGCTCGCGAGGTGCTCCTTGCTATGGCATCAGATTGGCCGTTTCTTATGTATACCGGAAAATCGGCTTCGTTTGCCCGCAGGCAAATAGAGGATGCAGTTATGAATTTTTCACATATTTATGAGATGATTTGTGCTAACACGGTAGGAACAGAATGGGTTACGAGGCTTGAGCGTAAAAATAATATATTCCCGGAAATAAATTATAGAATATTTCAGAGGAAACGTTAAAGGACATTAATAATGAAAAAAGAAATGCTTTTTAAATTATTTTATTTAAATGTTTGTTTTATGTTGTTGTTCAGCTGTGCGGGCAAAGTTAGCAATCAAATTGCAAACAGTGATACTGAAATGACAAAACCATATCAGTATGGATGGACTACTAAAATAGTACTTAACAATCCAGGAACACGTTCTGAAGGACGGACATTTAGCCTCTACTATAAAACAAAGCTCATTCCGTATGTGTTTGTTACTATCTATGCCGGCGGGCAGGGGTTTAGATTTAAGCAGAAGATAAATCTTTGGGATAGTGCAGGGTATGTTCCCGTTGACAATGTCATAAAGGAAATAACACAAGAGACTATAACAGCAGCAGAACTTTCTCAGGGCTGGTATTATGGAACTTCATGGAAGATAAACACTCCTTCTCATTGGTGTCTGGCTACACGTGACACGGTGAGTGCTGTTATTGACCCTCTGAAATTGAATGAATTTTTATTGCAGCATGAATGGAAGGAATATTCATTATACAATATTGAGCTACCTATTCAGCCTTGATATCCTTTGTTTTAGAGTATCGATTAAATAGCTTTTAGTTTATTCTGAAAGTAAAAATTACAGAGTCTTTCTAATTACATACTTTATATAATCAAATCTCATGTTATTTGACTTTTCCGATTCTATACACAAAACTATATCTATATAGATGTTTAAATCGATTGCTTATCCAGAAAGTTGCTCGGATAGAATAAAGTCAGAGAAGACAGGCTGTATATGAAGATTAAGACACGTATCATGCTTGGATTTTTCTCAATTTTATTAATTTTTCTAATTGGCGCAATGGCTTCGCTCTTGAGGTTGCGTCAAGCAGTGTCTTTAACACAGATAACAAACAATACTTTGATTCAAGAGCAGAAACTAGCACTTGATATTTTAACGCAAGTTTTGGAATCAAATGCGATTGTGCATCGATACTTATTCGATAAAAAAGAAGAAACATTTAATCGGTTGTCTGCTGCAATTTCAATTCTCAATACATTTATTGCATTAGAGAAAAGAGCTGCATCTGCTCCGGTAAGAGCATATTTGATTGATGAGCTGCAATATAAGGTAACAGCATATGCCAGCTTGCTTACTGAGCGTAAGGCAGAATGGCTTGATACGAATCCAGTATGGTACATTAATCAATTTGATGAAAAGAGCGGGGAGATACTACAAGTTGTAAAAGAAATTACCGATACTATTCGTTATGATTTTTATGTAAATAATGTTTATGTTCAAAATATAATTAAAAAAATATATCTTCACATGTTCATTCTTGTTATAATACTTGTTTTGGTATGTATATTTCTTGCTTTAAGAATAAGCTATGCTGTTACAATTCCTATTCATACGGTAGCACAAGCTGCTCGTGAAATTGCCTGCGGAAAATTTGGTGAAAATCTCAAAATTCATGGTCATGATGAGCTTTCAGAATTGATTCATGCATTTAACAGCATGTCAAATCAGCTAAAGATTGCAATTGAAACGCTTGAACAAAAAGTGCAGGAACGGACACAAGAATTGCAAGAAAAAATAAAGGAACTTAACGAAGCTTGGAAAACGTCAGATTCTTTGCGAGAAATCGGACAGCTTATTGCTTCTACACTTGATCTTGATGAAGTTTTAGAAAGAATACTTGAATCACTTAGGACCGTATTAACCTATGATACTGCATCAATTATTCTTAAAGAAAATAATAAATTTGTTATAAAAGCAGTGCGTGGTTTTGAGAAGCCAGAGATTATAATTGGATCAGTATTTGATATAAAAGATTTACCGCTTACTGATGAAATTATTCGAACTGGTTTACCGATAATAATTTCAGATACCAGTGACGATGTGAGATGGCAACAAATACCAGGCACTGAAAAAATAAAGAGCTGGCTTGGAGTACCTTTGTTTGCAGGAAAAGAAATAAATGGTATGCTTGCTGTTGATAGTTTTAAGTTATATAATTTTAATGAAAGTAATATACCGCTTGTTAAAACATTTGCAAGTCAAGCAAGTGTTGCATTACAAAATGCTCACCTGTATAATGATGTGTGTAAACACATTCATCGATTAACAGTTCTCAATGAAATCAGTTCTGTAATCTCAAGTGAGCTTGATAAGCATAAGTTGATGCGATCTCTATGTGAAGAATTAAAAAAAATTATGAAAATAGATACATTTCATGGCTCTGTTTATCATAGTGCATCAAATGTTTTATCATTTTTAATCTGGTATGATAACGGAGAATATCATTCTTTTGGGTCTGGTCCGCTTGAAAAATATTATTGGAGTTCAAAAGTTATTAATAGCCGAGAGCCTTTAATAGTATTGCGAACAGAAGCTGAAGTGTTAGAAGAGAATGAAAAAAGAAAAAAAGAAAAAGTCTATATTAGGCCATCTGCGTCAATGTTGTTTGCTCCGTTAATCTATGGAGATTCTGTATTAGGAGCACTATCTGTGCAATCATATGACTACAATGCCTATACTCAGGAAGATCTAGATTTTCTAGCTAATACGGCACGGCAAGCTGCAATTGCATTACGCAATGCTGAGTTATTTGAAGGAATTCAGAATGCACTTAAAACAGCAACAGAAGCAAATAAATTAAAATCGCAGTTTTTAGCCAATATATCACATGAACTGAGAACTCCGTTGAATGCAATTATTAATTTTGCATATCTTCTTAGTATGGAGACAGAGTGTCTGCTTCAAGAAAATCAGTTTGATATGATCAAGCGTATTGAAGACTCTGGACGTCATCTGCTAGGTTTAATTAATGATGTACTTGATCTTGCTAAAATTGAATCTGGCAAGTTTGAGATGAATTTTGAGATACTACAGCTTAGTGATATTATTATAGATGCAGTTACAGTTTCCAACTCTCTTGTAAGAGATAAACCGGTTGAAATGAGCGCTTCAATACCCTATGAACTCCCGCTTGTGGTAGCAGATAAAGTGCGTATTCGTCAGGTGCTGTTAAATTTGCTTTCTAATGCAGCAAAGTTTACTAATAGTGGTTCGATAGTAGTTAGAGCAATGCCTTCTGCTGATTACACATCGGTATTTATCAGTGTTCAAGATACTGGTATTGGAATAGCTCAAAATGACATACCAAAAATATTCGAAGAATTCGTACAGCTTGACGGAACACTTGCAAGAAAAAATGGAGGCACAGGCTTGGGGCTTCCGATTAGCCGGCATTTTATTGAAATGCATGGAGGGACTCTAGAAGTTGAGAGCGAGCCGGGGAAAGGCTCTGTGTTCAGGTTTTTTTTGCATAGTTTTATTGGCCCGCGCGAAGAGTAAATCTATAATGCAATATGTTTATTATTATAGTTAGATAGCTAAAACATTATTGACGTGCATTCAAACTGCTTGACATTTTTTTCAAGATTTTCCCGCATGCAATTTTGAGATTCCTTAGGTAAATAAGTAAAGAGAAATGTAAGTATGTTTCCCCGTTTCACTGTGCTTCATTTGTGTAATGAATCATACTAGTATTGCAATTTCTCTTCATAGCTAATAGTGAGAGGTTTGTATGAAAAAATTATGCAGCGTGTTAAGTTTATTTTTATTGGTTTGCTGTTCGTATAGCAATCAAAGCCATTTTGAACAATATGTAAAAGCTTATAATTCATATATAAAAGGCAATTTAACTGACCCTCTTCTAGAAGCATATATACGGAATCCCAGCAGATTTGTTCCTGGTTTGATCCTGAAAGGCAAAGTGTTTTTTATAAAAGGTGATCTTATAGCAGCTGAAAAAGCATTTGAAAAGGCTTTAGCTATACGATCCTCATCAATTGAAGGGAAAATATGGTATGCACGGACCCTCTATTATAAAAGGTTAAACAATGCTGATATAAATTTAGAAAAAACAGAAAGTAAAATTCATTCTATATTAATTGATGTTCTCACTGATGATCCAGATAATATCGAAGCGCATGCACTATTTGCATTGATTGCAAAAGATAAAAGAGAGCATGAGCTTCAAATTGAACACCTCAATCGAATCATTCAGTATTCCGATGAGCTTGCGTATGCTTTGGTGGAACGGGCTCGTGTTTTTTGGATTCAAAATAAAGTTGAAAACGCTCGTGCAGATTTAACACTGGCATTAGCATTTTCACAAAGCAATACGAATATACAAAATACTATAAAAGAACTAATTACCAGGATAGAAAATCGTGGAGGTAAATAATGAAAAAAAAGTTATGTATTCTACTAAGCCTTATTTGTCTAATTGCTGCATGCGCTGGAATGCCAAAGGCACAAGGAGATTTTACATGTTCGGAAAAGCTTAATAGATACTATACATTTTGTGTTCAAACAGTAAAAGTTAACGGAGCAAACTTAAGTGATTCTTTCATAGAACAAACAGGAAGAATGTTTGTAATGTTACTTAGAAAGAAAGGACTAACTGCTGTATATAAACGCGAATTGTTCCCAACCGATTTTACCTATTACCTTGAAATAAGCATTTATGAATATGAGTTTATGAAAAATCTGTCTGTAAATTTTTCTAGCTATATGGAAGTGGTTATTAAAGACATAACAGGAAAAGAACTCGCAATTATATCTGCAAAGACTGATTCAATCTTGAGTGCAGCTCATGCTGAATGTCTCAATGCGCTTGTTTCAGCATGTGTGAATAATATAATCAGTATAGTTTTAAATAATTAACTATTATGAGATATATTTTATTGATTATTTGTTTAACAGTATCATTATTCTGTATTGCAGAGCCAGCAGTAATTACTATCCAGGAAGCAGTTCAGCGGGCTGTACTGTATTCATATGATATACAAGCTGGTTATAAGAATGCTGCTATAAGCATGAAAGCCCTCGGGCTGGATATACGTCAATTTTTCCCTGAAATCAATGTTGGTTTTAATAATAATGAAAAGATAGAAACAGCAGATATCGATGCAAAACTAATGACATTGCATATAAATCTTACCCAGCCGTTATGGGATGGTGGTAAAACATTGCTCGTAATGCTCAGAAAACAAAGAGAAATAGAGCAATTGCTTGATGAACTTTCTGAGAAAACATTGCTTGTTAAAGAAACTGTTATAAAATTATATTATGATATTTTGCTTGCAAACAAAATACTACTAGTAAAACAGGAAGCACTTGCAGTTGGTGAAGAGCAATTAAAGCTTATTGAAGCTGAATTACAGGCTGGTGTTGCAAAAGAAATAGATTATAAAAAAGCTCAATTGCAGGTTAGTGCTCTTAAAATTGATGCAGAAAAGTCAGAGCTTGAACTCAAAGTAAAATATTCAAAATTAGCTCGTCTTATTCATACTAATAATGATTTTGTGATCCAGGATATTATAACTCATGCAGTAAAAGGATTAGCAGTACAAGAAAACTATCTTTATGTGCAATCACTGATGCGATCTCCAAAATTACGGTACCTTGCTAAACAGCAGGACCTATTAATGCGAGAAATAATGTTGAGTAAATTTTCTTTTCTTCCAAGTGTTTCGCTAGTCGCTAGTTTTGAGACGAGTACCGATACCTTGCCATTTTCTGAGTATTCCTGGTCTGTTGGGTTGTCGTTTAGTTTTTCAGGAAGCATTTTTAAAGGAAACACTTCAGTATTATATAGAAGAAACTCAACGCAAACGGCAGAAATGATTTCACAGCGCAGCGACGCAGTGCCACTTTCTAACATGGAAGAATTTTTACAATCTGAACTGTATGAGCAAAAACTAGCAAGAATATTGCTGGATATTGATCAGGAGAAAAGAAATATCAAAGAAAAATTTGAAGATTTATTATTTCTTTATGCTGCTGCAAAACAAGAACTATCGATTGCAGAAAAAGAATATAGTCTAGCAGTAAAAAATTTAGAACTTGCACAGGAAATGAAACGAATAGGAACAGCAACAAGATTAGATGTTATGAATGCTGCATTGCATGTATCACAAAAAAATATTGCTGTAATACAGCAACGAGGGCTTCTTATTAATGCAGAAAGAAGCCTGGAAAGCGCTGCGTTTCTTGATCCGTGGACGTTAAGAAATTTGTTTAAGGAGGAAGAGTCGTGAAAAAAATATTTTGGCTCCCTTGTATTATTTTATTGATTTCGTGCAATGTTCAAAATAAAGATAATGTCCCGTCTTTTCCAGAAGTTGAATTGGAGCAATGCAAAGATATTATAATAGATAATACTATAAAGAGTTTTGGCACATTATTATATGATAAAAAAATAGATATTGCTGCTTCTCAAGAAGGTATTATTGAATATTTTCCATGGAAAGAAGGAACAGAATTACAAGCAGGTGCAATTCTTATAAAAATACATAATCCATATATAGAAATAGCTCTAGAACGTGCAACACAAAACGTACGCCAGGCAGAAATACATGTAGAAGATGCACAAAATCGATTACGGCTAGGGATATTAGAAGCTGAAGCCCGTATCGTAAATTTTGAAAAGGCTGGAATGGAATTAATTCAAGCGGAAAAGGAATATGCAGAAATTGTAAGAAAAAATAATATAAAAGAAGAGCTTTTTGCAGCAGGAGGTTTGTCCGAAGAAGAAATTAAAACTTCCCGCCATGAGAAAGCATCCGCAGAAGAAAGACTTGCAATACTAAAAAAAGATTATGAAATTAAAAGTATTGGTTTACGTGATAGCGATATACAAAACGCTGGATATGAAGTACCTGGTTCAATACAAGAACGGAAAAAAATTCTCGTTAAACTCTTAACAATAGAATTAGAACTTGCTTTGCAACAAGCAGAACATGCAGTTCTTAATGCTAAACTTGAATTTAAAACTGCACAATCTGCTTTTGATGAATTAACCATACAATGTCCATGTAAAGCTATTATTGGTTCACGTCAAAAGGAAAAAGGCGAACGAGTAAAGTCCGGAGATGTAATTGTTACCATTATTAATATCGATGTACTATATGCTGTGAGTTCTATTTCTGAGGAAGATGCTTTACTTTTGCGGTCAGGAATGAGTGCTGATGTATTTATTGATTCTGTATCGATTACTCTTCCAGGTCGGATCGATATCATTGCACCGCTTGCAGATTCCCGAACTGGGTCCTTTGCAGTAAAAATTGCACTTACCCAATCGAAAAACAAGCTAAAACCAGGAATGTTTGTCCGTACAATCTTATACACAGGTCTTGTAGTAAAACGGATTACCTTGAGTGAATCTTCAGTAATTAAAACATCAGAACAGGATGGATATGTTTTTGTTGCTGGAGAAAAGACTAAGGAAGGCATGCGAGTGCTCAAAAGAATTCAAGTAAAGTTTAGTGAAATTACAAAAGATGGAATACTGATAAGCAGCGGATTACAGAGCGGTGATTTTGTAATAAAGAATCCTCAGGAAACATGGAAGGAGGGACAGTATGTTGCGGTTAAAAAGTAAAGGAATAATTATTTTAATATGTTTTGTATTTTCGTTTTTATTTTCGTGCGGTATTTTTGATTTCAGACCTGTAATCATTACTACGAGTCTTGATAGCGGACATACTCTGTTACCATCGAGAACAGCTCCTATTACTATAATGTTCAGCGATGAGCCTGTGCATCTTGATGTTGAGAAGGCTCTGGTAATTGAAAACACAAAAGGACCCGTTGAAATCGATATTTTCTGGGATGGAAACATCTGTACTATAAAACCTGCTGAGCCATGGGTGCCATCGGAGCAGTACTACTTTACACTAAAGGGCACTATTGCCATGCAGGATGGAAGAAAAACAAAAGCAGCAATCTATTATTCTTTTTTTGCGGTACGAAATACGCGTGCGCCTTATATAAAAGATCTCTATCCCCAGAATGGGTCCGTGACTAACACAAGACCAGAAACGGTAATAAAATTGACTTTTTCTGAACCTATGGATGCTGTAGCAGTTGAACGGGCTCTTATCATTGAGCCCGTATTTCCAGCTATTTTTGAATGGAATACCGATAATACCGTGCTTGTAGTTAAAAGAAAAAATAATGCCTTGCTTTCGCCATGTGTCCGGTATACATGGAAGCTGGATAAAACCGCATGCGCTATTGATGGCGCACCTCTTGAACTCCCACAGACTCAATATTTCTTAACAATGGAAAATGTGGAACATCAGCGGGTGGTAAAAACGTTTCCTGCAAAAATTGCCGATGGCGCACTGCAGCTTTTAGAAAATTCTAACCTGGCAACTGGATTCCTCTACAATTATGGCATTGTTATTGAATTTGCATATGATATTGACCCCAATAGCCTCCTTGCTAAAAAAATTATGCTTTTCCCTGGAATTGAAGGCAATGTTGTACTCATTAATCCTAAACGGCTCTTATTTACTCCTGCAACCATTATACCTCCTGAAACAAAATTGATGCTCTATGTCCCATCAACTGTTTCAACGATAGATGGACTACCAATGCAGCAGGATTATATAGAATATTTTACCTGCGCCACACCATGGATGAAACTGACAAGACTGCAGGATCGGATAACGAATCCTGTAAATGTTTATGATAACCCAGATGGAAACGATACCTATAAGATAAAAAGATTAACT
>CAZVTR010000027.1:0-10263 GCA_964630305.1 uncultured Treponemataceae bacterium | reverse complement strand
CAGCCTGTGCCAATCGGAGGTGGTAGCAATTCAGGAATAGGTGCTTTGTATAGGTTGATTATTAAAGGCGGAATCAATGGTATAGAAGCTCAAACATTTTTACGTGAAGATATTATTCTCTATGTGGAGGTGCAGTAATGAAAAAGTGTTATATATATTTAAGTATATTTATTATAATTGCTGTTTTAATGAGCTGTAATTTGCTATTCCCTGAAGCATTTGCAATAAGCGAATGGAAGCCAGGTGAAGGAGAAGCTACACTTGATGTTAGTATTAGTATCACCTTTACATCGATTCCTGATAAGGCCAAAACTGAAAAAGCATTTTATTTATTCTGTGACGGCGAGCGCCTTCCTGCTGTATTGACCTGGAATGATACAACACTGGAGGTGCGTCCCTGTTATCCGTTGCAGCCAGGTCATGAGTATGCTGTTCTAATCAAGCGAGATGCTGCTAACGTTCGCGGCAAAAATCTTGAAAATGATTTTGTGGGATTTTTTAGGACAAAAGCAGACAGGACACGCCCCACTGTGCTGGGAACAAATCCAGGGCAGCAGTGTGTTGTTACAGGAGAAACAGCTTCGCTAGTTATAAGATTCTCAAAAGCCATGGATGTGCTTTCTGCTGTTGAGCATATAACCATACAGCCTGATATTCCCGGTTACTGGAACCATGGAAGCATCCCGTCGGTTTTAGTTTTTACGCCGCTTGCACAGTGGAAACCAGATACTACCTACCATGTTACAATAAAAAAAACAATTAAGGACAGAGAAGGGAATGAAATGGGCTACGAGTACCTCTGGGATTTTAAGACTACAGAGGATAGTCTTCCTCCGGTACTTACTGCAATTGAGCGTAAAACAAGCAAAGGCATTTTCCCACTCATGTTTGGAGAGGCTGGACAGAGTACATTTAATACCGAGTGTGGTACAGGAGACAGTTTTATATTTATATTCGATAGACCTGTCAATGTTTTTGAAGTTCAAAATTTATTGCTGTTTCCTGATGGAACCAGTTATGAGTGTATAACAACAGAGTCGTGGTCAGATGTTATAGAGTTCAAACCTATTAAAAAACCAAAATGGGGTAGTCAATTTTTTGTGACACTCTATCCGGGAGTTAAAGATAAATCTGGTAAAAAAATTCAGCGCATGTATCAAACAGCAATTTATGCTAATGCTGCATATTCAAAACCCCCAACTTTAAAGGGCATGCGCATAACAATACAAAAAAGAAGCAATAACTTATTTACTTATCCATGGTCAACATGTGTATATGTGGTAAGTACAGAAGAACTGTTTAAAAAAATTATAATTCCCAAAATCGAAACATTTGATGATGAAAATAATACTAATGATCCTAGTGTTCCTATAACATCCGTTGGAGGTTTTATTAATCGTCCTCAAAAAACTGGTTCTTATATCATTGAATTTTATTTTGAAACAGCAGAGGGAGCTGAATTAAAACCAGGAAGCATTATACCCAGGTTTTACTTTGAAAATGCTTCAAACTCGCTTGAGTTTTCAATTTCACAGGTAACACTCACACCGCCGCAGACAAATCCGTTTGCTCCAAATTCTCAATATGCTCCCGTTCCTCAGTGGGAGTCGTGTAAAAGAATATTTATTTACGGAACTATCGGCAATACTGGAAAAGCTGGAGTGCTCAAGCTGTACTTTGTTCCTGGCGTTGAAGATAGTCTTGGGAATGAAACAACTGAACCTGGAATTATTATTGTGACCTATGATGCAGTAACAAACAATAACGATATAATATGGGATTAATACAGCTTTCTGTGAGGAGGCCGGTAAGCACAGTTGCCATTGTGTGTGTGATACTGCTTGCCGGAATGCTTGCGGTAACCTCAATGCCTCTTACGCGGCTTCCTCCTGTCATTTTGCCAGAGATACTCATAGAAGCAGGCATGCAGGGGCTTCCTGCATCAGAAATTCGCACTCTGATTGTGCTTCCCTTAGAGGATGCGTTAGCATCGCTGAGGGGATTACGATCTATTACAAGTTTGATTCGCGACGGTACAGCGCTTATCAGACTTGACTTTTCCTGGCAGGAGAACATTATATCGATTCGGTCTCGTGTACGGGAAATACTTGATACCGTATATCCTGTACTTCCGCAGGATGCGCTTCGTCCACGAATTATTGCCGCGCCTGATGATGTTCCGCTCATAGAGTATGCGGTTTTTACTCATGACGGAGATCTTGTAAAAACAAGAAACATTGCCGAGGAATACGTCCGCAGTGCACTTCAGAAAGTACCGGGAGTAAGCCAGATACTTGTTTCCTGTGGCAGGAAGCAAGAGCTTCATATTAATGTTGATGATAGCAAAGCATTAGCTCGAGGTATGAGTATAACTGATATTGCGCAAGCTGTTACCGAAGCACATGCTGATGTACCTGCTGGCGAAATCAGAGAAGGCATGCGGGAACTTGTTGTTTCTGCAAAAGGTAGGGTTCGCTCAGTAGAGGAGGCTGGTGCTATCATTATCAACAATGAGCATGGACAATTTGCCTTAAAGGATATTGCTGATATTGTACTTGCAGAAAAAGAACCTGACAGCCTGGTGCTTTATAATGGTAAAGAGTGTGCTCAAGTTGCAGTGTACAGGCAGAACGGAGCTGATCCAGTTTCTGTCCACACATCGGTAAACCAGGCAATAAGCAATTTTTTACAGGTGCATCATGATGTTGAAATTATTGAAATTGGCAATACAGTAGATGCAGTTAAGGAGAGCCTTACCTCAATTGCTGTTTCAGCTGGTATTGGAGCTGGAGCAGTTATTCTAGTTTTGTTATTGTTGTTTTCTGTTCCGGTTATGGGGTTTATAGCTGCAGTATCAATACCGGTTTCGGTTGCAGGCGGCATTTTAGTGCTTAAAGCTGCTGGATGTACGCTCAATATTTTAAGCCTGGGCGGTATTGCGCTGGCGATAGGCATGATAACTGATAATGCAGTTGTGGTACTATCGGCAATTATTCAAAAACAGCGGAGCTGCTGCCCCGATGCACCTATATCTCAATTAGAAATAGCGGCTGCAGCAAAAAGCGCTGCGGGGAGTACGTTTGGAAGTACTATTACTACAGTTATAGTATTTTTACCGCTTCTTGCAATACCTGGTGTGCTTGGAAAACTGTATGGAGATCTTGCGCTGGGACTTTCAGGAGCGCTCATAACAGGCTGGATATTTTCAGTTACAGCAGTACCAGCGTTATGGAATAGTATTACTTCCAGTAACAATTTTAAGTTATTAAAATATAGTAAAATAAATACAAACAACAAGCTGGAAACCATTTATGCAAGATGCTTAAAATATGTCATGCGAAAGCCTCTGCGATATGGTTTTGTTTTTTCTATTATTTGCTTTATTGGAGTCCTGATTTTCCCATTTTTGCGAATCGATTTTTTCCCACAAGAAAAGAATTCTCGCGTGATTATTGAAATTACGCTTGCTCCTCAAACGAGAAGTACTGTTCTGCTTGAAACAGCAAAAACAATTTCAAAAGGATTATATGAACTTTCTGATAGCATGATGCGTGCAAATAGCACTACAAATAATAATAAATTATTTACCGGTATAAGCGCTCGAGCAGGTGCTGAAATTGATGATATGGAAGCACGGACAAATCCTGCATGGAACGCTCATACAATTACACTGGTATGTACTATTAATAAAAAAATTGATATTCAAACAGCCTATGCAGTTACAAATACCTATCTTGCATCGATGGGAGGATTTTCATATTCAATACACGAGCCGGAAGATGCTGTAAAAAAGCTTCTTGTGTCAAATTATGCTCATGGTATTGAAATCCGGGGCGATAATCCTGACATCACTGAACGGCGCATGAGAGAAATTGCAGCCATGCTGGCAAAGAGTGGAATTGCAGAGGAAAATATTCGTAAGTATCCGTCGGAAAAAGCCTGGCAGGCAATATTCTATCCAGATAGATACAGAATGGCATGGTCTGGTTATTCTTCGAGCAGTACCGCTCTTATTTTGAATGCTGCAACGCAAGGACTATTAACAGGAACAATAGAGCTTGGAGGAAAATTGTGCGACATTCGTGTTCAATCTAAAAAAGCGCTTGCTGGTTTTTCAAAAAACGATATAGAATCATTTGTATTCATTAAGGAAGATAAAGTAATAAATACATCGTTGCTCGGTAACATTGAGATACAGCAAAAACCTGCTCTGTATATCCGATCAAATCGATCGGATGTTCAATATATTTCACTTACCGGCATAACAAAAAATGCCCAAAAAGCTGTCAGCAGTATAGAAAAGAAACTTGCGTGGGTAACAGATCTTGACGTTCAAAATAAAACTGAGCTTATCAAAACAATGATTGTGCTGCTTTTGTGCGTCGGTATTGTACTATACTTAGTGCTTACTGCTCAGTTTGAGTCGTTTATTCTTCCCCTTATTATTTTATTATCAATACCCTTTGCGCTTGCCGGTGCAGCGCCGTTCTTGCTAATGGGTAAATGCGGAATTGATACTGGGTCTATTCTAGGAATGGTCGTGCTGTTTGGTACAGCAGTAAACAATGCGATTGTACTATTTGAAATTAGCAAACAAAAGTATGAGCGATCCAGGAATGCTGTTTTTTCGGCATTCAATGGCGCATTAGAACGGATACGAGCAATTACTGGAACCAGCTTAACAACGATCATTGCTTTAGTACCTTTGATACTAAGCGGTGGAACACAAAAGAGCATGGCTCTCGCTGTTTTAGGAGGTCTAACCGTTTCTTCAATTATTGCTGTTTTTATATATCCAGTGATATTCAGAACATTCTTGGCAAAGAGGAATACATGAAGTGCTGGATAGAAAGAATTGTAAGCGTAGCCGCACTACTCATTGTTATATGTTTCATTTCAATTTTTATAGTGACAAAAGCACAATTCAGCACTGGCGAGCTAACAAATAACCGCTTAATAGAAGTAACTATCAGGCACTACGGTGTTGATGCACGAGAATTGGAAAGAACAATTGCCATTCCAGTTGAAAATTCTGTTTCTGGAATTGAAGGATGTGAAGAAATAGTTACATCAATAGAATATAGTACAGTAAGAATATCTGTTATTTTTAACGCAAATCAAAAAGATTCTGATATGTATGAAAAAGTAAGTGAAGCGGTGTACCGTGTGTATGAAACATTGCCACAATCGGTTCAGCGCCCCGAGTTTGCTCTTGCTTCAAGTGATGATTTTCCTGTTTTTACGGCTGCAATTTATGCAGAAAATATTCCTGATGTTTCTTATGTCTTAGATAAAGAGCTAAAGCCCGATTTCAAAAAAATTAATGGAGCAGGTGATGTTGAGATATACGGGATTCGTATTCCTGAAATTAAACTAGATATAATAGAAGATAAAACTGCATTAACGCCTCAGACTATTATCGATATTGGTACTGCTATTGCAGAAAATGATACCTTTACAAAAGCCGGGTATCTAACAGAAGGATCCTGTCGAATTCCTATTGTAGTCGAAGGCAGATATAAAACAATCAATGAGCTAAAGCTTGCATGGGTTCCTGGAACTGATAATAATATAGTACGCCTTGGTGATTTTGCTGTAATTAATAAGCAGGAAAGAAAGCCGGACTCCATTTCCAGAGTAAATGGGAAACACTGTATGGTTCTTGCAATAAAAAAGACTGGAAATGCAAGCCTTATTGAGCTATCACATCGCATTAAGGCCGCATTAAAAAAATGGGAACAAAAAGGATTCACATTTACTATTCTTACCGATGCCGGAGAAAAAGCACAGGAATCTCTCAATGCTATGGTAAATGCTGTGCTTTCAGGAATGGTGCTTGTAGGTTTAGGAGTATTTTTTATAACACTATATAAAAAAAGCAATCATGCTTTTCTGCTTGCAGTGCTGGGAACTGCATTTATACCGATTGTAATCATTATAACACTTGCTTTGCTTGTACTCTTGAAATTTTCAATTGATACATGGGTGCTTGCCGGTATTGTATCGGGAACCGGCTGCGCTGTTGATGCAATATTGCTCCTAATCGAAGAAGCAGGCACTATGGAAACACCTGCATCAGCAGCTATCAGGCTTAAAAAACTATTCCCGCCGCTTGCAGGCGGTGTTTTAACAACTGTCATTGCGCTTGCACCGCTTATGGTATACACAGAATTTGGATATGGCGTTCAGCGAACCGCATGTGCAATTGCTGGAGTAAATCTCATAGCATTGCTTGGCGGCATACTGTTTATTCCTCCATTTTTAGTTGCTCTTGCAAAAAAAACATATGTATATAAAACAGAAAATAATCATATAAAGAAACAGGCATTATTTCCATATGCAGAAAAAGTGCGAAAAGTGAAAAATAATCTTGAAAGACTAGGCAAAAAAATATTGCTTTATATGTTAACCAGATTCATCAGCAATAAAAAAATATTACTCTCTATTGTAGTAATCATTGTCGGAACCGCAATTGCTGCGCTTGTTTTTATTGAACGTGATCCTACTATGCCTGATTTTGAAGGAACTATACCGGTTCATGCTGAACTTGCATCTGGGACAGCAATAGATATTGTTGATGAATTTCTTGCCAGTGTGAGCTTAAAGATACTTGATATTGAAGGCGTTGAATCAGTACAGACCTGTGCATTCCGCGGCTATGGTACCCTATTGGTTGTGTATGATATGCATCGTTATAAGAGGGATGCAATTATCCAAAAAATACGAGCGCTTTCAACAGCATCCGTATTTTTGTGGACAGAAATGCATGAAACAAATAAGCGAATATGGCAGGTTTCAATACAGGGAGATGAAACTGAAAAATGCGAATTTTATGCTCGAAAGCTGGCAAGTCTTTGTTCCAGTTTGTCATTTGTAAGTGATGTTGTGCTCAATTTTAAGGAGGGAGCACCGGAACTAATATATCAGCCCGATAGAGCAAAGCTCGCTGCGTATGGCACAGGATTTTCCTATCTTGGTGATATTTTACGTTATAGTCTGTATAATCCTGTGCTATATAAAAAAATCCAAAGCGATCAGGAGATAGATGTGCGTCTTGGCGTATATAGATCTCATGACCCGCAGCGTAGTGATATTTTAAAAACATTAGCACCTCATGGTGAAACAGGGTTAAAAACACTTGGTTTCATCAAAGAAGTTTATGATACTGCGAAAATATATAGAACCGACAGAAAACGCACTATGACTATATCAATTGAAACACCTGTTTTAAGCCCTATGAATATAAATAATGCCATTATGAAAATATCAGAGGAATTACGGCTTCCTCATGGATATAGTGTTCAATTTGACAGAGAAGCGATACTTAAAGAATCTAAGCTAAAAGAAGGCAGTTATTATTTTATTGCAGCATTTGTCGGCATATTGTTAGTGCTCACTATCATTGCAAATTCATGGAAAGATGCTTGTGTTATTATGCTTGTAATACCGCCATCACTTGCAGTGCCTGTCATTTTTCTCAGTGTGCAGGGATCTTCCTTAAACCCAGCACTTGTCTGCTCATTTATAGCTGCTGCAGGCATGGTAGTAAATGCAGGAGTTATTATGCATGAATGTATCATCAGTGCTGTCAAGACGTTTCCGAAACTGTATACAAATAAAAGCAATACAGTAAGAAAATTATGCTCGCAGGCACTCAAAGAGCGCCTCATTACACTGCTTGCTGCTACACTGACAACAATAGCCGGATCCCTCCCCATGCTTTTTCTTAAGGGTGAAGCTAATTCCGTATTCCGTGCTTTTGCATTTACAAGCGTCTGGGGTGTGGCAGCATCATGCCTGTTTACGATTATGTTTTTGCCAGTGTTTGCACATTGCTATATTGGCGTAAAAATAAACCGTCGAAAGGAGTATGCCATGGACCCATAGCAGAAAAAACAGGACTGTATAAACAGTCACACAAAGTAATCGGTGCAATGATGTAAAGATTAATAGTAATCACATTTGCACATAAATAAACCATGAAAGGAGTATCAACAATGAAATCCATAAAAAGACAACTTAAGCAAGTCCTTGCCCTTGTCGTGGCATGGAACTGTGTTTTTGGGAATGTATTTGCCCAGCGGATGCCGCTCACGGTGAAGCAAAAGCATGCAGTGATGAGCGTTATAGAACGCATTGATGCAGAGAGCGCAAGCGCCGATGACTGGCTCAAGCGGAGCGAGGAAGGGCTTGCAGAGATCCGAGCTGTTTGGGAGAGCGCAGCAATTGACCTTGCAGGACGGGACATGTTCCTTGCTGGAGTAGAGGAGGAGTTTGAACGAGCATATGCCGAACGCCTCATCGAAAGCTTCTTTGGTGTCGATGCACAAAAAGAACAGGCTCGCTACCAAACCCTCATGCAGAGCGATACAGCACGTGCGCTCACTGCTGAGGCAGATTCACAACTGCTTGCAGCACGATATCCCGAGCTCGCCCGCTATGCTCCTACCACAGAAGCTGCCAGAATGCTCACTGGCCGGCGCGATACCACGTTCGAAACCGCTGTTGTACTTGATCGAGCCGAGCGGAGCGCGATTGTGGGAACCGACGAGACCGTGCTGAGCATGGTAACAGCGCTTGACACCGAGGAAGCCCGATCAGCCTGGCTCTCAGCGTCAAGTGCAGCAAGCAGCAACGAGAGTGAAGCGTTGCTCGCTGTCTGTGCCGGAGCAGATGCAGGCATGAAGCAAATCATAGAACAGGGGCTTTCATATCTCACCGAGACTGAAGCACTCCTCTCTGAAACCGCCCGCGCAGCGCTCGCACAGCATGCGAAAGAGAGCGATGACGCATACTACCGAGCAGGATACTTCCATCCCGATCTTGCTCCGGACAGCACAGCCCTCGCGCTCTATGCAAAGTTCACAGCAGAAAAATCGAACTGGATACAAACCGCAAAGGCTGAGCTTGCATCCCCGACAGCAGAACGAGGACTTCTTGCCGAAGACGCCCGCGTACTGGCGAGGACCTATGAAGCCGTCCACATACCCGTGCGGAGCATGAGCGAAGTAATAGAAGATTACCGAGAGAGCAAGCGGTTCATGGACCATGCCTCGGCTGACACCGTTGTTCCCGATGCAGATAACCCTTTACAACCCACCAAACTCATGGTAGAACAAAATAAAATGGAACAAGTTAGAGAACGTACAAACAGTAAACAAAGGCTGCCGATCCCCGCAGAGCTCATCGTACTCTACATCGAACAGCCCAAGGCAAAGCGCAAGCGCAGAGATGATGACGACAGCCAGGATGGTGATACCCCCGCTGCAGGAACGGGGACAGTCGATAAGGTTCTCGCCCAGTCAGGTGCTCCAGAGAAAGCCTCAGCCCGCACGCTGATAGAGAAAGAACCGGGGGCAGAGCTCGCAGGCATGATCAAAGACGATGGTTTGGTAAACGATGCCTTTGCTGAAGGGAAACAAGCAGATACAAACGATAAAAAGTCAGGCGAACCAACAAAAGAACAAGAACCAAAAGAGCAGCCAGAAAAGAAAACACGCGGAAGCGGAAACGGTGCGATGCTCATTGACGGAACAGATACAAAAGAAAGCATTAAACAGGAAACGAGAAACGTGAGCAAGGCGGTGGTAAAGGAAGCAAAGGAAGAGCAGAAACAAGAAGTTTCATCAACAAGTATGCCGCAAAAAGAAATTGTAGAGCCGTCACAAGATCCAAGTAAATATGATTTTACACTTACAGATCTTAATAAAACATTGCCTGAAAAACAAGTAGAGGCACAAAAAGCATGCCAGGAGAAGTGGGAGAAAGAAAAAGCTGAGCTTGATGCAAAGCTCACAGCATTGCGGGAAGAAGCAAAAGCAGCCGGTTACAATGATGTGTTCGAATACTATAATGTCGAGCAGCGGGCAGAAACAGCAGCACAGAACAACGGCAACGAGACCCTCGAAACGAGAGTACAGGCGATGAAAAATACCATAGGTTTGCTGCAGGATGCAAAGAGCTATGGTTTACTCACCGAAGCAGAGCAAAGTAAGTATGTAAAGAAAACTACAAGAGAAATATACATTGGGGATAAAAAATGTGATATAGAGTATGAAGTTATTTCATTATCACAATCAAAGGGTAAACTAAAGGATGAGGTAACATATCTCAATCAAAAATTATTAGAAAAGATCTTACGGGAAGGTAATTTTGCATTTTCCATGTTAACAAATTCAAAAAATGCACAGATAACAAGTAACTTTGGCGAAGCACAAGGCCCAGTTAAGATAAATCCTCAGAAAGTTGATGGGAAGACATATT
>CAZVTR010000026.1:32846-37267 GCA_964630305.1 uncultured Treponemataceae bacterium | reverse complement strand
TGTGCTAAAACCCTGGCAAGTCTTACAAGCTGTAATTCTCCGCCAGATATTTCTGTAATCCTCTTATACCCAAGATTCTCGATACCAAGATCGTTGAGGCTCTGCCATGCTCGTGCTTCATCTGAGGGAGCGGGAGTTTCAAACAATTTTAATAAAGGTGCTCGCCCAAACAGCACATACTCTAACACACTAAAGGAATAGGCTATCCGTTCCTGTTGCGGCAAATATGCTGGTTTTTCACTGCATGAGATTGTTCCAGCATAGGGATGTAAAAAACCACCAGCTAGCTGTAATACTGTAGACTTTCCTCCGCCATTTGGTCCAATAATTGCGCAGATCGAGCCGCCAGAACATGAAAAAGAAATATTCTTTGCTGCGCTGTTTTTTCTATGCGGATATGTGAAAGTAACGTTATCAAGCGCTAATTCCATAAGCTATCCGCGTTCCACCTTAATAGGAATAAACACAAGTAAAATAATAAAGCTTGCTGCGCCAACAAGTGCGCTCACAATTCCTAATGGCAATTCAATCGAAAATAATGAACGCGCTAGCGTATCACACACAGCCATAAATAAGCTTCCCAAAATAAGTGATGCTGGCACAGTAACCCGCGTGTCTGCACCAAATAAGAGCCTTGCAATATGAGGAACAATGAGACCTGTCCAGGCTACAATACCCGCATACGCTGTTACTGCTGCAGTGCCTGCTACAGCAAGCGCTAACAGCGCAAACCGCAATGCTTGAGGATGTTTTATGAGACTTTTGAGTGCTCTCTCATCTACTGCAAGGAGGCCTACCTGCCAGCGCATGCTTATAAGCAATATACAGCTCAGTCCTCCAATAATTCCCGGAAGCACCAGCATAGGCAAACGAACACCTGTCAACCCCCCCATGAGCCAATATGTTATTTCCGGAAGCTGTTTAAGCGGATCTGCTGTAAATTTTATAATCGAAATCAGTGCAGACAGTACCGATGAAACAGCAATACCTGCAAGCACGAGTCTCAGTACGAGTCCCCCAAAACGAATATGGTTTGCAAGTAGTATAGAGAGAGCCAGACTGAGCATAGCGCCGGCAAATGCACAACCAATCTGCAGCGCAAACGGAAATCCAGCAAGCATCGCAATAATAGATCCAAGCCCTGCACCTTGTGAAACACCAAGAAAACCGCTATCCACAAGCGGGTTTGCAAACACATACTGAAGCACGCATCCCGAAAGACCGAGCACAGCACCGAGAAGCAAGGCTCCCGCCATTCGCGGTATACGTATGAGAAAAAAAATACGCATAGCAAGCTCATCATGGAGAATATCATTGAGTGTAAGGAACCCTGGTTTCGGATACCTTCCCCAAAGCGTTAGTACGATAACTATGACTCCCGCTATGCATGTAATGAGAAATAATTTTAACCTAGTTGCATGTACTGTATTATTCAAGACTGCCGCCAAATTTTACCGCTATCTTATCCTCAAAAACAGAACGATCAATTCCATAGAAATAGTTAAAAAAAGCAAAAGCTTCTTCTTTGATTTGTATAGTCTGTGTGTTTTCTGGGTTTATTTTTTTTGCAACCCAAAGCAAACCCAAAATCCAGCGGGTATCAGGCTGATCCCATGAATAAAAGTCCTGAGCAAAACCAAAAACTTTTCCTGTTTTGATTGCAGTGATTGTTTTATACGCTTTATCATTGAGTATCTTTTGTGCAGCAAGTTTTGCATCTTCACGATAGTTGATGACCAACATGATATCAGGATTCCATGCTTGAAGCTGTTCAGGACTTACCTTTGCCCAGCCAGAACCTGGATTACTCCCCTTCCAGATAGGAATGCCGCCAGCCATTGCAATCATTCGTGTCTGTATCCAGGAATCAGGCGGTACCATTAATCCATCAGCTGTATATTGTACAACTAGCACTTTAGGAAGTTTTTCTGGTTTATGCAGATTCTGCACAAAAGATACTTTTGTTTTATAATACTGAATTAATGCATTTGCTCGCGTTTCTAACCCAAAGAGCTTTCCTACTGCTGTGATATCTTTGTAGTAATCTTCCGGACTTTCTAAATCCAGATAGAGCACTTTGAACCCCAAATCTTCAAGCCCTTTCCCTAATGATGACTTCATCGAGCTTTTGAAAATAAATACGTCTGGCTTGTATCCAGCATACGTTTCTACACTTGCATTTCTATCGAGCTGCGGTTTGCTTAAAAAGCCCGGACTTACAAGCTCTAAAAATGTTCCCAGCCCTTGGTCGGTCCCTGCTACAGCAATCACTGTATTTCTCAACTCAGGGAAAGCAAACACAACGTCTGCTACCATTACCACAGCTTTGCCGCCTACAACGATTGTCTTTGGTTTGGATTCACCCCAAATCATTAGTGCCGATGCTATTAAAAGAATCATCGCAATCCCTAATTGTAAATTTTTTCTCATAACTGTTCACTCCTTTCGGTAAACCACGGTATGCGTAGTACCAATTCTAATAGTTTATACTGATTCATATAGCTTACAATATTCAGCGTATGTTTCCTGTGTATCAATATCCATTGTTATTTCTTGATACGGAACTGCCACTCCAGTCCAGCGCTGTGTTTTTAAAAATGGCTTAAACCGTTCTCCTGGTGGTAATGCAAGGATCTGTTTGTAGATTGACCTGCTCACCCATACAGGATGACCGCATTGATTATTGTATTGCGGAAATATCACATCATAATCTTGCTGCTGAGCATGCTGCAGAGCAGTGATAATAGACACGAGCATAGTACTCGTTAAACACGGCATATCCCCATGCAACAGCCAATAATTGTTTTCTCCTCCATGAATCATCCCTGCTTGGATTGATGTAATCATGCCGTACTGCCATTGTTCATTTATTACGATTGACGTTTTGGGATCTTCCACGTATTTATAAATTTCAGGCACTATTTCATTGGCGCATGAACCTAACACGACAAGCGGCATCATACCTGCATCCTGAACAGTACAAATAACGCTGCTCAGTATGGTTTTATTGTTCCAGGGCAATAACAGTTTATTACAGCCCATTCTCGATGAGGCTCCTGCTGCTAATATGATACAGGTCTCTTTGCTTTTCATGATTGGGGAAGTACATTATAGCATACGATATGAAAAGCACAACCCAAACCATTGACTATAAAAAAATTGCTGTATTGCTTGAAGAAAAATATGCCCTCTATAATCACCCGGAATTTATTGCGCCAGATCCGCTCATGGTGGTACGAACATATGAAGACTTGCGCGAAAGAGAATTTGCAGCATTTATGGCAGCTCATTTTGCGCTTGGCAGAGCATGCTGTATATCAGACACAGTGAGGACTATACTGAATAGCCTTTGTTATACTGCTCAGCAAAAGACAAACACTAATTTTTTGTCTCAACCGCTCAGTGCTCTGCTTGCTCTTGATGAATCCGATCTTATGCTTACGTTTAATAATTTCGTGTACCGTTTCTTTTCAGTTTCTGATCTTGTCAGTCTGCTCCTTGCTTTACGATCTGTTTATTCGTTTTATGGTTCACTCGAAGCCTTGCTCGAAAAGAATCTTGCTAGTTCCAGTGGTTCTCTGGTTGCTGCTCTCACACAATTTATCAGCGAACTGGAAACAGCTAACCAGCTGCGGAGCAAGTGGAAATCCAATCTGGTGCCCTCACCAAAAAACGGCTCAGCATGTAAACGCTTAATGCTGTTTTTACGCTGGATGGTACGCAAAGACGCAATCGATCCTGGCGGATGGTCTGTACTTAAACCTTCCGATTTACTTGTGCCCCTCGACACTCATGCTATCCGTTCATATCGCCAGCTGGGATTCATTCAAACCAATGCTGTAACCATTAAAACCGTTCTTATTGTCACTGAACATCTTAAACACATAGCACCCGATGATCCACTTAAGTATGACTTTGTTCTGAGCCGGCCGTATGCAAGCTGTATGTAAATATATGCAACTATATGTAAATAGATATTAAATCGTTGTTTATAATAAAGCATTAAGCTATACTCATGATATGAGTAAAAGTTCACTTACAAAAATGAACACGAAATGTTTTTTTATTAAAGCAGCGATAGTAATTTTCTTTTTACATGCTGCAACACTCTGTACCCAGCCTATAACAAACCAGCAAAATACCGCACTTGCTCAAAAAAAATGGAAACTCTGGTCAGAAGGCACTACACTGAGAGGCGCTAATATCTGGCAGCGCAAAGTTGTTCCCTCACTAGATTCTGATTTTTTAGGAGATGGCTATATTGGACCGCCCTTTACGCAACAAGATTTTGACAAATTATCAAAACTTGGTGCTAATTACATAAATCTTTCAGTTCCTGGTATTTACACCGAACAGCCGCCCTATACGCTTGATACAAAAGCGCTCGCAAATCTGGATGATCTCATTGATAAGGCTGAACG
>CAZVTR010000026.1:0-32746 GCA_964630305.1 uncultured Treponemataceae bacterium | reverse complement strand
ACGATATCAGCAGAGCGCAAAAAAAGCTCCGCCACCCGCTTGTCTGCAATGAATATGGAATCAAGCGTTATGTCCCCGGAGCACATGTATTTATCAACGATGAACTTGAGCTCATGGAACAAAGGGGTATTAACCATGCAATATGGATGTGGTATCCTGCTTGGGAGATGTGGAAAGACAATGCCGAAATGAATGATTTCAACTTCCGCATGACAGCTACTGCCAATCAAACTATAGAAGCGGATAACCTGCTCCTTACTGTGATTATAAATTATTGGGCTCGAAATACCATAAGACCTTCAAACTGGTAATATAAAACATAACTGCGCTCATAGTTTTATAGTAGTAAAATAAAATATTACACGCAGGCACGCAATCCTATCATTAAATCATTAAACTTGTGCACAATGCTTTTAAATCCTCATAAACTGCTTGAATTTTTATCAAAAATATACGATATTTGAGCTAGCTGGTATCTCGTTGAGACAGCCAGCTCCGCTGATTTGATCCATATTGCGAGCGGTTTGCCAGACGGCAAAAAAATCAGCTAAAAAGGAGGCCATCCTGTGAATATCATTCCCATCAATACTATTCCTCCTTTTTGTGATGCTGAGCTTGACTCATAGCTAAGGGGGATTCATGGATTACAAAATTAAAGACATTGCCCTGTATCAAGCAGGAAGGCGTCAGCTCGATCTTGCAGAAACCGAAATGCCAGGTTTAATGCAGGCTCGCTTGCGTTATCAAGATTCAAAACCACTCAAAGGTGCGCGAATCACAGGCAGCCTGCACATGACCGTTCAGACCGCGGTGCTCATCGAAACGCTGGTAGCACTTGGCGCAGAAGTGCGGTGGTCATCGTGCAACATTTTTAGTACCCAAGATGAAGCCGCCGCTGCTGTCGTAGTTGGCAAAACAGGCACACCGGATAAACCTGTTGGAGTCCCAGTATTTGCATGGAAAGGCGAATCACTTAAAGCATATTGGGACTGCTTATTCGATGCATTTATGTTTGGACCCAACAGAGGACCAACCCTCATTGTCGATGACGGCGGCGATGCTACCCTCATGGCACATCTTGGCTACAAAGCAGAAGAACAGCCTTCAATACTCGATACTCCATCGCACTCTGATGATGAATATTACTTAAAAGAAAAGCTTAAAAATATTTTAAAACAGCATCCGAATTTCTGGCACAGCATTGTCCCTGAAATTGCCGGCGTATCAGAAGAAACCACAACAGGTGTGCATCGTCTGTTACGCATGGCAGAAAAAGGAGAATTGCTCTTTCCAGCAATTAATGTCAACGACTCGGTAACTAAGAGCAAATTCGATAATCTCTATGGATGCCGTGAATCACTCATCGACGGTATCAAACGGGCAACCGATATCATGCTTGCAGGAAAGGTGGCTGTCGTCTGTGGATATGGTGATGTCGGCAAAGGCTGTGCACAGAGTCTCCGCGGACAGGGTGCGCGTGTCGTCATTACAGAAATTGACCCCATCTGCGCACTGCAGGCAGCAATGGAAGGCTATGAAGTTGCACGGGTAGAAGACATGCTTACTACTGCAGACATTTGGGTTACTGCGACTGGCTGCATTAATGTTATTAAAGCAGAACATCTCGCTCATATGAAACATCGAGCGATTGTTTGCAATATAGGGCATTTCGATCATGAAATTGATGTAGCAGGTTTGAAAAAAACACCCGGTATCCACCGCATACCGGTTAAACCGCAGGTTGATGAATGGGTGTATCCGGATGGACACGCTATCATTCTGCTTGCAGAAGGGCGTCTTGTAAACTTAGGCTGTGCTACCGGGCATCCTTCGTTTGTAATGTCCAATAGTTTTACAAACCAGGTACTGGCACAAATTGAACTCTGGACTAACAGACAGAATCGCCGCCCTGAAGTACGGGTACTTCCTAAAAAACTCGATGAAGAAGTTGCGAGACTGCATCTTGAAAAGCTTGGCGTCAAACTGACTCGGCTCACACCAGAGCAAGCAGAATATCTTGGCGTTAATCCTGACGGGCCGTTTAAGCTTGACAGCTACCGTTACTAAATATGTTAATTTTATATAACAAGGAGTTATGCAATGAAAGATAAGCGCTATCTATTTACGTCTGAATCCGTAGGCGAAGGGCATCCGGATAAGATTTGCGATCAGATTTCTGATGCAGTACTCGATGCCTGCTTAAAAGATGATCCCCTGAGCCACGTAGCCTGTGAATGCTATACCACTACAGGCATGGTGCTCGTTGGCGGAGAAATCACTACAAAAACCTATGTCGATATTCCAGAAATTGCCCGCACTGTGGTAAAGCACATTGGCTATGATAATCCCGATTATGGCATAGACTGGGAATCAATGGCTGTATTAAATACAATACATGATCAGTCGCCCGATATTGGACAGGGTGTTGATGGCCATGGACTCTATGCTGGACAACAGGGAGCTGGTGATCAGGGCATGATGTTTGGTTTTGCTTGTAAAGAAACGGCGGAGTATATGCCCGCACCAATTTACTACGCGCACAGAATTCTTCAGCATGCAACCGGTCTCAGAAAATCAAAAAAACTGCCCTGGCTTCGCCCTGATGCAAAAAGCCAAGTTACCATTGAATATGAGGGACACACTCCAATCCGTATCGATACCGTTGTTGTGTCCCATCAGCATGACCCAGATATTACACATGAACAAATTCAAGAAGCAATCATCGAGGAAATTATAAAACCCGTCCTTGAACCAACAGAATTGCTTACAAAAGAAACAAAATACTTTATAAATCCCACAGGGCGCTTTGTTATAGGTGGGCCAATGGGAGACACTGGGCTTACTGGCAGAAAAATTATTGTAGACACCTATGGCGGTATGGGACGTCATGGCGGCGGAGCTTTCTCAGGAAAAGATCCAACCAAAGTAGACCGTTCCGCTGCCTATATGGCTCGCTATGTGGCAAAAAATATTGTTGCTGCCGGCCTTGCAGAACGCTGTGAGTTGCAGCTTTCCTATGCAATAGGTGTGCCCTTCCCTGTTTCGATTATGCTTGATCTTTTTGAAACCGGAAAAGAACCGGAACATAAAATTATCGAAGCAATAAAAAAAGTGTTTGACCTTTCGCCTGCCGGTATTATTAATATGCTGAATCTGCGGTTGCCAGTCTATCAGGAAACCGCTGTTTATGGACACTTTGGACGACCGCAGTTCACCTGGGAAAAAACAGATCAGGTTGAAGCATTAAAACGTGCTTTATAGCACAATTATCATTGCACATAGTCTGAGGCATTTATCTCAGGCTGTGTGCATATTCGGAGTCATCAATGAAAAAAAACTTTTTGATAGCAATTACCATTGTTTTGATGTTAGCAGCGTGTTCAGCAAAAAAGCCTGCACTTGAAGCATATTCAGCCGAACCAGAGCTGCTCCCTATATTTATTATTCCCTCAGTCGATATAGAGCATGGCAACGAACTCCAGAGTGTATGTATCGAACCAAACCAAATCAACGACACTACGCTTTCTATTGAATACACACTAATATTTAAAGACGAGGATCATCCCTCAGCATTCCTAGATATGCTCTATGACATTTACAGAAGTTTTAAGTATAAAAGAATTGCCGATACGGAAACGTTCTTTATTCAATTTCAAAAGAATGATTCTGGCATATGGCAGCCAGTGCTGATAAATTTTGCAAATGTCTATAGTGACCATCAAACTTTTTATAAGTCTGATGTCAAACATTTTTCTCTCGAAGTGCCCGCATCTCCTTTTACATACACAGACAACCGTATTGTTATCTATGTAAACACATGGAATCACATGTTTGCTCACTTTGATACTAATCCAGAACTACATAAAGTAACTCTTGAAAAATACCCGCTCTACAGAGCAACCAGGCAAATGGTGGAATTCGCCCTTACCCATTAAGTACAACACTCTAGTATTCTGTGTTTCACGTGAAACAAAAAGACTGTCTCGGGGGACAGTCTTTATTTTTATTTGACACAACTTTGTTTCACGTGAAACAGTTAGGATTCAAAATCTTCTTTTTCTTTTACTATTCTATCAATGCCAACAACAACATCTGGACTTTCAATCGCGACAATACGCACCCCTTTAGCGCTCTTACCGCATAGTCTGATCGCATCGGCATTGATTTTCAGGGTTTTCCCTTGTCCGGTCATCACGACGATGTCATCTTCTTCTTTGAGAGAAATAGCAGCTGTTATTTCTCCGGTTTTTTCATCCGGAACATACACGCGCTGACCTTTTGTCGAGCGGCCGTGCACTGAGAAGTTACTGTACTCAATGCGTTTACCAAACCCATTAGTAGTAATTATGAGCATCTGTTCTTCATTGTTGACTCTGAGCATCGATGCAAGTTCGTCGCTGCCAATAAGCTTAATGCCTGTCACGCCCCTGCTCGCTCGCCCCATAACTCGAATCGTGTCTTCTTGTATGCGGAGCGCCTGCCCGTGCCGGGTGATAAAGACTACTTCATCATTACCCCGTGTCAAACATGCCGATACAAGCAAATCGCCCTCATCGAGTTTTATTGCTATAATCCCTCGCGTTTTTGCATTTACAAATTCACTCGTCGCTACTTTTTTTACAATACCGTTTCGTGTGCCCATGAGCACATATTCATCATCACGGAATTCATGAATATCGACTATTGCGGTAATTTCCTCATCAGAATCCAGAGCTAGCAGACCCTTTACATGAGCACCTCTGCTTGTCTTATTTGCAATGGGTATTTCGTGAACCTTTTTATAGTAGGCTTTACCCTTGCTAGTAATACACAAGAGGTAGTCATGCGTATTGGCGATGAAGAGCTGGCTGATTGCATCATCTTCAATAAGATTTGCACTGTTAGAGCCTTTACCGCCTCGGCTCTGATTCTTATACGCAGAAACTGACAGCCGTTTGATAAAGCCCTTGTTTGAAATAATAATGACCATTTCTTCTTTTTTAATTAAATCATCGATATCAATAGATTCTGCTTCACTGTCTACAATTTCTGTCTTTCGCTCGTCACCATACTTTTCAGCGAGTGTTTGCAACTCTGTCTTTATAACTTCAAGCAGCTTCCGCTGATCAGCAAGCAGTTCTTTATAGTAAGCAATTTTTGCAAGCAATTCTTTTAGTTCATTTTCAAGCCGTTCTACTTCGAGTCCTGTCAGCCTTCCGAGGCGCATATCGACGATTGCCTGCGCTTGTATTTCCGATAGGCTAAAGCGGCTGATGAGTGCGGCTTTTGCATCCTCGATGCTTGCTGATGCTTTGATAATGCGAATAACTTCATCAATATTGTTGATAGCAATGATGAGTCCCTGCACAATATGTGCACGTTCTTCGGCTTTCTTTAAATCATAGCGGGTGCGTCTCGTTACAACATCGACCCTGTGTTTTACAAACTCTTCTATGAGATTATGGAGGGTCAGAACCTGCGGTTTGCCATTCACAAGCGCTAAGTTAATAACGCCAAAGGTCGATTGCAGCGCTGTGTGTGCAAAAAGCTTATTGAGAATGAGCTTAGGCTGAACATCTTTTTTAAGTTCTAGGACAATACGAAGTCCTTCTCTATCAGACTCATCGCGTATATCGCCAATACCTTCAATCACTCTATCCCGCACTAATTCCGCAATATGTTTGACAAGATTTGCTTTGTTAACTGCATAGGGAATTTCTGTAAAGACAATCTGTTCTTTACTATTTTTGAGCGATTCAATGGTAAACTTTGCCCGAATAATAACTTTACCTTTGCCGGTCCTATATGCCTGTTTTATGCCTTCCCGGCCATAAATAATTGCCCCGGTAGGAAAATCTGGTCCTTTAATGTAGTGCATGAGTTCATCTACGGTGATTTCCGGCTTATCAATATACGCGCAAATTGCTGCAACCGTCTCTCTCAGGTTGTGCGTTGGCATGTTTGTAGTCATGCCTACCGCTATACCAGAAGCCCCGTTAACAAGGAGATTTGGCAAAGCCGATGGCAGCACGAGCGGTTCTTTTAAACTTTCATCATAGTTTGGCCCAAAATCGACTGTTTCTTTATCAAGATCTGTCAGCATTTCATTGCCATAACGTGACAGCTTTGCTTCTGTGTACCTGCTTGCAGCCGGTGGATCTCCGTCTATGGAACCAAAGTTTCCCTGACCCTGTACAAGCGGATACCGTAAGCTAAAATCTTGAGCCATTCGGACGAGTGCATCATACAATGAAAGATCGCCGTGCGGATGGTACTTACCCATTGCATCACCGGTAATACGCGCGCACTTTTTAGTTGCAGCGTTCGGCTTGAGTCCCAATTCATCCATTGCATAGAGCAAGCGCCGATGTACTGGCTTGAGTCCGTCACGAACATCTGGTAATGCTCGGCTTACAATAACGCTCATCGCATAGTTGAGATATGAGTTTTTAATCTCATCTTCTATTGGTACCGGTATTATTTTTCCTGTTTGCTGTGTTTCTTGTTCCATAGTTTACACATCCAGATTTATAACATTAAGTGCGTTTTCTTCTATAAACTTTCGCCGCGGTTCTACCTGCTCACCCATCAGCGTTGTTAACATTTCTTCTGCTTCAACAGCATCTTCCATCTGAATCTGCACTAAATTTCGGGTTGCAGGATTCATGGTCGTTTCCCAAAGCTGATCAGGGTTCATTTCACCCAATCCTTTATAGCGCTGTACAGACATTTTATCTTTATACTGTTCATACTCTTTGAGAATTTTATCTTTTTCTGCATCGTCATACGCGTACAGAACCTTCTTTTCAAAACTAATTTTATACAGCGGCGGCATAGCCAAATACACATGACCCCGCTGTATTAGCTCATTCATGTAGCGGTAAAAAAAGGCCAAGAGCAGCGTTCTGATATGCGAACCATCAACATCAGCATCGGCCATAATAATGATTTTATGGTACCGTAATTTTGAAATATCAAAATCTTCTCCGATATTACAGCCGAGCGATTGAATAATAGGCTGCAGTTTATCATTGCCAATTACCTTGTCTATTCGAGCTTTTTCGACGTTCATCATTTTGCCCCAGAGAGGCAATATTGCTTGAATTGACCTATCCCGGCCACTCTTTGCCGAACCTCCTGCAGAATCACCCTCTACGATAAACAGTTCACACTTTGCTGGATCTTTTTCTGAACAATCTGCCAACTTTCCTGGAAGTCCGCTGCTTTCAAGCGCACCTTTTCTGCGTATGAGTTCTCGTGCCTGCCTTGCTGCAATTCGTGCCTTTGCAGCAAGGACAATTTTTTCCAGAATTGCATTGATTATGTCCGGATTCGTCTCAAAGACTAAAAGGAGCTGATCATAGCAAACTGTTTCTACAATTCCTTTAACTTCTGAATTTCCTAATTTAGTTTTAGTTTGTCCCTCAAACTGCGGATTGGGCACTTTAACCGATAAAACTGCCGTCAAACCTTCTTTAACATCATCACCGGTGAGCGTGTCTTCCAGTTTTTTCCCCAGTTTTGACTTTTTTAAGTATTCATTGAGAATTCTCGTTAAAGCAGAGCGGAATCCATTAACATGCGTTCCGCCTTCTTTAGTATTAATACCGTTTACAAAGGCAAAAAAGTTTTCATTGAAGCTGTCGTTATACTGTATGCCGCATTCAATTTCTATTTCTTCTTTTGTGCTTTGAAAGTAAATTGGAGTCTGGTGTAAGACATTTTTATTTTTATTGAGATATTCAACAAATTCTCTAAGTCCGCCTTCAAAATAAAACTCATGCCGTTTAGGGGTGCTTAATCGATCATCGGTAATCGTTATAGTAATACCCTTATTTAAGAAGGCTAGTTCCCGCAATCTGTTCGATAAGGTATCAAAGCTATAGATAGTGGTTTCAAAAATTTCAGGGTCAGCGCTAAAGCGTACTTCGGTTCCCTGTTTATCGGTTGCACCCTGTTCTTGAACCGGACATACGGGAATTCCTTTTTCATACCGCTGGTAATAAATTGTATTATTTTTATAAACACGCACCTCAAGCCAGCTTGAAAGCGCGTTTACAACAGATACACCAACACCATGCAAGCCGCCTGAAATTTTATACGTGCTCTTATCGAACTTTCCACCAGCATGCAATTTTGTCATAACAAGTTCGAGAGCACTCACCTTTTCCTCTGGATGTATATCAACTGGAATACCGCGTCCATTGTCAATCACAGTAATTACATCATTTTTTTCCATGATTACATCGATACGGTTACAGAACCCTGCAAAGGCTTCATCAATTGAGTTATCAACAACCTCATAAACCAAATGATGTAAACCATCAATGCCTGTCGATCCGATATACATTCCCGGACGCTTGCGAACTGCTTCTAATCCCTTAAGGACATGAATATTACTTGCGTTATACGTTGATTCCATGTGTCTTTCCAAGAATTTACTGTTTTACTCAGATTATGAGTGCATAAACAAGATTTTTTGTTCTTTAGTATAGCACAAAATTATACTATGAGTAAATGCAGTAGTGCTTTTAGTATTTTGTGGAAAAGTTGTGGAAAAATCGTTAGTAAACTCCTTAAAATATTGTATTTCTGCTATTAAAAAATATTGCTAATATATGAATATCTTAATAATTGCTTAGCAGTGAGTTATTTATTTATATTATAAATATTTATTAAATTTATTGCATTCTTTTTACTTTTTTGCTTGCATATTTAGCGTATTTGGAATACAGTAGTTTTACCTCAAGTGATGTTCACAGCTTGTGGAAAACCTGTTAAAATATCGAAGATTTATGGAGAACATGTAATGAATACGTGGGATTATTCAGTATTTTGGGATGAAGCAATGCGCCAGCTATCAGAAGAACTCAATACGCATGAATTCTCAATGTGGTTTAATATTCTCTATGATTCTTCTACAGAAAACTCTGTTATAATTAAAGTGCCATCATTGTTTTATAAGGATCAGCTTGAAAAAAAATACCGACCGCTTATAGAAAAAAAACTGTTAGAGATTTCCGGTAAAAAGATTTCGGTAAACTTTATTGTAAATGGCAAAACTGCTGATATATGTGCTCAAGCACCCAAAAAAGAAAGAACTGCTGAAATATATGAAAAACCCCAGCAAGAACATTCTGTTCAAGCACCAAAACCTATTCAGCTAAAAAAGCATCCGCAATTAAACTTAAATTATACATTTAATAATTATGTCATCGGTGACAATAATTCTTTTGCTGCAAATGCAGCTTTGGCTATTGCAAATAATCCTGGTTCAGCATATAACCCATTTCTTATTTACGGCGGTGTTGGTCTTGGTAAAACTCATCTCATGCAGGCAATTGGCAATAAAGCATATGAAAATTTCCCCAATAAAAAAATAATTTGTGTCACAGCCGAAGAATTTACTAATGAGTACATCAATGCGATCCACAACAAGGATTTTTCTGTTTTTAAAAACAAGTATAGATCCGTTGATATGCTCTTAGTTGATGATATTCATTTTTTTGAGAACAAAGAAGGCTTCCAGGATGAAATGTTTTATACATTCAATGCACTGTATGATTCTGGCAAGCAAATGGTCTTTACCTGCGATCGGCCTGCATCGGAATTGAAAAATCTGACCGATCGTTTGCGGAGCAGATTTGAACGCGGTTTAAAAGTAGATTTACAGCCCCCAAACTATGAAACGCGCATAGCAATTTTAAAAACTAAAGCTGAATCTTTAAAGCTCACCCTGCCGCTAGAAGTGCTTGATATAATTGCTCGCAACGTTGCAACCAATATAAGGGACCTTGAATCAACATTAATTACTTTGACAGCTTATGTCGAAATTACTGGCAAGTCTATTACTCTTGATGTTGCAAAAGACATACTCAAAGACATATTTAATCAATTTAAACATGCTAATGTATCTATCGATCACATTGTCAGAGCTGTTTCTGATTACTTTAAAGTTTCTACAAATGATATCAAAGGAAAAAAACGTTCAAAAAAAATCGTTTTTCCAAGACAAATAGCCATGTATATTGCTCGAGAAATCACAGAATATTCCACTACTGAACTGGGTATTGAATTTGGCGGCAGGGATCACACTACCGTTATGCACTCTGTTCAAAAAATTGATGAACTTATTAAATTAGATCCTTCATTAAAAACAATTATTGAACGAATAATTCAAAACATAAAAACATAGCAAGCTATTTCCCTATCTGTAAAAGATGTGGAAATAGTATTAGTTTATTGTTAATAAATACATGATTTTCTTTATCACTGTGCATATTGTGGATTATTTTTCAATTTTTTGCTCTTTTTTTATTAATATTATTTTTATTTATTATATATATTTATTTCACTTTTCCACAAAACTTTTCCTATTACTATTACTATTAAAATTTAAATAATTTATTAATAGTACTTGCAACAACTCTTATCTTTTGCAAAAAACTTTATTGCATTACTGTTTTAGTATATGGTATCATAGAATAAAATTCGTTAGAGGTATCCTATGAAATTTTCATGTGAAAAGTCGGTGTTATATAAAGCTATTTCTATTGCGCAGGAAATTATTACTAATAAAAATTTTATTTCTGTTGTATCAAATGTATATCTAGAACTGACTGATAACAAACTTACAATAAAAGCCACAAACGTTAAACTTGGACTCATTACATCTATTGAAGTTGACGGACATGAAAATGGTTCCTGCATTGTATTCTGTGAAAAATTTGTAGAAATTTTGTCTGCATTGCCTGAAGGTGTTATCGAATTTGAAGAAACTGGCAATGTTATAAAAATAAAGCCAGCCTTTAAAAAGGTACAGTTTAATATAAAAGTTATTTCAAATGAGCAGTTCCCTTCATTTTCTGAAATCAGTGAAGATAAATACATTGATATACCCGCAGAAAAATTTAAAAAAATGATTCGTCTTACATCATATGCTGTTTCTGATGATGAAACAAGATATTTCTTGTCAGGTGTATACTTTGAATATAAAGACGGTCACCTTATAATGGTTGGTACAGATGGCAAACGGCTTGCCTTGTGCAAAGTAAAAGCCGATTTAAGCCAATCCTTTAAAGGAGTTATTGTACCTCCAAAAACACTTGCTTTTTTCTTAAAATATATTCCTAATGAAGGCGTTATTAAATTTTTTAGCGATGAAAAAAATATTTTTGTTTCCTTTGGAAATATTTTTATTACTAGTATTCTTGTTGAAGGCGAATTTCCAAACTACGAAAAAGTAATTCCTTTAAATCATGAATTTGAAGCAATAATCAAACGGCAGGAAATGTTAGAAGCGTTCCGAAGAATTTCTATTTTTATTGAAAAGAAATCAAGAAAAGCCATCATGACATTTTCTCCAGAGAAATTGACACTTGTTTCAGAAGAAATGGAAATTGGTACTGCTCGTGAAGAAATCGATTGTGCTTATGATGGAGCGGCTATTAGCATAAGCGTTAAAGATTCGCACATTGAAGAGCCATTACGATTCTTTGATACAGACGAGGTATCAATCAAGTTCAATGCGAATAATAGCGCTATTCTTTTATCGCCAGTTAATGCTGATGATACATATTTTAATGTTATTATGCCTATGAATATTGACTGATGCATTTTGTTTCTGTTTCTTTTTCTAATTTTCGTAATCTTGAAACAAAACAAGATTTTTATTGCGATGCAAAAAAAGTATTTCTTATAGGCAATAATGGAACAGGTAAAACAAATTTTCTCGATGTTTTATATACACTCTGTTATGGATCTTCTTTTAAGGCGAGTGATAAAGCAAATGCCTTGCACGGAACTAGCAGCTGGAAAATTTCGGCAATTAAACACAACGATAAACTTATCGATACGCTTTCTGTTTCCTGGAATACTGAAATAGGAAAACAGTATTTTGTTAATGAAAAGAAAATTCACGACAGAAAAGAATTAATAGAAAAAAATCCAGTAATACTGTTTTCGTATGAAGATTTAGCATTTGTAAATACTAATCATGAAGCGAGAAGATTATTTTTAGATCAAACTGCTTCACTGTGCAATAACGATTATATCGAATGTTTACGGAGTTTTAAAAAAATTTTAAAACTTAAAAATTTTTCTTTAAAAAACCATGCAGTAGATCTATTAGATATTTATACAGAGCAATTTGCAGCTTATGCTTTTGAATTAGTACAAAAAAGAAAATTTATTATTAGAGAACTTTCTGAAACTTTTTCTAATATTGTATATAAAATTACAAATGGTACCTGCAAGCTTTCACTCCGGTATATACCATCATTAGCAGAAGAAAGCATCGTGGACTGTAAAATACACATAAAAAAATTTTTAGAACGAGAGTTGGCATTAGGCATGAGTCTTAAAGGACCGCATCGTGATAAACTTGAATTTATTGATGAAATTGGAGATTTTTCTTTGAGGGCCTCTATGGGACAGCTTCGTGCAATTGCTCTCAGCTTGCGCATAGCACAGTCATTGATATTTTCAAAGTTTCGTGGTACTAATCCTATTCACCTATATGATGATGTTCTGCTTGAGCTTGACTATGAAAAACGAATTCAATTCATGCAGTATTTGCCGCCAAGTTCACAGTCATTTTTTACCTTTTTACCGACAGAGCCATACAGGGATTATCTCGATACACAAACAATGATAGTTGAGGTCAATAATGGACGATTCGTTCATCGAAACAGCATCTGATGTTCTTGCAAAGCTTCCTATTTTCAGTCAAACACAGCAAGCGTTAGTCCGGGAGTTGGGACGCTTTTATGCTAATTGGAAAACTATTGTAGGAGACCGTTTTTATTCACATACGCGTCCTGCTGATATAAAAAATGGTATACTCATTATCGAGGCAGAACATTCTGGATGGATTTCTCTCATGCAGTTTCAAGCAGGAGCAATACAAAAAAAAGTGCAGGCAAAATTTCCAGAACTAAAAATTACTGGAGTTGCATTTCGATTATATAATCAGCTTGAATCAGAAACACCTAAAAAGAAACAAGAGCAAATAGCAGAAGCTCATTCAGCTGTTCAAGAACCGCCAAAGGAATTGCACGAAATTCTTAATAAAATTGAAGACGCTAATTTTAAGACATTATTAGAGCATGTTTCTATAAGCCTCCTTAAATCATGCAATACAGGAGAACAGAATGATACATAAACTAGAAGTATTCGGTCATGCAGAAGAGCTCATACATGCTTCTGCATGTGATTGCGCGCATTGCTCTGAATCGGAATGTGCAAAAGAAAAAACCATTGATGTGTATATGCAATTTTGTGAACTGCTTCGAGCTTCTCAATTATCAGAGGCAGTAGTCCCTGAATTTATTGAAATAAGTGAAGAGTCATTGCAGAAGAATGAAACAGTTCACCAATTGCTGTCTATGGCTCAGCTAGAGCCAGCAATTTGTCTTGATGGCAAACTGCTCTATTTAGGAGGCTTTAATCCTCAAGGGCTATTGAATGAACTGACAAAAAAATTAGGTGAGGAGCTACTATGATTGAACAGAGTACTATTGATGCGCTTACAGTAGATTCATTTGCCATACAGGCAAAAATTGCTCAAGAATTACAAGTTCGAATAGCTCAAGTATCGAGTGTTTTTCAGCTTGCCGATGAAGGCTGTACTATTCCGTTTATCAGCAGATATAGAAAAGAGAAAACCGGAAATCTTGATGAAGTTCAGGTAAGGGATATTTTTTCAAAGCGAACGTCCTATACAAACCTTGAAGAGCGACGTATAGAAATTATAAAAAGCATTTTTAATCAGGGGAAACTTTCGGATGATTTATTTGAAAATATCAATAAATGTACAACCTTGGTAGAGCTCGAAGAAATATATGCGCCTTACAAAAAGAAAAAGAAAACACGCGGTATGCTGGCTATAGAAAAAGGTCTCGAGCCGTTAGCCGAAATTATTCAGACTAAAGACAAAAAAGCTGTTGAAGAAGCAGCTCCGCAATTTATATGTATCAATAACGAAAAACCTGAATTGAGTGTTGCCAGTGCAGAAGAAGCAATTCATGGGGCCATGGATATAATTGCAGAAAAAATATCACAAAATCCTGAATACCGCGCACTAATAAAACAGCAGTTTTATAACAATTGTAAGTTGTGTTCCAAAGGTATTGATGAATCAAAAAAAGATGCAAGTGTTTATCAGATGTACTGGGATTTCTCCTCTCCGCTTAAAGATGTTAAACCGCACCATGTGCTTGCATTAAACCGTGCAGAACGTGAGGGAGAAATTTCTGTAAATCTTGAACCGGATTATGAAACAACGCTCAACATTTTTTATACTCACTTTACGCTGGTCAATCCATACTATAAAGAAGCAATTCAAGATTCTTTTGAACGGCTCATTGCTCCGTCTGTCCTCCGTGAGCTTCGTTCCGATGCGACAGAACATGCGGAGCTTCATAGCATTACCGTATTTAGTACCAACTTAAAGCATTTGCTGCTTACTCCGCCGATTAAAGGGAATAGGGTGCTGGGTATTGATCCCGGAATACGAACAGGAACCAAGTGCGCAGCGCTGGATGAGACAGGTAAATTTTTAGGGTACTTTATAATAAACCAGGAACACAATTTTGAAGCTGGAAAAGAAGCGGTAGCAAAAGCGGTAAAAGAATATGGTATTCAGGTGATTGCAGTAGGGAATGGCACTGGAAGCAGTGAAGTTTGTAAACTTGTCAGTGAAGCGATACAGGAAAAACAATTAGCGGTGCAGTTTACCGTTGTTGATGAGGATGGTGCATCCGTTTACTCCGCAAGCGAAATTGCCCGGGAAGAATTTCCTGAACTTGATTTAACAATTAGAGGCGCTATTTCCATAGGCAGACGTTTGCAGGATCCGCTTGCCGAGCTAGTTAAAATTGATCCAAAATCAATAGGAGTTGGGCTCTATCAGCATGATGTTAATCAAAAAAATCTTTCAGAGAAACTTGATGAAGTTGTTGAATCTGTTGTAAACAATGTCGGCGTGAATATCAATACAGCAAGCCACGCACTCCTAAAGTATGTGTCAGGTATCAACTCATTGCTGGCAAAAAAAATAGTTAAGTATCGAGATGAAAAAGGGAAAATTGTCAGCAGAGAAGAGTTAAAAAATATTCCGGGTCTCGGTGATAAAACGTTTGAACAGTGTGCTGGGTTTTTAAAGATTCCTGAGAGCGAAAATCCCCTCGATAATACGTGGGTACATCCCGAAAACTATGCGCTCGCAGCTGAGCTGTATCCTTTAATAAAAGAGCAAAGAGAAATTACCAAAACGATGAAAGAACAGCTTAAAAGCAAATATGGGGTAGGGGAAACAACAATTGAAGATATCATTCTGGAACTTAAAAAACCTAATCGTGATCCTCGCGATGAACTTCCAAAACCGCTTTTGCAAACAGGATTTCTTGTTTTTGAAGATCTTAAAGAAGGCATGGTAGCTAAAGGAAAAGTAAAAAATGTTGTTGATTTTGGTGCGTTTGTTGATATTGGCATCAAAGAAACAGCATTAGTGCATATCTCTGAAATTTCAGATACGTTTGTAAAAAATCCGCTTGATGTCATTCGCGTGGGAGAGGTGAGAGAATTTAGAATTATTGGTCTTGATACAATCCGCAGGCGGATTAGTCTTTCCTGTAAATCAGGCAATAAGCTGCAGTCAGGGCAGGATCATAGCAAGCAGGGTAAAACTACTTCTGGTGAGAGCGCTCAATCAGGAAAAAAAGTAGTTACAGTAAAACGAAAACAAGATCAAGCAAATCGTTCGCGTGTTAATGATTCCGATGATGGCAGTACTTATAATCCGTTTGCTGAATTGCTCAAAAATAAGTAACTGCGATAGCCAAACCTTTTTTACATTAACGATATTGTATTAATATTATTTAAAAAGCGGCCGCTTTTGGCCGCTTTTTTATTTAGCTAAACCAGTGAGCGGTATTACCAGCGTCCGCCAGGTTTTTTCATGGCATGATTCTGCATAGCATTTCGATAAGCGTACATCTGAGTAAGATCATAGTCTTTACCAGCAACGGTGAGCTTAGTTACCTGGAAAAACCAGGTATTCTGAGCAAACGGAACAGCTTGTGTGTACCCTTCTAGTTTTACCTGTGCTCCGTCTTTAAGGTCACCGATAAAGCCGTAGAGATAAGCTGGCAGACGTATAAAGTAGGTATCTGTTTTGGTTACAACTGCAGGATGACCCTGTACCAATGTCAGTTTTCCTTCAATTTTAACCAGTTGCTGAGTACTGGTTGCAGGGACTGTCCCCTGATACATTTGAGCACCCATGCCAGGGCCAAAACCCTGTGCAGAAACCGAAACAACCACTGCAAGTACTAATGCAGTCAGTAAGGCTGTCTTTTTCATAGCTGTCTCCTTTAGATAACAGTTTTGGGAAATCTTTTCCCGTGTTTGTATAGGAAACATAAAATATGGGTTTAGCGTAACAGGTTTTTATGTAAATAAATGTTTGCTTTGTAAAGTATTGTAAATACAGGTTAGTGCTGTTTTATTAGCGTAATTTTAGTTTCTTCGGCAATTCCAAATCCGCTTTCTCGAATTTGTGGATTTTTTATTTGTATGATGTCGCCGCGTTTTAGATTAAAAAATCCAAGCTCTTTGGCATGAATATCTGTTTTTGGTGCAGAAAGAGCTATACGGCCAGAAGATCCGCATACAATATAACGGATTCTTCCAGCTTTATTTAAAAGCGGTTCTGAGACAACGGTATAGGTGTTACTATTACAGAATTGAGCTTGTCTGAACATGAGAAACCAGGTCATTTTAATAACATCTCGATCAAGGCCATGAGACTGCGCTAGGCGGGCTACCAATGGAGGCATTTCCCATTGAAATTCATCATGGCAGGTGTGCGAAGGACCTGCCTCGAGTACACTGCACCGAACAGTATTAGGACAGGGAAGAGCGTAGGAAATAGTCTGTTTTTCAAACAAAAAGTTTCTGAGTGCTATAAGGTTTCTGCTTGTTGCAAGCAACGCTGGTTCAATGAATAGAGCGGTTCCTGAAGTATTGAGCGCTTTGATAAACAAATTGTTAATTTCATAAAATGATGAAGGTTGTTTGCTTATCAATTCATTCAGGCTGTGTCCAAAAATTATACAATCAAAATGCACTTGCAAATCAAGTATTGCAGAAATTGAACTAGTGCATACTTTATGAACTGTGAGGGCAAATGGATAGGATGCATGAGTGAGTATGGTTTCGCCGATATCCATTGCATTGCGTGATATATCCGTAAGGTATACTGTAATCTGAGTAATTCCTGGATTGTGCAGTGATAAAAAATCCAGAAAAGCTGTACTCATTGGGGCCGGTCCCGAACCAAAATCTAGAATTGTAAGCTGATGAGAGTTTTGTGGAATTGGGTTGCAGCTGGCTTCGTGAGCTTCTTCGAGACTATGCAGAATCTGTGTATACGAAACCGGCCAGTAGTATGCCAGGTATGCAGATACATACTCAGGATTGTCCATATATGTTTTTGTTATCAGCGTGCGTTCACCAGTGAGTCCGCGCTGCAGCGAAAGCACGGCTTTTGCTAAAACAGTATAAGGATATCGTGAGATCCAGCGTGCAGAAATAAACGTGAGATGAGTAGAAAGATTATTGGTTTTCATCGTTATTGCCAGGTTGAATTTGTTTTTGCAACTGATTGTGTGCTAATTCTTTTATTGCATCTGCCTGTTCTTTGGTAATACGGAGAAGCTGTACAAGATAGGTGCTATCTGCCTCAGCGACATTTTCGAGCGTTTTAAGCTCTTTAAGCAAGTAAGCAGATTTTTTAGGGCCAATACCCTGTATTTCTGAAAAAATTGAAGTGATTGCAGCGTGTTTGCGCTTAATTTGATTAGTTTTTGTTGCAAACCTATGTGCTTCATCACGAAGTGCGACAAGCAATTGTAACCCAGGATTGGTGAGCTCAAGTTGTAGCTCAGAACCATCTTGCATAATAATTGTTTCTTTTTCCTTTGCAAGTCCGATGAGCGGAACACGCATGTCTAGTGAAGATAGAATCTCTTGTACAGCGTGTACCTGACCAAGACCACCATCTATTACAAATAAATCAGGGAATGCGCCTTCTTCCTGGTTGATGAGTCTCATAAAATGCCGCGCTGTAGCTTCACGGATTGCCTCATAATCATCAATAGCGCCGTTGAGTGAACGAATCGTGTAGAGTCTATACGATTTTTTGTCAGGAACACCATTCCAGAATTGAACAACCGATGCAACGGTTTGTGTTCCTCCGAGGTGTGCAATATCCATACAGATAATAGTTTCCGGAAGTTTCGGAAGTGATAAACTTGCAAGCAATGCAGCCATGCCCTCAAAAAAGCCTGTTTCTTTTCTTCTGTGCCTGATATCTTCTTCTGCATTAAATTCGGCAAGGGCTCTGCTAGATTCTTCTCGTGAGGTTTCTGGTGCTTTGATGGTTACTGTGGTTTTGTGCTGTTGTTTGAAGTATTGTTCCAATAATTCCTGTCCGGAGATAGGTTTCATAATTATGTAACCAGGAATAGCTTTTGGTGAACTGTAATAGGAAAGAATAAATTCTTGAATAGCCTCGTCTTCTGTCCCTGCATAGGTTTCTCTAAATAAGTCTCTATTGATCATTTTCCCATTTCTAAATTGAAACACAATTATTGTGAGCAGTGCATGATCTTTTTTCCACGCAATAACGTCATGATTGTCTTCTGAAAAATCCATTACAGGATTTTCATATTTAAAGGTTTCCAAAGAAATGATAATATCGCGATACTGAGCTGCTTTTTCAAACTGCAATGCTTGAGACAGTTCGTGCATTGTTTGTGTAAGGTCTTTAATCAGCGCTTCAGTTTTACCTTCTAATAAGAGTTTTGCCTGTTCAATATAGTGCATGTAAGCTTCCTGTGTAATCTTTCCGGCACAGGGAGCAGAGCATTTCCCAATGTGATAATACAAACACGGTGTGTCCCTTTTACGCATTATTTTACAATATCGAAGCGGAAATAGTTTTTTTATAATACTGATATAACGGTCAATGATATCGGCGCTGGGAAATGGCCCATAGTATTGTCCGCCATCTTTGATAATAGTTCTCGTTCTAAAAATACGCGGAAACGGCTCATTCGTGATTTTTATTGAGGGATAGGTTTTTCCGTCTTTAAGATTAACATTATAGCGCGGGGAATACTGTTTAATTAGATTGTTTTCTAATAAAAGTGCATCATATTCATTTGCTGTCTGTATCCATTCGATGGTTACAGCGTGTTTTAATATGAAACGAACTTTATAGGGGCTTTTTGATGAAAAATATGATAACAGCCTATTTTTAAGAGAAACAGCTTTACCAATGTATAAAATAGTCCCCTCGTTATCCTTCCAGAGATACACACCGGGACTTTGCGGAGCTGATAATGCAATTTGCTTTAATGTTTCTACTGCGCTCATAGCCATAACATGTCCATATAGCATGGGGCTTTTTTTGCCGATACATACCATATACTATAATACTAAAAAATTACATACTATTGATATAAGATTTGAAAAGATAAGAAAATAGTGTAAACTATTCTAAAGATGCTTAAGGACGTACGGGGAGTGTTTGCCATTGATGAGGAGAAATCTGTTATTTGCGTTTTTATTGCTTTTTCTTATTTTTTCATTGTTATTAGCACAGGATAAAGTACTAATTCTCAACACTGCAACAGTAATACCTTCTTCTCCTGTTGAATGGACATTTTTTAACACGCAAGCTCTCCCCAATGGAGATTTGCAGTTACTATCAAAAGATACAAGTCCGGTTTTTACAAACGATTTATTGTTGGAATTTGAACAAGAACCTTTGACTGACAGTGCCGGGAAATGGAAGGTAAGCAGAGAAGGCTTGCTTCAGCTGTCACCTCAGGAAAAAAAGTTTGGTAACCGAAGCCTGTATGTAAAAGCACCAAATGGAAAAATTACGCTCGCTCCGGCACTTAGTACAATTTTTACACCTAATACAGTATTAGGAAGTTTTTCTATAGATTTTTGGATAAAGCCACAGCTTGCAGCAAATGGGGAAATTATTTTTTTATGGAAAGGTTCGCGTCAGAATGGCAAAAATTGGTATACGCAACAAATATCGGGAATAGTATTACAGAATAAACTGAGGATTAATTTTATTAATATTTTTTTTAATAATAACAAAGAACAAGTTATCAATCTTGCTGCACTTACACCAATTGCACCTGATACGTGGGCGCACTACCTGGTAACATATAATTCGGAAAATGGTTTGCTTCAGCTAATAAAAGATGGTAAGCCTGAAGCCATAATATATTTAACAGCAACAGGAAAAGAAAATGGAAAGCTCTTTACCGGTTTAATGGGAACTACAATCAATTTCGATCTTGCACCAAATTATACAGGTTTTATTGATAATTTTCGAATTACAGAAGGTGTGTTAGAACAGGTCAATGAAAAGAGATATCCACTTGATGGCGGTATAGCTGTTTCCCCAGTTATAGATTTAGGAGCAAAAGACAGCTTGATAACAACAATTAAGCCTAACATTGTTGGCGATGCTAAACAGCAAGTTGTAATTAGCTATAGGTTGTCAAACAGTGCACAAACCTGGACCGATCGAGATTGGAAACTACTCATCAATGATAGTTATAAAAAAGATAAAGGCAGATACTTGCAGCTAAAATATGAACTCTATCCAGATCCGCTTGGAATGACCAGTCCAATAATCAAACAGACACTAATTGAATATGAACAGAATCAATTGCCTCTGCCACCTAAAAATATAACTGCTATTTCCGGGAATGGTACAATAACGCTGTACTGGACACCTTCGAATGAACCGGATGTAAAGGGTTATGTAATTTATTACGGCAGAGAATCAGGTAAGTATTTTGGCACGGATGCAAAAGAGGGTAAAAGCCCTATAATTATATACGGAGCAAGTATTTCAAGTTTTGCATTAACAAATTTACAAAATGGAAGCTTGTATTTTATTTGCATAGCTGCTTTTGACGATGAAGCAGCTGTCCAGATAGGAGAATTTTCGCAGGAAGTCACTGCAAGACCCATGAGGATAGTGCCATGAGCAGTAAAACAGCTAATTATGAAACATTGATAAAGAAAGCTCAAAATGCAATACAGTTCAGAGATTTTGAAATTGCAGAGCAAGTTTTACGGAAATTAATCTCCGAAGATCCTACGAATATAGAACCTCGCTTATTGTTAGGCACAGCCTATTTTCGGAATAACCAGCTCAAAGAAGCATTGACTGCATATAGTAAAATTTTGGAATTAGATCCTAAAAATGTACGTGCGCTCGAAGGTATTGGCACGGTATATCTAAAATTAAATAAAGTTTCTGATGCATTTTCAGCATTTGAACAAGCAATAGAATATGCGCCTACAGACGCAGAATTGCTGTTTGGTATGGGAAATGTGTACAAAGCATTAAAAGACTATAAAAAAGCAGAAATGGCATATGCAAAAGCTCTCGAACTCAATCCACATCACGTTATGGCCTACAATAATTTAGGCACAACGTATATGCTGATTAATGATACACAAAAAGCAATACAAATATTTAAAAAAGGTCTTTCGATAGATCCAAACTATCCGTCATTTCATTTAAATCTTGGAATGATTTATGAAAAAGCAGAGGATTATAAAAATGCTTTACGGGAATTTGAACTGGCAGTAAAAGCAAGGCCAGGCTGGATAGAGGCAATGCAGCATTATGGGACTTGCTATATGCAGTTAGGAGAAAATAAAAAAGCGTTAGAAATATTTAATCAAATTTTAACTATAGAACCTTTAAATGCAGCTGCGCGCAACAATATAGGTCAGATATATGCAAAACTAGGCAAAATCGATGAATCATTGCGCTGGTACAGGAAAGCTCTTGAGGTTGATCCTTCATATATTAAGTCTGCTGCTAATATCCAATACCTCCTTGAGCAAAGCGGCAAGCCAATTGAAGCGCTTGATGAAATAAAAGCACTAGTTGAACTGATTCCCACTAATGTTCCATTACATTTGTTTTATGTTAAATCATTGCGCATAAAAGGTAAAATTGATGAAGCGTTTGAAGAAATAAAAAAGCTAATAAAGAAAGATGCAAAGAATATACCGGTCTTGCGTGAATATGTAGTTATTTTGCTCGAACTTAAGGATTATAAACAGCTCAAATCAGTGTTAAAAAACTTAATTAATCTGGATACAGAAAATCCTGAATGGATTAGCCAGTATGCAGATATTTGTATTAAAAACAATGAAGCCCAGCATGCTGAGGAAACAATAAAGCAGGGGCTAGAAAAATTTCCACTGCATAAACAGTTGCTGCTCAATTTAGCCCGTGCTTACAACGCACAGGGTAAATATGATGAGGCTAAAAAAATCTTATTAGCATTGCTTGCAAGAGATGAAAAATTTGCAGAAGCATGGTATGAACTTTCTGTTGCATATCAAAAGCTTGGGCAAATTGATGATGCGGTTCAAGCTGCAGAAAAGGTAATGAGTTTAGCTGATACAGTTGAAAATAGAGAAATAATAGATCGCCTGTATAAATCGCTGGCAATGTATGAAGATGCAGTTTCATCGTTTTCTGACAGCATGAAAGAGCAATGGGAAAAGAATATCAATAAGCTCAAAGAGCATCTCAATGCACCAGAGGAAGACGCATCCGCAAAAGCAAACAAAGAGTATGAAGAACTCATGGCTTTGCTGCGATCGGAATATATTCCAGTTGATGAATCCGATGAATTGCTCGTGCTCGATGAACATGAAGAAGTATTCGAGACCGATGAACCTATCATTGAAACTGAGGAAGAGGAAGAAGAAATACAGAGTTTTGAGGGACAACTCCTCAATGGAATGGAACGAGAGCCAGAATATCCAGCAGGTTCAAGAGGTACTGGCGGAGATAGTAAGGCTTCTGAAACTAGCATGAATAAAGATCAGCGAAAGCCCGCTGAAGCTTCCGGCAATGAAGAGCCTTACCGTGAACCATACAAACAACAGGCTATGGAATACCCAAATCAGCAGCCTTTCCCGCAACAGTCTCAACAGGGCATTGTTCCGCCACAACCCCCTGTGTATCCTCAGTATCCGCCATTTCCGCAGTACCCGCAATACCCACAACAAGCGCCGATAATTATCACTGCGCCGCAGCCGCAAATGAGCGCACAGGCACCTCAAGGCACTACAGGAGTTGCTCAGGAAAAACCGTATCAGTCTCCTGGCAGCGATTCTTTAGATCAGGGAATGCATCATGAGCCATATCCGCCAGAACCAATTGATTTATCACAGCCAGAACCAGAACCAATGCTGGAAGATGATGCAGATATTGAATTAATTCCAGAAGACCTCATGGATGTTCCGCTCGATGAAAGTAATCTACTTGATGAAGCAGAAGCTATTGAGTCTATTCCTGAATATGCAGAGGAAGATTTGCCTTTACCTGAAGCTGATGAAGATTTAGAAACAATTCCAGAAGCTTTACAGGAAACACTCGAAATGCCTGAAGAAATCTCACCGGAAGCGGAGGAAACATTATTAGAAGACAATGAAAATTTGCAAGAAGAAGAACAGCTGTTTGAATCGTCAGAAGATTTCCCAGAGTATATCGAAGAGCATGAAGATATTGGAGCAGAACCAGAATTTGAAGTAGAGCTTGGGCCAGAGCAAGAGTTTTCAGAAGTGCCTCTTGATCAAGAGCTTCCTGAAAGCGACGAAGTAAGCATTGAAGAAATGCCTGAGACTTTTTTAGAAGAATCGGAGGAACCAGAAGAAACTGTCAAAGAAGCAGAACCTGCTCCTACACCATTTCCAGGTGCAGAAGTTACACAAGAACAAGCACCGGAACGTCAGGCAACAGTACCGCAAAATACCGGACAAATCCAAAAAACGTCATTTAATATTATAAGTGATGAAGTCGAACGGCTTTTTGTGTATTTGAAGTCATTAACAGAATGTCTTCCGGATGAAAAGAAGCATGTGTTACATGAGAGCGGAGTAGCTCAAAAGCTAGATGCGCTGATTCAAAATATCGATATATACAAAAAAGTAAACACCCAGGAGAAAACAGTTATTGAGGGTGTGGAAGTATCTAATCGGCTTGCAAAACTGATTGATCGCATGAGGGAGGAAAAGAATAGTGGCAAGTGATTTTTACCAAAATAAAATAAAAAATTACATTATGCAAATGCCAAGTCTGCCTACGAGTGTAACCAAAGTAATAGAAGTATGTAACAATCCAAAAACAAGTCCAGTAGATCTTGATAAAGTTATTTCATTAGATCCTGTTTTAATGGGCAGAGTTATCAAATTAATTAATTCTGCATATTATGGTATACAGAATAAAATTACCAGCCTGGTACGTGCAATAATTATGCTGGGACTCAATACGGTTAAGAACCTTGCGTTAAGTACAGCAGTCCTTGATCGCTTGTCCGATAAAAATAGTTTTAAAGCGCTCAACATGGAAGGGTTTTGGCGGCATTCATTGTGTACAGGCGTAGTAGCTAAGCTGATTGCTAAAGAGAGAAAAATTGACAGCAAATTACTTGATGAATATTTTGCTGCAGGGCTTTTGCACGATATTGGTAAAATTCCGCTCAACAATATTGTCAGTGATGATTTTATTAAAGCAATGGCTATTGCTGATAATGAAAAGATACCTTTGTACCTTGCGGAGAAACGGACCTTTGATATGGATCACACAGATGTAGGCGGCCTTATTGTTGAAGCTTGGCGGTTAAGCGGTGCAATAGCCGATACAATTCGATATCACCATAGTTTGGAATTGTATGAAGGGTCATATAAAGATATTGTAATGACGGTGGTTATTGCAGACAATTATGCAAATAAAAACGGTATAGGCTTTTCTGGCTGTTTGTATCCAGAAAAAGTACCTCCCGAATACTGGAATTCGCTAGCGATATCTAAAGAGTGGCTGCATCAAATTGATGATATAGTCAATTCGGAAATCGAAAAGGCATCTATCTTCTTAAAAATTAAGGAATAATCGATGTTTTCAGTGAAGATATGGGGTGACAGAGGCTCTATGCCAGTGCCTGGTCCAGATACCGTGCTCTTCGGTGGTAACACATCATGTCTCGAGGTCCGCTGTGATTCACGAATCATAATCATTGATGCTGGTTCTGGCATACGGCCGCTTGGTGATTATTTAGTAAAAAATGAATTAAAAAATGGGCCTATAAAGGCAGACATTTTTTTAACGCATACTCACTGGGATCACATCATGGGGTTTCCCATGTTTACGCCAATTTACATACCAGGAACAGAATTAACAATACATGGACCGGTGAGCTTTGAAGATGAACCGTTGGAAAAAGTCATCGGAACACAGCTCTCATACCGGTACTGGCCTGTGCGTCATGATGAATTATCATCTTCCATTAGGTATAAGAGTCTTCAGGAAACAACATTGGATTTGGGTGATGGTATTATTGTTACCACAAAATACTTGAACCATCCAGTTTTATGTCTAGGGTATCGTATTGAGTATAAAGGCAAAGCGCTTGTTACTATTTATGACCATGAGCCATACAGGAATGTGTTTCCCACAGATCCAGCTCAGCCTGACTATGATCCTGAGATTGCTAAAGAGGGAGAGGAAACAGCGAAAGAAGAGAATGCAAAAATTGTAGCGTTTATGAATAATGCTGATATTTGCATACATGATAGCCAATATACTGCAAAAGAGTATGTTTCTAGCAAAACCGGTTGGGGACACAGTTCATATGAATATGCTATTAATGCAGCATATAAAGCTAAAGTAAAAAATCTCTTACTCTTTCATCATGACCCTCAAAGGAGTGATACTGAGCTTCAAGAGCTTGAATTATTCTATTCCGCAAAGATAAACAATAAAACAACGCTTCATCTTGAAATGTCACGGGAAGGAAAGCTATACTACCTTGAACCATAGCTAGTGTGGTTCAGGGGAGTATGATTTTGGCTAAGCGTTTCTGGTCTGCAATCAAAAAAGGCATTTCGAGCGGTTTAGCTACCGTGCTTTTTCTCTTTAAAGTAATGATACCGGTTAGTTTTGTGGTTTTTTTACTTACCTGGTTTAAAGTTATCCCTATTATTGCGGTCATTCTTGAGCCGTTTATGAAGCTGTTTGGGCTTCCTGGTGAAGCTGCTTTGGTGTTTTTAAGTTCTATTTTGTTAAATATTTACAGCGCAATAGCTGTAATGAAAACATTATCCCTTTCATTGCATGAAATAATCATACTGGCACTCATGTGTCTTACAGCACACAATATGATTGTAGAAACCATTGTAATGAAAAAAACAGGTTCTTCAGCACTGAAAATGGTATTTCTCCGTATTGGCATGGCCTTACTTACAGCTTTTATTCTTAATCTCATATTGCCAGCTCATTTTTCTGCAACACGGACTGTGACAGAACCGATTCCTGTAGGATCAGTGAGTTTTATACATGCACTAGAATCATGGGCTAGTTCATTATTGCAATTGATAAAAAAAATTGTTCTCCTTGTCTTTAGCATTATGATACTTCAGGAAATACTCAAAGAATTTTCAATAGCTGAAAAGCTTTCGCTCCTTTTTGCTCCGCTCATGAGTTTTTTTGGATTGAGTAAAGAAACTTCGATTCTGTGGATACTCGTTAACACGGTCGGATATGCCTATGGAGCCGGAATTATAGTAAAAAGTGTTGAAGAAGGCACTATGACCCGCACTGATGCTGATTTGTTTAATCATCATGCAGGAATGATGCACAGTTTGCTGGAAGATACCTTTTTATTTTTAGTGATTGGTGTACCGGTATTTTGGCTCGTCGTACCGCGAATATTATTAGCGCTTTCTGTTGTATGGCTTGAACGATTGCGGCGTGTGTACATAAAAAATATGTTTAAAGCGGGCATTCACTAGAGTAATTATACCATGAACACTATATTCCCTGAAAACGTAACCATGCCGCAACAAGTTTGCTGAGACTGAATACATTGACCAATTCAAGTATTACTAAAACCGAAAAAAATCCTATAATAATCCATTGAGCAAGTGTTGGCTTTGTTTTTGTTTTTAGCAGTTTGATCGCTATGATAATAGTTGGAATAATTAAAATTACGCTGTCAATGAGTTTTGATGCTAGTGGATAAGCGTAAATAAATGAGCTTAATGAAAATGATAACTGCATAACAAAAACGGTTAATTTTTGAAGGCTTCCGGAAAGCATGAGTATGCCAAGGAGTATCAAAAACACAGCAGATAATATTTTAACGAGTTTCATGTGTTTTAATAAAAATCTAAAGAGAGGATTTACCTTTTCAAAGAATATGGCTGTAAGTAAAAATGGCACAGCAAGCCCCAAGGAATAGAGTAAGAGTGCAATTGTTCCTGCAATGAGCGATTGGCTTCGTGAGACTAAAAGCAAAATAGATGCAAGCATAGGGCCGACACAGGGTGTCCAGCCAGCGCCAAATGCCATTCCGATGAGCAAGGCACTCAAAGGAGATGCTGCAGGCTTAGTAATGTGAATACGTGCTTCATAGTTTAAAAACGGGATGAAGTTAAAAGCAAAATTGATTCCAAGCAGTATTATTACAATGCCAGCAATAGTGCTAATAGTCGTAAACGTTGTCCCCGTTGTAAGCATGCCTGAACCAGAAAAAAGGATACCTAGCAGTGTAAATACAATACTAAAACCTGCTGTGAAATATATTGTACGAAGTATCAGTTTTTTTCGGTGAGTACCTGCATCTGACTTGAGTTCATCCCAGGTAATACCACCTATGAGCGCGATGTATGCAGGGATGAGCGGCAAAATGCACGGCGATACAAAACTGAGGAGACCTGCAAAAAATGCACTGATGCTGGTTAAGATATTCATCGTTTTATTCTTTGCTCAAACGTTCAATAAGCTTCATAAACTCTGCACCGTCATATGCGCGTGCCCCTATTGTACCTGCAATTACCCGTCCCTTTTTATCAATAATGTACGTTGTAGGTATTCCTCGGGAAGCAAGCTGTGCTCCGAGATTTGAAGACGGATCAAGAAATACGGGGAAACTATATTTGTTTTCTTTAATAAATGAGCTAACTGTTGAAGATTTTTCTCCTGTGCTGACGGCTACAATAACAAAATTTTCAGAGAGCTTAGCATCATGGAGCTTTTGTATACCGGGCATCTCCATTTTACAGGGAGGACACCAGGTTGCCCAAATATTAAACAGAACTATTTTACCTGCAAAATCATCAATAGTGTACTGCTTATTAGCAAAATCATAAAAAGCTATTTTGGGGAAAGCGGTATAATTTCTAAAAACCGAGAATCCTAAGCGTTCAAATTCCGCAAAGTACCAATCTGAACTCTGTGCCGAAGCTGTTGGTAAGGCAGGCGCACTTTTTTGCTGGACAGAATCTGAAGGTTTACTTTTATTGCAGGTAACAAGGAGGACTGTCCCTGCTAGAATAAGAGCAAGAATACTGTAACGTTTCATATAAACATCCTTATATATAGATTTGTATATATTATACTAAATAAGGAGTACAGCGTAAAGTGAAAAACAAATAGTCCTAAATAGCGTATGCCATATCAAGATCACCTGCCCAGGCTGCATAGAGAACTTTGTATAATTCCTGATCGGTAAAAGCTCGCGGACTTTTTGGGCGCATTCGGTAGGTGCAGGCATCAGCATGTAGTGCCTGTAAATCTTTTTCTGTAATGGCAAGCTCTTTGAGACTCATGGGTATTTGCAAGGTAGCACGGAGTGCAAGTATACCTGCAATGAGTGTTTCAGGATTTTCAAGCTGATAGGTTTTATCAGCAATAATTGAACAGGATCGTAATCCACTGAGTTTGTCTTTAAGCTGATGTTTCATTGCAGCAAATACATAGGGGAGCATTACCGCATTCGCTACGCCATGCGCAATACCAAATAATGCGCCGATAGGATGCGCAAACCCGTGTACCATTCCCAAACCTGTATTTGAAAAAGCCATACCTGCTGTTGCACTTGCATAAGCCATTGCAGAGCGAGCTTGAATATTGTCTGGTTCTCGATACGCTTTTGCAAGATTAGTTCCAATGAGATTGATATTTATTACATTGATACTGTCTGAAACGGGGTTAGCTCCGAGTGAGAACCAGGATTCAAGCACATGCGTCAACGCATCGAGACCTGTTGCTGCTGTTATGGCAGGAGGCATGCTGCTATGCAGTTCGGGATCAATAATACTGAGCAGGGGAAAATATGAAGGATGTGATAGACCTATTTTTCTTTTGCTCACAGGATCTGTTGTAACAGCTGCTGCGCTCATCTCAGAACCAGTGCCGGCAGTAGTAGGAATTGCAATAACAGGCAGTGCTGGTTTTTGCGGTGTTTGCTTGACTAAAACATATTCCATGATATCAGTATTATTACTTGCCATGAGAGCTGCACTTTTAGCGCAATCGATAGGACTACCGCCGCCATATGCAATGACAGCTTCATGTTTATTTGTCTGAATTTGCGCTGCAGCTTCACGCACCATTTCTGCAGTGGGGTCGGGTTTTACATTGCTGAATACTGAATAGGAGTAACCATGTGTGTCTAAAATAGTGAGCAGTTTTGAAAACCCAGATGAGTTTTTTGTTGCACTGCTGCCAGTTACGATAAGAAAAGACTTATAGCGATAGTTTGAGAGCTGTTTATCTAACTCATTGAGCATACCAGGTCCAAATACAATTTTTGTAGGGCAATAAAAGCTAAAAGGATTCATACAAACTCCTCTAAATTATAGGACAAACTTTGTGTAAGTAGTATAAGAATGTTTTAAAAAAAATAAAACAGGAGTTTTGCACTCCTGTTTTATTTATGGTGTACACATTCAGTGTTATGTATTGCAGCAATTGAACGCTATTAGTCATCCATGCTTGAACCGAAAAAGTCATCATCGTTGTCAAACATGCCTGTACCGCCATTTCTCAAATTATACAAGAGTTCAGCATAGCGGAACAACGCTACTTTTTTTTCAAACGATGCAGCTTCATTGGTAATACGTCTGATAAAATCTCCTACCGTAACACCAGGTGCAATAAGAGTTTTTTCTGCTGCAGTATTCTTAATATATTCTTCTAAGAGCAGCATGCGGTAATAAATACGTTCAAAGATAACGAGTGTTTTTCTAATTTCTAAGAGATGGCCGATTATTTCCTTTTTATCGCGCAATATTTCTGGGCTATTGGGGTTTATTACTGCGTGCTCGGCATCTTCTTTAATCCATTTGGTGAGTATAGGGCTTTTCTGAAGCATTTCGAAAACGCTGTTAAAGCGTCCGGATAGCTCATCGTATTTGTCTTTATAAAATTTTAATGCTTTTGCAGGATTTGCTCGAAATGCTTCGATATCATCAGTCCACCATTTTGCAGCAAATGTTTCATAGTTGGATACTGCAACAGGTACCTTTCTAAAACGCTCGCCGAACTTCTTTTCTACCGATTGGCCTTTATTAATTACTGTGCTCCCTCCGTCCTCTGAACATTCTACCGCTCCATCGGTGCAGTAAACGAGAATACCGCCTGTTGGCGAGGAAACAACGCCAAATTCTGTTCCGCGGACACCCATGACAGCAGTGTCGGTAGCAACTGAAAAGCTTGGATTGCCAGCAATTTTTGCCAGCTTGGACTGGATCTGTCCTGCCATTACTTCAATGACTGTTTTAGGAGCATTGGTGTCCTGTTTAAGGCGCAAGTATGCAGATGTTTTTGGTTTTATGGTTATAGTTCCTCGCATGCCGGTTTTTTTATCAAGCTGAATAATAACCATGCCATCGTTTCCGGTTTTAATAAAATCATCAATCAGAATCGTATCACCGGGGTTAATACTAGCTATCACTTTGTTTGCTCTGGTAACCGATACAGAACCTTCAACAAAATCTATGGTACCAAAAACTGGAGATTTAGGCTGTTGCGCAAATAAAGCAGTTACAAGCAAAGTAAGAATAATCACAAAAAGTTTCTTTTTCATATACAATTCCTTTCGTTTGAGGAAATAAGTACTTACTATTATACCGCATCTATGCCGAAAAACAATTGATAACGATGGCAAGTGTGTCCCTTTATTGAAAATTTATATAATTTACATAATACTTCTTATGTGAACATTCTAGAATTTACAGGGAAAAAAGTACGAAACTCAATTTCTGCGATGCTCTATGCGTTGGGTTTTTTTTATAATGTGCTCAAAGCTATTGGCGGCTTTTTTAGGAAACGTCAAGTTGGTTATAAAGTGCTCGTGATGCAGATTCTCTTTACTGGTTTTGAAGCTTTAATAATCAATGTGGTGATGGCTGTTGCAATTGGCGCTGCTGTCATCATTATTGGAACCGGTTTTCTGCCGCAGTTTGGACAGACCAAGCTTATGTATCAAATTCTAATTCTTATTATTACCCGTGAGCTTGGCCCTCTATTAACGGCATTTGTAGTAACAGCTCGTTCTGGTACAGCAATAGCTACAGAACTAGGTACTATGGTTGTTAATAATGAAATTGAAGCCTATATGGCTTCCGGTATAAACCCTATTTCCTATCTTGCTGTTCCCAGATTGATTGGTGTTACTGTCTCAATGTTAGTTTTAACTATTTATTTCAATATTTTTGGGCTTTTGGGATCCTTTACTGTAGTTCAGCTTTTTAAAGCGATACCTTTTAGAGAATATCTAAGCAATCTCATGCAGGTTTTGCTGCTTAAAGATATTTTTCTTGGCATGCTTAAAGCATTGGTGTTTGGAATGGTTATTTCTGTTATGTCAATGTATCAGGGTTTTTCTGTAAACAGGGCTAGTACAGAAATACCGGTAGCTGGAATAAAGGCAGTTGGATCTTCCATTGTATTAATTGTTTTTGCAGATATTTTTATTACGGTAATACAGTATGTCGGATAATGTAGAAACACTTTCCATACCTGCAGTTACTCTAGAAAAAGTTTCGTTTTCGATAGATGACAATCAAATACTGTCAGAAGTTTCTTTTAAACAGCCTGTTGGTACCTGTACGTGCATTATTGGAGGAACGGGGTGCGGCAAAACAACAGTCCTTAAAATAGCAGGGGGACTCATTGTTCCCGATAGCGGAGCGGTGCTTATTCACGGTAAAAATATTTTTTGGTTTACCGAAAAACAGGAAGAAGCGTTAAGAAAAGTAACTGGATTTGTATTTCAAAATGGAGCATTATGGCAAAACATGAGTGTATTTAACAATGTTGCTCTGCCGTTGCAGGTTCATTTCCCAGAACTGCCCCAAAAAGAGGTGCAAAAGAGGGTTAGAACACTGGTAGAAGAGCTTGGCTATTATGAGACACTAACAGTACGACCAGCAGAGCTTTCTGTTGGCGAGCAGAAGTTAATTGCTATAGCTCGCGCTTTAATTACAGATCCTGAAATTGTTTTTATGGATGATCCCACGGCAAATCTTGACGATGATAGTATTGAACATGTGTTTAATAAAATAACAAAACTGAGAAAGCGAGGCACCACGCTGTTAATTGCAACAAATAATGAAGAATTACTGTATCGTTTTGCGGATTATATTGGGGTTATGAAGCTTGGTAAGCTTGAAACCTTTGGCTGTTATGAAGAAATAATAGAAAATACAGCGGTATCTATGAAAAGCACATTGCAGCGCTTAAAACGCCGTGGCAAACGAGCTTGTGCAGAAGAGATAATAGGGGATGGTTCCGAAATGTCAAACCGGAGTGATGTATGAAATTTAAGATTAAATTTGCTGATCAGATAGTTGGGTT
>CAZVTR010000025.1:33058-37409 GCA_964630305.1 uncultured Treponemataceae bacterium | reverse complement strand
AGCTTTAGCCGGCCGGCATTAAGGAGTGTATTAAAGGTACCATGCACAATACCCTGCGGTCCGATATACATCCATCCGCCGGCAGTCATTTGTCCGTAATTCGCGACACCAAGAGCGGCAGCGTGGTTAAAATCTTTTAAATTATCGAACATTCCAATTATGAGCCCGTTTGTAATAATTACACGCGGCGCCAACTCATGACTCTTAAAAAGCCCGAGCGGATGTCCGCTTTCTATAACAAGGGTTGTTGAATGATCAAGCACTTCAAGATATTTTTTTATAAGCTGATACTGCATCCAGTTTTGACAAACCTGGCCTGTTTCTCCATAGGTAACAAGCTCGTACGGATACAGCGCAATATCAAAATCGAGGTTATTGTCTATCATTACCTGAAAGGCTTTTCCCTCTAGGCACTTTCCTTTATATTGATCTACTGGTTTACCATAAATTCTCCCGGCAGGCCGGAACCGATAACCATATATCCGTCCCCGTGTTCTAAGTTCCTCTAAGAATTCTCCGGCAAGCGCTTCATGAAACTGTTCGGGGATATACCGTAAGGCATTCTTTAGCGCAAGTTTTTCGTGTTCCCGTGTTAAATGTGCTTCACGTTTTGGAGCACGCCTAATGCCTTCTACAAACGCAGGATACTCAGGCAATGTATCAAAATCAAGCTTTATTTGCATTGCATTTTTTATGGACGTATTATTCATACTACCCCCTCTATCATTTATAGTATTTCCATAGTCTGTTCGGCTGTGCGCAATACAGCGCCATCAACTATCAATCGTCGTACCTTTTCAATATCTTCATACATAATTCTATCTTTATCTACCATTGGAACAGCAGAGCGAACAAGTCCGTACACTGCAGCAGAAGGCGTAGAGAGTACCGATTGCGGTGACTTCCCAAGCCCTTCTGATTCTGTTCTGAGATCCACCGCCTGAAGCGCTGACAAGAGCTCAATTGCTAGAACAGTTTGTGCATTCTCGAGTATCATGCGCGCTTTTCGAGCCGCTATTGTACCCATAGAAACATGATCTTCTTGGTTAGCGCTTGATGGGATTGAATCGACTGATGCAGGATGCGCAAGCACTTTATTTTCTGATACAAGCGAAGCTGCTGTGTACTGCATAATCATAAAGCCAGAATTAACACCGCCGTCTTTAACCAGGAACGGCGGCAATTTATTTGATAGTGCAGGATTAACAAGGCGCTCTATTCTGCGTTCTGAAACATTGGCTAGCTCGGAAAGAGCAATCCCTAAAAAATCCATAGCTAAAGCTACAGGCTGACCATGGAAGTTTCCTCCAGACAGTATATCGCCTCCTGATGGATCATTTTCATTAACAAATATTAACGGATTATCTGTAACTGCATTCAGCTCACGATTTATAATATCAAGAACATATCCAATTGCGTCACGGCTAGCGCCATGAATTTGCGGAATACACCTCAAGACATACGCATCCTGCACACGCTCGTCTCCTTGCCTGGTAACAAGCCGGGATCCTTTTAGGAGCTCCCGCATGTGTTCCGCACATTCAATCTGTCCTTTCTGACCGCGAGCGAGATGAATTCGTTCGTCAAAAGCATCGGTTATGCCTTTGAGAGCTTGCACAGTTAATGCAGCAACCACATCGGCGGTACGCATCAATTTTCTTGCGTCAAATACTGCGAGCGCACCTATGCCAGTCATGCACTGTGTGCCGTTGATAAGCGCAAGTCCTTCTTTAGCTGTGAGCACCACTGGTTTTATGCCTGCGAGTCTCAGCGCTTCTTCTGCCGGCATACGTTTTCCGGTGTAGTACACCTCACCCATTCCGCAGAGCGCGATCGCAATATGGCTTAATGGCGCAAGATCGCCAGAAGCTCCGAGCGAGCCTTTTTCTGGCACGACAGGCGTTATTCCTTTGTTAAGAAAATTTACAAGCGCCTCAACTGTTTCACGGCGTATTCCTGAATTGCCGACAGCAAGTGCATTAACTCGGAGGAGCATCATTGCACGGACTACTTCTTCCGGGAGAGGATTTCCCACCCCTACAGCATGGCTCATAACCAGGTTTTTTTGCAGTAGCGTATTATTTTCTTTAGAAATGACAACATCACTGAACTTACCAAAACCAGTCGTAATCCCATATCGAATCAGCGATTCATCAACACAACGATCTACAATACTTCTTGATTGCTCAATACGTTTTATTGCTGTTTCTGACAATGCAACTCTTCTCCCATATCGGGCAGTAGTTACTACATCCTTAATTGTCAGATTCTGTCCAGTAATTTCAAGTGTTTCCATATCTGAACCCATACGTTCTCCTTAACCCATGGTTGTTTTATAAGCCTAAAAAACTAACAACAGCACGCCAGAATTCTTCTGCCTCAAGCTTGCCCTCAAGCAACGCTTTTATGAGCGCCTTGATAGTTTCAGGAAATGCTTTCCAGTAATTGTCTTTCCAGTTTGCCATCCAATCCCACAGTTCTTTTTGTTTTGATGGAGGCATTGCACCAGTAGAGTATTCAACAAAATCGCGAATCATACTCAGCATTGCCTCCGGAGGAAGCCCAGACTTCTCTGAATCATAATCCACGATGCCTTTTCCCGACGTGTTTACGGCTGCATGCTGCGCCAGTTCAGCCTCTGCCTTTCCAACATAGTGATCAAGCAGTACCGATAATTCCTCATCGATGATATCTGGAGCATTTTTCCTAATTATTTCTTCTACATAGTTCCGTACAGTTTCCCTGATTGATTCCAGACTTTCATTGAGACTCTGATTGATACTTGCTGACATTCGCTCTGCCATAGCTCCAGGGTTAAACCCGCCCAGTGCAGCGAACCTTGTTGCATCCTGTTTCCTACGTTCGAGAGCTTTGCCAATTACTTCAAGTTCTGCTTCATCAGCCTCGTTGAGTATATAATGAAGAATTGTTTCGAGCGATTTTCGGCTCACAGGCAGTTTCCATTCAACAAGAGACAGGCTTCAAAACTGTTTGCATGCATTTCATATCCACAGCATTAGACAATTGTGCTGAGCCTGACTTCTTACACATTCAAGTATTGATTTCAGGCTACCATAAAGCAGGAAATTCTACAAGGGTTTATTATTTGCAAATATTGTTTTATCTATTGAAATACTCATAGAGCTTATCAAATATATCAGCAGATAGGTCTTCAGCCCGCACATTGGCAGCAATTCCAGCACTGTTACATGCTCTAATTATTGCTTCATCGGCAAAACCAGCTTGTTTGAGATTATTCTTTAACATTTTCCGTCGGCTTAAAAAACAAGCACGGGTAAATCGTGTAAATGCTGGATTACCAGCATATTTGCAGGGATTACTGCGTTTTGTCATGAGTACAACAGAGCTTTTTACACGGGGCTGAGGCCAAAAATGCTCAGCGCGTAAATCCATAACTATTTTGGATGTATAGAGTGAAGCGCAAAGGACGGAAAACGCAGAGTAATTTTTTGAACCAGGCTTTGCACACATACGCTCTGCAGCTTCTCGCTGTACCGTAAACACCATGATATCTGGATGCACGCCATGTTCTAACAGTTCAGCAATAATCGCACTTGCTGCATTATAAGGAAGATTACCAAAAACACGATATGGCATACCCCTCTCACTGAGCGCGCAGTTCCATGTTTTTAAAAAATCACCTTCATACACAGTTATAGCAGGATAATGATTTCTGAGGAACTCTGCAAACCCATGATCAATTTCAAAAACAATAAGATTATTGCATTGATCTGCTGCAATGTTTGTCAATGAACCTAAGCCAGGGCCAATTTCCCATGCACAACTATTTTTTTCGAGCTGGACCGCATCGATAATCTTTTTTCGTATGAGCTCATCGAGCAAAAAGTTTTGACCAAAGCGTTTTTGCATTCCCCACTCTTCCCCTGCGAGAAAAGCAGAAAGCTTTGAAGGAGCAGTATAGAGCTGTTTTAATTCATCCCCATATAATCGTTTCATAATATTCTTATAGCTTACTCATATAGTAATGATATACAAATTTAATTTTCTTTGCCATCATTATCTTAAACTGCCTAGCGCGGTAGATGCTAAAACAATACAATACCGCTCCAACAATGACAAGCAGGATATACACTTTGCCAATCCATACTCCTTCAATAACTCCTATTTCCCCTCCGGTTTTTATAAGCATAAGCATTATCGCTTCAGTCTTCCAAAGCAAGTATTGTGTAATTATACTTAACCATGGAAAAACAGTCACAGCCACACTTCCCAGGATTCCGCCAATTATTAAGCATGTAACAAAGGGGCTTACCAATGCCGAAGTAATAGGTGAAAATATATTTATTTTATTAAAAACAGATACACTTAT
>CAZVTR010000025.1:0-32958 GCA_964630305.1 uncultured Treponemataceae bacterium | reverse complement strand
CGGTAGCCTGTCAACAGAGCTTTGAGGAGCGGTGCAGATTTCCCAGCACTTCGTTCAATCGCTGACTCTACCGTTTTACGCAAATAAAATCGCATCTGTTCAATCGCTCCCGCTTTTTTACTCACATATATGTCTTTGTTCCGCGCAAAGAATATTCCTTTTTCAAAATCCGTGCTTAAAGGTATTTCCACTATTGAACCAGGGAGTAACTCTGCATCCGAAATCAGCATGCATGAACCATGCGCCGATGTTTTGCTTCCAAAAGCACCATGCACAGAGATCAGACTGCCTGTCATTTTATAGTAACCTTTTGCAGTTTTCCCTGCATTGGATGTAATTGCTACAGTTATTTTTTTTATGTATTGCTCAGCAAGTCCAGCTGCTAGCTTTATTGAATCTTGAGTTTTTATCGAGCGGGCACCAGCAAACAGCCCCATGCAAATAGCTAGTGCAATGGCAGCTGCTCTGTTTCGTGTATTGTTTTTTACCGCCAATGCTAGAACACTGCAACAAACCGCTCCCGCTAGCGAAAGATACCAGACTGCGGGTTTATACGGCAGATATATCAATAACGTCGCAATTCCAGTACAGACACAAGGCGGGCACAACAGTACATGAACGGAATTCCCTTTCATGCACAATTATATATCTGAGTCATATATTTTGCACGCACTCGACCTAAGACCTAAGACGAGAATGTATTATGAAGTATTAGAGATGCACTTAAAACAGATCTAATTCATAATAACAGAACGATAGTTTCATAACCAGAAGAAAGCTTATGAGCGTGAAACTATTAGACTACCACTTGAGCTTTTGCAGCGCTTCTTGTGCTGTTTTCTTAATAGTATCAGAGTATTGAAGATAGCTGACATACAAAAGCTGATCAAATGCAATTTTATCGCCAAGGAGACCCAGATTATAAATTACAGCTATCGTTATCTGCTCATCGGGCACTTTGCCCTGTTCCATCTGGGTATTGATATACTGTAAATACAAAGCCAGCGTCTGAGCAGCTTCAGAAGTCGCAACTGCTCCTAACAAAGCAATCGATTCAAGAAAATATGATTTAGGTATACGATTTCGTGTATACTGAATCTGAAAATCCTGGAAATGCTGTATCGCTATAGTAGAAGCACTCTGCCATTTAAGATTTGTTAACTCTCTCGCAGCAAGCAGTCTTAGCTCCATAAGTGCGTTTTGATCGAGCTGAATATCACTTTTTGTGGTAGTTCCAATTCTGAGAGCGTTTTCAGCTATTTCTCCTCGTTTTTCCTTTGAAAGTGTTGTAAGCTGAAGCCCGATTTTAAGGGCCGCAAGTTTTTCAATTGGCTGGTTCCTGGTAATAATTTCATTAAGCATAGCACCGACATCTACGCCAAGGCTATCTATTGCAGCTTGCGCCCGCTTTGTTATGGATTCACTGTATCCAAGCGAATATGCAGTAAAAATAGGGTTAAAGCTATCTTTATTACCAACCTTTCCTAATGCAAAGATAAGTGCATCCAAAACCTGCATATCAATTACCTCACCAGCACGAAATAATGTGTTCTGAGTACTGAGAAAATTATTCATGCTGGCAATAACATCTTGATTTTCTTTCCCAATAACAGCTAGGGCTTGCAAAATTGGCACACGTATTGATGAGTCTCTAAAAGTTAAGAATATTTTCCATACTGTAGTAGCAGCAGGAGTATACTGATATTTTTTTACCATTTCAATAGAAAAAAGAGTCATTTCCCTGAGCAGTGCGTCATTACCCAGGATGCTAGCATTATCAAGTACGAACAGCAATGCTGTATCGTAAAGAGGTCCCATATTAATATTAGTATATGAAGCTGCTTCTTTTAAAAGCTCTACTTTTGTACCAAGCGATGAACGGGCAAAATTGCGTTTATAGGTTTCTATTACTGTATCTGCATCTTGAGCAGTAATAGCACCCGCTAAAACAATAACAAGTATTGTTATAAAAGCCTTCTTCATTGCGCAATCCTTTCGCTGTCAAAAGCATTTCTTTTTATGAACATAAAATCATGCTCTACTAGTAAGTATATCATAGAAACACCCGGAAAAACAAATATTCTATTGAAGCGCACAGAAGCAAAGGCAGATTACGAGGTAAAAATATTCCCATCGAGCAGTGTCGACTCATCCTCATGTTTTGCGCGCTCTTTAATATTATACACATGAGAACGAACAAGGTTACGCATTCTCGGGCTCAATGGCATTGCCTGAATATGCAAAACCGATTGATTTTTATTTGTTTCATAGTCTACGCCTTTAACAGTCCCGCTCATCACAATGACATCATCATTAATCCAGAGCTGAACCTTAACCATCATGCCGGCTTTGGCCTTACCGCCAATTCGGATTGCAGCCCCGTCATCAGAAATATCTTCGACAATGCATCGCAGTCCAGGAATTCGTTCTGGACGCTCATACGCAGTATCGCCTTTTCTGAGCAGATATAAATAAGCAGGCGAATTTGCCCGCATGCGGATAGATTTTCGTTTTTGTGATCTAAAGAGACTATCACTATGAGCAATTTGCAACACAGGAATATTGTTGATACGCACCTCATCAAGCACATACGTATCAAAAACATATTCAGCGTCATTATCCCTGCGAAAATATACCGATATTTTTTTCCCTTTCCAGTTAAAGCCAGGATCGGCTTTTACCCCCATGGGATAGGTAATCACCAGATAGCGCTCATTGTTATCTATCAGAGTCGACTGATGCACACCCAGTCCATGAATGAGCACACGCAATTTTTGATTTCTACGAATGAGTTTTGTTGAATGAATACCAAACTTGTACTTAGGATTATCAAACTCCAAACGCTTTCTAAAGTCATAAAGCTTTTCCATAAAGGCTATGGTGTCCCGCTGCTTATCAACTTTTTGCGCTCGAAACTCTTCGGTAAAGCCAGCAATCACCATATCGAGCTCTCGTGTATGCCAGAGGGCTTCTCCGGGATCAACAATACCGAGCTCGCGCGCTTTACTTTTTATTTTATTTGCTTCTGTGATAGAAAAACCAACTTCTTTTGCCCTATCATAGTACGTTACAGCCGAATACGGCTTTTCGGCTTTTGCAAGCAAGAGCACCGCAGGAATAAGGATTATTATTACAATTAAAATCACAAACCAGGTCATTACTTACTCCATTTTTAGTAATCACTGTGGACAGTATTCTATTATTTACCATATACTGGTTTATGTCAAATGAGCAAGACAAAACCGCCTGCGCAGCGTGATACATTTACAGCACAGCAAAATACCTTACTCTGTAATACAGCGCGTAGACGCAACACAAGTTTAGATTCTTTGTCTTCAATGCTAGTACTATTTTTCTTTTTCTATACAGCAACACCGTATCTGCAAAGAGCTTTTAATGCCTTAGCAAACATGATGCTTACCCTGTGGAAACCCGATAGTTCTATAGACCGAGCCCTGCTCCAACGTATACTTGCGTCTTTGTGTGCGATTTTCTGTTCGGGTTTGCTCTATGTAATTGCATGCAACAATAAGAAAAAATCAAATCGATATACACCTGCATCGCTTACGGCAAAAATCGTTCTACGCCAATTCATTTCGGCAGTGGCAATTCTTACACTATGCGGCCTTTTTGCAGCCGCAATCGAGAAATTTTACTTTGAGTCAAGCACTCGTGCAATAGAAGCCGATGTCTTAAAGCTTCGCTCTTCAATTTCAGGCTTGATCATACTTGCTATTGATACAGTGGTTTTAGCATTTAAAGAAGAACTTATATATCGAGCCATACCAGGCTTAGTAGTTAGCACATTTTTTACTAGAGAACCAATCAAAAGCACAGAGGATAGCAATAATGGTTTTACCTATTCTCCAGACATGTATTTAATCCTGTCAGCGTTCAGCATTCCTTTTGGTTTAGCGCATAGGGGTTTAGGTGTTGTACTGGGGAGCTTGCTGGCAGGTACAGCTTTTTTATACCTGATTGTCATTAAAAACTTTCGGTGGTGGATACTCGCGATTGCGCATGCAGTATATAATTTTTTTGTGCTCATGACTGTATCCATATAAGCGTGACTGTGCACCTCCTCCTCCGCTACTGCATCCTCCTCCGCCGCCCCACCGCCTTTTTATTACTTTCCGAAAAAAATTGACAATTCATAAAAAGCTTGTATAGTTATTACTATGAACAAGACACAAAGCATTGCAATACTTAAAAAAGTATTATTCGTAGTTCTCTGCGCGTTTGCACTCATTGGTATCTGGTTTTCAGTCTATCAGTGCCAGATTGCGCAAACTGCTAAAAAAATCAAAGCCATTGAAGCATCGCGGACATATGACAAAGATATGGCATGGAATTTGCCATATGGCGAACCTATTTTTATGGTAAATCCTGCATATACCACCACATTGTTTTTCTTTGAAGGCTTTCGAGGCCAGATTGGTGCCGGCCAGTACCGGGAATGGTTTCAGGAACTCCACTCCACATACAACATTAACATTATAGCTCCAATAATTGGCATACAAGGCTATCCATTTGAGCTTCGTAACCGGCAATGGCACTACATAGAAGATATGCGAACAGCATTGCAGATTTATGAAGCATACACAGCATCACTTCCCCTTAATCATAAGGTTTTTGTTGCATCAATGAGCTTTGGAGCCCTTGCAAATGCTGCAATCGCTGCAAAAGCTCCTAGAAAACCAAATGGTATAATTTTTATTAGCCCGCTCAATAAAGGACTGGACTACCGGTCGCAAAACCCCATAGTCGCATGGCTTTCAACACAGGTTGAATGGCTGCGGTTTGTCCTCCCATACCAGATACGCGGTAAAAACAAAGTTCGCGCAACATTGTGGGATATTGTAAACGATGATATGAACCGCGCTGTGTTCACAAAATATGGTGAAGGCATGGTAAATCCTGAAGAAAATCTAGCTCAAGCTGCAATGGTAGCTCGTGCGCGCAACTTTTTACAGGATACCCTTTTGCCGCAAATTACCGGTATTCCTTACCTTGTGCTGGCTGGTGATTCAGATTTATACTTCACACAGGAAGGCTTTGCAGAATTTGCATCGATATTGTCAAAACAGAATACCGGGAAATTGCTTACGCTTAAAGCAACGGGACACATGGTCCTTTTAGATAATGGCGCAGAGGAAGCCAAAGCAGCAATACTGGGTATGCTGGGGCAATACTGACAATACAATACCGATGATTCAAGCACACCCTAACCACAACGACACATGATCGTGTAAACTATCATCGGTATTGCATAATTAAAGCAATGACGCTCTAATTGTTCTTTCGCCGCTCTTCTGCTTTTCTGGCAATTCTGTTCCACACTGATGCAAGACCCATAGCTTTCTTTGCTATGGTGAGCGTCTCGCGTGCTTCCTGACGCATGCGCTGAGTTCCCTCATACACTATTTCATCGACAAGCCCTTTTTGCGCTTCATAGTATGCGCGGCGTTCGCGAATAGGATCTAGGAATGCATTGAGCGCACGTGTAAGCTTTTGCTTTACCTCAACATCACCAACTTTACCTGCACGGTAGCGGGTTTTCAGGTCTTCTACCTCTTCTTTATTAGGATTAAACACATCATGGTAAATAAAGACAGGGTTCCCCTCAACTGTGCCGGGTATATCGGCTCGGGTGCGGTTAGGATCGGTGTACATAGACATAACACGCTTTTCTACGGTTTTCGGGTCATCTGAAAGATAAATTGCATTATTGAGGCTCTTTGACATTTTTGCATCCCCGTCGGTACCAACGAGAGAACCCTGATCAGAAACCAATGCATCGGGTATGGGAAAAACTTCTCCATAGAGATTGTTAAACCGGCGTGCAATCTCACGGGTAATTTCCACATGGGCAACATTGTCTTTACCAACCGGGACAAGGTGCGCGCGAGGAAGCAGTATATCGGCTGCTTGGAGCACAGGATAGCCCAGGAGTCCAAACGGCATTTCTTCAAAACCTGCTCCTTTTGCCATATCTTTAAGGCTCGGCAACCTTGAGAGGCGCGGCACTGTCACAAGATTCTGGAAAAAGAGACTGAGCTCGATTACCTCAGGGACTGCTGACTGAAGATATATGACGCTTTTCTGCGGATCGATTCCGCAGGCAAGATAATCAAGCACCGCAGAACGAACATTATCAGCAAGTTCCTCAATATGCTCTTTCTCTGGTTTTGTGGTCAGTGTATGTAAATCTGCAATAATAAAGAAACATTCATACTCATCCTGGAGTGCAACTCTATTTTTTATGGATCCTACATAGTGCCCAAGATGCAGCTTTCCTGTAGGTCTGTCCCCGGTTAATATGCGTTTTTTATTCATACAAAAATACTCCTTCACGAGTGATACGTTATTTTCTCGGGCTTACTGTCTCCCGTTGATATGTTTTCGTTGATATACAAAAAGCTCATGGAGCGGCTCTTACCAGAGAACCTGCTCCATAAACACAGTTAGAATTCTTCGTCAAAGAAAAGATTGCCTGTTCCAAGGCTTTCTGCTTTGGCTCCAAAGAAATTACCAAGCGGACTTCCTGCTGCAGCCCAGGCAAAAAGTTTAAGTGCCTCGCGCGCTTCTGCCATAGCCGTTACAACAGCCTGTGTTTTAGTATCAAAATCACTAAAATATGCTGCAGTGCTCCGGCCGTCTTTCATGACACCTGTCCCTATACCGCCAGCATGCAAAGTTTTAAGTTCAAGAAGCCGGTAATACGGCCGCTCTATTGCAAAGAGCGCAGTGAGCACTTCAAAGAGAGCCGGTGCAATTGTTTTCTTCTCAGCCAGATAATCGGTAAACCGCGGTTCTTTGCCAGAAGCCTTGTCTTTTGCCCACATATCAAGAATTGCCTGGTGCGACCGAAGCTTTTGCAGAGCAGCCAGGAGTTTTGATGATTGGCTATCTACAATGCCAGCGTACATTGTTGTATAGTTTAATGCCTTTGATGCAAATGCATCATACATGGTTTTGCGCCAATCATTGCGGAACTCAATTAGCGATTCTGGCGGCATATCTTTTTTAACCGGATTCCCATCCTGCACAATCACTGCGCTGCCTGCAGGAGCTTTAATCTGCTCGCCGTCTTCGGTTTTTACTGCAACAACGCCTTCTGCACAGGTTACCATCATCGTACCGTCAGGAATTGTATCTACTATAAATAATGTTCCCCGCACACCGAGCGTAGCAGCATCGGTTGCTATGGTGAATGAACCGTTAGCGAGCTTATCGACTTTTACCTGCACCGCTCCAGCGAGGAGCTGGATTACCGTTTTTCGCGCTCCGTTGTCGAGCACCTTTGTATCAAAATAGAATGAGGTATTTTCAGTAAGCTTAACTATGCCTCCGCCGGGAGTACCTGCTGCTAAATCTATTTCGAGCTTACTCTTTGGTCCTGTGGTAACAACATCAAAGGTATAGACTGTGTCTCCGATCTGCACGTTTTTAACCGTTGCGCCTTTTCGCGCTATGGTGACCGTCCCATCAAAAAATACTATTTCGCCTATTTTTCGCCGGGGAACCGTATCTTGCTGCGATGGAATCTGCTGCGTGTTTGCTGAGCTAGTCTGTCCCTGCTGCGATAAGGCTTGCTGCTCACTGCTCTGCTGTGCTGAACCTTGTGAGCCTTGCTGGCTTCCTTGAGGAGTATTTAACGCAGTGCTTTCAGTTTGAGCTTGCCCACCCTGAACATCCTGATTTGCAGGTTGTGATGCAGACTGTCCCTGTCCTGCCGAGCCATTACTTGTTTGAGGAACTTTTTGCTTGCAGGACACAAAGGTAATGCAGACCATTATACAAAGTATTGAAATGATTCCAAAAAGCTTTTTCATAGATACCTCATCGCGTATAGAGTGTCACGAAAACACAATAAAAAATATATCCTAAAATGTCCAAGTTTACCAGTAGCACTCATTATATAATATTTTATAAATGCTCGTAGCATGCTATACTTACCGAGCGGTATATATACCATGCGCATAATCGCTGTAAGTTACACAGATATGCTTAAAACCAAATATTATTCTCACTTTTATTGTATTAAGGATAGATAATGAATTTACTTACTGAAAAGACTTCTCCTTGCACTGTCGATTCCGCCGAAAGTGAGTATATATATAGCCAGCTCATTACCTGTATTGGCAACAAACGCAGCTTGCTGCTTCCCATAGCGCAAGTAATTAAAAAAGTACAGCAGCATCTGGGCAACAGAAAACTTCGATGTGCCGATCTCTTTAGCGGCTCTGGCGTTGTCTCCCGGCTCTTAAAGTCCTATGCAAACCTTATAATAAGTAATGATCTTGAACCGTATGCAGAAGCCCTGGCTAATTGCTATTTAACAAATAAGAGTTCCGTTGATGCAGCAAGTTTGCACAACCTTGTTACAGAGTATAATGCTATTGCAGAATCACTTGTTAAAACAAACAGTCAATATGGGTTTATTGAGGAACTCTATACAGCTAAAGATGAAAATAATATAACGGCTCACGACAGGCTTTTTTACACAAAAGAAAACGCACGGAGGATCGATATATACCGCCAGCTTATTGAAAAAACCGATACGTCTTTTAAAAAACTGCTCATGGGACCGCTCTTAAGTAAAGCATCAATCCACACTAACACCGCAGGTGTTTTTAAGGGTTTTTACAAAGACCGCAAAACAGGAATAGGTCATTTTGGCGGAAGCGGACGCAATGCACTATCGCGCATTCTTGGAAAAATCGAACTTGCTGTTCCTGTGCTGAGCCGCTATGAATGTGATTATCAGGTGTTTCGCACAAGTGCCAACGACCTTGCTCCGCTCCTTAACAACATGGATCTTGTATACCTCGATCCGCCGTATAACCAGCATCCCTATGGTTCGAATTACTTTATGCTCAACCTTTTAGTATCATATAAGCGTCCCGAAAAAATAAGCAGGGTTTCAGGAATACCCAGCGACTGGCAGCGATCCGGTTATAACCAAAGAACTAAGGCATTCCAGTTATTTAAGGATCTTGTTGAAACACTCAACGCAAAGTATGTGCTTATTTCTTTTAACAGCGAAGGATTTATTACAAAAGAGATGATGGCTTCGATCCTCAATCCGCTTGGGAAGGTTGAAATCATTGCCTGTCCCTACAACACATTCCGCGGGAGCAGAAATCTCCGGAATCGATCAATCCATGTAACAGAGTTTCTCTATGTGCTTGAAAAACGCTAAAAACCAATGATCAGCTTAAATACTCTTTAATCGTATCTGCCATACGCTTGAGCTCTTTGAGCACCCGGTCATTAAAGCTTCCTGGTTCAAAAGCGCCATTTCTGTCGAGCGTACCGGCCTGCACACCAGAAAGCAGCTCTAAGCCTTCATCGATTGTCGCAACTGCATAAATGTGAAATTTTTCTTCTTTAATTGCTTTCATAACCTCGCTCGATAGCGTTAGGTTGACGATATTTTGCCTCGGAATCATGACTCCCTGCGTGCCCGTCAAGCCTGAACGTTTACATATCTGGAAAAATCCTTCGATTTTTTCATTAATGCCGCCTACAGGCTGAATCTGCCCCATTTGATTTACAGAACCTGTCACCGCAATATCCTGACGTAACGGAATCTGCGCAATGGCTGATAGCAACGCATAGACTGCAGTGCTCGAAGCAGAGTCTCCTTCAATGACTGCGTATGACTGTTCAAAACAAATACTCGCAGAAACTGCAAGCGGGAAATTCCTTGCATATCGGCTTCTCAAAAAACCTTCTACAATGAGGACTGCCTTATCATATATTTCTCCAGAAAGACCAGACTCTCCTTCTATATTAATGACACCGCTTTCACCGGGGCTTACCTGCGCCGAGATGACAGCCGGAAGTCCAAACGAATAATATCCTCTATCGTGGACAGCAAGTCCATTTACCCGGCCAATAGCCGAACCTTGCACTTGCAAGAGTATTTCTCCTGCGACTATCATTTCTGCTAATTTTTCTTCCGGCAGATCTGCAAGCCAGCCGCGTGCTCGAAGCGCTGTATCAATGGACTCACTATCAATGAAAGCTTTTCCCGCTTTTACGCTCCTGTACTCAGCCTCACGCAAGAGGTCAGCTATACGGGAAAACCGTGTAGAAAGACGCTGCCGGTGTTCCGAGAGCCTCCTGCCATACTCGATTACTGCTGCAATGCCGTCATAGGTAATGGGACAGAGTTTTTCATCACGCACAATCTTTCGAATAAAAGCAATGTATTCTGCGACAGCTTCATCAGTAAACTGCATCGTATCATCAAACTCTGCAGTAATTTTAAAGAGCTTTTGGAAATCGGGATCAGCATTGTAAAGCAGATCATACAGCATTTCACCGCTTATCATGATTACCTTGACATCGATAGGAATAGGTTTAGGATTGATAAGCTGTACATTGCCAAAAGGAGACGGGGCAGGCTGAATCTCAAGTGAACCTGTGCTCAGCACTCGTTTTAACGTAATCCAGCTCTCTTCTTCTTTGAGTATATCTTCTGCCTGTATAATCAAAAAACCGCCATTTGCCCTGAGAAGTGAACCAGCGCGGATATTGAGATAAGCATTCTTCTCATTGGGACTTGCAGATTCTATGGTTCCAAAGAGATTCGTAAACGTAGGATGACTCTCAACTACAATTGGAACCGATTTTATGGCACTATTGTCAACAATAATGTTGACACCATACCGTCTGAGCCTGCTCTTTCGCGCTTCACGGGCAGTAGCACTGTCTTCTTCATCCTGTAAAAAAAGATACAGATGATTGAGAATATCATCTTCAAGACTTACAAGCCAGGCATCAAGCTCCGGGCTTTTGATTGTAGTCTTCACGGATTCGATCTCATCATGGATGAGCGGGCTTAAAATGGTTCGCTGAAGCTGAGCAAGCTTTTCCTGCAGCAACGCATGGTTATGTTTAATTTCTATAAAAACTTTGCGAAGCTCCTCAATATGGATGCTGTATTCGTTTTCTAGCTTTTCATACGTCTCTTGCGGAAGCTCTTGATTCTCAACCATAGCGGAAGCTTCTTCAAAACTGGTTGCTTTCCCATTGATAATAGGGAAAATATCGGTTGTGCTTGTGCCATCCTCACCCTGGATTTGAACAATTTGAAATCCTTGTGCTTCGAGATGTTCCTCAAACTCAGACAGTTTCTTTGCATCAGCATCCTGAAGGTTTTTAATGAGCCCTTCCTTTTTTACAGCATATTCAGAGTTTTCATTTTGCATTGAAAGCAATTTCTTAATGCTCTCAACTAAAGTGTGAATTTGTTTTTTTAAGAGCTGCGCTTTACCTGCTGGCAGAATAAGAATTTCCGGCATGAGCGGATTTTTATAATTATACACATAGGCATAGTCTTTTAGTTTAATATCGTCCGGTTTGTAGTTTGCAAGCGCCTGAAGTATGGCAGTTTTACGGCCTGTACCAGGAACGCCTGAGCAAAAAACATTATATCCCTTAGCTTTAATATGGATTCCCATATCGAGGGCTTCCAGTGCTCGCGGCTGACCAATAATGGTTTTGCCCCAATCCTCACCATCGAGCCTCTGAATAAGTTCCGTAGAGACCGAATAATCAATCTGTTCAAATGGAATACGAAATTGTGCCTGATACATGTGAACTTCCTTTCTGTTTGTTATAGTGTAGTATACCTGATACATTTTGCCAAATTTTAAACCTCAAAAAATTTTAAGTTTTGCTCTTGAATTATTAAAATAATTGAATATATTTTAAATATAGACTTTGTTTAAAAGCGCTGGCAGATAAGAACTTCCAAGTAAAACTCCCATAATAAAACAACACTAGTTTTACACCTAACACAAGGAGGGGGTTATGAAGGGCAGTTTTTTTCATTCGCTCTGGCTTAAGATCTCATTATTTTTGGGATTGCCAGTTCTGCTGTTGCTCGTAGTGGCATTTGTTATCAACACCTGGTTTATTTCTAACAATCTTGTAAAGGTAACCAATGAAAAAATACAGTACCAGTGCCAGACATATGCTCAATCAACCGAAGCTATTCTCAAAACACTCTATGATAATGCGTATGCGGTAAAACATGCAGGGGAATTATTTTACGAAATAGCAAAAAACTCAAATAAACTGCCGGAACAGGAAATTGAACAGTTTCTCGAAAAACAGGTTGCAGCAAATCCGAATATTTTTGGTTCTGGTATCTGGTATGAAAAATATTTGTTTAAAGGAATAGAGTATTACGGCCCCTATCTCTATCGTGATAATGGTTCAGTAGTCTTAACATATGATTACTCTAATGCAGAATACGATTACCCTAAACAAAGCTGGTATACACTTGCTATCCCGGAATCATGGGACAGAACTCAAAAACGTGATAAAGATATTTACATCACTGACCCCTATTATGATGAAACGCTCAATTCAATGTTTATAACAATGACTTCAATTATGTATGGTTCGGATGGAAAAATCATCGGTGCAGCATCAACAGATTGGACACTCGAATTTATCCCTATTCTTTTTAAAGATATTCACATCACCCCTAATTCACTCACTGTGCTCTTAAATCCAAACGGTGAGCAAGTGCTCTATCTTTCAGGAAGCACCGATGTAAATAAAAAGTATAGTGATTACTGGTGGGGACAGTCTGTATCAAAAACCGGGGAAATAGTTAAAACAAAGTACTATGCTAACAATTATCTCATCTACCTTGAAAAGCTAAGCACCGGATATCTTTTTGGATTTATTATTCCAGAAAACGAAATCTATGAAGCTATTTCTATCTACAAACGGCAGAATATATTGATATACGGCATCATTGTTACTGCGGTACTTGTACTCATCGGCATTATGGTCACTGCAATTGTTAATCCAATTAAAAAAATAACAAAGAAACTGGAAGAGATAGCAAAGGCTGAGGGAGACCTTACGCAATCCATTGAACATTCTTCAAAGGATGAACTTGGATCGCTCTCCAGCAACTTTAATATGCACATTCGTTCACTGCGTGATATTATTGCCGCAACCATTGAAGGAATTACACTGTTTGCCAACACAAGCCAGGAACTTGCAGCTACTTCAACTGAAACATCGGCATCTACGAATGAAATTGCAGCAAACACTCATGCAATTAAACAGCGTGTAGAATTGCTCGACGAAACAATAAAGCAAATGGAAATAGTCTTTTCTGACGTAATAAAAAACATACAATCTATTGCATTAAGCATTGCAGAGCAATCTGCAGATATAACCGAATCATCATCCGCAATAGAACAAATGACTAGATCAACAAATAGAATCTCAAGAGATATTGACGAGCGGGTTGTTGCAGTAAGAGAACTACAAACGACAATAGAATCCGGCCGTCATGAGATGGAAGAAACAATCGACATTGTAAAAGAAATAGCCGATTCCGCAACCGTTATTCTGGAACTTCTTACTGTTATTGATAATATTGCATCGCAAACTAATCTCCTCGCAATGAATGCTGCAATAGAAGCTGCTCACGCAGGAGATTCCGGGAAAGGTTTTAGTGTCGTTGCAGACGAAATACGAAAACTTTCTGAAAGCACTGAACAAAACGCAAAAGAAATTAGCTCTACACTTACAAGAATCATTGACAGAATTCAAGGCGCAGAACAAAAAGCAGAAATTACCGGCAAAACATTCAGTGTAATCAGTTCTGAAATTCAAGAAGTTGCAAGCAGCATGGAAAACATTAAAGGAGTCATGACCGAGCTTGCACAGGGAAGCAATCAGATTGTTATTGCACTGCAATCCCTCATGAATAAAACGGTTCAAATCAAAGATGCTAGCGGCAATGTTTCTGATATTGCCAACAAAAATTCGAGCTTTATGACTACTGTCAGCAACATTTCACAAGAAGTAACCAATGGAGTCACAGAAATTGCAATGCATGTCGACGAGATCAACAAGGCAATGCTTATTGTTAATAATATATCACTGCAGAACAAGAAAAATGCTCAAGATCTGCGGTTATTAATAAATAAGTTTATTGTCTAAATAAACATTGCGCACTTAACTTTAAGAGGTTAAGTGCGCCTTTGAATCAGTTAAGATTTTCAATAAGTGTTGATACTGGCACTATACTGTACCCTTCTGAAAGCAAAGCATTGATAAGCAGCGGCAACTCCATAAATAAATAACTATCCCGTTCACCTTCCGGTTTTCCAATTCTTATTGGAATAATAGAACCAGGTTTTACCTGCTGCATGACTCTATCAATAATCGTTGTCACATTGTAGTAGAGCGAAGCTGTTGAATAATCGAGACGATTTACCCAGTCTAAAGGATCGATATCTCTACCAACATATTGGTAGTTCATGCTTTTAGCCGCATCGAGAATTGTTTTATTAACCGAATAGCCAGGAGTATGCCAGAAAAGACTTAGCTCTTTACCTGTAGCCTGATAATACTCATCTTCATTGCGAGCTAAGCCACGCTTAATAAAATCTGCAGAAATTTCATACTGCGCACTTGTTGGATCAAATATCGTAAAGAAAAGGTTACCAGTTTCGTGACCGCTCTGCGCTATCAATCGTGCAGCGCCGGGGTTTCTCCGAATAAACTCTCCGTTAATGAAGAACATTGATTTGATACCATAACTCGCAAGCACATCAAGGACTGTTACAAGGCCATCTGTATTATCGAGCGCATTAAATACGAGCGCTACTTCTCGCCTTCTAATGCGTGAACCAAAATTAAACATGAGCGGATCTCTCGGATCATCGGCAGCTGGAAACGGAGCAAAGGTTTTAGCCGGTGCTTTAATTAAGGGCTTTGTAACAAGCGTTTTTATAGAACGCACCATAATCATATTTTTATAGGAACCAGCCGGCACTTCATCAAGATAGACTCGATACTCCGCGCTCATTGTGCGTGGAACCTGCGGCGTGTAACCGCTGAGCGGAGTCCAGGAAACTGTCCCCGAAAGTTTATACGCAGTATTACCGGATGCTGCCTGAACCTGGTCATCGTTGCTCCAGGAAAATTGATCAATTTGGCTCAAAGCAACAAGCTTTTTTGCTCCTGTGCTTACTGTTACTATTTCTGTCGAGTATGCGCCTGCTAAAACGAGCCTGTCACTATCAAGCCATTTGACATGCAAAACAGCAGCGGTTACCGGTATTGATTTATAGAGCGACCAATCGGCTGTTCTCCGAATTTGCACCGATGATGCAGCAATTACTGCTGTGTACTGTTCATCTTGAGACAGCTCAACCGCACTCGCTCCGCCCATATCAAGCTGTTTAAAGGAAGTTGTAAGGCTGGTTATTTTTTCTATACGATATAGTTCCAAAACCCTTGTACTATTTTTAAATGCAGCGCACAGAATGGAAATAGTGCCGTCTTTAGTCCAGATAACATGTTTTACTATAGTATTGCCCTGCAGATAGAGATATGGCTGTGCTGATACCGCAGACGGCTGCCCGTAATCATCGGTATTGAGTTTTAAATAAAACACATTGCGTCCCTCTTTGCATAAAAGAACTGCATCTGCATTTGGGCTAAGCCAGAATCGGTCAAAGTTCGCATCGAATGTAAATGGAAGTTTACCAACCAATGTGCCTGGAGAGAGTATGCCAGAATATAATCCTTGCGTAAAGAACTCTTCAGGACGTATTCTAAAAACCGATGTGTTCTGCAGATAATAAAGGCTTCCATTTACATTCCACTGTACCTGATTTATTTTTCCTTTACCCAATTTCCTCCAGGACTCATGCGCAATTCGGTTATTTTTAAACTGATCGATGCTAAAATAAAATAACTCACCATTTTTTGCATAAATAAAATATGCTGAGTTCGGCGACCAGATTGCAGGAAAACCGTTATAGGAAAATTCTATGCTCTGCGCGACAACCGTACTAGTACCTGTTGCAACATCATAGAGCACGATATCGCCTCGCGTATAGCTTTTTTGATTGAGATACAAGAAGTATGCCCCTGACGGAGCGCTTAGAACATCAAAGTAAAGCCCATCCTGTATTCGATTCCCGGTAACAAAAGAAGGGAGACCGCGGATTGGCTGCAGCGCACTAAAATCATCGTTTGAAACAAAAATACCAAACCTATTGCGGATTTGCAGCGTACGGCCATTATTTACAATATCAACTGCTTCCGGATAAAATGTTAACTGCGTAAGCTCTTCTGTTGCAACATTACCCATAAAAAGCGTTGTGTACGAAGCACTGCCAGGTGTAATAATGCGAGCAGAAAACAGCACTTGATTAGAAGTATTAAAATCGAGCGCTAAAAACTGTAAATCTGCAAAGAGACAATTTGCAGCTGCTATAAGGACAATACATGCAATAAACTTTTTCATAGAGCCTCACGCTTACAACCAAATTTAATGAGAGTATCTCTTTTAAGCTATCGGCTGTTTTGGAGGCTATATTGAGGTCGTTTATTTCCTCATTACCTGTTTAATGGTGATAATAGGATCCTTATCTGTTTTGGGTACGGTAAAGAGTATATATGGTTTTGTTATTGCCATTGTAACCATTTCTTTCATGCCGGGAGCGCTTTCAATAACCTCAACTGTCCATGTACCATCTTTAAGCATTGCCTGACCAAGCTCATAATAATAACCGCCGGTATTCTTAATCCCCATAAATACCGCAGCTGCAATAGTTTTAGAAAAATCTACCTGTGGCGGCTCTCCTTGTGAACTTATTTTACGCCACACCCGTTCTAAAGCAGGTCTTTCATTAATAAGCTCTACAGCAGGCTCTTCTACAGAACACTGGCTTCCTTGTGCAAGAATAGTACAAGTGGATTGCGCTGGCATAGAAGCATCCTTTGAAGTGACAGGAGTTGACCCCGTTGCTTTTTGAGGTTCAGGCTGAGTTTGCGATTGCTGTAAACCTGATTGCTGGTTTTTATTGCCTGACACACATGAGACAACAAACATAAGTGCCAAAAATGATATACTTATACTATATAGTAACTTTCTCATGGTTATAAGTGTAACACTATCTACCGTATTGCACAATAAAAATTAGATAGTAGCATGGTTCCTGCTATTGCACTGGGGCAATTTCAGCCTAAACCAGCTCTATTTGAGCATTTCCATGCCTTCAAACTTGCGATACAGCGACAGCTCTTCAAAAATATAGCTGTACTTTGTTGCTTCCGGTTTACGCGAGTCGGTAATAACTTCTGCCATGATTTTTCCAAGCCCTGGACCGAGCATAAAACCCTGACCGCACATGCCAACCAATAACAAGAAGTTATCCAGCTCATGAGCAAACCCAACAATAGGAAGCCCGTCCGGTGTCATTGGATACAAGCCCCGCCAGGTTCTCCTGATTTTAAGATTTGCAAGGCGCGGATACAATGAAACCATACGGCGCAGTACATGAGGAAGAAAGCCTGATGTATTGTCAGTATCCTTGCCCCAAATCTGCGGTTTTGGAGTGATACAGAATACGATTTGACCTGTCTCTGCCTGATAAAAATAGTAGTTACCCGATTTATCATCAGGGCGGATATCAACAAGCATCGGAACCATGAAACGTTCAACAGGATCCGTAACCCCTGCCTCATGACAGTCAGGATGAACGGGGATTTCAAGATCAGCGAGTGAGGCGAGCTCTGCTGCATCGGCTCCTCCCGCATTAACAATGAGCTTTGCAGAGTATTCGTCCTTATCGGTAACAACAGTAGTAATGTGAGTGCCCTGTTTATTTAACGCAGTTACAGTTTCATTAAAATGGAATACAGCGCCTGCTTCTTTTGCTAGTTTATAAAATGCTGTGCCTGTCATGAGCGGAGAGGCATAGCCATCTTCCGGACTGTAGGTGCCGCCGCGAAGTCCCTGCATGTTGATACCGGGAACAAGCTCATTAACCCGCTCAGGACTAATCCAGTCAATGTTAAGTCCGGCTTGATGCTGAACCTTAAGGAGATTTTTAAAAGCAGATTCCCGTTCTGCATCATATGCAACAAAAAGATAACCGCCAGCTTTCCACTCAATATCAATGCCCTGCTCTTCCTGCAGAGCGCGAACAATATTGATAGATTCTTTGCAAATTGCAATCTTAGCCGGATCTGAATGTGTTGCTCTGATGCCGCCAATTGCGGCCCTGTTTTGCCCGCGTCCCCAGGAAGCATTTTTTTCAAGCACAATGACCGATAAGCCTTTTTGCGCACAGAAATATGCAAGCGGAACTCCAACCGAACCAGCACCAAGAATGAGTATATCGCAAGTTTTCATGAATTAGCTCCTATCTTCTTGTACAGCGTGTACGATGTCACCAATGGATACTTCCATAACGAGGGGCCGTTGCGTGCCTTTTGTGATTTTCGCCGGATCGATGCCGCACTGTTTGAAAATTTGAGGGAGAAGCACAGAACAGGTTTTTGATCCGCATGCTCCCATGCCAACACGAATAGTTTTAAGCTGATTGATATCGGTTACAGTGTGGCTGGTTATATACTCTTTAATCTCTTTTACCGTAATGCGTTCACAGCGGCATACAATTGCATTGTCAGGAAGATATGTAAAGCGAGGCTCAGGAAGACTTTGCGTTGCAGTTTCCGATTGCACTCGTATACCAATTGCTTTAGGCGCATTTTTACGCGAGACCTTTAGTGTCAAGACAGATGTTTTATATTTCTTATTGTAAATTTTCTTTAACAACTCTGCATATTCAAGGAAATTGCCGTCCTGATCAAGCACCGGAAGTTTTGTGCCTGGCGCATACGCATCGGTATTAAACTCAAACGGCAGCTGGACCTCGCACCACTCTGCATCAATTTCACGAATGAGCGATACCGCAAGCCCTGGGCATGCTGCAACGCAAGCAGTGCATCCCTTACAGGTGCTCCCGGTAAAATATGGGAGGTCCATAAGAGAGCCGCGAACTGGTTTTAGATTGATAGACTTTGTGGGACATACCGTCGTGCAGGGATTGCAGGGGATTTCTTCCGTACAGAAAAACACAGGCTGCCATTCTTTGCCGGGAACAACAGGCTCCCGCGTGATAATATTTCCGGGCCGGCTCTTAAGCACCTCTCGTTTTTCGAGCCATGCGGCATCAATCGAAACATTCTGCCCGAGCATTTTAGCAAGTGCGAGCGCTGCAATCTTACCGCCAAAAATCGCGCTCGATGCTTCGGCAATTTCTTCCGCATCACCTGCTTTTACAGCGGTAAACCCAAAATTAACAGCTTGGCTGTAAAGTTCATCACACGGGGACAGACCCGTAGCAACGAGCACAGTGTCAACCTCAAACGTGCGGGCAGTTTCGAGCATGGGACGCCAATCCTTATCGACTTCCGCTATTGTGATGCGCTCAACCTTGCCTTCACCCTCAACACAGAGCACACTCGTATTAAGGTAGATAGGGACACCCATTCGCACTATTTTATCAGCATGAACCTTGTAGCCATTTGCTTTTGGCAAAATCTCGCAGATACCGGCTACCTCAATGCCTGCCTGGAGCGCATGATATGAACCGATTAGTCCGACATTTCCTGATCCAATCACAAACACGCGTTTTGCTGCTTTTACAAAATCGCGGTTAACGAGTGTCTGAAATGCACCGGCGCCATAGACACCAGGAAGGTCATTGCCCGGAAACACGAGTGAACGCTCGCGCGCACCTGCAGCGATGACCAGAGCTTGAAAATCGATGAGGCCATATGCTTTATAATCAAGGTACACTCCAGCCTTTTTATCCTTATATAAGCCAACAATCGGTGAATTCGTGAGTATCCTGACATTAGGATATTTTGCAAGCTTCTCGGTGAGGATCGCAGCAATGTCATAACCGCGAGTGCCCGCATAACAGTCTTCTTCTGATCCAAAAAACTTATGAGTCTGAAGCACGAGCTTGCCGCCCAGCCTGTCTTTATCATCAGCAATAATTACCATGAATCCGCGATCTGCAAGTTCCGCTGCTGCAGCAAGTCCTGACGGACCTCCGCCAACCACAAGAATATCGCACGAAAGTTCGGGATTTCCTGCAGTAAGCTCATACGCACTCAATTCCGGCAGCTTTGGAAGCCCTTTAAGCGTCCGCACATCCATACCAGCTTTGATCGGCGTGATACAGGACTTTTTAGGAACACCATCAATGAGCACCGTGCATTGACTGCACTGGCCATTCGCGCAAAATATTCCCTGCGGCGCTCCATCTTTACTGTGGCGGGAAAACTCTCTGATATTATTGGCAAACAGCGCAGAACTGACTGCTTCGCCTTCATAACCGCGCAGCGGCTGACCATCAAACATGAATGTTACTTCGCGTGGATACACTGGCGGATTTGCAACAGGATGACTCGTGATGCGGTTCATGATTATCCCTTCATTTCTATATTTGAAACATTGTTGATAATAATGAAATCATAGCAAGGTATAGTGTGTCAAGGTTATGCTCTTAGCGCAGCGCAGGACCGGCAAAGAACCGGGGCATATAGCCAGTATGGTCATAGTTTAGCCGGAGTCAGACCTGTAGTGAACCCAGTATTTAAAGTAAGATAACATCTATGTTAACTATTATAAAAATGTAAAGAAGTTAATAGCAGTTACAGCGGTGTATTTTAGATTTTATAACAAATGGAGTATTCATCAGAGCCTTGATTATCAAACTCCCGATGCACCGTATGAATAATTCCAGGTTAGTAGCTTGGATATATTAGTAGCGAAGTATGCTTTAAACTGTCTATAAAAAGTGTGCTTACGAAAAGGTGCAGTACATCCATCTCATCTAATCCATATTTTCCCATCATCATAATAAATTACTTTGCCATTGACTATGTTGCCAACATATGTTCTACCATTTATCATTACATAGGTATGAAGCGTATAATTGTTTAGCACCTTAAAAGCCAGCACTTTTTCATCGATAGAAAAGGTTATATTTTCATTAATATAGTCATACGGGCTAGATTTTTGTTTTCCTACTATTACATACCACTTATTATCGATTTCTGCCAGATATGCCAGTGTTTTCCAGCTTGGTGAAAAAATTAAACCCATTACTCTATCATAGGCTTCAGATCGTTCATCCCCTATCACAACACAAAATTCGCTCCAGCCCCATTCAATTATATATGCAAATTTTTTACTGTCCGGAGAAAAGGCAGAATAGCTAATACCAGAATAAGGACCAAGCTTCTCATTTCCCTTAACTACATACCAGTCCGATGTATCGCCACTTCGAACTTCATACACGAGAGTCTTACCGTCAGGCGAGAAGGCAAAATCTTGTGCATCGACACAAGGACCAACTTTTTCATTCCCAATGATTACATACCTGTAGTTATCAATGTAAGCCCAATATACAAGTATTCTTCCATCAGGAGAGATAATAAATCGATAACTATTTACAAAATCATAAGGCCCAAGTTTATCCTTATTTGTCATTACATACCATTCTGTTCCTATTTTAACAACATAAGCATATGTTGTGCTATCATTTGAAAATGCAATTTTCCAATCATCAAGATTATCATAAGGACCAAATTGCTCCTTATTTATTACGATATAGCATTTTCTATCGATTATTGCATAATATGCAAATGTTTTACCGTCTGGAGAAAAAAATAAATCCCCAACTCCGTCATATGGACCAGCTTTCTCTTTCCTTGCAATTACATAATATTTACCATCGATCACAACCCAATATGCAAGTGTCTTCCCATCTGGCGAGAACGATAAAAACCAAACATCATCATAGGGACCTGTTTTTTCATCACCACTTATAACAAACCATTCTTGACCGATTTTCGCATTATATGCAAGGGTTTTTCCATCCGGTGAAAAAGTTAAACAAAAGTCATTATGTATCATGACTTCATTATAAGGACCTGCGATTTTATTTCCAGTAATGACATAGTATCGCAGCAATGTGGATAAATCCTCCTCATAAGCCTCTCTTATTACATAGACAGGAATTTCATTTTTTATAACATACATCTGAATAATTTCTTGATTCGGAGATAGTTTTACTTTTGGCTGCGCATCTACTGTGTATAAAAAATCACTAGCATCGGCAGCAAAAAATACTGTTTCATTTATGCTACTTTGTATGAATTACTTGAAGTCGTCTTATAAATCATTTAGCAGTTTTGATCAAACATCACTGTTTGATATGAACTTTGACAGAATAGCATACATACCTTATACTGACAATGCATAGAATCGCAAAATACACTCCATAGGTTAAAAGGAATATTCACTATCAATCTAAATACATTGCTACTCTCGACATCGCTATTCGAAAAACTCCCTATGTATGGCCTTATCCAGTTGAATTCGATTATTCTTTTGAAATTTACTATCCTCAGTTAAAAGGCAAAAATTCTCATAAAGTTGTAAACAATTAATTCTTTTTTGCTTTTATCGATTTTAAACGTTCCAAAAATCGAAATTACAACATTGTATTTAAAACTATAAAATATTGACAGATGCTATATAAACTATTACCTTTATACTATATAGACAAAATACAATTAGAAGATTTTAGTGCGGAGGCCTATCATGATACCTATCGGTGATGATAACAGCATGCGTTTTCGAACTCCTTATGTAACCTGGGCTCTTATCATTATAAATATTCTCATGTTTATTTTTTTCCAGGGTTTTGGAACAAACACAAATGCAACGCTTGCTTATGCTATGGTTCCCGAAGAAATTTTAACTGGTAAAGATATTGTAACTCCATCCAGGGTTATTGTTGACAGGTGGTCAGGAGAACGATACACTATTCCGGGGCTAGCTCCTACACCAGTTTTAGTCTATGTAACAATTCTCATTTCTATGTTTATGCATGGCGGCTTTGCGCACATTGCAGGCAACATGCTCTTTTTAGCAATTTTTGGTGACAACATCGAAGATTCTATTGGGCATTTTAGGTTTATTATTTTTTACATTATGTCAGGTATTATAGCGGCTCTTGCGCACATTCTCGTTTGTTTTATTACGCGTGATGCACTCCTTACCCCCACGCTGGGTGCAAGCGGTGCTATTTCTGGCATACTGGGAGCTTATCTTGTACTCTTTCCCGGCAATCGTGTCAGGGTATTGCTGTTCAATATTATACCAACAACAGTGAGCGCAATTATTGTTATAGGCTTTTGGTTTGTATTTCAGCTCATAAATGGCCTCGGTTATCTTGGCGGAATCCGGGGAGACGGCGTAGCGTATGCTGCACATATCGGCGGTTTCTTGTATGGATTATTCACTATCAAGAAATACCTCCCGCGTAAGCGCTATTATGTATACAGGTACTAATGTATTGAAATTGTTTTATAATCGCTCTAGTTTTTGATATTTAAATTTGCAAAAATGTACTAAGCTGTGTATATTTTGTACATAGTTACGAAAGGAGTATTCCATGTCTGCTGAAGTTGAATTTACCATTAAAAACCTTGACCATGTACTGCAGCTTTGGACAAATACCTATAACAATGCCCACAAACCTGACTGGTCACACCTTTTACCCTACTATGCTGACGACATCCATTTTATCGATTCTGTTCAAGAAATACATGGCATTAAAGCATTTTCCGCAATGGTTAACCGTCTTACAAAACGATCTGGTGAACTTTCAATGCACATCGTTCATGCAATGCAGAATGGCAATCTCATATTCATAGAATGGGAAATGACTATTCTCTTTAAAAAAACGAGAACTTCTATTATTCATGGCGCAAGCCGGCTCTTGCTCAATGAAAAGGGAAAAATTGCAGACCAGCGTGATTACTACGACTTGTGGGGTGATATTTTTGATAACATACCCGGCTTTAATAACATGTATCGCAGGTTTATGAGAAAGGTTTTTGGATAATGGAGAAGAAATTTAGCGCAATAAAAAAATACTGGAAAGCCTATAAATGGTCCAATATTTTTGCAATGCTCAAAAACAATAATAAAAAACCAGCTGTCTGCAGCGATAGGTTTGACGGGAAGCTCGTTGTACTCACCGGTGCGACATCCGGAATAGGCTACTTCACTGCAAGAAAATATGCTGAGCAGGGAGCGCATATCCTCACAATCAATAGGAACAAACAAAAATCAGAGATGCTCTGTGAAGAAATACAGCGTGATTTTGGAGTCACCTGTTCCTATTTGCTTGCAGACTTGAGCAGTCTTGATGCAATGCACTACGCTGCAGATGAACTAGCAAAACTCAAAGAACCGATTACTGTGCTCATTCACAATGCCGGTGTGTTTTTAAAAAAGCGAACACTTACCGGCGATGGCCTTGAAACAACATTTGCAGTACATTACCTTGCTCCATTCGTTATTAATTATAAACTTCAGGAAAAGTTCAAGCACGATAAAACTGGACGCATTATTTTTGTTAATTCGGAAGGGCACAGGTTTGCGGTATGGGGGCTTCATCTTGATGACCTCCAGTGGGAGCATCATTCATACAGCGGCTTAAAAGCCTATGGATCTGCAAAGCTCGCTCAGCTTTTAACCATGCATAGATTTGCAGATTTATTGAAACCGTACGGTATTACAGTGAACGCAATGCATCCTGGCATGGTCAAGAGCAATACAGGTCATGAAAATGATGCTGTGTACAAATTCTTTAAGCGCAGCATGATTGACTCGATATCACAATCAGCAGACATTTCTGCGCAAGCCTTGTATTACCTGGGGGTTTCTCCTGAAATTAGCTCAATGACGGATACGTTTTTCAATCTTACTACACCGGAAGAACCAGCTCCCCCTGCATTAGATTTAGATGTAGTTCCCGAGTTGTGGGATATCAGCATGAAGTTAGGGAAATTACAATAAATGAGGCTGTGGTCGCTGCATCCAGAACTGCTTGATGTACAAGGGCTCCTTGCAGTATGGCGCGAAGGCCTGCTTGCAAAACACGTACTTTTAGGGAAAACTAAAGGATACACGCATCATCCGCAACTCATCCGGTTTAAAAACACAGAAAACCCGATTATGGCTATCAACAGCTATTTATTTTTTATTCACAGCGAAGCGGTAAGACGCGGATATCAATTTGATAGTACTAAAATCGATTCAGCCAGTATTCTTGAACACTATATTCCTGTAACAGAGGGACAGGTGTACTACGAATATGAACATCTCACCAAGAAATTGGCAGTACGAGATCCGGAACGCTACAAGCATCTTGCTGCGCAATACCAAATCAAAAACTCTGCACTCTTGCCGCTGAATCCATTATTCTACAGTATACCAGGTCCAATTGAGCCCTGGGAAAAGCTAACAGCCTAATGCTTTATAGTAAATTGCAGTTTTCGCAAACGCAGTGAATTTGACACAACACTTACGGAACTTAAGGCCATTGCACTTTCCGCTATTACCGGGTGCAACATACCTAACATCGCCAGAGGAATTGCAACAAGGTTATAGAAAAATGCCCAGAACAAGTTTTGCTTAATTTTTTTAAACATCGCTCGGGCTAATTGTATTACTGCTGTCAAACTCTCAAGTTTCCCCTGCACAAGGGTTATGTCAGCGGAGCTAATTGCAATATCCGTACCTGTACCTATCGCAATACCAACATCAGCCTGCTTAAGTGCTGGAGCATCATTGATTCCATCACCAACCATTATGACCTTGTGGCCGCTGTCCTGAAGTTTCTTAATTTCCTCAATTTTATCGTGCGGCAAAAGTTCTGCTTTTATGTTGTCTATTCCAGCGAGCGTTCCAATTTTTTGCGCACTGGCTTTTGTGTCACCTGAAAGCATCATGGTAGAAAAGCCTAATGCTTTAAGAGATTGTATAACGGAATATGTATCAGGCTTAAGTGTGTCTTCTAAAATAAACACACCTAGTAGGGTATTGTTTTTTACAAGCCCAACAATCGTCGCTGCTGCAGCATCGATTTCTTCAAATTTTGACTTATGAGCATTCACTGGTATACCTTTTGTTTCAAGAAAAGACAGACTTCCGGCATAAACGTTTTCACCATTAAGAATAGCCTCTGCCCCCATTCCTGGATTTGCTGAAAATTTTTCAACGGTATAATTTTTGAGCTCAATATCAATTTCATTTTTAGCTCGATTAATTCGTACTAATTTTTTATAACTATAGTCAGCAATTGCATGTGCAAGCGGGTGTTCAGAATTCTTCTCAAGTAAATACGCTGTTAAAAACAGCTCTCGCTCGTTATCGGTAATATATTTCGATACCGTCGGTTTCCCAGTTGTTAGTGTACCGGTTTTATCAAAAACAATAACATCGGCATTTCGTATTTCCTGTATAGCATCCCCGCTTCGAATTAAAATGCCACGTTGTGCACCCATGCTGATACCAACCATAAGCGCTGTTGGAGTGGCAAGTCCAAGCGCACAGGGACATGCAATGACAAGTGTTGCAATTGCTGAGAACAAGGCCATAGAAAGCCTGCTTGAACCAAGCTGTACCCATGGAAGTAATTTTTGGATACTCGCTAGTACCTTCAAGCTGCTCTCTGGCAGTAACATCCAGAATAAAAATGAACTCACGGATAATACCAGAATAACCGGTACAAATATATTGGTAATTTTATCTGCAAACTGTTGAATCGGTATCTTTGATGCCTGTGCCTGCTCAATGAGGTGAATCACCTGCGCAATAAAAGTATCATTTCCGGTTTTTTCAATTTTTACTTCCACAGCTCCCACTTGGTTTATAGTTCCGCCAAGTACCTTGCTGCCTTCAGCTTTATCAACAGGGATTGATTCCCCTGTTGCGATAGATTCATCAATTGCAGTTATTCCTTTTACAATTACTCCATCAGAAGGTATGATTTCCCCAGGCTTTACTAACACAATATCACCCGGAACTAGCAGTTTTATTGGGATGTCAACAAGTGAACCATCAATAAGCTTATGCGCACTTTTTGCTGACATGCCAGCAAGTTTCTTAACAGCATCGCCTGCTTTTTTTGTGCTGCGAAGTTTAATATAATTTCCTGTATTGTTAATTGCAATTATCATCGAACTTATCATAGAAAAATTCTCGATAGGGAAATTTGCAATATGTAAAATTCCTGAAGCAAGCGCTGCAATGCTTCCAATACCGATAAGTGAATCCATGGTAAACATCATAGTCTTAAAACTAAAGAACGTTGCTCTGAGTACAGGCATACCAGCGAACAGTAAAACAATGAAACTCCCGGCTACGGTAATAAGCCCTTCATATTCCATAGGAATAAGCATTACATTAAAACCGTACATACTGATCATTGCAATCATAAACGGTAATGCAATACTCCAAGAGATAATCAGCCTTTGCCGCTCCTTTTTTAGCGCAGGATCCTCTTCGCCCGATTCTTGTTCTTCATCAGCTGCTGCTTCATAACCAGCATCTGCAACTGCCTCGGTTAGTGCTGTAACTGTTACAGCAGCATCATGGATAACACGCGCTTTACCCGTTGCGAAATCGACATGAGCTTCCTGTACGCCTGGAACCTTAGATAATAAACGCTCAGCGGTTCTTGCACAATTTACGCAATGCATCCCTTTTACAGATAATTGTGTAGTCTTCATGTTCTTTTCCTTTCTGCATGGTTTTACCGTACCATGCGGCGAATAGTTTCCAAAAGTTCATTAATAACAGCATCATTTCCTTCCTGTATTTGCTCAACGACACAGGAGGAAATATGTCCTTCAAGTAATTTTCTCTGCACGGCAGCAAGTGCAGACCGTATGCCTGTAATAAGATTAAGAACATTATCACAATAGGCATCGTGCTCTATCATCGCTTTAACGCCATTGATTTGTCCGTTAATACGATTCAATCGAGTTATAAGATCTTTTTTAAACGATTCACTGTGATGAGCTTTTCTGCAGTGTTCCATATGATTCCTCTCTTATCTATTGCATATCAGCATACCCCCCTGGGGTATATTTAATATAGTAAATCTATACAAAAATGGCAAGTAATTTAAAAAATAATTGATTTATTTATAAAATCGTTTACACTGGAGTCATGAGTATTTTTTCTTCATATTCAAGGCACAATAATTGTAATGCTTTATCGCTTTCCTATATCACTTTAAGGCAGCTGATTGGATTGCTTGGATTGTTGCTTCCCGCAGTTTGTATTTTAGGCGGATATACATTTGCCGGATTGGATATTCAGCGTTCTATTAGTTTTTACTACCATACTAACATGCGTGATTTTTTTGTCGGCTTAATGTTTGGCGTTGGATTTTTCCTGCTGAGCTACAAAGGATACGCAAGAATCGACACCGTTCTGGCAGTAATCATGGGAGTATCCGGATTAGGAATTGCCGTGTTCCCCTGTATCCCTGCACCTGCTCAGACTTTAGCACATACAAATTTTATTGGAATATTTATGCTTCCGGAAAGGACTTCTGACATTCTCCATATTGTATGCGCTGGAATATTCTTTACTACAATGGCTGTAACCAGCACCTTTATTTTTACCAAAAGCAAAAAACCAAAACATCATCAAACCAAGCGCAAACGAATGCGAAATATAGTTTACATTATATGCGGAATAATAATATTTATTTCGCTGGGGCTGCTGGTACTATTGCAGCTTATACTGCCTAAAATAGTTATTGTATCATATAAAATTGTACTAGTTCTAGAAAGCATTATGCTAGCTGCATTTGGCATATCATGGCTTATTAAAGGAGAAACACTCCTTAAAGACAGATAAAATTTTCTAAAACAGTCTCATCAATTTTATTCTAGAACTGGCTTATAAAAAACAATTTTTGCATCCTGCTTTTTTTCTATATACATGAAACTAATAATAATTACCATTACAAGCAACGCAATACCAATAATTGAATAGCGAAAATTTCCATCAGCATTGAGTAAATATTTATTGATATCCAAAAAGTTGTTTGCTAACAGCACCTGGCCTGCATTGTAAAAAAAGTGCACTGCCATTGATACATAGATAGAATCATAGAACCAGTACGCTACACCAAGCGATAAACCTGCAAGTAAAATTGAGGGAAGACTCAAAATGCTGGAATGAAATAATGTAAACAAGACAGAAGACACTAGAATTGCAATCCATGCCGGATATTTTCTGGACAATGTACGCAAAAAAATACCCCGAAATAAAGTTTCTTCGCAAATAGCCGGCGTTAATCCAATGGTAAACAATAAAAAAACTATATCTAATTTGGACGTTGTTACAAACAATGCATTACTGATTTCTGAAAGTTTTTTTATTTCCGGGAATAGGTTATAAAAATATGTCCCAATGAGAACAGCCGGCGGAATAATGATAAGACCCAAGAAGGATCCCAACAAAACTCCAGACAATGAAAACTTGCTGAATCCTGCATACACATAAATGTTATGAGTAAACCATTTTTTACCAAGTACAATCGTAAGACTGAGTAAAACCGCAAATTGGAATATGGTAGTAAGCGTTAAAATTAGATATTTCTTAGCGCCAATAGTTTCTGCTAATTGTTTTATAAACTCATCATCGACACCTGTACTTTTATCTAGCTGTTCCATTTGCTGGGATTCACTATACGTTCTCTCATTTGCAGAAAACTGATTGGCAATTGTTATAACAATCTGAGATACAGCACTGCCAACCGCAAAGTATATAGCGCCCACAATCAAAACTAAAAGCAATGCGCCAAATGCAGTGTTTCGATTCTTTTGTTCATAGTATCCCGACAGCAAGACAGCTTGTTTCATAACAGTGGTTCCTTAAACATTATTCTCCGCTTTTACCTGTGTATTACCAGCTGAAATTGCATTATGAAAATCATAGTAATACGGGTCTTTTTCTCGTCTGGTTTTTAAATCGGTATAATAGAGTACATTAAACTGAGGAATAAATAAAAGCATTACCAGAGTTGCAACTGCTATGCTAATTTGTAATGGTAAAAGCTGATTGAGCTGTGTCATAAGATATTCTTTTGCCTCAAAAGAGGTAATTACATTGGGAACCATTGCAGGTATTTCTTTAGTGAGCATTGTATAGATCCTTGCTGAATATGAAGCAAGCGAAATTCCAGTTAATAAATGCGAAAAAGCCTGCGCAATAAGAAAAACAATGACCGTTATCGGCAATACAGTAAAAACTGTTCTAAACCAGTACTTGCCTCCGGCAAGTGAACTTGAATACTCATAACTGTTAAAAAATCCACAATCATCAAAGAGTACAGCTTCATTTGCAAACCAAAACGATATTGAAAGCAATACAAGGATAATAATTGGCAATACTTGTGTAGTAAAATAATAAATTCCCTGTATGCTCGCTGCAAGCAGATCCTTGCCGTACGCAATAAAATATGCTGCAAGCAATTTACAGAGAAATGGCACAATAATTACTGCAAGAATAAATATAAAGTTATGGAATACTATGGCCACAATTTTTTTTAACAAGTATTTTACTGATTGTTTTAATGAAGGTTTATTATTGTTTTGAGCATAAAAATAGAAAATGCTTATTGCATAAAATGCAAAAATTACAACAATAGCATAACAGCAGATTGCAAAAATCACTGCTGAAGAGTAATTTGATAATAATGTATAAAACTCCAGCATTGTTACTGGAGTGTTATATAAGTTTTCAGGCGTTGAAAATATACTAAAGGATTTAAGTATATAAGTCCTGCTTACTAGCCATGCAAGTGCATTGACAGGAACAATATAAAACAGCGCGATCTTTAGTACTGCAGGCCAGGTTACATACATTGATTGAATTGACAGACCAGCTATAGCAAATATGTTTGTTTTTTTACGCACATTCATTGGTATTCTCCAGCATTAGAAATAAAAAATTATCGATCTTCTTGGATTTTGTCAGAATCATTTTCAGAAGATGGGTTCATCTGAACCTGTTCAAGCATAGCAGAATCAGTATGTATTTCATCTGTAAGCTGAGTACTCAGCATCCCCTTTCTTACTCGTAAATCAAAATACAGCAGCATCGAGAAAATTGGTTCAATAAAAAGCTCTGCCAAGCTTCCTAGCAAAGATAGTAGCATAAACAGCGGCATTTGTTTTTTTATAAGGAGCATAATGGTATTAAATTCATTGCTAAAATCTTTAATACTACTTTTATTTCCATAAATTTCAATAATTTTGTTTTGAACTGGAAGCATAATACCTTTTGTTAATGGATTCATAATAAGGTTAATAGCAAACGATGTCACTACTGAGATAAGCAGCAAACATCCAAACACTCTCCACCAAAAACCTTTAACAAGTGTTGAACTAGCAGAAAAACTATCAAATGCACTGCAATGTTCAAAAAGTATAGCCTGTTGTGAAAAAGCATAGGTGTAATACACTTTAACAAATAGTGCTATTGCCGGAATAAATACGAGTATGGTTAATAAGGGTGCTCCTTGTTTTCCTCCGCTCATTAGCAAAATTATGAAAATAATAAAACCAGCAATGAGTGAGATACCTAAAAAAATAAGCAATAAGAAAAACTTTTGCAAAATCACTGTCGGAAGTTTTAAAGCAGCATCTTTGAAAGTATTTTTTAGAGTATATGTTTCACGTTTTATGGTTTTGAAAATTACTGTATAAATTGTATTATGTATGAGAATATATCCAGCAGCCGCAACAAGAATTAGAAATAGAGCTGTGCCAATAATCTGAGCTGAAGATTTAATCATTACATCAGCTGTGCTGCTAGCGCTGTTTTCGATGATAGTCGAAAAATCAAACAATACAGGCAAAGCTTGTTTTAGCAGTACATCAAGCAGTAAACCGCTAATAACCGTCAGGGGCACAAGTACTATGCTGCCAATAATCAAAATAGGTTTCCATACTTCTTGCAGTACAGTAAACATGTTATTTAATAAATCCATCAATGTGGAAGGGCGCAGAATCCTTTTTTGCAATTCATTTTCAATCATATACACCTCATTAAATATATTGAAAAAGACTATCACAAGTACTTGTATGGTGCAAGTATTTTATACTGATACAGAGCATAGATTTTGCCTAATATATTATTTTTATTATATTAAATATATGAAAGCAAAGTTTAGGTTATATGGTTTAATTGCTCTCATGGTAAGTACAATTTTTGCTTGTAATGAAATAAGAAGCAGTTCACTATTTCCTGCTGATTCCGTGTCGGCTCAAACTACAAAGGAGAAAACAATGAACTATGAGCAAGCACTTCTCGGCGGCGGTTGTTTCTGGTGTCTGGAAGCCGTTTTTGAACGCTTACCAGGTGTCATCGATGTTGTAAACGGATATGCTGGCGGAACTCGCGAGCATCCGACATATGAAGAAGTATGTACAGGGCTCACTGGTCATGCAGAGGTGGTACAAATAACTTTTGATCCGGCACTAGTATCCTATGAAAAATTACTCGAATTATTCTGGAAAATTCATAATCCGACAACATTAAACAGGCAAGGTGCTGATATCGGAACACAGTATCGCTCGGTAATATTTTATTATACTGATGAACAGAAACAAATTGCAGAAGCTTCAATTGCACATGAGCAGACTAACTACAAAGATCCCATAGTGACGGAACTATTACCAGCCCCGACATTCTGGAAAGCAGAGGATTACCATCAAGATTACTTTAGGAATCATCCGGAAAATGCCTACTGTCAAATCGTCATTGCACCAAAAATACAAAAAAGTGGCCTATAATTCTTGCTATAGGTGCATAAAAGTTCTATAAACGGAGGTTGTTATGCTAAACAGCGGAGAAAAAGCTCCAGATTTTACTTTGCCTGATGCTGACGGAAACATGGTTACCTTATCTCATTTTATTGGGAAAACAGTGATCCTGTACTTTTATCCTAAAGATGACACACCGGGCTGTACTAAAGAAGCCTGCGGTTTCCGTGATAATTATAATCGTTTTCTCGAAAAAGGCGCTGTGGTTATCGGTATCAGCAAAGACAAACCTGCATCGCATGCAAAATTTAAAGCAAAGTATCAGCTCCCATTTTATCTCTTATCTGATGAATCTACTGACATTCTACAAGCCTATGGGGCATGGGATAAAAAGAGTCTTTACGGAAAAAGCTTTTTCGGAATTATTCGAATGACTTATAT
>CAZVTR010000024.1:20538-37955 GCA_964630305.1 uncultured Treponemataceae bacterium | reverse complement strand
AAAATTTGCTGTTCTATACTTGCAGTTCTACTAATTCTCAAGTACAATAAAGTTATGCCCGAAATTTCTGAAAACTTAAATATTCTAGAGCAAACAATTATCAATAGACTTTCAGCTATCGAAACAAAAGAACTTAAAGAGCTGAGAAAAAACTTTGAAGCATTGCTGTCCGGTTTCCAAACCTTTAGAAAACGGCTCATAGAAAAGGCAATAATTACAGAAAATCCATATAAATATGAAACTTCAATCACAAAACTTGGTACACCTCCAGAAACTGCTTTTACCGAAACCAATAAAACCGAAGAAATGAGCAATCGTTTGTATCTCTATGAAGCATATCTTGATTATGTTTTTAACTATTTCCCTTTTACTTCTGATTCGCTCGATTTTAAAAATATTAATGAATTACGGCATTTAGTTACTTACTTTGACTTTATTAAGCTCAGTACCAATTCGGCAAATATAAACACAAGAATTCTTGCCGAATATTTATCCGTATTGCTTCGTTCTTCTAATACTGTGTTATCAGAACTAAACAATCAAATTTTGTCGATCCTTAAAAATTCTTCTGAAAAAATCCTAGCAATTCTGCAAGAAATAGAATTTGTGCAAAAAGAACGATATAAAACATTTATAAAAAAAATTATCAACAAAAATCATAGTTCAGAATTGGATAAGCTGCAGCTTCGTAAAAATGAAATTATTAAAGAAACCAAATCTGTTCTGCAAAATCTCAATGAACCAATTATCGATGCTTATATAAGTGAAGCATTTGATGAAATAGTTAATTTTAAACCCGATGATTTTGATAAATTGCTTAAAAAACTTAAAGCAGAAAATACTGAGCAAAAAAAGAAAAAAGAAATCAATTATAGGATTATTCTCAATGATGCTGTTAACGGGTTAGCTGGAGCAAACTTTTCATTAGAGACTGTAATTGAAATATTAAAGTATAACCATGCTATTCTCCTCACGATAAACAATGGTTTTTTATCAAAGCTTGTAGAATCAATCAAACAATTCTTTTCTAGAAAATCAGGCGAACATGTTTATGAACTTGAATTCCTTGATCCTCTGACCAGTAAAAGAAAAATCGAACCTATTAACTATGATGCTTTTATAAATGAATTAGAGACAATTCTTAAAAAGCTGCTTGCTCTTTCGGACAGTAAATCGACACTGGCCAGAAAAGTTAAAGCATCTTCTGATGAACAGGTTCTTAGTTTCCTTGTAAGACTCATTGAAGCAATGCAAGTTGAGTTAAGAAAAATTCAAGCATTTGATGCTTTTTTTCTTAAAGAGTTTGAAAAAAATAACATTAAGCATAAGTTTAAAAGTGCAATATCGGCTCAAAATATTCTTAAAGAAGCAATTATTAAAGCTAATCAGCGGCGTTATGAGTATATAGCTACAAAAGAAGAAGAAGAACAGCTTAAGAAACTTGGCATTGAATAATACGTTATGCATACCATACGGAGCATGTCATCATGAGTTTTTCTAATAAACATGCAGATTCTTCATCAGAAAGATTTCTCATGAGCCTGGGCTTTCCTGCTCTTGAAGTGCACAGCTCACTGAATCATTTTGATTTTACAAGAGCTGGAAGAAGAATTATAGTAATAGGGCCGATGGGTTCCGGCAAAACGGAGTTTGCCGCTCGCGTTTGGAAAGATGCTCGTGTAGCATTGCAAAAAAGTCCTCATATTGCAGAAATAACAACAACACAAGGCGCAGATCGCCGCATCGTACATTTTATACGTTCTCAGCACGATACTGTACGTTTTCCTGATTATCCGGAGGATGCACTTGCATATCGAGGTGGTTATGTACGGTGCGGTGAAAACATTACTATTGCAAACAGTTCTTTTGGAATTGAAAATGCTCTTGCAATGCATCCTCAAGCAGGCACATTTATTATTGACGAAGCAGCTTTTTATGACGAGCGCCTCGCTTACCTTATCAAACAGGAATCCGAACAGCGCGGCATTACTTTTATACTTCCAACACTCGTGCTTAATTTCCGAAAAGAGATATTTAACAACACAGTACGCCTCTTGCTTGAAAATGCAACTGATGTGTTTCCGCTAACAGCTTACTGTGAACATCCTGACTGCATACGTGATTCTCTTTACACCTATCGCTACTATAAAGTTGATGGACAAGAATGTCCTGCCTTATATTTTGATCCGCTCATTATTATTGGCGGCGATACAGTTAAAGATGATCCCATGGAGCCAAACTACTGCACCCGCTGTGAAAAACATCATTATTTACCGGGTAAAGAATACACATACTTTACTTTAAAACCCCTAGGAGAAAAGGCAGCACAGGGCAATATCCAGCCTCTTCTTGCAGAACTTTCCGCGCTCAATGGAAATATTGAAGATTCACGACTCTATGCAAGCATTCAGCGCTGTCATATTAATGTTCCCGAACCAGTCCCAGAAACAGTTAATGCCCTTAAAGTTCCCTGTATTGCAGAACGAGCACTTATCTACCTCTATGCAGAACAAAACATGCTTTCGGTAGATCAAGTAAAGGAAATCATTCAATTCTTACATCTTAACCGAGATTATATTATGAAACGGTGTGCCGACAATCGAAGACCATTAGAGTTATAATATTTTATAACAATATTGTTACTCTATACTATTCCACCAAGAAGCAAGCAGCGGTATTAGCCGCTCTCGGTTTTTAGTACGAATATCAAAATTTTCATTCAGCATATAATCCAGTAGTGTGCTATATACTTTAGTCCAGCTTCCATAATATTGCCGTGCTTGCTGCATCATGTCAGGAACAAGTGCATTATTTGCTATATTTTCAACGAGCTGCGTGATCTGCTTCCAGCGAACTTTTTCTTTAAGAGCAAGGGAACTGGTTTGGTATATCTCGTATGGAGCACTGTGCATTGCAACTATTCCATATTCGTCACGTTTCGCATAGATTTCAGTCCCTGGAAGCACTTTGAGAAAACCAACCTGCACATGATCAGCTCCAAGGTCCATAAGTGCATTAAACGTTTCTGCTATATCACTGTCTGTTTCCCCAGGAAGCCCTACAATCATATCAATATGGAGCGGTATACTAACTTTTTCTAACAACAATTTCAGCATTGTTCGTTCGTTTTCCCAGACTCCAGCACGATGTATGAGCCTGCGCGTTGAACTATGAATAGTCTGAATACCTGCTTCAAATTGAAATAAATGATGCGGCAATGCTGCAAGAAATTCAATATCTTCGTTTGTTAGAAGCGATGGCATAATCTCAAAATGAAACCTGACATTCGCAGCATAATATGTTTTTGCTAAATACTCCCATATACTGCGCGCTCGATCTTGATGCGCATTAAAAGATCTATCTACAAATTTTATTAACATTGGATTAAATTGCATGAGATCCTCAATATCTTTTTTAACTATCGAAAGTGGTTTTTCTATAAAATACTGATCTTTGTTGCTCGATAAACAATAGGCGCAGTTAAACGGGCACCCCCTGCTCGATTCATAGTATAAATAACGGTTTGTCAGCAGGTCTTTCTCTTCAGCACTATAGACAATACCAGCGCTGATAAAATCCTCTGGATTCCATGGGGTTGAGGCTTCTGAATTATTTGTTATAGTATTCCACTGTGTTTGAGCCCATTTTTTTATTATAGTTTCGCCATACCCTGCAACACACGCGCTTACAAAGGGAAATTTATTTAGAAACTCAGTTTCCGCACTATAAACTTCAGGCCCTCCCAAAATAATCTTTGTTTCTCTGAGCAGCGCAATAATATCGGGTAAAATTTGTTCAATGATGTTTTTATTCCAGATATAAACAGAGAAAAGTATAATATCAGGTTTTTGTAAAACTATCGAGTTTACAATATGCTGAACTGGATCATTTATTTGAAACTCAATAATTTGGTGCTTATCAATGGTATTCACCTGCTGTGCAGCACTGCATAGACAGCGTATTGCAAGTGCGGTATGTGTATATCGTGCATTGATTCCGACAAAAAGAACTTTTTTCATAGCAAAAAAAATGATTCCATATCGCTCATAAATTGTTCACTTTGAGTAACATCTGCAAAGCTTACTTGAAAAAAGTCCTTCCCCCCGCCGCCTTTTACAGTATACTTTTCAAGCAAAGGCTTAAGACTGTCTTGTAAATTCATCTGTAACGATTTGGGTATGCTAATTGCAGTGCGCAATTCTGTGCTTGACAGTATGCAGGACTTAATATTAAGTTCTGCAAGATTTTTTGCCAGCTTTGTACAATATGCAAAATCTTCATTGACTTTTGTAAGTATATAATTTTTACCATTATACTTTTCAGCTGCTGCAAGTTTATATGCTTCCTGTTCCGCACTTTTAAATTTCCAATACAGTAACATCTTCTCTTGATTATCATATTTATCTTTGAAAACTTTTACCGTTTCACCAAAACTGTCTATATTACAGCCCAATGCCTCCGAAGAAAACACAGCCTGTTCATACATTCGCGAAAGCCATTCAATTGCCCTCATTCCGGCAACAAAATATACCCGCGTCATGCCCTTATATTTTTCATGTTTTATTATTTTAACAAGTTGTATCTCTCGTGATTCTGAAACATGCGTGCCGCAACATGGCGTAAAATCAAATCCGTCTATTTCTATGATACGTATTTCGTTCTCACCTTGAGGAGGATTTCTCCGCAAAGGGAGTTTTATAGCTTCATCGTATGTGCAGGTAAATATTTTATACTTATAGTTATCTGCAATCATGGTATTAACAGATTTTTCTACAAAAAATACATCCTGCTTTTCGAGCACCGGTATATCGATATCAATTGTTGAATACGCTTCACCTAAATGAAAACTTCGAGTTGGAGCCCCTAGTATTCTTAAAAAGTTTGCCGATAAAAGGTGCTGTCCGCTGTGCTGCTGAGTATGATCGCGGCGTCTTTCTGCATCAACTGTGCAGTATACCGTTTCGCCCTGAACAATTTGCGCATCACCTGGTAATATGTGCACAATATCATTTTCAGATTCTACAACATCATATACAGGATAATTGTTTATCAACCCCGTATCAGCAGGTTGTCCTCCTCCCTGAGGATAAAACGGCGTCTTATCGAGTACAACAAACGTTACCTGATTTCCTTCTCTTTCAGTATGTAAAACGCTAATAACTTCTGCTGAAGAGTTTAACAGCGTTGGGTGTGATTTATATAATAATATTGTTCTCATCGCAATCCTGGATAAAACCGCTCAAGATAGGTTATGCGTTCTAATGCATATTGTCTATAGGTACTTAATGGATATTCCCGAACAAGTTGTTTGTAATAGGCATAGGCTTTTTGTATATCACGATACGGCGTGTCCTGTTCATATGCAAGCGCATAGAGGTAAAGCACTTCATCGCTACCTGCAGGATTTAAAACAAGATACCGATCAAGCGCTCCGAGAACAAGCGCAATCTGTTTTTGCGCTAATTGCGTTCTAGCAATTTCGAGCACTGCAGCCGCGTCAGTCATTGCCAAAAGCATATCGCGCGTAATAGGAGCAGTTTGCATACCTGCTGGTGCAGTATTCACAGTACCTGAAGGAGCGGTTATCAAGTTGCTAGTCGCTCCATAGTTTCCGGTAGCGCCCGCTGCGGTTTGAGCTGTCCCTGCAGTGCTTACAGAACCAGATGCAGCTGTTCCGCCTGATGTTGAACCAGTTGCCCCTGCACTGCTCGTTGTACCGGATAAAACTGTCCCGCTCGTTACCAAAGCAGGTTGATTAGCTGGTGCGCCAGCTGCTGCGCCACTACTTGCTGTACTAAGAGCTGCACCCCCTGCCGCAGCCTGAGTGTTTATCGGTGCTGTTTGCGAACCCTGGGTCCCCGCACTGCTTTCTGATTTAGTCCCATCCGCAACAGTAACTTTTATATATTGAGTTTCCGGAAGCTGTGTTATAGGATTATCACGCTGGAAACGAAGCAAAAACTCTCCGGTTCTGTCACCATTCAATCTGTACACAATTTGGTTATCAATGAGCTGGCGCGATTCATAGCGGATACCCTGTCTATTGAATTCATCGCCTAAATAAATCCATCCATTACCATCGAGCGTTATTGTAAACGGTTTGTTCTTTTCTACAACAAGTTCTTTTGCAGGGACAGGTGTACTGGGAGTAGCAGTAATTGCAGCACTGCTTGAAGCAGGAGCAAAGGGTATCGCGGGCTGCACAGTATTAGCGGCTGGTGTACTGCTCCCAGAATTGGATGCTGTACTTCCTGCAGTGCCAGGTGCAGCAGCAGTCTGAGCCGGTTTTTGGGCTGGAGGCGTTGCAGCACTTGTTTGATTTGTTTGAGTATTCGATGCTGGTTTTTGTTGAGACGCATTTTGCGAAGACTGGCTGGACTGCTGTGCTGGCATTGCTGACGGAGCCTGAGCTTGCTGCGATGTTCCTGTCTGAGCCGGCTGACTTGCTTGAGCATTAGTTTTTGCAGGTTCGGGAATAGGCGGATTGAGGAGCACTACCACAAGCTCTTTTTGCCGCGGCGATTTTTTATATACTGCAATGAGCTCAGGTTTTTCTTGAACTTTCTCCTCTGGCGTTACAGCTGCTTCTTGTTGTTTTTCAGCAGGTGCAGCTTGGCTTCCTGTTTCGGCGCTTTGAGTGGCCTGAGGCGCAGCAGCTTCAGCATTTGTACCAGACAATGGCGCTGTTGCTTCTGTCGTCGATTGTTCTGACGAAGCATCGTTTTGAACAGCAGATTTAGGTTTTTGTGAAACACAAGCTGTAAATGCTACAAGAGTGAGTATTATAGTAAATATTTTCAAGCAAAACAATTTTCTAATGCATTCCCGTGCTGATAATTTCATAAACCTTTGCCTTTCGCTGTGCCTTAAGTTTTTCTAAAAAGTCTTGTGAAGGGGATGGCAGCATGCGCAAGATTTCTTCTTTTGAGTATCGGAATTCTTTAGGGCATTCGTAAGGATAAAACCATTCGGGCATAGTTTCTAACGGTACAATGAGTGCTTCTAAATATGAGCGGTTTGCTTCTATGCCAGGAAAATCATCCTTTTTCTGTTTTGGAGATACTGCTAGAAAAATGCTCAAGCATAGTATAGCAAGACCTACTATAATAACAATAATTCTTTTTTTTAAATCTAGCAATGAAGAACGCATGTTCTGTAACACTTTTTTAAGTTCCATTAGCATTACCATTATTGTTCAGAAATAGTAACTTCTTTCTCAGTAATTTTTGTTTCTAATGATTCTTCTGCTGTTTTTCGACTTTCCATGAGTGTGGCTTCAGATGCAATGTTTTCTTCCTGCACAGCCGGCGTTTCAAGCTCCCGTCCGTGTTCATACTCGATATCTTCATCGAGCATTACTTCGAGCGGTTTCTGCAATGTAATCTCTTTACCGTCAGAACGCTCCAGTCGTACCGCTATAACTTTCGTTATTCCAGATTCTTCCATGGTAACACCGAGCAGTGCATCAGCTCCTGTTACTGTCTTTTTATTGTGTGTAATGACAATAAACTGACTCGTTTTTCCAAATTCACGGAGCAGATTAACAAATGCTATTACATTTTGTTCATCGAGAGCAGCATCAATTTCATCAAGGAAACAAAATGGCGAAGGCTTAACCATATACGTAGCAAACAAAAGCGCAATTGCTGTCATACTTCGCTCACCGCCAGAAAGGAGTGAAATATTTTCCAATTTTTTCCCTGGAGGCTGCGCGTAAATTTCAATACCGCTTTCAAGCACATGGTCAGGATCAATAAGCTTAAGTTCTGCACGTCCTCCTGCAAACAGACGCCTGAAAATATTATGAAAATTCTTTTTGATTAAGTTATACGTAGTTACAAACAGTTCAGCGCTTTCATCCCGTATTTGCTTTGTAATAAGTTTGAGATCGTTACATGCCTTAACTAAATCTTCATATTGTGAACTTAAAAAATCATATCGTTCTTTTACCTCGCCAAACTCTTCGGGAGCCATTAGATTGACCTGTCCAAGCTCCTTGAGTTTTTGCTTAGCATCCGTAAGCTGTTCTCGAATTTCTCCGATAGAAGTACGGAGTTCCCACATCCTCTCTTCAAATTCCATTAAGTCACGGCCGTGCTGTTCCATGAACATATCTTTAATATTTTTTATCTCTGTTTCAGTCTGAGCTAGACTCATATGACAGGTTTCAAGTTCTGTCTGGATACCGAGCAGTTTATCTACTTTTTTTCGAGATTCCTCCTGTCGTTTTCCGACATCGGAATTTCGCACTGCAATTTCCTGCTCAATGCTTTCCAAATTTTTAGTTAATTCCCGGCCTTTTTTCTCTATTGCATCTATTTCTTCTGAGAGCTCTGCAATTACAGCGTGTATCTCTTCCATTTTTGCAAGAATTAATGATTTTTCATGTTCAAGTTCACGCAGATTTTCACCAAGCATGGAGCGGTCGCGCCGCAATAACTGCAGAGACTCCTCCGCTCGCTGTTCCTGCGATTGTATCGCATACATATTATTTTTTAATTCATCAAGTGTCTTGCGATATTCCTGAATTTTAACCAACAGTGTTTTATTTTCTTCACGTTTTTCTTTAATTACGTTCCGCAAAGTTTCAATAGAAGTTTTAATTGCATTGATATTTGAATCTATAGCTCGTTTTTTTGTTATAACACCTTCTGTGCCTAAAAACTCATCGATAAATGAGGGATTTAATTTTTTTAAATTCTCATATGAACTCGCAAGCTCAGTAAGTATATCAGTAAACTCGCTCAATGATGTTCGCACAAACTCTAAGAGCGTATTAAAATCAGCCTGAGTATGAATAAAATCTTCAATTCGGTTTTTTTTGTTTTCAAGTTTCGTTTTAAGGAGAGCTAGATTTTGTTCAAATTGTGCTTCAGCCTCTGAGCGTTCCTTCATGGAGTAGCCTGTCTCTTTAAGCCGCTCGTCAAAAAGAATAACAAGATTATCGGCAACGGTTTCCAATTCTTTTTCAACATTGATAATTTGCGATTCTTTACTGGCTATTTCCTCTTCTGCTTTTTGAACTGCTTCTTCATTCCTCGTTATTGCTGTTTCAGCATTATTAATATTCTGTTCAAACTCAGCAATATTTTTCTTTGTATCCGCAAGCTGGCGCGAAAAAGCAAGCAGGCTCGCTGTTTTTTCATCTTCTTCTTCCTGCAGCGATTCGAGCTTATCCTGGTTTTGCTTAATTTTAAGTTCAAGCTGAGCAAGCTTATCACGGGCTTCCCTGAGCCAATCTTCCTGCATGCTCTTTTCTTTTTCTTTGCCGTTTTTTTCTATGACAAGCCCATAAATGGTACGCTGTAATTCCACGAGCTTAGTTTCCATAGAATTAACAGCATCAAGATTCTGTTCAAGACTAGCATTGATGCTGTCAATTTCCTTTTTTAAGTCATCGCGTTCTTTTGTCTTTTTTGCAATTAAATCATCCTGCTTTGATTTTTCGTTAATAAAACCGCGAAGCCGGATAAGGTACATATCACGCTCGAGCTCAAAAATATCATTTTTGAGCTTGCGATATACCATGGTTTTTTCAGACTGAACTTTAAGTGTTTCATATGTTTTTTTAATTTCACCAAGAATGCCCTCTACCTGCCGCATATTTTCTTCAGTGGTTTTAAGCTTGAGTTCAGCCTCTCTGGAACGAACTTTATGTTTTGTTATACCTGCAGCTTCTTCGAACAAGTAGCGCCTGTCTTCGGGTTTGCTTGAAAGAATTTGATCTATTCTTCCCTGTTCCATGACAGAATATGCACTTTTGCCGACACCCGTATCCCAGAACAATTCTCTGAGTTCACGGAGTTTTACCTGCTTATTATTGATAAAATATTCATTTTCACCAGAGCGGTATAAGCGGCGTTTTATTACAACTTCAGAAACATCTACAGGAAGTATTTGTGTCTCATTAGAAATAGTGAGCGATACCTCTGCCACATTGAGCGCTTTACGGTTTTCTGTGCCATTAAAAATGACATCGGCCATTTCTTCGGCTCGTATAGAACGGGCTGACTGCTCGCCGAGCACCCACTTTATAGCATCTACAACATTTGATTTTCCGCAGCCATTAGGTCCAAGCAGAGCAGAAATCCCAGGAGCAAAATCTATTCTTGTTTTATCAGCAAAACTTTTAAAGCCAAATATTTCAATACTTTTTAAAAACACTTTATCCACCTTGCCTGGAACATTGTAGTATGAATTTATGAATCATGGTACTTATAGTAGCAAAAAAACAGGGTATACGCAATCTATAGTGTAACGGACCTTGTGAAAATCATATTCATACGATAGTGCACTGTATTGCTTCACTGTACATCGTTTTATGACTTATGCTATGGTTACAGTATGAGTATCAGCACAACACGCGGCGATGACGGCACGACAAGTTTATGGTCTGGCGAACGGGTGAGCAAAGACGATCCGCGCGTCGAGGCCTATGGCACAATCGATGAGCTCAATGCTTTCTTAACCGATGCACAGTACGCAGTCGAACGGGAAGATGTTAAAGCACTCATCAACGAACTCTGTATAAAACTTCATACAGCTGCTAGCATGCTTGCAAGCGGTACCCGAACGCATCCTGCTCCGCTCACCGAGCAAGATGTTGCAATGCTGACAGACATAGTGCACAAGTATGAGGCTGAAGTACAGCTCAAGGGGCTTGTGCTGTTAGGAAAGACTCAGGGCGCAGCCCGACTCGATATTGCAAGGACAGTAGCCCGGAGAGCAGAACGGCGCATTGTTACGCTCGATAGGCGTGAGAGCGCTGATCCTATACTCAAGCAGTTCATCAACAGGCTGTCGGATGTTCTCTTTATGCTTGCACGCGCAGAAGAAAAAGCTCAAGGTGTCCTCACCTATAAACCTAGAGGCTAGTGTCACAAAGCTTGTGAGAAGTTTGTGTCAGGTTACAAAACCGTCATCATCTTCAAGCACTAATTCCCCGCGTTCAATTTTGATCTTGAAGTAATTAAGAAATTCCTGCGTCTTCTTATTGACTTCTTCTTTGCGGACTGCTCCTAAAATATCATATTCTTCCATAATAATAGTCCGCTTGCTCTGGGAAACATTTGAAAGTATGAGGTCCTTAAGTGCATCAGACTTGCCTTTTAGGAGCAGAGCAATATCTTTTTCGTTCCAGTTGCGGAGACATTTTTGAAGCTCACGATGCGGCAACTTGTGAAGATCATCCAATGTAAAGAGCTGATTTTTTATAGTTTCTGTAATATCAGGATGCGAAAGCTCGAGTTCGTTGAGAATATCGTTCTCGAGGTCTGCACCTCCATGCTTGAGAATGGTTGCTAAAACAGCGGCACCATCAATTTCTTCGGGAGTAGTCTGGCTTTCAAACGAGCGCAATCGTTCTTTAAGCACTTCTTCAACCTTCCGGATGACTTCCTGATCTGTTTTTTGCATGTTCGCAATGCGCTTAACGATATCGGCACGGAGGCGGGGTTCAAGCAACGTGAGAAACTGCGATGCCTTTTTAGGATCAAGAAACGGCAAAATAAGCGCGACAACCTGGCTCGATTCATTTTTTAGGAGCAATTGTATCTGCTCCGGCGTAAAATCTTCCAGAAACGCAAACGGTTTTACTGCTTCCGGAACAGCTTTTCTGAGCAGTTCTTTTGCTTTAGTTTCTCCAAACGCAGACGCCAGCATCTGTTCTGCAATTGTTTCGCCACCATGGAGGAGGTGTGCATTATTCTTAGCAAGCCAGCCGAATTCCAGCAGTATCGAATTTGCTTCTTCGGTTTCTATATGATCGATAGCAGCAATTTCTTTAGTGATTGCTTCTATTTCTTTTGGTTTAAGATGCTTAATAACTTTTGCTGCTTCTTCCTGTCCAATAAGCAATAAAAATTTTGCAGCTTTTTCGGTACCCTTGAGACCTGTCTTAATAAAATTTCTTGAGGCTTCGGTTGCCTTAATGAGACCATCTTTGCCGCTTAGCTTTTTTTCTTCATTCTGTTTTTTTTCTGATACTTTTAGAGCTTGCTGATTTTTGTCAGAAGCTTTCTGAGATTGAAGAGGAGGAGTTTCTGCATTGCCGGTTTGTTTTTGAGAACCATATGCCTGAGCAAGTCTGTCTTTTATTTTCATAATCTTATACTATAGTGAGTTTTCCTTGTGGTCAATAATTATTCAGGGAAAATTGTTCTAGTTCATCAAATACTGGAAGCGGATCACAAAAATGAGGACTTCTTTGTTTTCCGTGTTCATCACCAACATTGAGTGTCCCCGGCGGAAACAAACTGAGCGGGAGCTCTTGTTCTAGCTGTGCGCAATTCATGTTTCGCAAGTACCAGCTTATAATTTCATTGTACATTGCTTTGTTGCACTGTTTTGCTTCTATTAAAAGATCTTTCCATGATGCTGTATATTCACGCAATGGCTCACAGGGATTGCGCCAGGTTTTATGCATGGTATTCTGCCAGTCAATGCTGCTTGCTGGCTCAATGGGAAACAGCATTGCTTTGCCTGCATCAGGCAGTTCTTTTTGTTTTTGTTCTGGTTCTAATGCCGCAATTCGGAAAGGGTCAGTTTTGATAAATACATGAAACGAATCAATAAAAGCATTCTCAATGCGCCTAGAAGCTTCAGAAAATTTCAAAAAACGGTGATGGTAAGTTTTTGATAATGCATGAATGAGAAGTCTGATAATTGCATCATAGTGTTCTTTATTTGCGGCAATTAGTTTATTGTAATCATGTATCAACTTTTCAGAATACCCTGGGATAAAGAACTCTGCCTGTCTAAAGCATGTAATCGGGATATGCAGCAGCTCTCTCCAATAGAGCGTATCTAAAATACGTTCCAAAAACGTATGCGCATACTGATACTCTTTCGTCTCTGGCTGTGCAGGGTTATACCAGGCTGCATGGTAGATAATGTACGGATGCGTAAGCGAATCAATCCAGCCATGGCTTGCAAAGCCTAACATAAAAAGTATTTCTGGCGACTCAAGAGAAAATTCTGATTCTCGGACAGCAGTAAGCAAGTGAATAATAAACTCATTAAACTTTGAACGATGCAGCAAGCTTCCAAAATAGATGCCGTAAGGAGCTGTTCGCTGGCTATGGTAAAAAATATCCGGCCCCTGGCATCCCAGATAGAACCATGTTTTTTGTGAAGCAGTAAGCTGCGCAGCAATTTGAGGTACTGCTTCTGAAAATGCCTGCCAGCCTTCTAGCGCGTGAATAATCTGTGATGCCATATGAGTATCGTACTATATTTGCGCTAATTGGTTAAATAGCATGTTTTGCCAATGCAAGACGCCATCTCCCTGTGCGAAAATATAAGAAACCAATGAGCGCTGTTAAAAAATTGGAAACGAACATGCCTATCCAGATACTGAGCGGCCCCAGTGTTGTTATGCTCGCAAGGAGATATGCAGTTGGCACGCGGATAATCCAGAGCCGAGCAATTGCCAGTATCATAATGATTTTTGTATCCCCAGCACCCTGAAAAACACCAGTGAGCACCATGTATAAACCAAAAAGATACAGTGACGGTGATACAAGCTTAAACATAATATCACCTAGGCGAACGGTTTCCGGGTCGTTTACAAAAAACCGTACTAAATCACCGCCCCAAATGACCGAAGCAGAAAGCAAAGGAATTTCAAGCAAAGTAAGAATAATAACTGCTTGCCTGAGTATTACAGGGAGCTTATCATCCTGTTTTGCACCCATCGCTCTGCCTGAAAGACTTGTAACACCTGTTGCTAGACTGTGTGTCGGAATATCAAACAAACTCATAATTCGGTTGCCCACACCAAACGCAGCAATAGTTCCGGGACCAAATGAATTAACCAATCCCTGAAGCACAGAAAACCCAAGCGCAGAGAGCCCCTGCCCTATACTCGAGGGTAATCCAATTTTGAAAAACAGTGACCAGGAACGAAGCTGCGGTTTCATTTCTTGTATGCGTAATCTCAGTATGCTCCGTTTTACTGTTAGAATATACAGCGATACGAGTGCAGCTACGCCCTGAGCAATAATGGTTGCAAGTGCAGCTCCGGTAACACCCAGTGCAGGGAACGGTTTTATTCCATAAATAAGCAAAGGATCAAGAATAACATTTAAGAGTACTGAACAGAGATGAACAATAAATGGAACCTTTGTCTTTCCAATTGCCGCATATCCCGACTGCAAGATAAAATAAATAAACGAAAATGGCATACCTGCTAAAATAATCTGCATATATGCTTGAGCGTTAGAAAAAATTGCCTCGGGCGTTTGAAGCAAACGAAGGATTACAGGAGTAAATAGTATGCCAATACCTCCAAGAATTACTCCAAACAGCATCACCAGTAATGCCATCTGGTTTAAATAGTGCCGCATTTTCCTTGGGTTTCCCTGTCCGCGGGATTGAGCAATGAGCGTTGTACCGGCTCCAGAAATTCCAATTCCTAAAATCATAAGAAAAAAAATCACATTAAACGTGATTGATGGTGCGCCCACTGCGTTTACGCCTAATTTTCCGAGGAAATAGGTATCAGTCAGGTTATAAAAAACTTCAAGAATGCTTCCCAGCATGAGGGGGAAGGATATTTTTAATAGTTCTTTCCCCGTACAATTAATACGGATTGTGGTATTTTGTATCATAAAAATACTATATTTCAAACTCGATCAATGTGCAATGATGCTTCTGTTTCATCTTATAAAATTTGATTAGCTTGACAGTTTTTACTTCAGAGGCTATGTTCCTACCATGAAGATCTGGATAAAATATTTATTGACAATCTGTTTAGGCATTGTACTCGGTACTCTTATACCAATGCCAGATAGCTTTATCGCACTAATTCAATCAATTGCGATTGGCATTACTTTGATAATTTTGTATCCGCTGGAGCTGTTTAGTTCTGCAATTGGTATCTATGAACTTCATGAAGAAAAAAGGCTCTTGAAAGTATCGCTTCGTGCTTTACTCTACGCACTCATTTTTATTATGAGCGCAACAATTCTAGGAATTGTTATATCATTCTTTGCTCCTGTGATTCGAATTCAGTTAGGAGAAAAAATTGGGACTACTCCAGGTCTGCTCACAGTTGGAGAAATTTTACAAAAGTTCTTTCCGTCAACCGTCGTTGATATTTTTATTAATAGCAATTTTATACTGCCACTCTTTGCAGTGACCCTGTTTATTGGCCTCTCATTTTCAAGCAACAAGCATGCAGGCAAAGTCATGCTCAATGTTTTTGAATCAGCTTCTGAATTATTGTGGAATATTAATAGTTTTATCATCGAAATACTGCCATTCCTCTTTATTTTTATTGCCGCAGCCGTAACACGTTCTCTGCTTGCAATTAAGGATTTTGCTAACTATGCAAAACTATTTCAAATTATTTTAATTGAAAGCATTTTGTATATTTTTGGAATTATTCCGCTTGCAATTTATATTAAACGACAAAAGCGTAATCCCTATAAAATTTTATACGGTATGCTGGCCACAGGTCTTTCTGCTCTATTCATTCCCCACGCCTTTGCTTCGGTTACAACAGGAATAAAGCATCTTAAAGAGAGTCTTGGCATACGGCGGCGTATCAATGCTACTACGCTGCCTCTAGCAATGACATTTGGTCGAGCCGGAACAGTGCTCATCAGCACTACAGCATTTATCGTTGTGCTTTCCTCGTATTCTCAGATCGGGCTTACCGTCAATTCGATATTTTGGATTTTGCTCTGGCTTCCCATTACCGGCTTTTTAAGCGGTGCCAGTGCAAACCTTGGAGTGCTGTCTGCGATTGCTTTTGTCTGCTCAGTGTATGGCAGAGGCTTTGAATCCGGGTTTGTGCTGCTCCTGCCAATAGCGCTGCCGCTGTTTCTTATCGGCAATCTCATGGATTCGATAACGTACATGACAATTGCTTATTGCTCAAGCACTGGCGAAGAAGATGTTGTTGAACACGAAATGAGACATTTTATCTAATTTTTCAACTATTTTCTTGACAAATTTGCTTAGTACCGCTACATTCACCATATGAGTCTACTTTCTTTACTTGATGAATCTCACATTGTAATTGGTCTTAAAGCACAAACAAAAGAAGAGGTCATAGCAGAAATGATAGATTTTCTCTATACCTCTCATAAAATCACGAATAAAGCCGCTGCACTCGAAGCAGTATTAAAGCGCGAACAGTCCATTAGCACCGGTATGCGAGATGGCCTTGCGCTACCGCACGGCAAAACTGATTCAGTGCAAGATCTTGTTCCCTGTATTGCAATTTCGAGTCACCCTGTTGATTTTAACAGCCTCGATGGAAAACCCTGTACGCTTTTTATTATGACGCTTTCGCCAACTAATAAAGCAGGGCCGCATCTGCAATTTCTCGCAGAAATTAGCAGTCTTTTTAAAAATGAAGCTAAGCGCGAAGCCTTAAAAAAAGCAAAATCTCCGCAAGAAGCCCTTGCTATTTTTAAACAAAGCTGATTACAAATGAGATATAAACGATTAGCGTAAAGCGTTATTAAACACTATGCATCAATTAAAAGAGGCTGTCCTGTAAAACAAGACAGCCTCTTTGTATTAGAAAATCAGTTTTTACTCAATAATTGCAAGGATATCTGACATCTTTAAAATAAGATGATCTTCGCCATCAAGTTTAATCTGTGTGCCGGCATATTTATCATACATAACCTTATCCTTTTCTTTTACCTTGATAGCATCCTTGTCAGTACCAACGGCAACCACAATGCCTGTCTGAGTCTTTTCTTGTGCGGTTTGTGGGATAAGAATACCACCGGCAGTTTTTGACTCACTCTCAATAATTTTGATTAAAATGCGATCACCTAATGGATTGACCTTCATTATTATTCCTCCTGATAAGTATGGTGAAAATCTAAATTTGACAACCAAAATGTAATAAAATTTGCTGTAAAGGTCAAGTTTTTTGCTTAATAAATTAAAATTTGGTTTAAGGAATTCTTTTAAATAGTCCGCGTTCTATCGATGTATAACACAAAACTACTTACTTTTTTACAATCCAAAAGTAAGCGGCCGACGGGAGTCGAACCCGCGTCACAAGCTTGGGAAGCTTGGGTAATGCCGTTATACGACGGCCGCGATATTAGTGCGTCGCTTCGCGACGTACGCTGTGGTTGCCGTCGTTTATCTCGTCGATGCCTTTAGGCTCGCTATACGACGGCCGCGATATTAGTGCGTCGCTTCGCGACGTACGCTGTGGTTGCCGTCGTTTATCTCGTCGATGCCTTTAGGCTCGCTATACGACGGCCGCGATATTAGTGCGTCGCTTCGCGACGTACGCTGTGGTTGCCGTCGTTTATCTCGTCGATGCCTTTAGGCTCGCTATACGACGGCCGCGATATTAGTGCGTCGCTTCGCGACGTACGCTGTGGTTGCCGTCGTTTATCTCGTCGATGCCTTTAGGCTCGCTATACGACGGCCGCGATATT
>CAZVTR010000024.1:0-20438 GCA_964630305.1 uncultured Treponemataceae bacterium | reverse complement strand
GCCGTCGTTTATCTCGTCGATGCCTTTAGGCTCGCTATACGACGGCCGCGATATTAGTGCGTCGCTTCGCGACGTACGCTATGGTTGCCTTCGTTTATCTCGTCGATGCCTTTAGGCTCGCTATACGACGGCCGCGATATTGGTGCGTCGCTTCGTGACGTACACTATGGTTGCCTTCGTTTCACTCGCTCGGTATCCTGAGCGCTCGTGATACGACGGCCGCACGATAGTACTGGTGCGTTTCTCGCGCATGAAACTTGATGCAAGTATTACATAAAAAGCAGAATTTGTCTATATTTCGAACTTCCCATGAGCTATTTTAATTACTTTGGGGAGGCGGAAAGTGACAAGTGCTTCCAGATTTCAGTATCTTCCTGACCGACACGCCAGAATGATATTTGATGTATCCCCATTCCTGCATACATATCGGCTCTGCGGTGAACCGATCGGTAATCTTCATAATACACATATACCTTTACTGTTTCGGTATATTCAAAGTAATTGCTTCCATCAATAATATTTATAGATGCAACTCCTTTATCCTGCATCAATTTTTGTACTGTTGGATACCGATAAGCTCGTGAAGGATTAATCTCACTCCACGCTCGACCATAAAATGGTATTCCCATTACAAGTTTTTTAGCACCTATAGTTTCCAGTGCATAGCGAGCTACGTTTGAACACCATGATAAAGAAGCCACAGAACCAGGCTTGCTTCCGCTCCAATGTTCGTCATAGGCCATTATAATTACTCTATCTGCTATCGCTGATACTTTTTCATAATCATACGCTTCGTTGATTTTTTTTATCCGGGCTGGCAACGCTACGCTTAAAATTTTATTACCAATTCCTTTTTTTACTGCTTTAAGAAAACTTAAAAAATTTTCTGTATCTTCAGTTAAGATTGATTCAAAATCGATATTAACTCCATCAAACTGCTGTGCGGCAGCGACTATCTGTTCAATCAGCTTAGTGCGAATTGGAAAATCAGGAGCAAGACAAAAATGCAGTAATGCATAATTGGAAAGCTCCGCTATAACCATATGCACTCTGCCTTTGTAATTTTTAAATGCATTCCTATCAGGTACACCTCGAAGTTTGCCCGTGCTGCTGATTCCAGCACCAAATAGCGCTACATCAGAAACAGGCCATGCACGATTCAAAGAAGCCTCATCTCCAGAGAGAACGTACGCCCAGATTTCTTTAAGAGCAACCGGCTGAATATTTTGGATAGCAGGCACAGGTTCTATTTGAGTGATTTCATAAGGTTCGATTATTTGTTTCGATGCTACCAATGGCACAGGCACTATTGGTACTGTCAGCAGTAATGGATGCGCATCCGTAGTGTGCGGCTGTTTTTTTGATGCGCAATCGCTCAGTATGAGCGCTGCAAGACAAATGAGCAGTATGGTTCTTCTATTAAATAATTTCATAGTGGTTAGTATACCATACCATTATCTAAAATATAAAATACTTTTATTTGCACATCTGCTGACATGCTTTCCTTTATTGAGTATAATCCGCTCATATGTAGTGCTTAATGTAGAAACATTAAACTAATAAAAAGGAGTTTGCATGAATATTTATAAAACACAAGGTACATGTTCAGAAAGTATCGAGTTTGACATTCAAGATAACATTATTACATATTGCAAGTTTAATGGCGGATGTACCGGCAATGTTGCTGCTATAGCAAAGCTCGTAATCGGAAAACGAGTCAGTGACGTAATTGCACTCTTAAAAGGCATACCGTGCCATGACGGGACATCATGTCCGGATCAGCTCGCACAGGCACTTGAGCAATTTTCTAAGCAATCGCTTAACTAAAAAAGTATACAAATACTCTGTTTTTATGTGCTGCATAAGCTCTGCAACTGCAGACACCCAGAATCATGAGGAGTATGTACAATGGTTGTTTCCAAAATTAATGATATTATTTTCACACTCCGAGCCGGCGCGATTGCTATTCACAATGGCTGCGTTATGCTCAATAAAAGTGTTGATGGCGATTTCTGGTTTATTCCCGGCGGCCGAATCGAAGAAGGAGAAGACTCTCATACTGCAATCATCAGAGAAATCAAAGAAGAGCTCAATCAAGACATACACGTACACGGGCTCGTCTGCACTATTGAAAATTTTTTTATCGAGAACACACAAAAATATCATGAGATTTGTTTTTACTACAGAGTTACAATTCCCGAACCCTGGGATGGGAATAAAATTATTCAGGATGGAAAGAACAAACTTGAATATGCATGGCTGCCGATTAATTCTATTAACAAAGAAACCACTTATCCTGCTATTATCAAAGATGTAATTTCAGGCATCAACACAGAAAAGCATATTATTTTTCATAATGCATATTGATATTTATCCCTATGTCAAACCGTTGTCTGCTTTGTTCATCGCCTGCTCACAGCTACACTTGCACCACAAAGCCGCAGTTTAGCTATACTGTCTGTCCCTCCTGCGGTTTTACCAGCCTCAATGGTGAGCATGTCCTTAATCCTGAACAAGAGAAACAACGATATCTTTTACATCAAAATAGTAAACATGATGAAAAATATATTGCATGGCTAGAAGTTTTTATCAGTGCACTAAAACAATACTTAAAACCAGGTTCTTCTATTTTAGATTTTGGTTCAGGACCAACCCCTGTTCTGGCTGAATCGTTAATTGATAATGGATTCCAGGTTTCCCTCTATGACCCTTATTTTGCTCCAAACACAGCTGTCTTTGAGAACCGTTATCATGCCATTGTAATTCATGAAGTGATTGAGCATCTTGGAAATCCGCTTGCTGCTTTGCAATCACTCGTTCCGCTTTTAAAGCCAGAAGGCTTTTTAGCAATTCGCACACAGCTCCGCCCGAGTGATGATGAAGCATTTGACAGATTCTGGTATCGTAAAGACCAAACACATCGATCGTTTTTTATGGAAAAAACATGGCAAACTGTTGCAGTAAGTTTAAATCTCATTGTAACACAAATTCAGCATGATATAATTATGATTACACACCAAAAGCTTTAAACAGCGCATTTGTTTTATAACCAAGTGTTTAGTTTGCAATTGTTGGCAGCTGGTAGTATATTAGAATAAACATTTTTGTTCAAAAAGGAGCATGAGCTATGATTCTAGATTCGATACAGTATACTGAAGTTCCAGGCCAGCGTGATAATCACACAATAACCGTTTATGCATTATCAACCTGTGGCTTTTGCAAACGCGCTCTTGCCTTTCTCAATGATTTTAACTTTGCCTATAAATATATTTATGTTGATCAGATTCCGCTCGAAACAAAAAATGAAATTAAAGAGGTCCTCAAACAAAAGTTTAAGGTTAATATTGCGTTTCCTTTTGCAGTGATTGATGAAACAAAGTACCTTGTTGGCTTTATTGAAGCCGATTGGAAAAAGGAGCTGGGAGTAAACTGATGAACCCAAAAACGCTTGCAGACACCGCAAAATTTGCGGAAATGGTTGCAAACAAACAAGGCTGGGTTGTAAATCCGGATAAAGAATTTACCGCATCGCTTCTCGAAGGGCTTACAACAAACTGGAACCGGTACGGGTACTATTTATGCCCATGTAGGGATACCGAAGGTTCACGGGAAGCCGATGCAGCTGTAATCTGTCCCTGCAAATACTCATTTGGCGACATTGAACAGCATGGACACTGCTTCTGTGCGCTCTATTTAAGTAAAGCATTTGCTCAGTCCGGAAAAAACCCAGCGGCAATTCCTGACCGCCGCTACGAATAGTTCATTAACTTAGCCGTTATTGAAATATGGCTTAGCCTTTTTACTCAAAGGTAGAAGCTAGCTTTTCACAAGCTTCGTGACACTGGAGAAATATTGCCGTTTTTACTGATTTTACGGTATAGTACTTGCAATGAAACCAATTTATCTTGACTGGGCAGCTACTGCTGTGCCTGATGCCAGGGCACTTGAACAAGCATACAAAGAAAGCATAATTCACTTTGCCAATATAGCCAGCCGGCATGATGCCGGGAAACAAGCTGCTGAGCTATACGAATTAAGCCGCGGGACGATTGCCAGCTTTCTCGGCTGTAAACCTGAAGAACTCATTGCCACTTCGGGCGCAACAGAAGCAAATGCAATTGTTTTGCTCTCGTTACTGCAAAAGCAAAAGTGTTCCGGAACTGTGCTTGTGAGCAGCATTGAGCACGATTCTATTTTTAACCAAGCCAGGGTACTTGAAAAATTTGGTTACACAGTCAAAACAATTCCTGTCAATCGAGACGGCTTTATAGAACCAGAAACGGTTGCATCGCTCCTCACCGATGACACGATACTCGTTGCAGTAATGTCTGTTAACAATGAAACCGGAGCAATTCAGCCAATTGAAGCAATTGCTTCTGCTGTTTCATCATATAAAAAACCGATACATGTACACGTTGATGCGGTTCAGGCATTCGGGAAACTACCGCTTACCTTGAACAATATTCACAGTATGTCCTTGAGTGCACATAAAATCGGCGGGCCAAAAGGATTCGGACTCCTCTATCTATCCGAAAAAAAACAAATACAATCGTTGTTTCAGGGCGGCAATCAAGAACGTTCGGTCCGTTCTGGAACACAAAATCTCTTTGGCATGAGAGGCTTTGCACTGGCACTGCAGAGTAAAAATCCTCAGACAGAATTTGAGCATATTGCAAAGCTTTCAGCCAGACTCGTAAGCGGGCTTGCATCATTGCCGCAGCTGGTACTCATTCCAGAAAGCCGAACCTTACATGCAGACAATTTTTCACCCTATATTGTTGCGTGTTCAATACCAGGTTTGACTGGAGAAGTTATTGTTCGTTATCTATCTGATAATGGTATTATGATATCTACAGGATCAGCATGTTCGAGCAAACACACAGAACGCAGGGTTCTCAATGCTATGAATATTGATAAGACAATAGCTCAAGGCGCTATAAGAATATCACTTGGACCATCTACAACATTAAAAGAAATTGATGCAATTATTGATGCGCTTGATTCGTGCATCAAAAAATATAAACCATAAAAGGACACTATGAATATCGGAGCCAACACAACACTATTTCTCATAAAAATCGGAGAAATTAAGCTTAAAGAAGGAAACAGAAAATATTTTCTAACCAAACTAAAAGAAAATATCCTTTCAAAGTTTCAAAAAGAAGCTGAAGCGAAAATTGCAATTCATGACAACAGAATGTTTTTAACCGTTCAAAATCAATGGAAAGAACAGGCACAGCAAGTGCTTTCAACAACACCAGGCATTAATGGCTGGGCTCTCGCTCAAAAAATTTCCTCTGACTTCGAAACACTCACACAAGCAGCAATACACGCAGCAAAGCAGTTTCCTTCAGGAACGTTTAAGGTGGAAGCAAGGCGTTCCGATAAATCCTATCCGCGCACCTCCTATGAAATTGCCTGTGATATTGGCGAGGCAATTCTCAATGCGCGCACAGATCTTTCCGTTAACATTCATGAACCAGACACTACGTTATATATCGAGATTCGAGAAGATGCAGCATATCTTTACACTAACCCGGCAAAAAGCCTCCGCGGTCTTCCGACAGGAACTGCAGGTAAAGGACTGCTCTTGCTTTCAGGAGGTATTGACTCTCCGGTGGCTGGGTATCTCATGTCGCTGCGAGGACTTGCGATTGAAGCTGTGCATTTTGCTGCATATCCCTATACTTCACAGGAAGCATGGGATAAGGTATGCCGCCTTGCAAAAGTTCTTGCGCGCTATACAGGAAGTATCACGCTGCACACAATTCAGTTTACCGATGTCCAGCTTGCAATTAAAAAACAAGCTCCAGAGGAATGTGCAACAATTTATTTGAGAGCCGCGATGGTGGAAGCAGCGCATATGCTTGCGCTTAAAACAGGATGTAATTCAATTATTACCGGCGAAAGCTTAAGCCAGGTGGCAAGCCAGACAGCAGAAAACATGCGCTTTACTCAATTTCCAACAGATCTTCCCGTATTGCGGCCGCTTATCGGTATGGATAAGGAAGATACTATACGAATAGCACGATCTATCGGCACATTTGATATTTCTGTAGAACCGTATGAAGACTGCTGCGTGCTCTTTAGTCCAAGACATCCAATACTTAAAGCTAAATTTGAAAAAGAACGTGCCTCGTATAAGCGCATCAATTTAACTCCTCACATTGAAGAAGCAGTCGCAAAAGAGGAAACGCACACATTTTAATTATTTTATTATAATTATTTTTTATTGAGCTTAAAGTTTTTTCGTATAAGTGAAACCAATTCTCGTATTACCGGCGATGCTGCAGTAGCTATAGCAAAATCGGTAAGCATATCGCTCCGCTCATGTCTCATCCATGTATACACACGCGGACAAACCGATTCTAAAGGCTCCTTAACAAGCGCTATTTTTGCGAGCGCAGTCATTTCGTCAATATTGAAAAGTTTCCATTTGCCGCCATACACAATATTGTAAAATCTGCCGTCCTCAGTGCGTTCAATGCTCAAAACCGGCTTTGGTTCGGCTTTAGTTTTCTTATTTGTTTTTGAAGAGCTCGCAGTGCCCTTTTTTTTGTCTGTGGGCTTAAATGTCTCGTACACTGCCTGTTCAAAAGCTGCATAGCGTTCAGCTCTCTCCTGCTCCTCCTGTAATGAAGCAGCAAGATTGTGGGCTGACTGCAGTAAGGCCTCAAGACATTCTTCATCTAACTCTGGCAGTATTTTTTCAATAGCAGCAATCAGCTCATCTTTTCTTGTTATTTTTGCTTTACTTTGTTTGCTCTGAGTTTTTGTTTTTGTTACAGCTTTTGTTTTTGCTGTATTAGTTTTGCCTGTTTCTAAAGATTTTTTCATACTTACTCCAATCAACTTTTAGTATATCTCACATGCTTGCAAACAGCATCTCATTGTATCTGCACTGCTCCCTTGCATTAGAGCGATGATCGCGATATTGGTTTCCCAATATACACACCTTCTCCGCCTAAGTATTCATAACGCTGGCCTTCGATGAGTATCTGTACATCCTTAACGGTAGGGAAACTAGTTGCCGTATACACGACTTGTTTAAGCTGACCTGCATATCCTTCTACACCGTATCGATTATACATAAACTCTTCACTAAAATTGATAATAGCTGTCGAACCGCGAACCTGCACCGAAAGTAATTTTGTTCCAGGCGGTATCAGCGTAATGAGATTATTGGCAAGTTCATCGGGTCCAGGCCCCCGCAGCAGTGCATTGAGAGCATCAGTGAGCGGTGAGTCGCTTACATCGATAGTGCGTTTCACTTCGCGCCGAACGATTGTACCATCATCCTCTACGCGAATAAAATAGAGACTCACAACTCTGGTTTTTTTTAGCTGTTCCACTGGTCCCGTTGGCAGTGTTACAGCAGGTTTTGTTTCCTGCGCAGGCTGATTTTGTTTGCTAGTAGCATCAGGCTGCGATACTGGTTTTTGCGCTGAACCAGAAGGTTCTGTTACTGGCTGTGCTTGCGGTACCTCTTCTGATCCTGATCCAGTTTGAGGAACAGCATCTTGAGGCGTGTTTGTTCCAGCATCAGGCTTTTCTTGGGGTTTAATTAAAGGCAGATTGGTTACTTTATCAAAACCGGTATTGCGTATAGTTTCCTGAATTTTGTTCCAATTTAACACAAATAACACTAAAACAATGAGCAATGCTACAAGCCAGATGAGGCACCCTGCATTATTCGATGTTTTTTTAGTCGATTTTCGCGGCATGCACGTATAGTAGTCCCTCTTATTAGTATCGGTCAATAAGGTCTAGTAATTAATGAGGCATATAGGATATAGTAAATATATGAAAAACCTTACCCAGGGCGATGAAATATCCGTTATCATTGCATTTGCACTGCCAATGCTCATTGGCAATATTTTTCAGCAGCTCTACAGTACGGTCGACAGTCTTATTGTTGGAAACTTCGTCGGCAAAGAAGCGCTTGCAGCTGTAGGCATCTCGTTTCCTGTAATTTTCTTAATGCTGGGAATGCTCATGGGATTAACAATGGGTACCAACGTACTCATTGCACAATTTTTTGGCGCAGGCTTTCATGATAAAGTAAAAAAGAGTATTATCAATGGATTCATTATAATGGTAGTGCTTTCGCTTATCATAACTATTTTAGGATTAATCTTTACAAAAACAATCCTGTTGCTGCTCAATACTCCGCTTGAAATATTAGAACCGGCTCAAAGTTATTTAAAAATTACTTTTATTGGATGCTTTACTATTTTTGGATACAACACTGTCGCATCTATTCTTCGCGGTCTAGGAGACTCAAAAACACCTCTCTATCTTTTAATTGTCTCTACAATCATTAATATTTTTCTTGACTTGTGGTTTGTGATCTCATTCAAATGGGGGGTAATGGGAGTTGCATGGGCAACCGTTATTGCTCAAAGTGTATCATTTGTCGCCGGGCTCATCTATATCTTTCGAAAACTTACATGGTTGCGTTTTAAATTTACAGAACTCCATATTGACGCTGATATTTTTTCAAAAACGCTGCAAATAGGCATTCCAACGGGAATACAGCAGTCTCTTGTAGCACTGGGCATGATGGTCATGACACGAATTGTCAATGGTTTTGGAACAGTGCCCATAGCTGCATTTACTGTCGCATCCCGGCTCGATGGTTTTGCATCGATGCCGGCACTCAACTTAAGCCAGGCAATGACGAGCTTTACCGGCCAAAACATGGGTGCCGGAAAAACAGAGCGTGTACATCGGGGGTATAGAGCATCCCTCACTATTGGCACTATTATTTCACTTTTAGTTGGTGCAATCGTCATGATTTTTTCAAAACAGCTCATGGGCTTTTTTACACCCGATGCCGATGTCGCCAGCGTTGGCGCTCAATACCTCATTGTTGTGGGTGCTACCTATACATTATTTTCTACCATGTTTATCAATAACGGCGTACTGCGCGGAGCCGGTGATTCTTTCATTCCGATGATCAATACCCTGCTTGCACTCTGGGTAGTGCGAATACCCTGTGCGTTACTTTTTTCGCAGACACTCGAGCTCGGTATTCTTGGAGTCTGGCTCAGTGTTCCAGCAGGCTGGCTCATGGGAGCAGTTTATTCTACGCTCTATTACCGTTCAGGCCGATGGAAACGAAAAGCGCTTGTTCACCATACCGAACAGCAAGAAGCCATAATTGAAGCATAGCTGCTCAAAGAGAATCATCTGTTTCGTATGCGCTCTAGGAATGCATCAGCCCGAGCAATCCAGCCGTCCATATCCTCTTTGACTGCAGCGATAAATGAATTTTCATGAGGATTGCCTAATACCGCAAACATCTCTGCCTCATCTGAGTAGACGCTGCGGCGGAACTCATTTTCATAGTCCTTGAGCCTCGTTTTTTCTGCCTGCATTTTTATAAAATGAGCAGTCTTTATAAAATGCTCAATTTCTTTTTCTAACCGAGCAAACGTTATCGTTTGCTCGCCAAGTAAAAATTGCAGGCTGTTCCATGCATGTTTTGCCTTATCGGCAGGATAGGTTTTCCAGGTATCGCGGTAATAGCTATGAATTTCATCCCAAGAGTTATATTCCCGATTTTTTATTTTTTGAATCAGCGTGTACACTTTAAATTCCGGAATGATCTGGCCGCCTAAATTATCCCAGGCTGTTTCCCGATCATTTCCAAACATCATTGCAAGCTCATCAAGCTTTGCTTGATGATTATGTGCGACATAATCTGCTAAAGCGGTTATTGCGTACCAGCGAATCATATGCCGATATGCTTTATACGATTTTCGCGGCTTGAGTATTCTTACAATACGCTCTGAATTCTCGACTCCATCTACAAGCACATCAAGCCGGTCGATGACCGCATGTTCGCCAAGCAGTACTGCTTTTCCTTTTTCTCGTATGGCAATCTCTGATTGTGGGAGGTCTATTCCTTCTGCCTTGTACCAGGATTTCCCTGCAGCATACTCTAAAATTTCCATTGCAGAAAAGATTTCCTCTACAGTATCAGGAGCCAGCGCAGAAAATTCTATGGGTTGTTTTTTAAGCCTTCTCGTATCACGCTGCTCAAATTTTTTTTCATTGCGCAAAAGCGCGTACATATTGTACATCCACCAGTATGCTGGCATGATTTCCAGCGCATCTTCCGCATCATTGTTCATGACAAGCGCAAACGGGAATGGGATGCTGAGTTCATATCGATACATACCTTTAGCTAAGAGACAAAAACTTGCAAACTTGCTCGTATGCTTGATGCTGGCATTAAGCCCCGGCCAAAAACCTCTTCCCGCTTCAATTTCCCCGTCATTAGCTCTGGAATTATGATTAGAACCAAGCGTTGCTCCAGCTGCGATATTTGACTGCCCCTTAACTACTGAGGCAATTAAAAAACTCGTATTGTGGTGCTGTTCATGCGCAGGGAAAATAAGGTTGTTAAGTATTTCACAGCATGACACCGTAGAATTGTCACCCAGCACAGAATGGATGAGTCTTGCCCCATATTTAAGCGAACTATTGTCCCCCATAACAAAACGTACTGCCTTACAGCCGTAAAACACTTTACAGCCATACCCTATGATTCCATTGACAAGTTCTACTCCCTCTCCGATCTGAGTGCGGGAAAAATCATTTGAGTTAATGGTAAGATTTTTAAGCTTATTAGCGCCTTTTATGTATGCAGCTTCACCAATTTTTACATCCTTGATAATTCTATTGCTTTTAAGCACACAGCCCTTTCCTATTGTCCCGTATTCTCCGCGGACGCTACTAAAGGTATTTTGTGTAATCTCTTTTAAGCGATCGAGCAACTCTGTATCATACCTTCGTTTTGCCCAGAGCCATGCATCGGCACAGAGCATGCCGTCAAAAGGCAGAATAGCCCGTCCGCTGTTTTCGTTCATGACATCAATCCACACTCGTACCGATTCAGGTTCGCCTTCTTTAACAATGCCGTTGCCCCATTTAGCATGATTTGTTGCATGGATTTCATCATTAGAAAGCAAAATGCAAGTATCTCCAATATTGTAGTGTGCAATGTAGGTGCAGGAATGTATGGCACAGTTATCACCAATATCGCAATCAATGATTCTGCTGTTTGTGATTCCTGTTGGAATTTCAAGTTCATGGTGCTCGAGCAGTATCGGCTCAAGTTTTCCAATACGCACAAGGCCAGCAAAACTTGAGTTTCTAATCAATTCTGGCGTAAATGGATCAATAACTAAAACTTGAGACCAATCTTGGGCTACGTTACCATTTCGTTCCAGTATCGCTATTTCATCGGCCCGCAATGGTCTAAAGTCTGTGAGCGGCCGTTTTAACTGTTTGTTGCGTATTTCGTATTCATCACCCTTAAGCATATGTGCAGGAATGAAATTTTTTCCATAAGCATCAATTCCAAGTACATGTATATCGTTCATACGAAATTCCCTTCCCAAGAGCATGCGATACTGTAAGTATAGTACCAGAGCTAGTACATTGACAAGCTTCTGCGTCAGCACTAGCATCGAGATACTACTATCATTATTGACAAAAAATAGGCTTTAATGAGAAAGTACCGGTATGGCAAAGGTAATGCTATGACAGAAATGTCTTATGAAGAAGCCAGTAAAGCACTGGAAAAACTGTACGAACTCTTTCATGAAACCAACAATATGGTGCTCATACAAGAGTATGCAGTTGCCATATCAGATTTGCTCGGAACAAAAGGCGGCTTTTCCAAATATCTCCATGGCAACGGCGGAGAACTCAAAACGAGGCAGGCACGGTTACTTTCTATTTTTTTACACAATATAGAGCTGTTGCTGCACCGGACGTGGGTAAACGAGCAGGATGAATCTAAAAAAGCAGAAGCGCTCGAAGAGCTTTCCATTTTTTCCGCAGAGATGGCGCAAGGAGACTCAGCCAAAGCGCTTGCTCACCTCATTACTATCAGTGATTTGCTTATCCATTTGCTGTTTGGCAATGCTTTTGAAGCAGGCAACTACAAAGATTTTCTTATAAGAATCGATCCGCAATTTGCCTTACTCTACCATTTTTTAGAGCTCATTAGAGCATCAAACCCCACCCCTGCTATTGATGAACATCACTATATTCTTATTCTTGTTCTTATGTATGCGTTTTCAAGCTATTGATTGACCTGCTCAGCGCTTCCTGCACAATTGACTCTGGAACTTTTTTAATAAGCTCCTCCTGCATCAAAAGCGTATAGCTTTTCTGTGACTGTTCAATATCCATTCGCGCCCTATCAAATATTTCCTGCCAGCGTATCTGCTTTCTGCATAAACCTTCTTGTTGTGCCTGCACTGCTACATCGGCAGCTTCTTTTGCAAACAAGACATGGTCATCCATACCTGGGACTATGTAATCATCGCGCAACCCTTTTTGTTCCGCATATTCTGCTATGCTGTGCGCACACCGTATCGCCATGGTGTCTGTAATAGTTCTTGCCTGTGCGAGGAGTACCCCTTTTAGTATGCCAGGAAAACAGAGTGAATTGTTTATCTGATTGGGAAAATCGCCTCTCCCCGTTGCCACAATGCGTGCACCTGCTTCAATGGCTTCATGCGGCCAGATTTCGGGCACAGGATTTGCGCATGCAAATACAATTGCGTCATGCGCCATGCTTGCAACCCAGGATTTTTTAACGATACCGGGGCCAGGCGCAGAAAGTGCGATGAGCACATCAGCCTGTTCCATAGCAGATTCTATTGTAGTATATAGCCGCGTATTGGTTTTTTGAGCAAGCTCCCACTGAACATAGTGGCGCGGATCACCTGCAAGATCTGAACGATGCACATGCAGCGGCCCCTCTCTGTCTATCAGCACTAATCGCTCTGGCTGCACGCCCTCAAGAAGGAGCAGTCGTGCAATCGTTGTATTTGCCGCTCCTGAACCAAACAGAACAATTTTTACAGCATCAAGCGTCTTATTCACAAGCTTGAGTGCATTGTATAACCCGGCAAGCGTTACACAGGCAGTTCCCTGAGCATCATCATGCCAGACAGGAATCTCACATGAGGCACGGAGCGCATCGAGCACAAAAAAACAATTGGGCTGACTGATATCTTCCAGATTTACTGCACCAAACGATGGCTGTACCATGCGCACAAAATCGATGATACGATCAGGCACATGAACACCAGCGCTGTCCCTGCTGTCCATACAGAGCGGCACTGCATCGATACCGCCAAGGTATTTCATTAAAAAAGCCTTGCCTTCCATGACACCCATACCGCCTGGCGGCGTGCAATCGCCATCTCCCAGAACTCGTGTTGAATCGCTCACGATTGCTACAGTCGAACCGCGCGATGTGAGCTCGAATGAGCGCTCGTGATTGTCACGTATCGTTGTTGAAATCTGAGAAACTCCAGGCGTGTACCAGACATTGAGCCAGCTTAAATCCGGCAGTGCACAGCGCGGGAGCGTCTGCATAACTCCTCCATAGTACGCGTGTGCAAGTTCAGATAAGTGTTTATAAAATGAGGTTTTAAGTACTGCTTTTGCATCATCTTTATATCCCAATGAATCGAGTGCTTCATTGAGTTTTGTTAAATCTGTGCCGATGATTGGTAGTGTATGCATGGGCTTCCTTTCCTGACAGCTGGGATGCAAGTATCTTACTGGATTTTTGTAGTTTTGTGAATGTTTTTTGGCACCAGAACAGCCCATGCCAGCATAGTGCATACAGTTGCAGGAATACTGCTTTCACGGTATGCTGAGAGGAGCTGATATGAGTCCCGAAGAGCAGATTATCAATTTTTATGAAACACGCCCCTTGGCAATTGTCATTTTTGGCGCCTCAGGTGATCTTGCAACAAGGCGTATTTTTCCTGCGCTGCTCGACTTAGCACGTAATGGCAATTTGCCTCCGCGCTATGCAATAGTGGGTATCGATCAAGAAGAACTATCTCAACAGGCATTTCAAAATAAGGCAGAAAAAAAACTTGCAAAATATTCCGATGCAGACACAAACGCAATACAGGAATTTTGTTCAAACATAACCTACGTTGCAGGCAGTATTACAAGTCCTCGCATTTATGCCCGGCTCAAAGCGCTGCTCAATTCCGATGCTAATACGCTTTTTTATTTAGCCTGTCCCCCCGATTTATTCGATATTGCTGCGGAACACATTGCTCAGCACGGGTTAGCTGGGAAAACTTGTACACGCCGGGGTTTCCACCGAATTATTATAGAAAAACCATTTGGAACGAATCTTGCGCGCGCAAGAAAACTTAACACGCTTTTGCATAAGTATTACCATGAGACAGATATTTACCGCATTGACCATTACCTTGGCAAAAACGCAGTACAGAATCTTATGTACTTTAGATTTTCAAACACCGTTTTTGAACCGCTCTGGAACCGTCATTATATAGAAAAAGTAGAGATAAATGTAGAAGAAAGCGAAGGCATAGGAACCCGCGGCGCGTACTATGATACTGTCGGAGCTTCAAAAGATATGCTCCAAAACCATTTGCTGCAGTTACTGTGTCTCACAGCAATGGAGCCGCCTGATGCTTTTGCTCCCGATCGAATACGCGATAATAAAATTGAAGTTCTTAAAGCTATCGAGTTTCCACCGTATTCAGCGCTGGCACCGTTTTGTATTCGCGGACAGTACAATGCTCCCAGGGCGTATACTAAAGAACCCGATGTGCATCCGGAATCCTACACCGAAACATTTATTGCAGTAAAAGTATATATTAAAAACCTTCGATGGAAGGGTGTTCCGTTTATCCTCAAAACAGGCAAAGCATTGGAAAAACGCTGCGCAGAAATTATTATTCATTTTAGGAATTGTCCAATAGAAATTCCCGGCGGGAAACCTCACGCAAACAAGCTTATTCTTCGAATCCAGCCTGATGAAGGCATACGGCTGCGCTTTAATACATGGAACGATGACGATTATCTGCTTGAACAAGACGAATTAGTCAGCACCATGCGGAATTCTTCTGACACAGCATCTGGTCCTTATGAACGGCTCCTCTATAATGCTATCATTGGTGATTCAAGCCTCTTTATACGATTTGATGAAACTGAAGAAGCATGGCGAATCATGGAGCCTGTGCTTGAGCTTATTGAAACAGAAAAACACAGAAATCTTGTGTACTACCCTGCTGGCTCTCAAGGTCCCGATATCAGCATGCTCCTCAAAGAACAGGCAGATACCGCAGGCACGATACTGCAGTGCTTATAAATAACAGTGCTTATCGATAATGGGAATACCGGATTCTATTTATACCATTATTTACGCAGATAATAATTTTATTGCTATTAACAAATCAGTACCTTTACCCATGCTCAAAGGGAAACAGAATCAAGTGTCACTTAAAGATGCTGTAACACAAAACGAACATTGTGCATTTCTTGAAGCCCCCCATAGAATCGATGAACGAACGAGCGGTATTGCACTATTTTGCAAAAACAAAGATAGTCTCACAGTTGTGAATTATTTATTCCAGCTGGGTTTTATACAAAAAAAATATTATGCCGTTATAGAAACATGCAAAGCATTGCAAGGCAACTACGGGACTCTCAGACACCGTCTCTTCCATGATGAACGCAGCAATAAAACGTTTGCAAAACCAATTACACTTTCTGACAGAAAAAACACCGCAGAATTATCCTGGAAAACTATTGCTATACACGCCGGCTTTACACTGCTTGAAATACAGCCGCTCCAGGGTAAAACGCATCAGATTAGAGCACAGCTTGCTGCTGCCGGCGCTCCTATTGTCGGAGATTATAAATATGGTTCACATGTACATACGCAAAGCGGTTTCATTCTGCTCCACGCAGGATATCTTGAAATACCGGCACAGTTCAGTCAAATCGATTCCGGCAGCATACAAGTATTTTTAAGAAAACATCCGGAGCATAAGCGCATTTTTGACACCCTTATCCAATCACCACTGGTGCTCCGAGCGCCGTTTCCCGCACACGAATCGTTTTGGGATAGCTTTAGAAATGAAAAAATTTTTTAGCTCAAACGTAGTATGCTTAAAAAACCGGCGGAACCTGCTCTTCTACATCGGTAATATCATAGTTGATATGTACCCATTGCAAAAAACAAGGCATTCCTGTTTTGACAGGAATCGCATGGAGCAAAAAAAGCCCACAGTTGCCTGTAGTCAAAAGCGGAAACCATGTATCCGAACCAAAGGTTGTTCGAACAAGCCATTGGATAAAGCCGCCATGTGTTACTGCAAGAATATCGCCTCGTATCATATTAGCTTCTGTTATAAATTTTTCCCATGCGGTAAGAGCCCGGTTATACAATGAAGTTTCCGTTTCCGCATCACTTACGGCTGCCCAGCTTTTTGATTTGAAAAGCTCATTTTCCTCGGGATATCGTTTCTGCACCTCTTCCACAGTAAGGCCGGAATATTTCCCGGTATCAAGCTCTATCAGCGTATCCCACACCTCAGGTACAGGGAAACCTGCTGTTTGTGAAATAATAGTAGCAGTCTCATAAGCTCGCTCTAACGGGGAAGCAAATACTTTTTGTATTGCCTTACCTCTAAACCATTCCCCGGCGCTCTCTGCCTGACGCTTTCCATTAACACTTAAGGGATAATCGGTATGACCCTGTATGCGTCTTTCGAAATTTGCTGTGCTTTCTCCATGGCGCACTATATAAAAACGCGTTTCATGCGTTAATGCAGTAAAAAGCTTCTGAACTTGATTCATATCTTATTCTCCTCTTCGCATATTGAGTGTATCATATATGAACGATAAGAATAATCCATATATTCTCTCTGTATTCATAATAATTACCGTCTGCAAATAGCTTTAATAAACTCTTTAGCAATCAAGGTGCCTTGTTAGCTTGAGCATTTTTGTATTCTTTCATATACTTGTGTAGGAGTACAATAAAAAATCCGGGGGCATATATGAAACGAATTGCCGTTGCCATCATGATTGTAGTGCTAAGCAGCACACTATTTGCTCAAATATATGACAAACCATATAAGCTGTATCAAATTAAGACACAATATTTTACAATATTATTTCCTGAGCCATCAAAAAAGTCAGCGTATTATCTTGCAAGTTTTGCAGATGCTGTGTATGAAGAAGTTGCTCAAAAACTTGGAACAAAACCAGAACTAACTATCCCTGTTCTCATTACACCTGACAGCGAAAGCATCAACGGATTTTTTTCAAGCTCTCCAATTGTTAAAATTGTTTTATATGAAACAAGCATATCAAACAACACACAGTTATCATTTAATAATCAGTTATACAAGCTCTTCTATCATGAACTTACACATTTTGTTTCACTCACTGCCTTAAATCCATTTATTCGTTCGCTCTCAAGACTGCTTGGAGGATGGGTTTTTGCAATAAATCAACTTCAAATACCATATAATTTTATAGAAGGAATTACCGTATCGTTTGAAAGCCATGACGGCATAGGGCGTGCAGAAGATCCACTTCCGGGAGGACAAATCCGCCAGGACATTTTAGAAAGCAATTTCAAAACGTTTGTGCAGAGCATGGGAGCATGGGATAAGTATCCCAATCATGCCTTATATTACTGGTATGGAGGATATTTTTCACTCTATCTTCAAAAAACATATGGCTTTGATCCGTATACAAAGCTCTGGAAATATTTTTCTAATCTAATAAATTTTGTGCCGCTTGATGATATTGTTCTTATTAAAGGCAAATTTAAATCGATTTACGGTATTACGCTGGAAGAAGCCTGGAACAATTTCAAAGAGTATATGAGCATTAAAACTCCTGTCTATATGCATACAAAAAAGCTCACCCAGGAAGCTTATTATACAACAATTGCTGCTCATGATTCAGCAATTATAGCATATGATGCATATAAGCAGGAACTTCAGGAACTGTCAGCAGAAGCTTATAAACTGCGTCCAATTATAGCTCACGAACATACTATCGAGCGAATATCAATACATAAGAATGGTGCTATACTGCTTTCCACCTATAAAGGGTATACTAATTTTCCAAAACAAGTATTAGAACTATACAGCAAAGATAAAATAACTCAGCTTCCATGGCAAAAAATGAGCGATGCAGTATGGGCAGGTGATAACATACTCGCTATAGAAACTGAAAATTATGCACGGAATCTTGTTTTGCTTGCAGGAAAAGAAAAAATCACCTTGCTGAAAGGCACAGAAAACATTATCTACTGGAATCCTGTAAGCAATGATGATGGATCGGTTTTTTATGTTCTTGTCTCAGAATCGGGTAAAAGCACGATACTCCGCTTGTGCATGGAAGGAACAGCGCTTAAGTCAGTACAAAAACTGATGCTGCCTCCTGAAATTACCTGGCTCCGCTATTTATCGTACAGCAACGGCTCACTGTATGCCGGCTGGGACACAAATACTTTATATAAGCTGATTGCTATAAACGATTCTAGTGCTGGCCAAAGTGCTGCAGTGCAATACGAGACAGTACCCATGAGCGGCGGCGTTCATTATCCTATACAGACTACCAAAGGGCTTTACTATCTTGGATTTTTTTCCCAAGGGAGAGCAATATGCATGTTTCCAGAAAACAGGAGCAATCTTGGGTTTACTGCTGCAGAGGTCTCCTGGGAAGACGCTTCTTATTTACTGAAAGCACAATCGGCTTTTGATACAATAGAACCTGCTTATCCGGCAACAGCATACAATGGCAGTCGATGGCTCTTACCAGCAGGTGCTGCGCCATTTTTTAATTATAATTTTACAACAGCGGATTCAGAACTAGGAGCTACCATATATTTCTCAGAACCAACCGATACGGTTTATTCAGAGTTAACCGCATCTATAAATTCAAGTTTTCCTAACGCAGTACAAATGTCTTTTCTCACTGCGATTACCCAACCGTCGTATACTATAGCTGCACAGTACCAGGATGTCTTTGCTGGGACATTCAATGACGAGGGCACGTTTGAGGGTTACCGCAGAAGCAATGCAGCGCTCATTTTCTCACCTACCCTTTTTGGCGTTAACAGCTTGCAAGGTACAATCGGTGCAGGATTCTCAGGATTTTCAGAGTTTGCTGAATCCGATACAGACTACTACCGATTCTGGGATACAGTTGCAGGCGGAGCAATTGCCAGGCTTGCTTTTACTGATACAAGGGCACTTTTTAATGAACCATCAAAGTATGAAGGGTATGCCTTTTCGCTATTCTACAGAATTGATAAGTTTATTGTACCTGACTACCCTGTTTGGTATACAGGAATGGAAGGAAAGCTTACACTTGCCTTAGGAAAACCGTTTATCGAATTTATATCTGAAGGAGCTTTTAGCCCTAATGCAACATTGTACTATGGTCCTAACGGTTTTGCATATCTTATTGGTGACACTGCGTATGCAGGAATTTCAACACTTACTGTGTTTCCAGAATTTGCATCCCAAGCATACAGTACGTGGTACATACAAAATATGCTGAATATTCGTATTCTAACAGCAGAATTGCAGCGGCAGTTTCTTGGTCTCTATTTTAACAGGCTTTTTATCGATTCAGGAATGAGAGCAGCATTTGCAGGCACACCAGTTTGGATTTCTGGCAGCGCTTTGCTTTCACATAATGTTTCAGCATTTGCATGCTTGAATGTTACAGGCGGCACTGGTTTCTTTGTAATTGCAGCAGTTCATATCAATATAGGTTTAGAGCTTGCTTTATCGCTTTTAACCTATCAGCCAGGATTTAGATTACTTATTAAACTATCAATGTAAATGAGCGTAAACAAATATGAAAGCAACAGAGCGGTTCTACCAGGAAGCCATTCTCGATCTTCGCGATGCGATAACAGATGCAGGCGGCAATGAAATTTATGCCGCAGGCTTGCTTGATGAAGAAGGAAAAATCGCTTCAGTTGCTGTGCTTGCCCGAGGTTCCATAGACAGCGTGCTCGTGCACTGGAAAGGTACACGAGGAACCGATGTACTCATTCACAATCATCCATCGGGAAACTTAAATCCCAGTAAGGCCGATATGCGCATTGCTGAGCAGTTTGCAGAAGAAGGATATGGATTCTGCATCATCAACAATGAAGTTTCCGAAGTCTACGTAGTTGTTGAACCAGTAGTTTCAAAAGAAGCTCAGCCGCTTAATAGCGCAAGTATTGTTAAAGCACTTGAACCGGGTGGAACGCTTGCTAAAAAACTCCCTCACTATGAACATAGACCCGACCAGCTTAAACTCATTCAAGCGGTAAGCGAAGCGTTTAACCATGAGCAAATCCTCATTGCAGAAGCAGGAACTGGTATTGGAAAATCATTTGCATATCTTTTGCCTGCTGTGTACTGGGCGCTACAGAACAAACAGCGCGTTGTAGTTTCTACAGCAACGATAAATCTCCAGCAGCAGCTCTATGAAAAAGACATGCCGCTCATTGCATCACTCTTTAACGAGGAAGTTAAATATGTTCTCATGAAAGGACGCGGGAACTATATCTGCCGGAAACGAGTTGCTGAGTACCTTGAAGAAGAAGG
>CAZVTR010000023.1:14981-38434 GCA_964630305.1 uncultured Treponemataceae bacterium | reverse complement strand
TTTCTGGGCTGCCTAAAGCCCAGGGGGGTACCATGTGTGTTTAACGACCAGATTTTTTATATGGAAAAAACAAGAGTCATGCAGTATAGTAAAGTTACTATGACTACGCACCATCATAATTTAGGTCCCGTAGGCGATATGGGAGCACTGGAACTTACTAATAACGGAGAGCTCTCTATTACCTTTATCGGTTCAGGAAGTGCTTTTTCAAAAAAGTTTTTTCAAAACAATGCGCTCGTCGTTTGCGGCGATAATCATACGCTCATTGACTGCGGGAGTAGAACGCCAGAGGCGCTGGCTTTGCTGGGATTGTCAGTTACCGATATCGAATACTACCTTATTACACATTCTCATGCAGATCATATTGGCGGGCTCGAAGAGGTGATGCTCGTAAATCGTTATGTTGCAAAGAAAAAGCCCCATCTTATTGCAAGCAGAGAATACGGACACATGCTCTGGAATCAGTCGCTTAAAGGAGGAGCCGCATATAATGAGCGTCATGACGGGAAAGCATTGGAGCTTAAAGACCTTTGGGAATGCTGTGAGCCGGTCCCTGTGCCTGGTGCAGATCGCAATCTCATGAAGTTTACGTTAGGCTCGCTTCAGTTTGATATTTTTAGGACAAAGCATATTCCGGATAATGCTGCCTCGTGGAAAACATCTGCGTTGAGCTATGGCGTTGTCATTAACAACAAAGTGGCTTACACAAGCGATACAAGGTTTGATCCCGATTTAATTAATTTTTTAACGACTCGCTATGAGCTTGAGGCGATTTTTCATGATTGTCAGCTCTTTACCGGAGGCGTGCATGCTTCACTAGAGGAATTGGCTACGTTGCCTGAAGCCATAAAAGCAAAAATGTACCTCATGCACTATGGCGATATGGCACTGACACAGCCTGAACGTGCGACTATGCATGGTTTTAGAGGCTTTGCAGAACAGTGGCACACGTATTCTTTCTAAAGAAACAGATTGTGCTCTTGACAAAAAATGTATATCTGTCATACTTAACAGTGTAGAGCATATGCACTACATTTGCGCTGCAGCGGTTGCAGCATTAGTATATAAAGTGGAGGGATGCTATGATACTTTCAAGTCCCCAATTTGCCGATGGTGCAGAGCTGCCATTTTATTGTTGGTATGATGCAGATAATAAATCACCCCCGCTCATTTGGTCTGATGCTCCTAAAGGCGTAACAAGTTATGCATTGGTCTGTCTCGATATAACCGAACCTGCAAAGCCATGGACACATTGGCTAGCATGGAATATCCCGGGAACTGAAACTATGCTGCCTGAAGGCATAGGGCAGTATCCTCAATGTGAAAACGGCATGCGGCAAGGTTTAAATAGCTTTTTAGAGATAGGCTGGGGAGGACCCTGTCCGCCAAACGGACAGCATTTTTATCAATTTTTTTTGTTTGCATTGGATTGCATGCTTGAAGGCGATTATTTTACATGGCACGAACTTGCGCAGGCAATTTCTGGCCATGTGCTCGATAAGGCTGATTTGTGTGCAGTGGTCGAAGCTGAAAAACCAATTGTATCCTGGGAGAAGCTCCGTGAAGGCCAGGGTGCATTTAATGGAATTAGGTAAGATTATTACATTTGATTTCTTAAAACTTAGTTAGGAGTTTTGAAAAAAATATTAATGTAATAGATCTATCAATGAATTAAACTATATTCAGTTACTGCTAAGGGTTTGCCCGATCAATCATTAGATGATTTAACTAAAATTTGTTGTTATCAACTAGCCCCAGTAGCTAAAGAAAAAGGTTTTTCGGGTTTTTTTATTAAAGATAAAATTGGTCAAGAGTATATTGTAATAAATGAAACTAAAGATGCATTTGGCAAAGTAACAAAGACAGAATCAAAAGTTTTTGAATATAGGATTTATATTACTTGGAGGATTATTAGTATACTTTTAATGTATCCTAAATTTTGCAACGGTTTCACAAATTTTACGGTAAATTTTGCAAAATCGATGTCAAAATTCCGACTTTTCCATTTTCTGGCGTACCCACAGCTAATCAAAAAGACCTTTTATATATTGTAAACTGCTTCTCCATACTTGAGCTATGCGAATGTATATACTAAATACAGCAGAGGAGCAAATTCTCTTGCCAAGGCTCTTTTTTGTTGCAATAATCGGTAGGGTATATGGCTTATAAAAAGGAGGATACATGTACGGATCGTTACAAAAAGATCTTGCAGAACGGCTCAGCCAAATTCGTTCGGAAGGTCTTTATAAAAATGAACGGGTGATTACTACTCCGCAGGGATCACTCATTGCGGTTAAAAACGGTAAAGAAGTTATAAACTTTTGCGCAAACAATTACCTTGGGCTTGCTAATAATGATGCAATACGAGAATCGGCAAAAAAAGCGCTTGATGAATGGGGCTATGGTCTTTCAAGTGTTCGCTTTATCTGCGGTACGCAGACGCTCCATAAGGAGCTTGAACAAGCTGTCAGCAAATTCCTCGGTACCGATGATACGATTCTTTTTAGCTCTTGTTTTGATGCCAATGGAGCAGTGTTTGAGCCAATAATGGATGCAGATTGTGCTATTATCACAGACAGCTTGAATCATGCTTCCATTATCGATGGCATACGCCTTGCTAAAGCTGAGCGTTTTATCTATGAGCACAATAATTTTAGCGACCTCGAGGAAAAGCTTAAAGCAACTCAGAACAAAAAGTATCGGCTTGTGGCAACAGATGGTGTTTTTTCTATGGATGGCGATATTGCCGATTTACCCACGATATGTACGCTTGCAGAAAAATACAATGCGCTCGTAATGGTTGACGACAGTCATGCTACCGGGTTTATCGGAAAAACCGGACGCGGTACGCATGAGTACCATAATGTTATGGGCAGAATCGATATTATTACAACAACGTTCGGAAAAGCCTTGGGCGGTGCTTCAGGAGGATGTATCTCTGGCAGAAAAGAAATTATTGAATACATGCGACAAAAAGCCCGCCCGTATCTTTTTTCCAACACACTCATGCCGGCAATAGCAGCTGGTACGCTTAAAACACTCGAACTGCTTTCTGCTTCGACTAACTTGCGCGATAAACTTGAGGCAAATACAAAACGGTTCAGAGAAGGCATGACAAAAGCAGGCCTCGAAATTAGGCCGGGCGTTCATCCCATAACACCCGTTATGCTCTATGATGAAAAACTTGCGCATGCAATGGCAGATAAACTGCTCGATGAAGGTATCTATGTGATTGGTTTTAGCTACCCTGTTGTGCCAAAAGGTAAGGCTCGAATCCGCGTGCAAATTTCTGCCGCGCATACTGCCGAACAGATAGACAGAGCCATTGAGGCTTTTGCTAAAGTTGGCAGGGAACTTGGAGTAATAAAAAAATAATATAAATTATAATTGATGTGGTGCGGTGCCGATTGTGCAATACGTTCGGCACCGCTTTTATGCCTTATGTGTCCGATTTTGGTAATAAAATATTTATAAAAGAGAGGGGATGGGAATACACTATGAGTTCTGGCGGAACGGTACTGCTCCTTGCAGTTGCAGGCGGCATGTATTTACTTTCTATTGTATACTGCAGAAGCAAAGTAAGAGACTACATGGAAATGAATTATCCGGATCTAACTATTGAGCGAGTTGTATGGACGCTGTTTGGTCCCTTTGGTCCGGGAACAAAAAATATTAAGTTCAGGGTCGACTGCACCGATGCAAGCGGTGTGGAAATTACCTACTATGCAGTAACCAGCGTGTTTGGTGATGTTTTTATACGGGATGATTACTAATGAAACTTTTAGTTGGAAAATCTAAACAGGAAATATCTCTAGAATCTTCCATGGCAAATCGGCATGGTATTATCAGCGGAGCAACGGGCACGGGAAAAACAATAACGTTGCAGGTACTTGCCGAACGATTTTCGGAAATTGGTGTCCCTGTTTTTCTTGCTGATATTAAAGGTGATGTTTCAGGCATTGCAAAACCAGGAACAGTTACAGCAAGACTCAAGGAACGTATCGATACATATCATGTACCTATGCCGGCGTTTACGGGATTCCCTGTGCAATTCTGGGATGTGTTTGGGAAAAAAGGACATCCTATTCGTACCACAATTGCTGACATGGGGCCAATACTCCTGTCGCGGCTGTTAAATTTATCTGAGGTTCAAAGCGCAATTCTTTCTATAATTTTTACCATTGCGGATGACGAAGGATTTTTGCTTTTGGACTTTAAAGATCTTAAGTCAATGCTAATCCATGTGCAGAATAATGCAAAGGCATATACCCAGAAGTATGGACAGATTTCGATGCAGAGTATTGCTTCAATTCAGCGAGCGCTGCTTGTATTTGAGCAGGAGGGGTCAGCGAAATTTTTTGGCGAACCCATGCTTGCGATAGAAGACTTTTTAGCAACCGATAGCAGCGGCAGGGGCTGCATCAATATTCTCGAAGCAGATGAGCTCTATCAGTATCCAGGGCTCTATGCAATGTTTTTACTGTGGCTGCTTGCTGAACTGTTTGAAAAATTCCCGGAAGTAGGAGACTGTGAAAAGCCTCGCCTTGTGTTTTTCTTTGATGAAGCTCATCTCCTATTTAAAGATATGCCGCAGGTTCTCCTCCAAAAAATCGAACAGGTAGTCAGGTTGATTCGGAGCAAGGGTATAGGTATATTTTTTATTACCCAGTCACCGTTAGACATTCCTGAGAGCATTCTAGGACAGCTTGGAAACAGAATACAGCATGCGTTGCGCGCTTATACGCCAAAAGATTATAAGGCAGTAAAAACTGCTGCAGAGACGTTTAGAAAAAATCCTGCTTTTAAGACCGATGAAGTCATTACAGAATTAGGAGTCGGCGAGGCTCTCGTGTCATTTCTGGACAGTAAAGGTGTTCCTGGAGTTGTAGAACGCGTTATCATTGTCCCGCCCCGCTCTCAAATAGGTCCTCTCGCGGAGGAAGAGCGCAGCAAGCTCATTACGGAATCAAAGGTTTTTGGAAAGTATGAAAAGATTATAGACCGTGAATCTGCGTATGAGATGATAGAAAAACGAATTGCTGCACAGGCTCTTGATACTTTAATAACAAAAGATGGCTGGAAAGCCGAAAGTGAGCTGGCTTCTGAAAACTATACTAATAAAACAACAAAACGGTCTTCCGCTAAAGATTATGATGATGCAATTGCGCCTGAAACTAGAAAGAAAACGGGTGGCCGCAAAACGAATTACGATAATAGTGAAACTAGTATAACCGATGATATCCTGCAAATGGCAGCAAAAACAATGCTGTGCAGCGCAGCGCGGAGCATTGGCAGTGCTGCAGGCAGAAAGATTGTGCGCGGTATTTTAGGATCGCTCGGCAGGTAGTGCAGCATGGTAACCGTATTAACAGAAGCGCAGTGTTGCTACGCTATGGAACACGCTGAGTTTGAGAGCGCAGTAATAGCATCGGCATTGCGTGTTGCCGTTGTTTTAACACAGAGCTGGTGCCCGCAATGGACGAGGATGCGTGCTTACCTTGATGAAGCTGAATCCCTCTTGCATGCTGAAAATCAATTAACCACAATGATTTTTTATATTGAATATGATACCGTGCCGTGGTTTGAAGCATTTATGGAGTTTAAGGAAAACAGCTTTAATAATAGAGAAATTCCGTATGTCCGATACTATAAAAATGGGAAACTTACGGGCGAAAGTAACTATGTGTCGCTCGAGGGGTTTGTCTCGCGTTTGCGATAGAAAAGCTCTCTGATGTTTCTTCCCTCCTGTTTAGCTCTCAGTTCAAATTTTGTAACCGGGCGCCACTCCTGACGCTCTGCCCAGCCTGAGTCGTTTGCATAGGGGTTATATAATCCTGGCTCTGCATCAAATAGTAATTTTGCGCTTTCGGCATACTCTTCCCAATCAGTTATAAAATAAATATAACCCTCTGGTTTGAGTTTGCGGGTAAAGAATGAAAGGTTTTCTTTGTTGATAATCCGCCGTTTATGGTGCCGCTTTTTAGGCCACGGATCTGGGAAAAAAATGTGCAGCCCAGCTAAACTGTTATCTGCAACATGATTTGCTAAAAACGGCAAAGCGTCTCCATGATAAACTTTTAAGTTATCGAGCTTTAATGTTTCAATGAGGAGGAGCAGTTTCCCAACACCAGGAGTGTGAACTTCGATGCCTAAATAATTATAATCGGGACGTTTTTGTGCAATTTCACTCGTTGCCTGCCCCATGCCAAAACCAATTTCAATAACAAGCGGTTTGCTGTTAGAAAAAAGATTCTCGCTCGATACAATGCCAGCCTCTTCGTCGATGAGGCCGTATCGTGCATAGAGTGTATGGTATGCCTTTTTTTGTGCATCTGTCATGCGGCCTGTGCGCAGTACATATGTTTTGATGTGTCCTCGTGAATCTATTTGTTTATCGGTACTTTCCATGAAAACATCCCTATTTGATTTTTAGCATCATATGCATATACAGCGCAGCTTACTGCCTGTTCTTTCCATGAACTGTTGCCCCAGAGCTTATCAAGCTGGACAGTGCCATTAGCTGCTGGAAATACTTTAATAACATTGTTTCCGGAATCAAAAATAAAAAGTGTTAATTGTGTATAATCAGATTGGATGAGAAGAGTTCCAGGCTGTGCACCGTTTGAAACTGCTGGCAGATTGCCAGGGAGTTTTTGCGGAGCAAGGACAACTATTTGTTTTTGTATCTTTTCGCCCGCTTTATCAATAATTTCTATTGTGTACGTGTCTCGCGGAATTATTCCGGATGGGCTTGAAAGTCCATTGCTGCCAATCCAGTATTCGCCAGCATCCTTGTGAATTGTCCAATTAGCGCTTGTAAGATTCCAGAGCAGTTCAGCAGCGCTCGTGTAGATAAATACCTGCTCAATGTCGCCAATGCCGTCTTTATCGCGCACTGCAATAAACAAAGAAAGCCGTTCTTCCGGGATTCCTGTTTTTCCGGGATAGAGGATGAGCCTTGTGCTCACGCTCTGTATTTGAGGCGGGTTTGGGGAACATGCCGCTGCGCTTAAAGTAAGTAAGATGCACAGCAGTATGACTCCTCGCCATGCTTTGAGGTATGCGTCATGCGGTTCATACTGTTTGTATGCCCTCATCGATATCATAGTTCAAATATGCTCTTATGTGCTTGCGTGTGAAAATGCCTGGACGAGCGCTTCTATGCTCTGGTACTCTACCGATGTTCGAGTGTTAAGGTTTTTTACAGTCCATATATTTTTTTCACGTTCGGTTTCTCCGCGGATAATAGCAAAGGGTATGGCTTTTTTCTCGGCATAGGTAAACTGGAGCGGTATTTTTTTTGTTTCAGGATACACTTCGCAGGCAATACCTGCGTCCCGCAATGCCTTTGCACAGCGCATGTAATCGGTAAGGAGCGCATCATCAAGATTGAGAATAAGTGCCAGGCAATAACCGCTCACGGGGATTTTGACGTCGAGTGCTTCGAGTGCAGCGATGAGCCGGTCGAGGCCAACAGACGCGCCGACACCGGGGATGTGCTGTTTGGTATACAATGAAGCAAGATCGTTATACCTCCCGCCTGAACAAATCGAGCCAATTTCCGGCAGCGCGTTAATAAATGTTTCAAACACAACACCAGTATAGTAATCGAGACCGCGCGTGATACTTGGATTAAGTCTCAGCGATTGTTCAAAACCGGATGCTGCCGCAAGGTCAAGGATGGCGCGAACACGTTTTGTGTCATCGGCTTCACCGCCTGCTAAGTGGGCCATGCCGGAAAGTATCGTAAGATTATCGCCTTTCAGTTCGATGAACTCTAAGAGTTTATTTGCAATAGCATCGTTCGTCAGCTCTGCAAGCTGAGCATGTGTAGCCTCGCGGCCTATTTTCTCGAGCTTGTCAACGGTTCTGAGAATTTCAACGCTCTTGTCGAGTACGCCCTGTGATGCAAGGAATCGGTTGAATATGCCTCGATGATTCATGTTGATAGTAAATGCCGGTATTGCAAGATTGCTGAGCGCTGTATAAATCGTGTAGACAATTTCAAAATCGCTTGCAGGCGTGTCGGAGCCTACCATATCAAAATCGCACTGCATGAATTCGCGGTATCGGCCGCGCTGAGTGTTTTCCCCGCGCCAGACTTTTGCGATATGGTACCGTTTAAATGGGAGATAGAGTTCATGAGCATGCAAAGCCATAAAGCGGGCAAAAGGAACTGTAAGGTCAAAGCGCATGGCTACGGCTCTTCCACCATGGTCGGTAAAGCGGTACACCTGTTTTTCTGTTTCTCCGCCGCCCTTGCCAAGCAGTATTTCCTCATATTCGAGGACCGGTGTATCAATGGGAACAAAACCGCAGCGTTTGAAGGCTTCGGTTAGTTTTTCGATCAGCGCAGAGCGCAGAATTTCCTGCTCTGGCAAGAAATCTCTAAATCCTTTTAATACACGGGGTTCAATTATGCTCATATCTGTGACTCCATCTATCGGTATGAGTCGATAGTATCAGATTGCATGGTTCGGTGCAATAATTAGTAGGTGTCACGAAGCTGGTGAACAGTATGTTTGCTTGAACTATTTACACAAATACAGTATATTATGTGTAAATAAGTAGTGAATTATGTCTGAAATAATGGTGACTAAAATTGTATCCGCAGCGCAGGAAATCCTTTCAGAGCAGGGGCCGGAAGGTTTAACGATGGAGGCAACTGCTGATCGCGCACGTGTAGCACGCAAAACGGTTTACAATTATTTTGCTACCAAGCATAACCTTATACGGGTTGTCCGTTTACAATGGATGCAAGAGGTTATAGCAGAGCTCACGGCTATTGCGGAGTCACAAAACCTCCCGATTATCGATAAAATTAACTCTATTGTAGAAAAAGGTTTTGGATATCTTAAAAATGCCGGACGTTTGCTAGACAGGGAAAATCTGCGTCTAACGAAAGAGCATGGAGTTTTGCCGCAAAACAATTCCGAATCACTCGTCCAGGAAGAGAGCACTGCAACTATTGAAAACATAGTGAGTAAATCGCTGTTTATGCTCATTTATAACATTGTTTCAGAGGCAATTACAGCAGGGTTTGTCGTGGAAGGTTTTAGTGCTGAACGCATTACCTGGATGATTATCAATATTATTGGTGGGCTATTATACCTCGATTTTGATGAAAATCATTTTACAAAGTATGATCTTTTGCGGGATTCGCTTAAAGCAGTGATTCGCGGCATGTTGACACCGGAAGGCTTTGCTGCAATGCAGGAATCTCCAATTTTAACCGGGAGGGGGATTGCATGAGTATGAACAAAAAACTTTCTGTATTAATTAAAATTATCAGCCTCGTCGTTTTGCTTGCAGTTTCGCTTTCTGTGTCTATCATAGCACGTGCTGGACGAGAGAAAACCTATGAAGCGATTCCCATTCCGGTTAAAACGATGAAGCCGATTGCCGGTGATTTTTCTCACACTATATCGTTTAATGGACATATAGAATCTAATACCATGGTTACTGTACTGCCGCTCGTCTCTGGAATACTAAAAGAATTACCTGTTGAACCTGGTCAGCAAGTTAAAAAAAATGAAGTGATAGCACGAATCGATGCAGAACGTTTTGAACTGCAATTGCAGCAGGCAAAAGCAGCCTGGCTCAATGCAAAATCAACGTATGAACGTGTCGCTCAGCTCTTTGCTGCGCAAGCAACTTCATTGCAGAACTATGAACAGGCAAAAGCGCAATACGATGCATATAGCTCACAGTATGATCTAGCAAAATTGCAGCTTGAATATACTGCCGTAAAAAGCCCCATAGATGGTGTCGTGCTCGCTAAGCATCTTACTGCAGGCTCGCTGGCTGCGCCAGAGCGTCCCCTTGTTACAATTGGAGATATCAATAATCTTATTGTTAAAGTAAAAATACCGGAAAAATATTTTGAAATTTTCAGTAGTAAAACAAAAATAACTCAAATATTTATAATTAGAAATGAAACGGAGAAATATAGAGGAGCTATTCAATCTATAAGCCCATTTATATCACCTGATACAAAAAATTTTGAAGTAACAGTTACAATCCAGGATACCCAAAAAATACTCAGGCCGGGTATGTTTGTAAAAATAGAAATTGAACTGGCACGAGTCCCTCACGTGCTCATGCTGCCTGTTTCTGCGCTCATAGGATCAAACCGGGTCTGGTATGTGCAGGACGGAAAGGCGTATTCAGACCAAATTGAGCTCACATATTTTTCTGATGAGTATTTTGTAATTCCGGATAAATGGCGCGAGAGAGACTGTATTATAGAGGGTGCGGCTTTTCTTCGGGAGGGGAGCCCGGTAATAGTGCCATGATTTTTTCAGATTTTTCCGTAAAACATCCTGTAATTATATCGATATTGCTTGCAATACTCCTTGTGTTCGGTTTAATTGCGCTGTCTGCATTAAACTATGAGATGATTCCTACAGTAGGGCTTCCCTCTGCAGTTATCGTAACGACCTATCCCGGGGCAAGCGCGAGCGATGTTGAAAAAGATATAACCAGGATAATAGAAAACCAAATGTCAACACTGCCTGGCATACAAAACATGAACTCAACCAGCTCAAATTCATTTTCTACGGTTTCACTTGAATTTAAAAAAGATGTAAATGTTCGGGACAAGCTTCCGCAGATACGCGAGCTGCTCAATGGAATACGAGGACAGCTCCCAGATGGGATACAAGGTGAGCCGGTCATTTATATTGTAGAATCCAGTGCATTCCTTCCGGTGTTTTCTGTTCGTATCGATAGTTCAATGAATAAAGAAGATCTTACTAAATATCTTGAAGACAATGTTAGCCCTGCGCTTGCTAGAATCGATGGCGTTTCTAAAATTAACATTGTTGGCGGAAATAAAAGAGAAGCAGTAGTAAATGTTAATACATGGGAACTTGAATCGAGAAAACTGTCAGTTTTGCAGATATATGAAGCACTACGCTATAACAATTTAAATGTTCCCGCAGGTTCGGCGTCGTTCAGAGGAAAGTCGATAGCTTTTACTGCTTCTGGCACGTTTAAAAGCCTCGAAGAGTTAAAAAATCTTCCTGTTGGATACAGCGGTTCTACGCTTATTTACCTAAAAGATATTGCTGATATTGAAATTAAAGAACAAAAGCCTGGAATTATTATCAGGGAATCAGGTAAAGATTATGTAATGATAGATATTTTGAAACGCGATGAAGGAAATACAATTTTTATTGCAGAAGAAGCAAAAAAAATATTTAATGCTATGACAAAAAATACATATGGCGCAGTACAGTATAAAATTGTCAGCGATCAAAGTGAAACTACAAAAACATCGTTAAAAACGGTACTGGAAACAGGAATTACAGGACTAATTCTTACCATTTTTGTAATACTGCTTGTCCTTCATGACTGGCGCGCAACAATAATCATTAGCCTTTCGATTCCCCTTTCAATTTTATTTGCGGTGCTCGGGCTGTACGCAACAGGCCGCTCAATAAACCTCCTTACATTGTCCGGCATGGTTGTCGCAATTGGTATGATTGTCGACAATTCTATTGTTATTCTTGAAAATACCTTTAATAAGTTTTCGCAAACTCATAATAAAAAGGAAGCAGCGCGGAGCGGTGCATCGGAAATGGGAGCGGCGGTTCTTGCTTCGACACTCACGAGTATCTGTGTTTTTGCTCCGCTCCTATTTTTACGCGGCATTATCGGTATTATATTAAACGATCTCTCGCTCACCATTGTGTATGCGCTTGCAGCGAGCGCGTTAGTCGCTGTGGTTGTAGTTCCATGGCTATCATCTCTAATTTTGAAAAAAGAAGATGCTGTTAAAAAACCAGCTTGGCTATTATTTGTTCAAAATAAAATTGATGCTGCTATAAATGCAATGACCAATGGCTACCGAAAACTCTTAACTCTTGCACTTGAAAACAAACTCTATGTAATAGCGCTTGCCGGGGTACTGTTTGTTTCTGGAATTCTTTTAGTTACAAGTTTAAAAGTAAATTTTCTTCCGCCTTCAGATACCGGTGAGTTTGAAATTCGCATAGCAGCGCCGGCAGGCTATTCGCTTGCGGAAACAGTTAAGAAAGTTGATGAAATTAATATGCTCGTAAATGAACTTGTTCCGGAAATAGAAACAGCTGTGTACTACGTTGGCTCAAGCAGTGTCATTGCAATTAGTTCTGTGCCCAATAAAGCCATTGCTCGTATTCGGCTTGTTCCAAACAACATGAGAAAACGAAGTGTGCAGGAAATTATTCCTATAGTCCAAAAATCGGTTATGCAAAAAATAACTAACTGCGATGTCACGGTATTGAATGGCGGTTTTGATGCTCTGCTTGCTCTAGGTACAGGCGGTCAAGGGTTTAAGATAGAAATTTACGGTCCAAAGCTTGCTGATGTTGTGGAGACGGCAAATAAAACGTTAGAGCTTATGAATATGGACCCCGATGTCTTTAAGGCAGAACTCTCTGCTCGTACAGACGCAGAAGAGCTTTACATTGATTTGAGTCAGACATATATGGGTTCTCTTGGTGTAACACCGTACGAGGCAGGAATAACAAGCCGTATTCTGTTTAACGGTATGGAAGCCGGGAAATTGAGACTGGATGATGGGGACTATCCAATACGAATAACTTCCGATTTAGTAGATAAACCAATCAATGAAGATGTTTTGAATCGGCTTGCAATAGTTACAAGAGATAAAAGATTTATAACTTTTTCAGCTTTTTCGGAAATGAAATTGAGACCAACATTATCCGTCATTGAACGCAGAAACAGAAATTTTTCTATAGAGGTCATTGGGTATCTAAAAACCGACGACCAATCAGGTGTAATGAATAGGGTTATTGGCAAGCTAAAAACTATGGAGCTTCCTGGCGGTGTTAAGTTTAGTACAGCAGGTACTACAGCATTAATTGCGGATTCAATCACTAGTCTTTCCATTGTTCTGGCAATCAGCGTGTTTCTTGTGTACTGTGTAATGGTTATACAATTTGAACGATACCTCCAGCCCCTTATTATTATGAGTTCAATTCCGTTGTGTCTTGTTGGTGTGGTATTAGGACTTTTGCTTTGGAATTCTTCTATGTCGATTATTGCCATGTTGGCACTAATCACGCTGGGGGGAACAGTAGTCAATAATGCCATTGTGCTGGTTGACTATGCAAATTTACTGAGAACGAAAAGCGATAAACCGCTCCGTGAAATTATTTTAGATGCCTGTGCCAATCGTCTTAAGCCAATACTCATGACAGCGACGACAACATTGCTTGGTGTATTGCCAATGGCACTAGCCCATGGAAATGGTTCTGAAGTATATGCACCGCTCGGGCAGGCAATTTTTGGCGGCCTTTTTTCTTCGACACTCATCACATTGCTGCTTGTGCCAGTATTATATGAAACATTGGAACATGGGAAAGTGCGTGTTGAAGGATTAATGAAAAAGCTTGGAACCGCTGCGAACTATAATGAGGAGAATGTAGAATGAATCGAAAGATATTGTATTTAGCATTTTGGTATTGTGCAATGGTTATTACAATATTCGTGAGCGCAAGCTGTTCGATGGTTTTTTCGTCATCTGTCAATGGAAGGATTATAGATAAAGAATTGCGCGAACAGGGCACTGTGCAGGGAATTGCAGACGCGCGGGTATTCTTATATACCGAGAAAAAAGCCTGGGAAGAAGACTTTGCAAACTACATAGAAGGAAATACAGCAACGCTTCCAGATGCTCCAGGCAAAAATCAATACAATTATTTCCAGAGCACCGTTACCAATGCACAGGGTAATTTTCAATTTTCAGGCATTATATGGCACACGTATTTTTCACAATTTGGAAAAACCGCAGACAGGAGAGAGATTTTTATACTCGTGTACCATCCCGATTATGGTCTTGTAAAAAATGAGAATCCATATTTCATTGTTTCCGATGTTACAACAGAATTACCTCTTATGGAAATTGAAGATATCTGGAATAAAGGAACAATTTTCGGAAAAGTACTCAACTGGAAAGATAATAGCCCGTTAGCTAATGCAACCGTAGCGGTGTATGTCCCTGATAGCTGGTCATATACTTCTGGAGGTTCAGTAGTTGATAGCAGTCTTAGTTTTCCCGATAGGCCAGCATATACAACAACGACTGATGCCGATGGAACTTGGTCGCTTACCATACGGTATAAAAAAATGCCTGGGAAGTTCGATACAGTAAATAAAACTAAAGTGCTTATCACATGGCCACGTACTGACTGGCGAGCAGAGGATCCTGCTCAAGGGATTCCTCCTGGTACGAGTATCAATAGCGGCTTAGTGTACGGAGACCGCGATATAAATAAAAATGGCAGAACTGCTATGCAGGGAGATAATGCCGATTGGTATCTGCTTTCTTCGGAAATACAGGCAAACGGTACACCCGTTGATACCGGCACAGTAACACTCCAGCGGTGGCGCTTTAGAACAACAGTTTCAGGACGCGTCGTCAATAACAGCACGAATCAGGGCATAAGCGGTGTAGTAATAACACTCACAGTTCCGAGCGGAGGGAATAAGTCATATACGGTTACCTCAGCGCCGCAGAGTACTCAGTCGGGATTAGAGGACGGTTTTTTTAACTTTGGAGAAATAGTCTGGGAAATTAGTGATATTGCGATACCGGCTGATAAAAAGTCTGGTAAAGTGCCAGCAGATTGGTTTATAGCAACTCCTTACACATATGACAGCGGAGCGCCCAGCAATCTAATGCCCGATCAAAATCCATTCGTTGTTCTCAGGGTACACTAATGAAGGCTAAGAATAGCATAAAAATTTTGCTCCTCGTATGTTGTATTAGTTTTTCTATGCAGCTTTCTGCACAGGAAGATTTCTACACTGCTTATAAACTATTTGTAGAAGGGTATCAGAAACTATTTACGGAAAATAAAACATTTACAAGAACAAATACCATACTTGCTGCTATAGAGCAGATCCCTAATAACAAAGAGTATGCAGAATCACTCAAAAATAAAAAGCAGTATACGTTTGAAGATTTATTGTTCTTAATGCTGCAAAATAATCCATCGATAAAATCTGCCGAGCAGAGTGTTATGGTAGCGTTGGGAAGCCTGGAGGGCGCAAAAGCACAGCGGCTTCCTGTATTTAAATTAGAGACGAGCGGTACATATATTGGAAACCCAGTCGGGCCAATCGTAATAAAAAAAGGTGAGCTCGGTATTGTTGATAATCCAGTAACACCCGGTACATCAGTGTATCTCCCCCCAGAGGATATAAAACTCTATGATGTAATGGAAAACACATTGTATCAGTTTAAAATAGTAGGAGACATGCCTCTCTGGACATGGGGAAAAATTGGCCTTGGCATTGATGCAGGTTATATCAATATTAGGGCGGCACAACTTAATGTTAAAAAAATTATACATGAAAAGAGTATCAGGTTGCGCGGAATATTTGAATCGCTTGGTTATCTAAATGAAATAGAGAATGTTCTTAAACTAGAGCAAAAAATAGGCACTAGGCTTTTAGTGCTCACCGAACAAAATAAAAAAGCCGGGTTTATAACCGAGACTGATTACCTAACAATTAAAATAAATATTAAAGAAATTGATCTTGCCTTAAGCGCGCTCAATGAAAAAAAACAAAAGCTCTTAACAGAGTTAGCAAGTATGACGGGATTACAATCTCTTACAATGGAATCGCTTTTGCTTACGTTAATACCGCTTGAGGTGCTTCCAATAAGCAATGCAGATAAACTGAATGAGCTGGCACTGTGCAATAATTATGATATTCTTTTAGGAACAATTTATTTGGAAGCTAAACAAAAACTTGTTGAGCTAGCGCGCATTCAAGCTAAAGGTTTGCCAGATTTAGGCTTGCATCTTGAAGTTTCATATAGCGGTCCGCGGTTTCCATTTATAGAAACAGATTGGGCTCGTAAAGATGATTATCAAATAACACTCAGTATTGCAACACTTGGAAATATCTTTGGCAATCCTGGAAAGAAAGCGGAAGCAGAAAAAGCGCTTGCTGAACTTGAAGAAGGACGAGTAAAGCTGGAAGAAGGGAAAGCTAATATTGTTGTAATATTAGAACAAACTATTAGTTCATTGGACATGCTTAAAACGCGTATTGAATATGCCATGCTCAAACAAGAGCTCTACAGTGCACAGCTTGCTACAAAAAGAGTAACGGTTTCAATGGGGTCAGGTTCTGAGGCAGATTTTCTAAATGAAATACTCAAAGCTCTCTCTGCATTGGGGGAGGCGTATAGTAATTACATTGATTATCGTGCTCAGTTACTAACAATAGATCTTTTAGCCGGCAGCGCTGAACAGGGAGATTTTGGTTTTAAGTAAATAAAATTATTAAACTTTAAAATTAGCTATAGAATCTGCAAGTTCGGAAGCACTCGATCTAAGTGATTCATTCAAATTCTTTATAACTGCATTATTTGCTTCAATAGTCTTCATAGTATTTAAAATTTCTTCAAGCTTGTCAGTGATAATATTTTTTAAGTCATTGCCTGTTTCTACAAGCTTGAGTGTTTCACCAGATTTAGACGCAAAATCAGCGCTCAGGTGCTCAATATTATCATTGGCTTCTGCGATAGATGATATATACGATAGTATAAAAGTCGCGCCTTCACCAAGATTTTGCAGTGCTTGAATCATTGTTTTAAGATCGGCAAAAAATTGCCTTGTTTTTTCTGAAGATTTTTCTATATTTTCGCGAGAATATGTTGTAATTTCAGAAGCTTCTTGAACAGTTTGCTGAATGGTATCAAGTTCGTGTCTAATTTCCTGTGCTCTCTGTCCTGCCATTTGCGATAGCTTCCTAATTTCCTGTGCGACAACTGCAAAACCTTTTCCTGCTTGGCCTGCATGCGCAGCTTCGATTGCAGCATTCATAGCTAATAAATTTGTGTTTTCTGCAATATCATTAATAGACAACATTACAGGACCAATACGTTCTGCAACTGCCTGTACCTCTGAAATTACTTTATATATTTTGCTTGTTGCTTCAAGTTCTCTTGCTTTTATCTCTTCGATTTCGTTCATCGTAGATATGTTTTCCTCTGCTCGCTGCCCTAAAAGTTTAATATCATTAACATGATTTTCGAGTACTGTACTAGTAGCTTTTACCGAACTAATACTTTTTTCAATAATGGTATGTGAATCTAAAATATAATTATCAGTCTCTTGAGCAACAGCTTTTGTCGTTTCAAGAATAGTGCCAAGATTGGTAATAGATTCAGATAAATCTTTTATATTGTTGATAATTGTTTCAGTTTCTTGTGTTAAATTGAGATTCATGTGTTCTATATTGGTACAAACATCTATATGATTTGAGCTGTTTTTTTCTATTTTTAAAAAAACATTGTTAAAATTTTCAAACAATGAATTAAGTGATTTTACGAGAGCGGCAATTTCGTCTTTGCCTGTTTCTTTAAATCTAATCGAAATATTTGTGCCCATTCCAGAAATTGTTTTTATTATCGTTTGCAGTCGTTGGGTTGAGAGCTTTACTGATACTATTGTAAATATGACTATTACTGCTAATGATGAAATAAAAAACATAAAAAAAGTTTTTAAAAAATTATACAGTACCTGGCGTATGGTGTTTGCGCTAATATCGCACCCTGCTACGCCAATAACTGTGCCGGCAGAATCTTTTATCGGATAGTATGCGGATAGTAATTCTCCCCAGTCTTCTGATTTAAGAATTTTGGTAACGGTTGGTGTTCCAGTGAAAGCATCTAAGAGTTCTGGTTCATAGTTTTCTAAACTGTCTTCAGTGCCGATAGGGCTAAAATCTTCAGCTGTATTGTCCATGCCGTCTACAATATAAATGAGTTTATTGTCTTGTGTCTTAATAAGTGTATATAAATAATGCGGAGCGAATCCATGATAAAGTATATTTAACTTTGTATATAAAATATTGTAATATTCCTCATTTTCAGATAGCTCCTGCGCAAGAAGAGCAAATTGTTCAGGCTGAATAGTATCTGCTGCTGTTTTTGCAAGATTAACTGCTTGAGTCTGATACTGTTTAAGGAGCGTCTGCTGCATTAAAACAACTGATACAGTGAGCAGTACACCAGCAATAAGTACACATGCACAAATAATAATAATTTGAACTTTAGTAAAAAATTTCATAGCTACTTGTATGTATCCTTTTACTAAAGAAGTATATGAGAAAAATTGAAATATGCAACCTTAATTAATTGTTTTTAGGTGCTTTCCGAGTTTTTAAGTTCCTCATCTTTTGCTAGCTTTTCAAGCTCTGCAAACGGATCTTTAGTGCTTTCGATATATCCTGTTCGGAGATCGGAAATATAATTAGATAGTTCGTGTGTTCGAGTGCGTAGTGTTTCCAGTGCACTATGTGTTTCGCCTGCTGGCATAGCTTTAAGCCTGATCATATCGAGTTTAAGTTGGTTTAGCGTATTTATCGAAGATTTAATCCTTAGCTTAAGAACTTCATTTTGATCAATCAGTTCCTTAATTGCATGCTCCTGTTTTTCTATTTCTGAGATTGATTTTTGTATTTCTTCTTTGAGCATCGGGTTCTGTGCATTTTCTAGTTTGCGTGTTAATGCGGTTTTGTCATTTTGGAGAGCTTCACGCGGGATACTATTTACTATTGCATCTATTTCGTTTATATTAGCGGTAAGTAATTTTATTTGGCTGATATAGCTGTCAACGGCAGGTTTTAGTTCTTCATCATTGAACAGCGCTGGATTTGCTTCAATAAGCTGCACAATATCTTCTCTTAAGGCTTCTGCTGAGGCAAGATAATCGGTATCTGCAGTTGTTTTTTTGCGCGGTTTTATTTTAGGAAGTGAAAATAAATCTCTCCAGGATTGCACACCCATGCGTTCACATATTTTGCGTTTAAGATTTGCTACAGTAGCAGGATAGGCTCCTAAATGTCCTAGAAAAGAAAGTGCAATAAAAATACTGGGGATAATTGCCCACCAGAAACCAGGTGTCACAACCCAATTGATAACACCAAGCAGCGCAGGAACGGTTAGCACTGATGCAGTATCCGAAGCCATGCTGTCGCGCGTCCTATTTAATGTTTTGTATTGTTTTAAAGTGTCACCTTCAAGATAGGGCATTTTTCGCAATTCCTTAACTTTTTGCTTTTTACGAATAATGCTTACGAGATTGCTGATAATGCCCGAGCCCCAGCCTGCGCTGACAATTGCTGGCCATAACATACCTCCTGGTGTAAATTTAGGGTAAATGTATGCCCAGAATGCACCATTAATAGCCGCAAAAGAAAGTAAATTTCCAACGAATCCGCCAATTGCTTTTGTGCTTTGGTCTTCACATTGTTCTCTATAGGTGTCAAAATCGTTTGTAAGTTCTTCTTTGCCAGGTGCAAAGTATTCGCTGTCGGGTATCTCCTTATCCCATTTGCCAGTTGGGAGTTCTTTGCTGTCTTGTTTGATAAGCTCTTTTACTTTTTTCTTTATCTCTTTTTTTGAGAGCTGATCGAGAGGTACTTCTGGTAGAGGGGGAAGCTCTGGCTGCATAAGAGTTGATTGATAGTTTTGCACCCGCTCTTCATATGAATGTCTTGCAGATCGATTTCTGCCTGATTTGGTTTTCTGCCATTCCGATACTTTTGTTTCAATTGTTCTTACAACTTCTTCTACGGTTTTACCAATATACGCAGCTACATCTTCTGAATTTGATGTAGCCGGGGATGCGGTCGTTTGCGGCGTTTCATTTGCAGTAAAGCTTCTCAGCAGTATACCCTCTTGAGCTAGTTCTGCCACAATCTCCTGTACTTCAACAGAGCCATCGCCATACCGTTTAAGTGCTTCTTCAATCGTTAACCTGCGGGGTAAGCTTAAGCTTTTTTGCTTGATTGTTTCTTTGAGCGCTGCGAATCGAGCCTGTGCAGTGGCAACGGTATCAGGCGTAATTGCAGCTTCCTGCAGTGTTTGAGTACTTACTGGGGAAGGAGAAGCACGATCGTTACCCGTGCTGATATATCCTGAGCGCGGTTTATCCTTGTTGGGATCAAATTGGACATTGTTGCTGACTATTTCATACGCATGGATTTCCTTGCTGATATTTTTTAATGAAACTTTGCCAAGCTTCTCAGCTTGAAAATCGAGTTTGTTGAGTACCTGATTATAAACATCCTGAGAAAAACAGATAGTACCGGGACGCGCCATACCCTGGAGCCGTGCAGCTATATTGATCCCATCCCCAAGCGCATCATTTTCATAAAAATAGATGTCGCCAAGATGAATCCCAATGCGCAAGAGAAGCGGTTTTTCCTGATGTGCTATATTATATGTGTAGAGAGCATCCTGTATTTCCATTGCGCATTTCAGCGCACTCACCGTACTGCGAAAATCTACAAGAAAGGCGTCCCCAATAGTTTTAATAATAGTGCCGCTATGCTTTTGTGCTATATCGGTTACTAGCTTGTTGTGAAAGCTTAAAAGTGCCAGTGTCCCGGCTTCGTCCTGTTCCATCATGCGGGAAAACCCGACAATATCAGTGTACATAATAGCTGCAAGCCGGTAATCTTTTTGTTCCATACTAGGGGACTCCTTATTCTGTACTCAATAGTAGCATTACAATTCAATATTGTGTAGAGTGCATAGCAATTTTTACTATTCGTTTACTTGCTTTTTTTTATATTTTCGATAATAATGAGTTTGTCAGACCCTTCATACGAGGAGTGCCTTTGATGCCGCCAGCGTGCAGACACTTGCATATCTTATTTGCTGCAGAAATACTCGATATCATAGAAGATATCCACACACTTGAAGAATCATGGGAACACCGCTTTAAACAAGCCGAAATTACTAACTATGTCTATATGGAAAATGAATCGCTCCTTAAGCATGAAGAAGCGGGATTAAAAGCAATTCATCATAAACTTGCATCATTCAATCCAGAAAATATAACTACTGTAGATGATATGTCGAAAGCGCTCAAAGAGTTCGTGAGAACTATTGTTAATGAGCAGGATTTGCCTCTTGGGCTTATACCGCTCCTAGAACGAAAAATCGATAAACTTAAAGGCTACTGTGAAGCCGATGAAGCATAGTCATAAACTCATAAAAGGGGATAGAGCATGGATATACGGGTACAGGAATTACTAGAACGTATCAAACAGGATGGTATTAATGAAGCAAAGGCAAAGGCCGATGCAATTATTGCCGAAGCAGAAGCAAAAAAGTCAGCTATCATTGCAGATGCAGAGAAACAGGCAGCGCTCATAATTCAGCGTGCCAGGGAAGAGGCTGAACACACCGAAGCTGCAAGCAGAACGGCGCTTGTGCAGGCTTCGCGGGATCTTATCAATTCATTTAAGGAAGAAATACTGCGTGTGGTAAACCGTATAATTGCTCTTAAGGTAAAGGAAGCATACAGCATCGATGTGGTAAAAAAAGCAATACCGCTTGTGCTGGAAGCCTGGGCAAAAGGGAATGCTGCTAACCCTGTGCTGATGCTCTCAGAGCAGGACAAACAGGCTGTAGAAGCATTTATCAACCAGGAGCTTGCCGCGCTTGTTAAAAAGGGTCTTGAAGTTAAACCCGTAAAATCCATTAGTGCAGGTTTCCGCATTGGAGAAAAGGACGGCTCTGCGTACTATGACTGCAGCGCTGAGGCTCTCGCAGAATTGTTTGGCGCCTTTATTAACGAGCGGCTTTCAGCAATTATGAAAGAGGCTGTGAAATAGGCTATGGCTGCCTACTATTATTTTGCAAGCACCTTATCCACACTCTTTTTTGAAGGTACGCATGCTGTGAACCATGCTGAGTTTTTAGAGACTGCCCGCCGGTTTGTTTCAAAGCAAGATATGGAGCTGCTCGAAGCAGCAGTGCTCATTGCTCCTCCGATTGATGATAAAAAGGCTCAACGCGCTCAAGCATCGCTTGTACTCAGTTCGTACTTTAGCTGGGAGCGCTCTCTCCGTAATGAACTCGTGAGGCTCCGTGCAAACCGTCTTAAAAAACAAGCTGATCTTTTTTATAGACCATCATCGCCTGAGTGGAACGGCCAGAAAACCGCTCAGCTCATGTTTGCTCAGGAAAACCCGCTTGAGGCGGAACTCCTTCTTGAAAAAGAGCGGTGGAACTACATTTCCATGCTTGAAGTAAACCAATTTTTTAATACTGAATATCTCATTGCGTACTGTTTAAAACTGCAGATTCTTGAACGGCTCAAACAGTTTAAGAAAGATCTGGGTGAAGCAAATTTTACAAGCCTCTACAATGAGGTTTTTCATAGTGCTCGGGAAACAACTGTATTGGAGAAATAACATATGGTAACAACAAAAGGTATTGTGACCGGTGTAAACGGCAACATGGTAACAGTTAAAGTTGATGGAGTCGTTTCACTCAATGAAGTAGCGTATATCCATAATGGAGAGAAAAGGCTTAAAGCAGAAGTTATCCGTATTCGCGGCGATATTGTACAGACACAGGTATTTGAAATTACCAAAGGCATTAAGGTGGGTATGGATGTCTCGTTCACAGGGGAAATGCTTGCTGTTGAACTGGGGCCTGGTCTTCTCTCAAAAATTTATGATGGTTTGCAGAACCCTCTCCCCGAGGTCGCGGTAAAAACAGGCTATTTCCTGGAACCAGGAGTGTATCTCGATGCTCTGCCGCGCAATGTTACATGGGATTGGACACCGCTTGCTAAACCAGGAGACACTGTCACACGCGGTGACTACCTCGGTTCGGTTCCAGAGGCTGCATTTACGCATAAAATAATGGTTCCGTTTACGCTCTATGGAACCTATACAGTAAAATCGGTAAAGCCGGCAGGTTCATACACAGTCGATACACAGATTGCAGTGCTCGAAGATGCACAGGGCAATGAAGTTCCGGTAACCATGTTTTTCGAGTGGCCGGTAAAACGCGCAATTGACTGCTATGCCGAACGCCTTAAACCAACAGAGCCGCTTATTACAAAGTCGCGCATTATCGATACCTTTTTCCCGGTTGCTAAAGGCGGCACCTTTTGTATTCCCGGTCCCTTTGGCGCAGGAAAAACCGTGCTCCAGCAGACAACGAGCCGCAATGCCGATGTTGATATCGTAATTGTTGCAGCATGCGGTGAACGGGCAGGTGAGGTTGTTGAGACACTGGTAGAATTTCCGGAACTCATCGATCCGCGTACCGGCCGTTCGCTTATGGAACGAACAATTATCGTATGTAACACATCATCGATGCCGGTTGCAGCTCGTGAGGCATCGGTATATACAGCAGTAACGATGGCTGAGTATTACCGCCAGATGGGCTACGATGTGCTCCTCCTGGCTGACTCAACAAGCCGATGGGCTCAGGCAATGCGTGAAATGTCCGGCCGTCTTGAGGAAATTCCCGGAGAGGAAGCATTCCCGGCATATCTTGAATCGGTTATTGCAAACTTCTATGAGCGAGCAGGACTCGTAAGGCTTAAAGACGGCAAGAAGGGTTCGGTAACCATTGGCGGAACCGTTTCGCCGGCAGGCGGAAACTTTGAAGA
>CAZVTR010000023.1:12209-14881 GCA_964630305.1 uncultured Treponemataceae bacterium | reverse complement strand
TTTGTGCTCTATCTCAAGGGTGAATTACTTGATGCTGTATACCTCCAGCAAAACTCCTTTGATCCAGTAGATGCAGCTGTTAAGCCGGAGCGTCAGCACTTTATGTTCCGCCTCATGGTCAAAATTCTTGGCGGAAATCAGACTTTTTCAGATAAGGAAGATGCACGCGGCTGGTTTAACAAACTCAGACAGATGATTCTTGATATGAACAGCCAGGAATGGAAATCGGATCAGTTTAATGAAACCTCCGCTGCTGTTGAGGCATACATACAAGAGCGTACAAAGCAAATGAGTGCTCAGGGTGCAAAAATACTTGAAGCAATGGAGCGTGCAGAATGAAAAAGGTATATTCTAAGATAGAATCAATCGTTGGAAACGTAATCACGGTAAAAGCTCAGGACGTCGCATACGGAGAACTTGCACAGGTTAAGACACGGTTCGGTATATCGCTTGCTGAGGTTATCCGCCTCGATAACGAAAATGTTTCCATGCAAGTGTTTGCGGGAGGCCGCGGTATTTCCACAGGCGATGAGGTGCAGTTCCTGGGACATCCAATGCAGGTATCATTTTCCGAAAACCTTAAGGGAAGAATTTTTAACGGCGCAGGCATTCCGCGCGATAACGGACCGGCGCTCCATGAAAATCTTATTACCATAGGCGGACCGTCTGTTAATCCGTCAAAACGTATTATTCCGCGAGAAATGATTCGTACCGGTATTCCAATGATCGATCTTTTTAATACGCTTGTTAAGAGCCAGAAGCTGCCAATTTTCTCAATCTCAGGAGAGCCGTATAACCAGCTCCTTGCGCGTATTGCAATGCAGGCAGAGGTAGACTTAATCATTTTGGGCGGTATGGGTCTCAAGTATGATGATTACCTCATATTTAAGGAAACACTGGAGCAGGGCGGAGCGCTGCAGAAAACGGTTATGTTTGTGCATACCGCTGCAGATCCTGTTGTTGAATGTCTCATGGTGCCGGATATATCGCTTGCTGTGGCAGAACGTTTTGCGTTACAAAATCTTAACGTGCTTGTGCTGCTTACCGATATGACTAACTTCTCAGATGCGCTTAAGGAAATTGCTATCACACAGGAGCAGGTTCCATCAAACCGCGGTTATCCGGGAGATCTCTACAGTCAGCTTGCCGCTCGGTATGAAAAAGCGGTTGACTTTAGTGATTCTGGTTCTATTACCATACTTGCAGTAACAACTATGCCGGGCGATGATGTAACGCATCCAGTTCCCGATAATACTGGGTACATCACCGAAGGTCAGTTCTATCTCAAGGGCGGACGCATTGAGCCGTTTGGATCGCTCTCGCGTCTTAAACAGCAGGTAAACGGAAAAACTCGAGCGGATCATCGTGCTGTCATGGACGGTATGATTAAACTGTTCGCAGCATACCGGGATACGCTTGAGAAAAAGGCTATGGGATTCCAGATGAGTGCCTGGGATCAGAAGCTGCTTAAATATGGAGAACTGTTTGAAAAAGAGATGATGGATCTCTCTGTTAATATTCCGCTCGAAGCAGCGCTGGATAAGGGCTGGGAAATTCTTGCCGATTGTTTTGAACCGCAGGAAACCGGTCTCCAGACTAAGCTCATTGAACAGTTCTGGCCGAAAAAGGTGTCATAATGGCTAAGATTAAGCTTACAAAAAACGAGCTTAAAAAACAAAAAGATGCGCTCAAAATGTACAAGCGGTATCTTCCAACGCTGCAGCTCAAAAAACAGCAGCTGCAGATGGAAATCCGCCACATAGAGGCTAAAGCCGATGAAATAGGAAGAGAGCGCGGTGAACTCTATCACGCACTGACTACCTGGATCGCAGTATTTGGCGAAATCCAGGAATTGCGCAGAGCCGACGGAGGCTGGCTCATAGCCCCAAAACGGGTTATTACCGATACAGGGAATATTGCAGGTGTCGCTATACCTGTATTTGTCGATGCGGAGTTTTCTGTAGATGACTATGATCTTTTTTTAAAGCCGCTCTGGATTGATGCGGCAATTGAACAGCTCAAGCGCATCCTGCTCTTAGATATCGAAATCGCAATACTCAAGGAACAAATTGAGAGACTGTCTCAGGAACTCAGAATAACCAGTCAGCGCGTAAATCTTTTTGAAAAAGTTAAGATTCCTGAAACAACAGAAAATATACGCAAAATTCGCATCTATCTTGGTGATCAGCAGACAGCTCAGGTTGTGCGCGGCAAAATTGCCAAGCGCAAAGTAGTGGAAAGGACACAGTCATGATTGCACCGATGAAACGAGTGTATATTGCGCTCCAGGATAAAGACAGGCTGGCAGTTCTTGATGCGCTTAGAAAACTTGGCATCGTTCATCTTGAGCCACTTGAAGGATCAGGAGATACCTATGAACAGCTTGTAGCTGCTCAAAAAACAGTAGTGACAGCTCTGGCTTCAATAGAAGAATTTGTTACTAAAAAATTACAGCAAGAACAGCTTGCAAAACCTCACAGCTGTGCAGAGGAAATTGTGAACCTTGCGGAAGCAATAAAAAATGACGAAGAAGCATCTGCTGTGCTCACAAAAGAAATAGAATCTATCTATGAATGGGGAGACTTTGATCCGGAGCTCTTGCAGTACCTTAAGCAGGAAGGTGTAGCACTTGCACTATATGTCCTTCCAAAGAAAAAGCTATCGGAACTTGA
>CAZVTR010000023.1:0-12109 GCA_964630305.1 uncultured Treponemataceae bacterium | reverse complement strand
CTTGAAAATAATGCAGTGGTAAACATGATACGTCCGGTATTTGACTTTATCGGTTCTGTGCCTAATTACCGAGAATACGATATATCCGGATTATTTTTATTTTTCTTTACCATTTTCTTTGCAATGATTTTCGGCGACGGCGGCTATGGGTCTTTGCTGTTCTTATACTCATTATATTCAATATTTTCACTTGTTATAAAAAAGAAACATGTGCCTGATATTTTAAAGCTAGTAGCGGTGTTGTCAGGAGCGACGATTGTCTGGGGTTTCCTTTCGGGAAGCTGGTTTGGCATTAATTACGAAAAACTGCCTGCATTCTTACAGTCTACGGTCGTGTCCTGGATACATCCGCACAATCCTCAAGCAGAAGAAAATATCAAAGTATTCTGCTTTATTATTGGAGTCATCCAATTAACTATTGCGCATCTTAAAAATATAGTGAGGGATTTTCCATCACCTAAATTTATCGGGCAACTGGGGCAGCTCGGAATGCTCGAAGGCATGTTCTTTGTTGTACTCAATTTGATTGTTAATCCTCAAAGATTTCCTATACCTTCATGGGTGCTTCCTGCAATAGGCATTGGATTTTTACTGAGCTTTTTGTTTTCGTCATATGATGATTCAAAAGGCAATTTTATAAAAGCACTCGCTGCGGGCTTGATGGTACAGCTCCAGAGCATTATTTCTGTGTTCCTTGGCGTTGTAAACATATTTGGTGATATCATATCCTATATCCGTCTATGGGCAGTAGGACTTGCAGGCCTTGCCATGAGCCAGACGGTCAATGCACTTGCAGGGCCTGTGCTGGGGAGCCTTATCAAATTCCTCGTGGCTGTTGTGATTCTTTTTATGGGACATGGTATCAACATTATTCTCAGTGTTCTGTCGGTACTGGTACATGGCATCCGGCTAAATATGCTCGAATTCTCAAGCCATTTAGGCATGGAATGGTCTGGTTATGGTTACTCACCCTTTTCCGAAGCCACAGCGGAAAAGGATGTACACATATAAGCAACATTATCTAGGAAGGAGTTTCTTATGAGTAATATTGGATTACTGGGAGTTGGCTGTACAATGGCCATTGCCGCAATTGGTTCTGCAATTGGTATCAGTATAGCAGGAAGAGCAGCAATTGGTGCATGGAAACGAAATTTCATGGCTAATAAACCTGCATCGTTTACACTTGTGGTATTTGCCGGCGCTCCCATTACCCAGATATTTTATGGATATATATTATCTGCAATCAAAATGGCTACTTCTACAAAGGATCCCCTGCTGGTATTTGCAGTTGGTATTGCCGGCGGTCTTGCAATTGCAATGTCTGCGATAGCTCAGGGGCAAGCTGGCGCTGCTGCAAGTGACGCAATGGGAGAAACCGGTAAGGGATTCGGTCTTTACATCATGGTCGTAGGTCTTTGTGAAACAGTCGCTCTCTTTGTAATGGCACTTGCGATGACTATGCTCTAATCAAGTTGATGCTGAATATTAAGTGTGATGTATAAAAAGAGGGCAGTCATTGCATGAGATGGCTGTCCTTTTTATATTTTTATGTGTGACTGGTTTCACAACCTTCGTGACACTAATAATGAAATGCCTGAAGTCTCTCTCATTTAACACCGATATATAAATGATGAAACGTACTGGATTTATCCGCCTATACTGTGTATTGCTATTCTCGTTAGCTGCAGCGGGTTTATGTGCTCAATCAAAACCTATTTGGCTCATATTTGAGGAAGGCAAACAGTCTTTTTATAAAAAACAGTTTGGCGAAGCATTGCTCTCGTTTGAGGAAGCCATCAATAAGCGTAAAGAAATCATCGCATGGGCACTGGATAGGCTCCGGTATGCTCAAAAAAGCCCGATTAAGAAAAAAACAGGTGACTCAATTTCAAAACTGCTTGCTGAATTTGCAAAACTAGATTTTACCGATGTCGATTATACTGCATACCAAAAACAGTCTAATGGGGATATGCGCGTACTCATTACCATTCTTAAGCGGCAAAGGCTCTCTGACTATCACCGGGCGCTTTTGGATGCTTTGAGTGTTGCCTATGATTTTAGACCCATTGAATACTATGCCGATTCATTTGCCCGCATGGAGCGGGAACTTGATGTACTGCAGTACTACCCTGAAGCAGAATTCTGGAAAGGGAAAGTGTTCATGATAGAAGGAGAATTGAGCATAGCAGAAAAGCAGTTTTTGCGTGCGTTTGATATGCGCGGTTCTCTTGAAATACCGGCAGACCAATACAGCATTCTCTATACACTTGCAGAAGTGTATAAACTGCAAAACAACATGCAAGCCTGGTATAACACAATGCAACGAATTCTTTTTGATGATCCAGTTGCAGGCACTCCGCCTATGGATCCCTATCTAAAAGAAGCAATGATGGCGACGCTTAAGAATCAAGGTTTTGATAAGTTTATGATTTTATACAGGCTCAAATCCGGCTTTTCTTTGAGAGCTAACATCGAGATGGGCGAATACATTTTGAAAAAAGGCGCGCCAAATGCCGAGTTATATCTTGCAATCGCAGCAAATATGATAATTACAGAAGTTATCGCAATGTACCAGAAAAAAAATCCAGATTATAAATACAGTACGCTTGCTGATTTTTTTGAGCAGGTGAGTAAAAGCAGAGAAATAGCCGAATATCTTGCAACATCAAGAATATATAGCGTCCTCCTTAATTTGGGAGATGCTCTGTATTTATTGGGACAGCCAACATTCGCAATTCCAATTTGGTCTGTTTTGGTCACTTATGCACCTTCACCTTGGGCAGGGACAGCCCGCGAGCGGTTAAAAAACCCGTTACCTGCAATGCCGTCGAAACAGTTTTAACGACGAGAATCAGTCCTGGCACTAAAAATAATCAATTTATTTGTGAGACATTTCTTTTAGCAGCGCTTCTACAATGCTTTTAATAAATGGATCAGTAATTGAATAATTTCGTTTGGTTGATTGTGCTTCTGCAGTGACAATGCCGCTTTCTTTAAGTACAGAAAGATGCTGTGACACTACTGGCTGAGGCTGTTTGATACATTGCCAGAGATTAGAAACGCAGGGATCGTCATGCTGTGCAATGAGGCAGAGCAGCTTGAGGCGCACTGGATGTCCCAGCGCTTTGAGTTTTTTTGCATAATCTTCAATGAGTTCTTGTTTGCATTCCATGTTTTTATTCATAAGAATTATTATATAGTATAAAGTTTTCAAATTCAAGAATACTATTATGTTTTTACTAACTGCTGCGCTTTAGTGATGAGTTCTTTTGTCGTGCTATCTTCAAGATTTACAGAAAGAACGAGCGGTACTCCTGTCTTTTTAATTTGGCAGACAATTGGTTGTATTGTATTTTCAATCTGAATATATGCATTAGAAATTAGATCTCCGGTTTTAAACGATTCTGCAAGCGGAGGATAATCGGGAATTATTTCGAGCGTATCATTGTTTATACTGGAAACAGTTCCCACTACAAGGTTGCCGGTTTCAGGATGTGTGCATGCAAAATCAACAAATGTGCTAATGGTTTTCTCGGTGCCTGTACCGCAATGAAAATACCGGTCAATAACTGCCATGAGTTTTTCTATAGTTTCTTGCTGCTGTAAATTGGCTTGAATAACACCGTTTATTTCGAGGAGGGCAGCTTTAGCGGCTTCATCATAGGAAAAATATGGTCCTTTAAGGAGCACAATAATACATGAATTGCGATCTTTCACGGCTCGTATCGCCGCTGCAATCGGTTTCCAGTGTCTTGGAAAGTCAACTGCGCTCATGATAACGGCGTCGGGATCAAGTTCTGGGAGATTATCGAGAGCTTTTATCGGATCCCGGTAATGTATTACGCTCATACCCATTTTTTTAAGAGAAACTATAAGCTCTTTGCTTAAGTCTTTATCTTCGAGTATGAGCAGTGTCTTCATTCTGTGCCTTTGTTTTGTATTGAATAAGATACAATATACCAGATATCATCACGCTTTTCCAGTTCATAAATATAAAGTTTAAGCATCACAAAACCGCTATAGGCAAATTTTTCAAGCACCTGGACTGTCCCTCTCGTTGCACTGTAGCGGGTTTCGAGGATCTCAAAACTCGAAGGAATTGCGGATAAATCCTTATCGGTATAACCAGCCATGACTTCTGATTTATATGCTTCAATCATTCGGCGGCGGCCTTCATCGGATTCTTTTTGATATGTGCGTTTTTTTTCAGGAATTTGTGAAAGAAGCGCTTCGATATCAAAATAGAGGAAAAACTCATTCCATTTTCCTTTTTGCCGCGCAATGATGGTCCTTCGCACTACCTCATCAGGCGGAATCTTTTCTGCTTTGAGTATTTCATTGATTTGAGGATTGAGCATTTCTACGGCAGTCGGTACCGGGAGCTCCGGACGAATGTTTACCGTGAGCGGATCAGATTTCATCACAGTGTCTTGTCTGCTGTATAATTCCGGGTAAAAGTAGCACTCCAGGACATAAGTGCCGGCTTCTGTAATTTTTACATAGTTCTGGACGTCTTCGACAAATGCATATTCCTCGCCAGGCTGAATCGCAATTTCTCTGTAAAATATCGGTATTGATGATGAAATTGTCCGCTTCCATGTATCTCCTGGTTCTAAAAGCCTGTTTGTAAGTGTTTTCATATCAAAACGAAGCGAGAACATTCTGTTATCCGCAAGCTTAAATCGATACACTGCTGGCGAGTTGTTTTTTATTGTAATTTTTACCAGTATCGGAGAACTCGGAACATATAAAGACTTATTGTAAAATTGCTGGGTTACCTGGATCTGTGCAGCAGCCAGAATGGCAAAGCTCAGAAGCGCAAGAACAAGAATAAACCGTTTCATTGCTGTATAAGCTCCTTGCATGGAAATGCATTAGTAGTTTACTATGTGGTAGTTACGAGGTAACGGCTTTACACGTACCCCGTTAATAGTACAGCCACAACAAGCAGCAGGCTGTCATTTATATCATCGGAATGAGCATGGCCTTACTAAATAAAATAATCCAAACAACGCTTTCACGCGTCTATAACCCGATTGTCGATACCATAAAACGTAACTCAGTAACGTATTGCAGAGATTTTGAACTGCCAATTACAGCTTTTCTTGCTCTGAGCATGAAAAAAGACTTGCTCGTTGCAGTAGTGCCAGGAGAAGACGAGGCGCAAGCATTGCTCAGTGACTGCAGCGCTTTTGGTCTTGATGCCGAGTTGTTTCCGTCATGGAAAACTCTGCCGTATAAACCGCTCGAAGAATCCGCTGAGATTTTTAGTCAGCGATGCCGGGCGCTGACACGAATGCTTACATCGAATAAGCCGTACGTCCTCGTGCTGACTATGAGGTCCCTGCTAACTCCAGTCCCCCCTCCCGAGTACATGAAAACGCTCTATACGACACTGAGCGTCGGGGATACAGTTGATGTGAGCAGAGTGGCACAGCTCCTGGAAACGTGGGGATATCTTCGTGTTCCGCGCATCAGTGTGCCGGGGGAGTTTGCAGTGCGGGGAGAAGTGCTTGATATAAGCATGCCCGGCTATGAATATGCCGTTCGTATTACATTAAATTTTGACACAGTAGAAAAGATCCGGTTTTTTGATCCAGCATCTCAGCTCAGCGCAGATACCGAAGTTACATCGGTACTGGTGCATAGCATAAAGGAATTTATTTGGACCGATGATGCAATTAATAAGCTTGAAGCTGAGCTGGCTACCTGTCCCGCTTCGCCGCGGTATGATAAACAAAAAGCCATAGCTGCGCTCTTAGAACATTTACAGATATATAACACTATCCCTGGGGAAGAAATGTATTACCCATGGGTAACGCCGACAGTAAATATTTTATCATATATTCCCGAGACTGCGCCGTTATTTTTTATTTTCCATGAACGGCTCATCAGCCAGAAAGAGGCAATTAAAAGAGAGTATGAAGGCTTGTACCGGAAGGCATTGCAGGATGCGCCTGTTCCGCCGCCTGAATATCTCCTTTCTGAACCGGCCCTGGATGTGCCGCATCAGCAGGTATATTTTTTAGCGCTGCATGATGACGCAAAGACTAATACGGTAAGCCTGGGCGCAGAACCGCCGCGATCGTTTTTTAGCAATATCGATTTATTTCGCAATGAAGCGCTATCACTTAAAAATAATGGTTATACCATAGTTGTTGCTGCGGAAAATGCGTTGCAGGCTGATCGCATCCGCAGTGTTTTGCATGATATTCCAGTAGAGGTTATCGAAAGCCCTCTCTCGCAGGGGTTTACTGTTCCCGCTGCAAAACTAGCTGTTGTACATGAGAGTGAACTGTTTGGCAGAAGGAAGCGCATACCCAAATCACTCAAAACAGCCCGTTCCAAAATCATTGAAACGTTTATTGAGCTTAATCCCGGTGATTATGTTGTCCATGTCAATTATGGTATTGGAAAATTTATTGGCATTGAGCGGTTAACCGTTCTTGGCAATGTCCGTGACTACATCAAGCTTGCTTATGCAAATGAAGAGACCATCTTTGTTCCGATAGAGCAGGTAAATCTTATTCAGCGTTTTATTGGCAACGAAGGGGAAGCTCCGCGACTCGATACTATCGGTTCAAAATCGTGGGAAGCTCGAAAAAATCGGGTTAAAAAGCATGTCGAAGACCTCGCGGAACGATTAATCCGGCTGTACTCGCGGAGGAGGCTTGCGCGCGGGTTTGCGTTTCCTCCTGACAGCGATTGGCAAAAGCTCTTTGAAGCAGCGTTTCCGTATGAAGAGACACCCGATCAGGCAGTGTGTATTGAGCAGGTAAAACAGGATATGGAAAAGCCGGAGCCAATGGACAGGCTTATCTGCGGCGATGTCGGTTACGGAAAAACCGAGATTGCGCTCCGCGCTATTTTTAAGGCGGTTATGGGCGGTAAGCAGGCTGCTTTTCTTGCTCCCACGACAATTCTTGCAGAACAGCACTATGAGACCTGCATGGAGCGATTTGAAGGTTTTCCCATCAGGGTTGCAATGATTTCGCGGCTTGTGGATAAAAAAAGGCAAAAAGAGATTATTCAGGGACTTGCCGATGGCAGTATCGATGTAGTTGTCGGTACGCATCGTATTTTGCAAAAAGACATAGCGTTTAAAGATCTGGGCTTATTAGTAATTGATGAAGAACAGCGATTTGGTGTTAAGGATAAGGAGCGGCTCAAAGAACTCAAAACCTCAATTGACTGTCTCACACTCACTGCAACGCCAATTCCTCGAACGCTCCACATGTCGCTCCTTAAAATTCGCGATTTATCCGTACTCAACACGCCGCCAGTAAACAGGCATCCCATTCAAACTACCGTAGAAGAGTTCAGCCCAGAGATGGTTGCAAGAGCTATTCGTTTTGAAATTGAACGCGGGGGACAGGTGTTCTATCTGCATAACCGAATAGAGACGCTTGAAGATACAAAATATTTTATTCAGCAGCTTGTTCCCGAAGTTATGGTGGAAACAGCGCATGGACAAATGGAACCGCATGAGCTTGAGGATATCATGCACCGTTTTATTCACCGGGGAGTCCAGGTGCTTGTCTCAACGACTATCATCGAAAACGGCATCAATATTCCTAATGTGAATACGATCATTATTGATCGAGCGGATATGTATGGCATCAGCCAGCTGTATCAGCTCAGGGGCCGTGTTGGCCGTTCGGACAAAATTGCGTATGCATATCTCTTGTATCCTTCAAATCGAGCGCTGTCTGAACTGGCAATGAAGCGGCTCCAGATAATCTCAGATTTTACCGAATTGGGGTCAGGCTTTAAAATTGCCATGAAGGATCTTGAAGTGCGCGGAGCAGGAAACCTCTTGGGGCGAGAGCAGTCTGGTGATATCTATGCTGTCGGTTTTGATCTCTATCTCAAGCTGCTTGAAGAAGCTGTAGAAAAACTGTCGCATGAGCACTATGAACCAGAAGAAGAAGCCTATCTTGAATTGACCTATACTGGTTACATACCCGATGACTATGTCCCGCAGCCTCAGATAAAAATGGAGCTCTATAAAAAAATTGCTTCAATAAATATGCAGGAGGATCTTGAGAGCCTCATACAGGAAATTAATGATCGTTTTGGACCGATGCCGGAAGAAGTTTCAAGCCTCCTTGCGCTCGCAGAACTGCGCATTCTCTGTAAAACACTGCACATTAAAACGCTCAAAGAGAAAAAGAATTGGGTAGAGATTGAGTTTGGAAAAGTGGCTCTCATTTCTGTCGAAAAACTCCTCCGTATCATCAAAGAAAGCGGAAATAGCATTAAGCTGGATCCATCGCGGCCGCATATCTTATGCATTGCAGTAGAAAATTTAGGTTTGCGCGAAAAATGTGAATTTATTCGTGACAGGTTAAGTCTGCTCGTTCGCTGATGGTCCTGGCTTTTTTGCGATTGAGTCAATAAAACGGTAATTCTCAATAATATCGACGAGTTCAGGTGAAAAAATTACTTCAACAGATACTTTTTGTGCTCCATTAGCGAGCTTTTCAGAAGTAGCTACTGTGCCGGATAACAATATTGAAAAATTCTTAAAATCTAATTTTATTTGTACAGCATTTTTTGACTGGAGCTCTGGTCCTGAAACTGGAACAAGAAAGTCGATACGCTTCGAGCTAAAGCGAAACACAGCGATTTTGGATGACGATCCACTTGATATGAGCAGCGCCCGGTTTTCATACCCAATAGCCTGTGACGTTGAAGGGTTGATACCAACATAGTAGTCCTTAAACTCTTCATACTCATTTGTCAGCCGGTCAAATAAAAATTTTATTGTGGTTATTGCATTGGCTAAATCAGGCGGGCAGGGTTTCCAGTCAATCATAAAGAGGCAGAAATTTTCTCTGCCTTTAACGGGCAGGATCGATTTTAGAATACAGCGGGCAAAAATTTTTACTGGCTGCTGTGAAGTTCCAGTGCTAAGCATCATAGAAATGCTAGCAAACACATTGCGGTAACGCTGGAAAAATACTACTTCATTTTGACTGACAGCAGCAAGAAAGCTTCCTGAGTTTATGCCCATTTTAAATGGTATACAGGCAATTACCGATCGTTCAACGGTAATAAAGGTGCTTCCAGGCTGGATTCCCATTTTTTGCATAATATAGGGAGATATCTGGAGTAGTGCTTCTTCTTGTTCATGGTTTTGCTGTGAGTTGTTTTGTTGCTCAGCCATGATATTTATTGTATGTCAAAATCAAAAATTGTCAAACACAAAAACTATTGCCAGAAATTGAACAATTGTGTATAGTGCAGTTCATACATACTCATGGTATTTATGTATACTGGGGACCATAGCTCAACGGGATAGAGCAGCTGCCTTCTAAGCAGCAGGTTGGGGGTTCGAGACCCTCTGGTCTCATAAAAAAAACAAAAAACTTGCCAAAATTACCAACCATTTTTTATTTCCATCGTATAGCATTGTATGGCGAAGCACTTTTTGAACCATCGAATAACACACAATAGGCAATAACCCGGATAGCCGGCTCCGGTTTGCACATAATTACATTGAGAAGGAGTTTAGTATGAAAGCACTGCGGTATTTTACGCTCTCTGCAATTCTTGGAACAGTGACAAGTATTATAATTATCCTCATGCATCTTTCTGATAAATCGTATCTCGGAAAGAATCTAGCGCTTGCACTGCTCTCGATTCTTTATGCAGTACTGTTACAGCTTATGGTTGCAGTACCAATGCGGGCAATGATACAGAAAAAATTGCGGTAATATTTCAGACGCGCATGCACAGGCTGCGCCCGTGCATGGGAAACCCTGGAAAACTCCGCAGAGAGCATGCAAATGTTTTTCAGGGTTTTTTGAGAGCAGGTATTAATGTTGTGCAATTTTAGTTATTGCAAATTTAAAAAATATGTAAGATATATTCTTGTAACAAAATAATTTATAACTAAAGAAGAGACTAAAATGTGTAGCTTAAAGATAAATAGATGTAATTCGGAAAATTGACAAATCTCCTCCTTTTTCTACATCCATTTACACTTCATCGGTATGAAAATCACCCACATCATCTCCCATTTGACCTTTGCGTTTTGCTGAATTACAGTTAGAACAAAGCGCAGGTGCGGTGCGCTGTATAAAACTGATGCGCATGTATACGCGCTAATGCGGCGCACGGCAATAACCGATGCGTATGGAATTTTAGTAAATCAGGCGGCGGACAATGTGTGATACAGTATGGTTTAAGGGAAACACGTTCAGTATATTCGGCAAAAATTCTGACAGGAATGCTCAAGAAGCACAAACGGTAGAACTTGTGCCCAAAAGGGATGCGCGAAAAGAAACTGCAGTAGGACAGGTTAAATTCCCTATACAAGACCAAGGGTTTGCCTACTGTGCGTCGGTTCCAATCTGGATGGATGGCGCAGAAATGGGGGTGAACGAGTGGGGTGTTGCCATTGGCAATGAGGCAGTGTTTTCCCGTTTCCCGCGTGCAAAAACGGGTATTCCTGGCATGGTGTTTTTAAAAACAGCTTTAATGACTTCAAAAACAGCTGACGAAGCTTTACAGGTCTTAATAACACTGACGGAAACTCAAAAGCAGGGAGGGCGCTGCAGCTACCGTGGCTCACTCATGTACGATAGTTCCTACCTTATCTGTGACAGAGACAAGGCATTTGTGCTAGAAACCGCAGGACACTACTGGGCATGGAAAGAAGCCGGAGACCGCTCTGCAATTTCCAATGCATACAGTATAACAACCGATTTCAAACGGCTCGATGCATATACGCGAAAGATGCTTGCTCCGGTTAATCCGCAAATGGCCTGTCTCGATGAGGCCGATGCTGGACGCATTGGCGAAAAAAGCTCATGGAAAGCATTTGTCGAACAGCAGTTTATAAATCTCTTTACCCGCGGTGACCGGAGGCGTATGGCAGTGCAATCGGCTCTCAATGCTTTGACAGATACCGATGCTGCATCAACAAAAGCTCAGATGGACGTACAGCACAAGCTGTTTTCAGACATGCTTGCAATTTTGCGGTCACATAATCTGCACGATGAAAATGGACGCACGGTGCGAGTCTGCAATCATGATCATGACTTAACAGGAAACCCAACAACTGCTTCACTGCTGGTTCAGTTTCCGTCTGGCACTGCGGATTTTTTAGTGTGGTTCACGGGAGCTTCCTATCCCTGTGCCAATCTCTATAAGCCGATACTTTGCAGAAATCGTGAATTTATTCCGCTCTGGACACAATATGATTATACGCCGCACGCAAAGGCAAGTGTTTTGTACTGGCAGTATCGGAGAGAAAAATTAAAACATGTTCGTAGTAGGCCAGCAAAGCGTGAGGAACCGGAACTGCAACAACTTCAAGAAATAATATATCGAACCGCTCTCGATGTACTGCATGGTACGCAAAGTGTTGAAGCGGCAAGAACAGCAATCCACCAGGCTGTTGAATATTGGGATACGCGAACGTTGTGACGCAGTGTGGTTACAGTATCACAAGCTTCGAGACACTAACGCAGGATGCCTTTTTATCCAGAGCAGCACAGAACCTACAACAGCTCCAGCTGTGAGGATGACACTTACTACACCTAACCCAAAGAATGGCAGGCTGGCAATGAGCCCTGCACCGAGAGCAATGCCGAGCATAGCAAAGAGCGGCCTCAGTGTATCAGGGAAACTCTCGCGAAAAGATGTTTCAATCAATGGAATGATAAGGTTTACCATGCACAGGTAAAGGAGTGGAATTGCAAGCGCATAGACCCAGTAGAGCTTGCCCCAGTACACAATGCTGTGGCTGCATAAGTAGAGTGCAGCCCATCCCAGCTCAAATGCTTCAATTTCATGAGTTTCCGGAATTGTTTTATGATTGATGCGCAGGGTTATGGCAATGCCGCCAAGTGAGAGCGCAATCGGTACAATAAAAAATGCCATGCCAAACGAATAAATCAAAAATACCGATCCCCAAAAATCGGGGTAGAGAAACATAAACCATGCGCGAAGCAAGAGGCCCGGAATACAGAATACAATACCCCAGAGAAACCATTTGAGAATCACGGGTCTTTGCTCAAATGAAATAAAGTGATATGCTAAAAACAGAAAAACTGCTACGGTAAGTGAAAAAATATACATGTGTATAAGACTACCATGT
>CAZVTR010000022.1:32815-38937 GCA_964630305.1 uncultured Treponemataceae bacterium | reverse complement strand
TTGCTTTTTCAGTATAAAACTGAACTAGCTTTCTGGGCTGCCTAAAGCCCAGGGGGGTACCATGTGTGTTTAACGACCAGTGCACGTTGAGCACCAGGTGTTTAATACAACTTACCTGCTTACAAGAGGCCCATTGAGCAGATACTCATCAATATTGTAGAAACCAATGTCAGGTTTAGGCCATGAATATTTCGTTTCTCCTCTGTAGACTACATGACAATATACGGTATAACCTCGCGGCTCAAAAAATGGACGCATGAACCCTGCCATTCGTTCGAGATGCATTGCCCAATCAGCTTTAGCAGTTTGGCTCGTTTTGATCTCTATAAGATAAACAGTGCGCTGGTCATTATCCTGCACTATGAGATCTATCTCGTTCCCCACAGTATCACTTATCAGTTATATTCACAAAAACTTAATTCTTAACCCCATACTTTTTTAATATGCCTGCATAAACACCATTTCGCTTTATCACTGCGAGCCCTTTATTAAATTGATCAAGCAGCGCTCTGGAATTGGGATACTGCTTAGAAACCATGAGGTGCAGCGTACTTTCATTAGCTGGCTTTGTAACCATTTTCAATTTTCCTATTTCATTGCCTAAAACCCTGCTTGCAACCATTTTGCAAACCAATTCGTCTTCAATAAAGTATTGAATACGCCCGGATTGTAGCATAAGAATAGCTTGTTCTAATGTCCCAATTGCATCATACCGAATGCCAAGTTTTTTCAATTCATCGACGTACCAATACCCTTGAAGGCCGCCCCAGCGGACATTACCAAAATCTTTGAATGACTGCCAGGCTATGTCACTGCCTCGGCCCTCCCAGTAAAAAATAACACCGCGAGATTTTATGAGTTCATCAGAAAAATAGTATTTTGCTAAGCGATCTTCGGTGATTCGATAGGGAAAAGCAGCAAACGCCGTGCCGTTTTGAATATTTTGCTCACAGCGCTCCCAGGGGAAAAACCGTAAATCGATCTTTATATTGCTTGCCGAACATGCGGCTAAAACTATCTCGTTTACTACGCCTTTTCCATCAGGCTTTGTAGTAGTATATGGCTCCCAGTCACCAGTATTAAATAGTACACTTTGAGCGGATAACATAACTAGAGTAATACATAATCCTGTCACTGACATTATGCGCTTCATACACTCTCTTATAATAAATGTAATGATAAAAAGCTTGATTTTCAAACAGATATTTCTTAATAATTAACACAAATACCTGTTTAACACCTACCTGTTGCAGCACCGCAAAATTGAGCCAACTTTGAAAAAACAATAAAACAATATTATTATAAATTATATGTATCGATAAATAATGTGAACTAATTTTAATTTTACAAAAAACCACCAAAAAGTACTTGACAAAGTTTTTATAATATGTTATACTTAAGCTATAATTTGAAAAGGCCCGATTTATTTCCTTACTTGCGGGGCCTGTCAGATACGACAAACCTGCTGCATAGTAGCATGCAGGACTACTGCTAAAGGGGGGGGTTAACATGCAATTCTTTTTTACAATCCAATTAACAATTTATATCTTCTTCTACAGCTTGCAAACAAAACACCAGTCGTTCTGCACCTAAAGGCACACTGCCAGTTTAATTCAGTAGTTTGCGACAATTGACGTAAATATTTATTCTCATTCACAGTGCATAAAGCACATAAGGGAGGAACGTATGACCGATCAGCTTGATATAAAAGCGCTGGAAGTAGATTTCGATGCATACGATGCTAATCTATTTGATAATGAGCAAAGCACCAACAATGCCGTACCATGTTTTCGAAATGACAATGCATTTCCGAATAGCGAATATGTTGCTAAATATTTTTTACACAATCTTGTTGGTAAGCAATGCTACACAAAAGATTTTGTGAACATTTTGGAGAACTATCTAGATGGCAATCTCGTTAAACAACAAATTGTTAACACAGTGCTCCTACAGGACAATGCACAGCAAAGAGAACCTACGAGCGAACAAAACGATTTAAGCAAACCAACACTCTACACAGCAATACAAAATGCTATGGAAATGAATAAAACAGCTGCAATTGATGCTATAATAAAAAATGCTCTTAACGCACCTCGAAAGATTCTTCCATATATTCTCGAAATACCAAAATATAAAACCTTCTTTTCTCTATTTAAACTTTCTAAAACAGAGCTTTTGATACTGATTTTCTTGGAATATGGAGACCATATTTTCGGAAACCTATTTTCTGTATGGCAGGATAAACATTTATTTAATGCAATCGCCTATTGCCTTAATACATCTACAAATGAAATAAAAAAGCAAACCTCACCATATTCCAACCTATGTAAATTAGGTATACTCCAAAATTCTGATGATTGTCCAATAGTAATAAAAACAAACAAATTTCTTATAGATTTATATGCTGATAAATATTTTGCCAAAAAAGCTGTTTTTAAAATAAACAATACCGATGCCGCAAGTATGGAAAGCTATTTCTTAAAAAGCAATTTGATAAACATGACCCAATTTGCTCTGGAAGAAAAAACTGCGAACCATGTATTGCTATATGGCGAAAGCCAGAACTACATGCTGCAATTTGCCAAGTCGCTTTCCAAACTTATAAATAAAGCATTCTATATTTTTAAATACTCTAAAGTACTAATAAATGAAGAAAAGACCAATAAAACAATACTCGCTTTGCTGTATTCTTCGCTTTTTACAGTAAAACACGACTCTATTCTTGTGATACCTGCTACAAAAAAGTTTTTCCAGGGTGCTGCCGACCAGTATTTTAATGAAATTCTAAAGTTTGCAAGTAATAAAAATATAAAAATGATCTGGCTTCTAAAAACAGTAAATTTTATACCGCGAAACCTGGTTGCAAAAGCAACGTATATAATTAATCTTAAAACTATTGACAAAAAAAGCGCATACGCCTTCTATCTTAAACAACTTTCGGATATAGCAGTTGGAAAAGAAATTAAAGAAACTATAGCTAAACTGCTGTGCACTAAAAGACGAATGCGTGAAAACTATCCCTACATACATGATTTTCTCATTAATCTTGCATCTCGAAATATCCCCGATGAATCTATAATCCAATATTTTACCGATTTTATAACCATAAGAGAAAAAGCCATCTATCCAAACAGCAGCTTGGCAAGAAGTCTAGGAAAGTTTAATATAAATTTGCCCAAAAAAGTTTCTAACCAAAATAATGTAAAACAATATAAACACTATTCGATAGATGTTCTTAATACATCCATTAATGCTAATACAATAATAAAGAGTATCCAAAAAATATTTTCCGATAAAGATAACACCAATAAATCGCTTGAGTACAAGCTACTGTTTTATGGACCTCCCGGCTCAGGGAAAACAGCTTTTGCGCACCACATCGCGGAAAAAACAGATAAAAAGCTTGCGATATATCGATATTCGGATGTAGCAAATGCATTTATTGGAAGAACTGAAAAAAATATTGCTAAATTATTTCGCGCTCATGACCTTAAAGATACCATTATACTTATCGATGAAATTGATAGCTTTCTGTTTAACAGAAAAAATGCGATGCGTTCGTGGGAGATATCCCAGGTAAATGAATTCCTTACCCAAATGGACCAATACCAGGGCATATTTATTGCTACTACCAATAATCTAAGCCTCATTGATGAGGCTGTTATTCGCAGATTCCAGTGCAAAGTGGAGTTTTTTCCATTGACAAATGAAGGCGTAGAAGCACTGCTTAAAACCTATTTCCCAGCTATCGAATTCTCTCCATTAACAATATCCATGCTAATACAAAACGGCCCGTTCTATCCATCGGACTTCCAAACGGTGGAAAGAAATATTTCTATTGCAGACAATGACGAATGCAATGAAACCACAATAGCCACGATGCTGATTAACGAATCGAAACTAAGAAACAATAATAAACAAAGATCTATCGGATTTCTGAAATAACTATATAAGGAGGATTAGGCTATGATACGGAACAGTAAATTTTTTGAAAGCAAGCGCATTGACACATTAGAGCATTATCGTACTGGAATTAGTAATAATGCGAACAATCAAACACCTGCTCTTTTTTATCCTGGAGCAGGACACGATTATGGTCCCATGTGGTATTTTAATAAGCATTATGGTATTAAAAGATTTATCCATGTTGATTATCTACTCAACTATATCCGGCCTCCAGAAAAAAATTCCCGCTCCTATACAACTACGGAACAAGATATTGCAAAAGAAACATTACTTAATTTTCAAGATTCTAGTTATAACACCATAAATTCTTTTTTACTGCTTTTGGAGAATTTCCCGGATTACACTATTGAATCAATTAAAGAAATATTTCCTTCATATTTTGGTGTTTACAACTGGGACTGTTTCTGGGATTCAGAATGTCCAAAAAGTTATCACTGTCCATCATATGGAATAAAAATTGTACTTTCCAACAAAGCCGATACGATTGAATTCTTTTTTTTGAAAACAGACGCAATTGGGACATACAATCTCTTACTGGCATTGGACTGGAATATTCAAGTAATGGTAGTCCAGGATCATGGATTTGGTTGTTTGTGGACCAGTTTTGCGGGGAAAAGTAGATTATATCAAATAGCTCGGCTTTATAACAAATTTCCCAACTATCTTTTTGTAGCCGAGGGTCATGAAATTTGGCCGGGATATAAGCAAACCCATGATGCTATTTTAATTAAGCGCGGCCAAGCACATGATTTTTATCGGGCTGTATGTGAATATTCACCCAAATATAAAACCAGCAGACGAGTAGTAAAAGAACTCGGAGCATCTCAAGCAAGTAAAGAAAACTTGCCATCTCACTCTTGGAGGTAATGTATGGAAACATTCACACTGTACACTGAAAAAAATCTTTTGATGTTTTACCTGCGGAACAAACTAGCTATGATAGATACCGGCTCACCGCTATCTCTGGCAAAAGAACCATTTTCCTTGCTCGGGAGAAACTATTCATATCCGCCAGGCCATTTCCTGCTCTATACTGATATAAACAAAATCAGTGCTTCGCTGGGCATAGAACTTGATATATTTTTAGGCTGTGATGTAGTAAAGAACTATGACTTGCGCATATGCTGGAACAAACAAACCATTGACATTGGTGAAAACATTCCTCACTATCCAAATCAAATCGAACTAAAGTCAATTGGGAATGGCCCTTATTTCCCTGTCACAATTGATGACAACGACTTTTATGTTTTTTTTGATACCGGTGCACACATCTCTTATATCGAGCCTCAGTACACTGAAGGCAAAACCAGCATAAGAACCGATCATGATTTTCATCCATTCCAGGGAAACTTTGAGACGCCAATATTTCCATTTACCGTGTTTTTTACAAACAATATTCAAAAACAACTTGAGTTTGGTGTTTTACCTAAGCTCCTCTACACTCGATCCTTCGGCATGTTAAAGTTTTTAGCTATTGAAGCTATTGTGGGAACAGAGCTGTTCAAACTATTTAACATTGTTATTTCGTGGAAAAATAATTTGATTTCGTTTGAGGAGATTTGAGGGAGGACTAAATACACAAGAGGCCATAACCTTGTATTTTTTTATTTTTATGGCCTCTTGTGTATTAAGTACCTGTGATCAATATTTCCATGTTTTACACTGCCATTTTTACTTTATACTGATGGCTAAAACCTTATATGTAAACAAGCTGCACTCACTTATAATACACCTTTAAATCCCACATTTGGCAGCTAAAACTTGACTTTATTAAAAATACTTATTATAATAATAAGCACTTTAAATCCCACATTTGGCAGCTAAAACGTGCTATCTACGATGGTAAATTATATATGCCTCAAGACTTTAAATCCCACATTTGGCAGCTAAAACCTTATAATAGAAAGCGATTTGCATTATTTAACGATACCTTTAAATCCCACATTTGGCAGCTAAAACCCTTTTGTTCCGCTTCAATTCTTGCGTTGTATTTTGCTTTAAATCCCACATTTGGCAGCTAAAACCAATCTGTCTATCATGTTAATAATCCCCATATACTCGCTTTAAATCCCACATTTGGCAGCTAAAACCAATACGATATTGAACATCCATTGCTCCATTAACCCACTTTAAATCCCACATTTGGCAGCTAAAAC
>CAZVTR010000022.1:30539-32715 GCA_964630305.1 uncultured Treponemataceae bacterium | reverse complement strand
TACACTTTTTTACATTTTTTTTGCGCTTTAAATCCCACATTTGGCAGCTAAAACCACTCGATATCAATATCGTCGAGTCTAATCTGTATAAGCTTTAAATCCCACATTTGGCAGCTAAAACCCCATTCCGCCCGCTCGCCGTGCCCGAGCACGACGTCTTTAAATCCCACATTTGGCAGCTAAAACAAAAATTGATAACGTAGCAAAAGTTTTTAACTTTATCTTTAAATCCCACATTTGGCAGCTAAAACGATACAACTGTTCACCTAGATAGCCAATGATAAGCGCTTTAAATCCCACATTTGGCAGCTAAAACCTTGCCTGGACAAGTCAGTTGATTTACATAATTGTCCCCTTTAAATCCCACATTTGGCAGCTAAAACGTGATAAAAAGAAAACGCTTGTTGAGGAGTTTGTCGACTTTAAATCCCACATTTGGCAGCTAAAACAATAATACAATTTATAGAAAGCCTTGAAATCTTTGACTTTAAATCCCACATTTGGCAGCTAAAACTTTTTCCGCCACTATGTTATCATCTATACTGTAAGCGCCTTTAAATCCCACATTTGGCAGCTAAAACCTTGCTTTTCTTTTTCATATAACACTTTCTCCGCTGTCTTTAAATCCCACATTTGGCAGCTAAAACAGTAAAACAAGGAAACAAGCCCCTGCGAGATCGGACCTTTAAATCCCACATTTGGCAGCTAAAACCGCGGATCTGAACAACCTCAAACTCCTCGACCCATCCTTTAAATCCCACATTTGGCAGCTAAAACGTCCGAGAGGGCAATAAGGAGCGGCTCCTTTGCCTTCTTTAAATCCCACATTTGGCAGCTAAAACACGGCCGGTGAAGAGTAAGGCGCTCGCAATTCCTGCCTTTAAATCCCACATTTGGCAGCTAAAACATGCCAGTTAGCCGTAATGGTGAAGTCTAGCCTGTTCCTTTAAATCCCACATTTGGCAGCTAAAACAAACATTTCAATTAAAAACAATGATGCTCTTGAAAACTTTAAATCCCACATTTGGCAGCTAAAACCCCGCTGCCCACGCGCAAAAAGACGGCGAATCCTTCCTTTAAATCCCACATTTGGCAGCTAAAACTTGTTGCTGCGCAGTTGGGGCGTGATGCAGATGACGGCTTTAAATCCCACATTTGGCAGCTAAAACCCACCATTTTGAGCATATTTTACTCTTGTTACGACAAGCTTTAAATCCCACATTTGGCAGCTAAAACGCTATCATTTAATTCTGCAACTGTACTAATACTAGTCTTTAAATCCCACATTTGGCAGCTAAAACCTATTGCCAAAACTGCGCCAGCATCTTTTAGTGATTGCTTTAAATCCCACATTTGGCAGCTAAAACTAAATTTATAATAGGTAAAAGTATTCCGCCAAGTGTGCTTTAAATCCCACATTTGGCAGCTAAAACTGAATTTTGCATGTGCTTATACGTTATGGACAGATTGCTTTAAATCCCACATTTGGCAGCTAAAACATTCTAGCGTTATATTTTGCAGCTTCTTCTGGCTTTCTTTAAATCCCACATTTGGCAGCTAAAACGACAAAAACAATTGTAAAAAGATATTCATTATCAACCTTTAAATCCCACATTTGGCAGCTAAAACTTGTCTTTGACGGCTGTTCAAGAACACCGCCAGAAAACTTTAAATCCCACATTTGGCAGCTAAAACGCTTGTTATGGTTATATAACAATGCAATAAGGCATTCTTTAAATCCCACATTTGGCAGCTAAAACTGTCTTTGACGGCTGTTCAAGAACACCGCCAGAAAACTTTAAATCCCACATTTGGCAGCTAAAACTGCAAGAAATCGTGCCAACACAGCAACAACAAAGCACTTTAAATCCCACATTTGGCAGCTAAAACTTGAGCATATTTCTTTATAACAAAGTTTTTGCGTAACTTTAAATCCCACATTTGGCAGCTAAAACGTTGTTGCAGCAAATGGTGCTAAACTGCATGCAGACTTTAAATCCCACATTTGGCAGCTAAAACGTTGCAATAACGCTTATAGTTACATTGAGGCGATAAACTTTAAATCCCACATTTGGCAGCTAAAACTTACAATAGCAGGCATTATTGCCAACGAGAGCAATCCTTTAAATCCCACATTTGGCAGCTAAAACCCATATTCGAGCTGATATAATTATAT
>CAZVTR010000022.1:3653-30439 GCA_964630305.1 uncultured Treponemataceae bacterium | reverse complement strand
CTTTAAATCCCACATTTGGCAGCTAAAACCCATATTCGAGCTGATATAATTATATTTATGCTAATGAATTATTTCAATACACGTAAAATTATTATTAAAAAAATTCTCGAAGCACCAAAGTTGCTTAAAAATTACAAAATATTCCTTGTTGGATCAAAATCCATGCCAATATTTTGTCTTTCTAAATTATTTTTATTTTCAATTGTATATATAACGATATAATCCTCTTGCTCGTTTATTATCTTTTTAAGATTTTCTTTTAACAGCATTAGTCTTGAAAGTGATAGTTCTCCTTCAAATACCGATTTTTGTGTATGATGGAGGTACTCTCTGCATTTTTTCATTACTTTTGGGAGCCGATTTTTTCCTTGCTTACTTTCTGTAGAAACATCATACACTAAAATAACATACATATAGCATTACCACCATATTCTGAATGCTTTATAGTCTTTTTCTCCTAATAAATGTTTTATCAGTTTATATAGCTCAAGTCGTATTATTTTTTGATAACTTATTTTCCGTTTTAACGATTTATGAATAACAGTGGTTTTTAGCTTATCATCAAAAGCTTTAATAACTATTTTTCTTCCTTCTTCTTTTAAATAGCAATAATTTAAATCTTTGTCAAAATGCTTATCGGTAAGCTGATTATTGTTGAGCAAATCAAAAATAATTCTATCACCATAAATTGGTTTAAAAATTTCTGCTATATCTAATGCTAATGAAAACCTTCTATACCATGGTTCATGCAAATAGCTTACCGTAGGATTTAATTGTGTTTTATATAACTCTTTAATAACTACAGAATAAACTAGAGAATTTATAAACGATATCAGCGCATTCATCATATTATTTGGAGGATGCTTTACTCTTTTTTCAAATTCAATACTTTGCTTAATTATAAATGGAAATACATTATAGTAAACTTCTCGGGCATTCCCTTCAACACCCATTATTGATGCTATCTCATTCTGATTGTCTATTGCTTGATTATAGTTTTTTAATTGTTCAATGATGCTTTCATCGATATGCGGATAGCGTTTTAGATTATAAACAAAGCCATGAATTGCTCCATATATCAGCTCTTTTGCAATAAAAAGTCTTTTTTGTAAATCAAAATAATGTTCAACCTGTCTTACAGTTATTTCACCGGAAATAAGCTGCTCCTTTGGATAAAAACTGCCCGTATACCAACCATAGTAATTAAAAAAATGCACCACAATACCGTGTTTAGAAAAGAAATTTATTGCCTTTGTGTTTAAGTCTATTTCCCCAAAAAGATACAAACTATCAATATCATTTATCGGAATGGGAATATCACCATCTTTTGTCTCAAGAAAAATTGAATTATCTTTACGGCTTATACGGCCGCTCTTAAAAATATAATAGTTTCTCATTCCAATTCTCAGCAATAGCAAAATTCATAGTAACTACACTTTTTACAGTAGGGCTTGTTGATAGGGGGTGGAGCAGTAGTTTTAACTAGTATTTGCTCAATTTCCTTTAACGAGCTTGTTATATTTAAAATATCTTCTTCGGTTAATATAACTCTTTCTCTTCTCTTGAGCTTTGGATAGTCAAGCATTCCTTCAATCTCAATTCCCAATCGTTTAAAGTAGTAAAGATAATATTTTAGCTGCCAGACATGAGACTCCTCAAGACATTTGGATTTTTTTACTTCGTGAATTATTCCTCTTTTTGCCTCCAAAATATCAATCTTGATTCCTTCAAGATTTATTTCCTTTTTCTTTCGGGAATACGAATTTTCATGAATTATCTTGCCTATCTCCACAAGCTCGCTTGTATGTTCCATTGAAATATTTTTACTAAAAAGCCAGAGCTTTCGATGGCAGATTGTGTAGTAGGCTATTTGGGTTCCAGTGATGATTGGGGTGGTCATAGGATGTTTTCAACATTTTGATCTATATTGTTTGATCGTGTTAACCCCTTCTCTTTTGAATAATCATACCCTACTAATATTTTGATCTGGTGATTCTTGCAAAATATTGAATTTGGTATATCGTTTATTGAATTTCTATTATTTCCATATAATCGGATGGGTATTGTATAATCAAATAATTCTGCCTGTTTTCTTAATTTTTCTAGTATATTATTATTGTGATTTTCAATAAATTGAATAATAGATTGTATTTTTTCATGATTCTCATTAAAAATTATTTCTGGTATAATTATATAGTTATTTGTTATTTGTCTAAAATCTTCTTGGGCTTCTAGTCTAGATAAACTTCTATATCCAATTTCAAGAAGGTCTTTTTGTCTTTTATATTCTCTGAAATAATTAGTATTATCAATATTTTCAAAAACTTTATTTATTATGTCTTGTTTATCTTGTTCCGATATTAATTTATTATCATAATTACGAATTATCTCCCATGTTTTATTAAAGAGATAACAATCATAAATATTATATGGCTGAGATTTAAAAATAATAATATTTGGCTCATCACCATGGTACTCTCTTTTTCTATAGCATCGTCCTAATCTTTGTAACAAACTTTCTATAGAAGAGTTTTCTGCCAATAGTAAATCAAAATCTATATCAAGAGAAGCTTCTACTATCTGAGTAGATATCCATATACAAGGATCAGTAGAATTCATAATCTTATTTTCTTTTTCTTTCTTATCTTTAGCTATAAGCTGAGAGTGGATAAGATTTGGTCTAAGATTATTATTTTGCAGAAAGTCAAATATTTCTTGTGATTTTTTTACAGTATTGCAAATAATAAGTATTTTTTTATCAGTATTGTTTTGTAATATCTCTAATAATTTATTTGATTGTATATCTTCTTCAACAATAGAAATTTTATGTCTTTTAATATCTAACAACTGTGGTTCAAATACATATAAATCTGATAATGCATTAAATTCATTTTTAATAAATGGTGGAAGAGTTGCTGTCATTAACATAAATCTACCACCAAGTCTATGTATTTCCTTAAGAAACACAACAATCGCCGCAATGGCTGAAGGAGAAAAACTTTGAATTTCATCTAAAACAATTTTACTGTAACTACAAGTTAAATAGGTAAACTCAAACCCTGGATATTTAAAAACACTTGTAATAAGCTGATCAGCAGTGGCTACTGTGAGTGGATAAGATAATTTTCTTGCTTTTTCAATTTTTGTTTCATGATCATCCTCATCAGTTTCCTGCTGAGCAAAAAAATAAGATGTTTCTCCGTGAAGAAGACTTACATTATCACCAAATATATTTTTAAACCTTTTATACATTTCATTAACAGCTATTCTTATACCAAGCAGATAAAAGGCTTTTTGTCCATTTATCCAGTTCATCGCAGCTTCTGTTTTTCCTATTCCAGTAGAAGCAATTAAAATAATACTCTTATCTGATTTCTCTCCAACTTGTTTTTGAAAATCCTTTAACTTAAAATTGTTATTTTTTAAAAAATTTTCAAAATCGGTTTGAAACTCGCCATTATATTTTTCTTCTGAGTCAATACCAGCAGAAGCACAATAATCACATTTCATTAATGAGCCTAGCCATTTGATTCTGAATGGAAAAAATAAATTCCATAATTCTCTATCTTCTGAAGTATTATATGTATTCAATAGATTGTTGCAGTTATAATAATATTCTATATTTTGAAATCTATTGATATTATTTCTTATCCATTCAATTATGCTTTTAATTAAATCATCATCTGGAAGTCGATTTTCTCTATGATGATGAGATAAAATAATAAAAATAAAAAAATTAAAAAATCTGTCTCTATCTAAATTCATTTGTTCTAAAATATTTCTTATTTCGTTTTCCTCTTGTTGAGAAATAAAAGCAGGCGATAACCACTCATGAGGAACATTGCCATTACTCCAATTAAAAAGATTATTTATACCTAATCTTCTTCTCATTCTATTCTGAAATTCTGGATTTATTTTGCCAAGGTCGTGGTAACTAATTAATTTCTTTATTATCGATTTTTCTTCTTCGTTTAAATTTAAGTATTCACCTAACCTTTCAAAAGATTTTAAAACTCTTAATGTATGTTCTTCTATCATTTCCCCATTAGATTTTGCATAGAAGTTACACATGTTTGCTCCGTTATTTCGCTTCAAGATGTTAAAAAACAGACAATATCACCACCATCATCTACATAAATTGAATTACTTCTTAATGATACATTCTCAGATATATAATTAACTTCTACAAAATGAAAAATCCTGTTATCAGAGAATGAGTTAACTGGATCATACCAAAAAGGAAGTCTATACTTTGTTCCAACATTTTCAACTAAAGCTATTTGGCTTATATACATTGGCAATTTTGATGAAGCACTTCTACCTGTACAATTGTAAATTTCTTCAATTTTTAAATCTTCAATCAGTGCTATGTCTTCATTTCTCCCCAAAACGGGAACTTTTTTTTGGATTTTGTTATACAATATTTCACACATATTTTCATTATCATTTTCAAATTGAATATGAACAATCATTCGCATATTTACATGAAGATCCACAAAATTAATTCCATGTGTTGCTGTCTTTGTACTATTTCTAACTTGAATTATATACGGATTTTGAGGTCTACTTCTTGGGTCACGATCAAATTTATATACTTTCTGAATATTTGTTATTACAGTATCACTTTTTCCCTGAATGCTTATTTTTAAAGGAATATAATTAGTTGCTTCAAGAGCATCATGTACCATCCCTCTAATCATTGATGGTGTAGGAAGAGGGTATGTTTGAACATACCCAAAACTTCCTTCTTTTCTATAATTACATAAATTTTGATAAATCTTAATCTTCAATGCTTTCATGAACATTTCCTATTGGTATATATTATTTAAATTACCTTTTACTTGATTAAAAAATCCTTCAATATTAAGTTTTCTATTTTGGTCGAGATTTATTTCACTAATGTTGGAAAATATTCCATTTAAGTAACCTAAATAAGTTGAATTTTTTATTGGTTGATTGTTAAAACTTCTATCCAAGATTTCGTTTATTGGTTCTGGACTAATCTTTACCGAGTCCATCCCCAAAATAAGCTCGACTTTATTATAAAAGAATGGATTTCCACTATTATATATACCACCTATTATAAATACTGGAGACAAATCTTGTCTTCGACCTTTTATATCTCTATATAATATCTTTATAGCATCAAGTAATTTTGATACTCTCTGGATTTTAGCTGTATTCTCAAGATTTATATTATCATTTTGATCAACGCCAACCTTGTCAATATCAATAGTTAAGGTATAAGTATAAAAAGACTTATGTATTTCTGTTTGAAAAATCATATTATCAAGATTTTGCCCTCTTACGGAAAGTCCCATATTATTTCCATAATCAATATCATTATTCCATGGTTCAAGACTTATAGCATCACTTAATCTGACAATTGCTTTTCTTATTTTACTTCTCGAACCCTCCCCAGCTGTTTTCATATAACCAAATAAATCAATTTCTGGATAATCTCTTATTGTAGCATTAGCTTCAAATTGTACAACTCTCCCATCACTACCAACAGGGGTCAATGGCATATCAAATTCTTCATGCATAATTCTTACTATATCATATCTCAATGCTTGTCGTGAGATATAGGAATAACTTTTTCCTTTAAAAGATAAACGTTTTAATCCAGTTATATTAGCCGTGCTTTCACCATAATTTAAATTGCCAGCTTTAAAAACAATTGTTAAACTTAAAAAATTAGCCATTTTGAACCTCCTCATTATTATTTGTATTCATATAAGACAAAAGCCCATTTACAAAGGCATATCCAAAACTCATAAAGTTATCAATATCTACAAGCTCGTTATTGCTCCCCAGTTTAATATCAGAGCTGTATGACATACATAACCTTAGATACTTATCGATAAAAGAATTTCTATCAGAGATTTTTAAGTCATTTAAGAGTTGATAAGCAAATCCTTTAATTTTATTATCTTGTCCTATTTTTTCTGCTAAAGATCTACCATTGTAGTAGGCTTTATTAATAATTTGATCCTGTACCATTATATCTTCACCTCCTTTAATTTGATGCATATATCTTAAAATATATTTCATTAGTATATAAATTGAGAAACGGATTATTATTTTAGTTTTTGAATCTAAAGATCGTATGTAATATTCAAAATATCTGGATAAATCAGCAAAGCTTAAAGTTTGTTCTAAAGTCTTTTTCAAGATTTCTTCAGAAATATCAGAATACAAATCTCTATCTTTATAATAACCTTTAGGAATATTCTCTATTCCAGTAGATTGAATAAATTGGGCTAATTCTTTAGTTATATTGTAATTATAGACATTATAAGATTTAGTCGATTGGCCACCAAATTGATTTTCAGATATTTCAATGAAATTGATATTTTCTAAAACAGTTTGTGTTTGCTGATTTATTAATTCAAGGGTAACTTCCTTTATTATGGTATAAAATGGTTTATTTTGATTCTCTCTTTGACTAATTTTTTCTTTGAATATCCAATAAGAATTGTAAAGGGTTTGAATATTAGTATTTCGGTTTAAAAAATAAAAGAAATTTTTATATTCTCCATTAATATTTCTTTTTATAATGACCATCCCGTGAAAAGCACAGGAATATATTAAAGCACATAGTGGGCATATTTTGACTTTAGATGGTTCATACCCCCATATCCAGTTGGAATTGTCAGAATTAAATCCAGAAATTTGAGTAATAGCATTACTTAAATCGTATTCTTTTTTGTATTCTCCACAAATATAACATTTTTGATTGTTATTTATCTGAGTTTGTATTCCATTAGAAAGTTTATTAATATAATTTTCTACATTAGTATATGAACAAACTTTTTTTGTTACTTCAATATCCAGAAAATAGTCTATAAAATTTTGACTATCGTTGTTTATTAGATAATTATAAACATCAATGTTTGATTGAAAGTGATTTAACAAATTCTGGACTCCTTGGACTTCATTTAAAATATTATTTTCTGAAAAAATTTGATTTAAATCATTATTATTATTAATTGCACTTATGAATTTATTAACTATTGTACCATTTAAAGCAGTGTTTTGTAAAAGATTTCTTGGTATTCTATTATTATTATTTTGGTTAAGTTCATTAATTTTACCAATTAAAACACCTAGTCTTTCCTTATAACTATCAATATCAAAAAAAGTAATAAAAGACATTTTTTCATATTTCTTAAAAAAGTCTTCTAAAATATTCGAGTTAAACTCAATATAATTATCATTAATATTGATTGTGTCGTTGTAATGGTTTCTTATTGTTTCAATATTTCTTTCCCCTTCACTTAACACATTCAAAAATCCAATAATGCCTGCATTGTAATACCAATCTCTTAAATATATTTTGTAACTCATCCCACCACCTCCAGCATGCCGAAGCCTTCGCTGCGGCGGGCGCCGATGCCGATGTCATAAAAAAGCTTTAACACTTCTGGTGCCGCTTGTATTGTAATTAAGCCTTTTATCCCAGGGAAAGTCATTTTAAATGCGTGATCGGCATTGCCTGATCCATGAAAAATGGGGACAACGACTGGCTGTTGTATAGTAATATTGATATCACTACTACATTCAGGTAATTCATGCTGTATAAGAGATTGCAATGATGTTTTTAATGCACTAGCAAAATCTTCTGATTTTTCCCAATACTTCCAGCGCTCACCATTTTTATTTGTATCCTTAGTGTGTATCAGTGCATTCCCAGGATATAGATACTTATCTCCATTTTCTCCGCTCCTTACTAGAAATGGAGATATTGTTTTAAATGTTATTGAAGGTTGAGTGAACGATTTTTCCGGCTGGAGGTAAAATCCTTTTATTTCGCTAAGAGGTGCACCAAATATTGTAAAATCGCTTTGGTGCTTTATAGCCATAAGTCCGTTGTAAACTCGCATTAAAAACTCATAGTTATTTGTTGAAAAGTATAATGTGAAAAAATCGCCATCAAGCACTGATTGGTTGTTGTCATGTCTTAGCGGAAAATACGCAGAAAAGGTAAAAGGTTTCGTTTCATTCTCACTATAGAACATATCATAAAACTCTTTACCATCTTTTGATGATACTTGTAACGCTTCTTTAAGCAATGAAAGTAAATAACGTCGATTATCAGCCGGGATAAGAGTTCCTCTTGGAATAAACACTTTACATGAAAACCGCATATTTACATCCTCTTTTCTTATTATAGGCAGTTTATAGCTGCTGTCAACTTTTTTTAAAACACTGTCAGCACAAAATTAACTTATGCTTTTCTTGCCATCCATCGCAGCCATGTAAGATACATGATATCCACTATCATGATCGTAGCACACACATAGTCCCGCCACGGACAATTGCACCGCCCATAAGGCTGCCCTCGTTCCTTGACATGTTTCCCTGCTCTGTGGTACATTTTTCTGCACAAATACATGTGATATTCGGGCAATAGCGCAGGTGGTTAGCGTACAAGTCTGGGGGACTTGGGGTCCCCGGTTCAAGTCCGGGTTGCCCGATTTTTTATTCCATGCCGCTTCTTGCACTTCTTACTCAGCACTAATCCTTTTACGCTCAGCTGGCAACTAACTTATCCGTTCTGTATAATCCAGTAAACTTTTTGACAAGCTGTATGTTCCCTGCAAGTTTTCACATTCTCTAGTTATACTAGACGTACTAACCGTTTTTTACTATAGTAAAAAGGACACCCGGTACACTGAAACTCATGGTACGCTGCGGCTGCAACATGGCTTGCACTACGCTGATTTATGCTACACGGCAAAAGAAAGGATGCTTTTATGGGTTCAACTAATCAGAATGGTTCTAATGGAATAAAGGAAAAAATTTACAACCGCAGTACTGCAATGTTCTTCCTTATATTAACCGGTTTTATCAGCCTTTTTGGAGACATGAACTACGAAGGCGGCAGAAGCGTTGTAGGACAATACCTCAATATCCTCGGAACAAGTGCTTTCGCGCTAGGACTTGCTGCAGGACTTGGCGAGTTCATCGGCTATGCTTTTAGGCTGATTTCCGGAACCCTGGTCGATAAAACCAGAAAATATTGGCTCTTTATTTTCATCGGGTTTATTGTTCAGCTTTGCTCTCTCCCGTCAATGGCATTTGTTTCAGGGTGGAAACTCGCAGTGGCTTTCTTGTTTTTTGAGCGGCTCGGCAAGGCGATAAAAAAACCTGCGTACGATGCGCTCATTTCGTTTGCCGCAAAACAAACCGGGAGCGGCTTTGGATTTGGTCTCCACGAGGCGATGGATCAGATTGGAGCATTCTTAGGGCCTGCGCTCTTCTCGCTGCTGCTGATGCTCGGCCCCAATAAAACCGAGCTTGCCGGATACCGCACGGGGCTCCTGCTCTTATTCGTTCCAGCTGGACTTGCAGTGATAACCATCATTTTTACCCGCTTTGTGTTTCCGCATCCCCAGCGTTTCGAGATCCCCAGCAAAACACCGGAAGTATCCTTTGCAGGGTTCTCACGGCTCTATTGGCTTATTACCATCGCATCGGCTTTGCTTGCTATGGGCATAACCGATTTCCCGCTCGTAGGACTCCATCTCTCTAAATCGGGGAACTTCCCGGAAAGTGCCCTGCCGCTCTTGTACGCTGGTGCAATGGCTGTTGATGCATTTGCTGCAATATTTATCGGTCTGCTCTATGACCGCCTTGGGCTCAAAACGCTCTGGGTACTTTTCTTTGTTGAGATTTTCACAGCACCACTTCTCTTCCTGACAAAGTTCGCTGGCGTGATTGCCGGCGCCATTGTTTGGGGTATCAGTGTGGGCACTCAGGAATCGATTCTCAAAGCCGTCATCGGAGACATTGTCCCGCAGGAAAAGCGCGGCCGGGCATTTGGCCTGTTCCACACCTTATTCGGAGCATTCTGGTTTATTGGAAGCGCAATTATTGGTGCCCTGTATGACAAGTGGCAGGCAGTACCGCTCGTTATTTTCTCAGTTATCGTACAAACGGGAGCACTCATCGTGTTCAGCCTTGCTGTAAAAGAATATAAGAAGTTTAAAACCGCGACGGCATGAATGGACACTTTTTCTTGATACTGTAAACTTCTATTACAGTATATGCCGGCCAGTTTACCAAAGACACCTTGCCGTGGACACCCGGTACACAGGCTGGCCTTTTTAATTTCTGCATGGCGGCAGAACGACACCCGGTACACACCCGGTACACGGTACACACCCGGTACACAGGCTGATTTTAGACCACCTCAATACGAAACTAGGTATACTATCCAGCTTGGTACACTAAGCGCTTGGATATCCAGTCGGGCGAACCTGGTACTAAAAGTTGTCTTGTCAGTAAGGTACACGACTCCGCGAGTCGTGACCTGTGCAGGGTATAAATAAAAAAGCCTGTCCCGAATACCGGAACAGGCTTTTGGGCGATACTGGACTCGAACCAGTGACCCCCAGCGTGTCATGCTGGTGCTCTAACCAACTGAGCTAACCGCCCTCATGGTGAATGTAGTTGTATCAAAATAGCTCAGTACTGTCAATATTAGAAAACAAAAAATATATTTACTATAGATATAAACAATATATTATATCTCTACTACAAGCCCATCATACGCTGGGCCGGCATAAAATGGAAGTTTTTTTTCATTACAGTATGCTTCAATTTCTGTGTGTAAAAGGTCATGGCAAAGATGTGTGATAAAAAATTTTTCTGGTTTAAGGAGCGCTGCTATTTCAAGCGCGTTTTCAATTGTAAAATGTGTTGGATGAGGCCGATGCCTGAGGCCATCAAGCACAAGAACTCTGGCTCCCCGGCAGAGTGACAAAGTTGATTCTGGAATTTCTGAACAATCGGTGATGTACACAAAATCATTCAACCTAAAGCCAAGTATGGGTCGTATTCCGTGCAGTACCGGGAGTGGTGTTATTGTCACTGTGCCTACCATAACTGGGGCAGTAATAATTTCCGGCTTAAGCTTTGGTAATCCTCCTCCCTGCTGGCGGTAATTAAAAACGTAATCAAACTTTTGCATAAGCTCTGCAAATTCATGCTCGCTGATAAAGAGCGGAAGCGGTCTTTCTCGAGTAAATGGCCTCACATCATCAAGCCCATGCACGTGATCGGCATGTACATGAGTAATACACACCGCATCGAGCCCGGTAATGTGAGCTTTGAGTGCTTGAAGCCGAAACTCAGGGCTAGCATCGATGAGTATCCGTTCACCGTTATCACCAACAACAAAGACCGATGACCGGTTGCGAAAGTCTTTAGGATCAGAAGACGAACATACTTTACACAAACAGCCAAGTCTCGGCACACCAAAGCTGGTACCAGTGCCTAAAAAAGTGATTTTCATAGCAGCGCTGTCAGCATAGCAATACAATAGTAATAATGCAACCAAGAGCAGGGGGCACTGCGACACCCGGTACCGAATCGAAGCCGAAAGACCTTTTTGCTTTTGTAATTCTATGATACTCTCACCACTAATATGATACTGCTTAAAAACACCCCTCAGGATATAGCGCTCGCAGGTGAAGCCCTGCGCACCGGTAAGCTGGTAGCCATTCCAACTGAAACAGTATACGGACTTGCAGGGAATATCTGGAACGAATCAGCCATAGCTGGTATTTTTAAGGCAAAAGAACGACCCAGCTTTGACCCACTCATCGTTCATATCGCCAATCCTGACGATCTTTATTCAATCGCCGCAATTGATTCTAGGTGGACACCCGGTACCAAAATAGCAGATAAGACACCCAGTGCCCAAATTGCCAAAATTCGTGGCACCGAAATTAATAGCACCATTAATACCACAGCTGGTACAGACACTTTGTCGCCAGAAAACTTACACTATCTCGAACTAGTCATCGATGCTTTCTGGCCAGGACCGCTGACACTGATCCTTCCCAGAAAACCTTCTATTTCTGATTTAATAACAAGCGGACTCGATACTGTTGCAGTCCGATGTCCTGCTCTTGCACTGACCAGGGAAATCATAGCCAATGCTGGTGTTCCTGTTGCTGCTCCCAGTGCTAACCTTTTTGGGCGCCTTTCGCCCACTACAGCTCAGCATGTCGCAGAACAGCTCGGTGACCGAATAGACTTTATCGTAGATGGCGGTCAAACCTCGATTGGTGTTGAGAGTACTATTCTAGATCTTGCAACCGAAATCCCTACTGTTCTGCGACCAGGAGCACTGCCAATTGAAGCAATAAAAAAGATTATTCCAAATCTAAAAATCTATGAACGGAAAGCTTTTGAATTACCCACAGCTCCCGGCCAGCTGCTCAGCCACTATGCACCTCAAAAACCGCTTATTTTTTTAAGCGAAAACGGTTTGACAAATCAAACCGAAATCGACACCTGGTTAAAACAGCTGCACCAGCTCGACATGGCAATACAAAAGACACCTGGTACCAGGTGTCAACCTGGGTGTCGACCTGATAAACAGGGGGGACATTCCGACACCGATAAACACACTATTTCCAGCTATAAAGTTGCACTGACGTTTGGGGCAAACCGAACACAGGAGGTACAAGACGCTGGTATTTTTGAAGCAGTAATTGATCTATCGCCAGAAGGTACAGACATTCAGGCTGCTGTTAAGCTTTTTTCATTATTACATGAACTCGAGGCAGGTCCATGCACCAGTATTTGGGCTGAGCCGCTGCCAAAAACTGGTCTTGGTTTAGCAATCAATGATAGGCTATATAAAGCCTCAATAAAACTTATGAACTAACAAAAAGCAGGTAATAAGGCTGATATAAAAGGCTCTTGATGCAAAGGCTGCTCTCCCTACGATCCTTTGGTTTAATCCTGCTTGCATAATTTCTCTACAATTTTTCTAAAATTCTTTCAATGCGCTCCGATAAATAAAGCAGGGAAGGAGGCAAAAGGTTATGGAAACAGTAAAAGTCTCAAGTCATGTTCCACTGGCCTATGCCTATACTCGTACCCTGTCCGATCGAATTGCATTACCTGTACAACCGGCTCAAACTATCTACGCTCAATTTAAGCATGTCAGCGGGTTCAGTGCACAGGGAGTTACAGCATACGGAGTAGACAAGCTCAGTATTCTCAACACTATCATTGAACACCTGCAAAGCATGAAAAAGCCAGTTAATGCTGACATACGGCCAGAAACGCTCGATGACAAACGCATCAATGCACTAATCGAACAATTTAGCAAACAACTGCATCAAGCGATTGTACAAAGCTCAGCTGCATATCCGCAACCACTCGGAATCACACCTGGTACCGTACTATCGATTGCAGCATAAGTTTTGACCCTTCGTGATTTTACACCCAGTACCAGCCTAAGGTAACTGGACACCCGGTACCAAGCTAAGCTATAAACCTATGGTTGAGTTTTTTCACCAAGATAGTAAGCTAGTAGCGCTTTACCGTCAGATTTTTCATGAATACCTGCATAGAGCACAGCCGAGCGGCCAATATTTTTACCATACTGACGTGTTTCTGAAAACGGAATTGCTTCCATAAAAAGATCAAATGGCAAAAATCCAAACTGCTTTTTCCATTGTGCATACCTGCTTGGACCGGCATTATAGGCCCATACAGCTGGCAGAACTTGCCCATCAAATTGATTGATTAGCCCTTGAAAATAAAATGCTGACATAAGCAAATTATCTTCTGGTTTTGTTAAATCATACTGATCCATTTTCAAGCGATTAGCCATGTCCTGAGCTGTAGCAGGCATAAATTGACCTAACCCAATGGCACCCGATTTTGAAACCGCATCAGGCTTAAATAAGCTTTCCGAGCGCACCAGTGCATAGTAAATCCATTTGTTTAGATTTCGCGAAGCAAGCGCTTTTTGCATTGCATCTTCAAATGCTATCGGCCAATAGATTTTGCGGTCAAAATCCTGCATAGTATAATCGCTTCGCCGCAAAAGCTCAGTGATTACTCTGATTGCTAGATTATATTCACCTTTTCGATACAGATAATCTGCAAGCGCCCGCATATTTTGTATCGATTTAATTTCCTGGAACGGATAATTATCAAGTTCATCGAGCAAACGAGAACTTAGCCCCCAATAAAGTAATTGCGAAAAAAACAGTGCAAATTGATAATCATCAGATGAGCCACCAGCTATGTTCTGAATCTTATTTCCAGCCTCTTCTACTGCTGAGAACACTGTGTAATTGGTACCGGGTGTCTTCCACTGTTCATGCTCGTTATCTTTCCAGGATTCCGGTAACAATGCTGAACCTGTTTTGTAAGCTGCAAGCATTTTAAACCAGAGTTCACTATTTTGTGTCTTAGTCCAATTTAATCGCTGTTCAATATAGTTCTTTATAGACGTTTTCTCAGTTCCTACGTCGAGATGCTTTTGTGTAATGATACCTATTTGAGCAGAGCGTCCGGCAATATATGCCATTCGCGCTTTCATTGCACCAGTACCGTACGAAAACACTGCCGAATCAAGACTAGTCAACATTGCCCCATTCTTTTCAATCAGCGCATTTCTGCTTAATCGTTCAACGACATCAGCAAAATAATCCGGTCTGCTTGTTCGTTTTAATATCGATGTCAATTTTGACAGAGCTTTAGCAGGCTCACTGTCAAGCAATAAATCAATCTGGTACCACACAGCCTGATTCTCTGTATCCTGACTAAATGCTTGCTGTTCTGCTTTTCCGAACCAGGAAATTGCGCCAGCAATATCATTCTTATCTCTTGCAAGGAGTCCCAAATAGTATGCTGACAGAAATCGTACCTGCTTGCGCTCTGACTGCTCATACAGCATTGCAAAAAACCTCTGAGCAGCATCAGGAGCGCTATACTGATATGCTCTGCATAGATCAGCCTGCGTACTATAGGTAAATTTTTCAAATAAGGTTTTTAAGCTCTCTAATGAAGGTTCTGCATTGACACCCGGTACCGACGGTAAAGAAAAAGAACCTGCATTGCCAGCATTGACACCCGGTACAGAAACACCCGGTACAGAAACGTCGCCTGATCCAGAACTATTTACAGTACTGATTGGTTTTCCTGTTATTGCTGGTACACCTGGTACCGATTCTGGTACCGATTCTCCTGGTGCCGATAATCCTGCATCTTCTTTCTTTTCAGCTTCTGGCTTTTTTATAGTTCCCTGCTCCAAAGTGAGTGCATAATTCTTAAACAAAGCAACTGCAGTTCCATAATCTAGCCGCCCAACAAAGACACGGAGAAGCATCTGTTGTGACAGCAGCGGTGCAGGAGTAAACTTTGTAAATACAAGCAATCGTTCAAAGGCTTGAGTCAATGCAGTACTTCGAGGTGCTTCAAGCAGGGCAGTTAGTTTACTCTGAATTAGCTCAGCATTAATATCTGCATCAATACCTGCAAGAGCTTCAAGCAATGCTTCCTCTATTTCATACGAGGATACATTCGATGGCTTATTTTTCTGAATCTCAATCCACAGATTATATGAATCTGCAAACATAGATGAATCCCGCAATGCCCGTGCCTTGAATAGTTTTTCAGATTGGCTCAGTGCATTTCGTGCATCCGCGTTATCTTGTAGTTTTGTTACTGTGAGTATTTCCTCTAACTTATTGCGTGAATAGTACAGTTCGACAAGCAAACTGCGAATTCGTCGTATATACAAAAGATTAGTTTCAAAGCGCAGACCTGCTTCTAGACACAGTACTGCTGTATCAATATCACCCGAATCTAAAGCCCTGAGAGCGACGAATAAGTACACACCATCGCCTAATCGAGCGAGCGGTTTGAGTAAATTGATATTTGAGTTTTCTGTTGCTGATAGAGCTGTCTTCGAAGCATATTCAATAGGGTTTTCTATATATACCAATTGAACTGTAATTGTATCAGCTGCCAAACAGCTAACAAGTATGGCTAATACCAGCGTAGTGATTGCTATGCGTTCGTTCCTGATAGAATCCTCCTGGTATCATTTAGGGACATAAATCCATGTACCCGAAATGATTTTATCAGGATGTTTAATCAATTTCTTATTAGCATTATAGATTTTCATGTACTTCCAAGGGGTTCTATAAAACGCAATTGAAAGGTCCCAGAGTGTGTCTCCCCAACGTATTTTATACCAAACACCTGGTTTTTTAGATCCTGGAACAGGTTTTGGAGGTTTTGTAGAAGCACTCGGCTTAGCTTGTTGCGTTGTTTGTGCTGGTTGCGTAACCGCAGGCTGAGTCTGTGTTGGTTGAGTCTGCGCTGGTGTAGTTGTTGAACCTGTCGGCTGACTGCCTTGTCCTTGCTGGACACCTGGTACCGCAGCAGCTCCTGGAGAATCGGTTCCTGTTCCAGCTGTTGTTGAAGCTGTTCCTTGAGGAGCGCTTAAACCAGATTCTGGTTTTTGTGTCGTGTCAGGCTTCACTAATGGCTGTTCCAGTGCTGGCTTTGCAGATTTTGCAGCACCTGCATCACGCTGGGCTGCAGAGCATCGTCCGATCAACAGCACAATGACTGCAGCTAGTAAAATAATTGCAAGAGGAACAAGGATTTTACACCACAACGGCGCACAGGGCTTTTTTTCATTAGTTTCAGCTTCCTCAGTGATCTTTTGCTCCTTCTTGCGCTCTTTTCGCATTTCTTTTTGAGATACGGTTTTAACTCGTGGTGTTTCAACAGAAAAAACGGTTTCTTCTTCGAGACCAAGCGGTTCGCTATCCAAGGATAATTCTGATGATGAAAAATTCTCCGCTGACTCTTGCACTTCCTGTGGTTCAAATTCTAGCTCTGACGGCATTGTTTCTGAGGCTTCTGCAGAAAATTCTTCAAGTTTCTCCCCAGTTGATTCCTCAATATCTGCTTCCGGGAGTTCTACATCAAAACTAATAGTATCCGGCCCTAAATATGATGTCTCTTCAGATTCCTCAAGAATTGACACTGGTTTTTGTGGTGCAGCTTGAGTTTCTTCTAATTCAGGAACTTCAAGGCTCAATTCTTCACCCAGGTTAAAATCCTCACTTGTAGCTGTTTCCGCTGCTGCTAGTTCCTCTTCTAAACCTAATTCCTCTTCTACACCTGGTACCGATTCTTCTCCTATTACCGATTCTGCCTCTATATCAATTTCATCGGCTATAGTTGGCAGTCCCTCTTCCGATTCTGAAATTTCTTCAAACGAAAGTGGCTCTTCTGGTTGTTCAGCAGCTTGTTCTTCTTGCGGGAACAAACTGCTATTTTCTATATTACTTAGCTCATCAAGACTGAGCGTTTCTGAGTCAGCAAATTCACTTTGACCTGATTCCATTTCTGACTCTGCTTTTGGCTCAGCAAGTTCCATTTCGAGGGCATCAAGCTCCGACTGATCGATATTAACTAGTTCTTCAATTTCTAATTCATCAAGTGCTGACTTAGCATTTTGATTATCGATATCAAATAATGATTCATCAATGAGTGTTTCTGTTTCTTGAATATCAAACTGCGGCACTTCTTGTATATGTTCCGCCGGGAGTTCGGTCAAGGCAATAGAAAATTTGGACTGTCCCCCTGATACTTTATCCTGAGCAAATGCCTCAAGTGTCATATCGTCTTTTAGAACGACATCTAACTCGATATCAGGAACACCTTTAGGAGCTCGGGCTATGTCATTAACAAGCAGAGAACCAATATAACTTGAATCATCAACAGGGAAACCAGGCTCTCCTTTATAAAGATCTATTTGAACTTCAGGCTGGTTGTCATTGACTGTCGTTACAACAAGCTTCTTTTTTGCAGGAGTCGTTTCCTCAAAAATAGGATAAAACTCCCCGTTTGCCAGTTTAACACCAATATAAGCCATTCTAATACCACCTTACCGTGTTAAAAGTTATTGATTTGTCTATTGCTCACTTCACTTAAACTAAATGCTTTTACTAAATTAATAACGGCAGGAGCATGACATACCCTTTTTGTATTATCGGTCATTTTTATGAATTTTGCAATTGCTGTTTTATACAAATGAATTTCATTGCAACATAATGACTGCAATGGTTGCTATTTGCGAGCTGCAACTAACAATGTTTGAGCTCTATGATCATACGGAGTAAATGTAAAAGAACCATAGCTTTGTACCTCCGAAAAGCCAATTCCCAGCATTATTTGTTTTAAATCACTATATGAATATAATCTGAGCTTCCATGTGGTATCGGTAATTTGTCCATTCTTACAGACAATCCATCGATTATTCAGATAGTTCCAGCCTTCATCAACAGTAAATTGTGTACAGACAAGTGCATTATTTTTTTCAAACCACTCACCTTCGGTAAAGTATTTTGCGCAGATTTCTTTACTGAGCACTTCCAGAAAAAACCATCCGCCCGGCTTGAGTGCTCTGTGCATGCTAGAGAGCAGTTTTATATCATCCTGTTCTGCAGGAAAATACCCAAAACTTGTATACAAATTGAGGGCAATATCAAATTCGTTTTGTGCCTCAAAAGCAAGTATATCAGAGCAAACAGTTGTGATAGCAAGATTTTCTGTACCAGCTGTTTCTTCCAAGGCATCAAGAAAAGCCTGAACGATATCAACAGCTGTAACCTCATGACCTCTGCGAGCAAATTCCAGGGCAAACCTGCCTGGACCACAGCAGGCATCAAGTACTGAGTACCTTTTTTTATGTTTCTCCGATTCAGTACAGCGTGAAGTTACAAAGTCCAACATCATACTGGTCGCAGACTCTGCCTCTGCCCAGCGTTTCTCATCAAACAGGTAAGGTGCATATGTCACCCAAAACGATTCATCGTTATACCAGCGATTACTTATAGGTTCCTGTTGATTCTCTGTCATTTTGATTGTGTATCCTTTTCAATACCATGATTTTCAAAATACCACTTAGTTTGGTACCAGGTGTCTGGTGTCTCCGGTTGTTTGCAGCGTTGGTGTCGATACCTTCGTTGTACAACCTAGCAACTTGATACCATATACTAATTATAGTTTGTACCAGGTGTGGTTGTATGGTGTTTAGCAGTATTCCCACAATATAATTAATATGTCATTTTATTTCTATGTGATTTGATTTTAGGTACAGTCAGTGAATAGCTCCATGTTCAACAACGAGCTGCATGATATAGGTTAATTCATCAATTGACATGGTATCTGCGCTTGAATTAACTATATCACGAATCTGAATCCAATCTTCCTGCGTGAGTGCTTCATTATTATATTCTTGTAATAAAATAGAGCCAACACTAATAAGCCAGCGCAATGCAGCTTGTATATCATTGACACGAGTACAGCGGCTTAGAAACTCTCTGAAAAAATCATCAGCAAGCCCTCTTCCTGATCCTGAAAGACTGCGCTGCCAGATTATTCTTAGTTTATCATATTCCTGTACACCAATAGTTTTGCAAGTGTTATACCATTCTTGCAGTTCATCGGCGAGTTTATCGGCTGCCCTCATCTTATCTATTCAGCACATAGAGGATTCGCTCAAGAACTTTCTTTCGGTCGAGCGGCTTAACAATATAATTCTTTGCGCCAGCGAGAAGACACTGTTTTACAAGATCTTGTTTACCCAGCGCACTAATCATTACAACCTTAGCATTCTTGTCAAATTCTACAATTTTCTGCAGCGCAGTGAGCCCATCCATATTGGGCATTGTAATATCCATTGTTACGAGATCGATATTGGGATACAACTCTTTATATTTTTCTACAGCCTGGAGCCCATCGGCAGCCTGCGCAACAACATTGTATCCTTCCGATGTTAAAATTTGGGTTATCTGCTTTGCAACAAACATAGAGTCATCTACTACCATGATACGGTAAGGAGTTCCATCAGGTTTTATTCCATCTGGCTTTCTATCATTGATGGCAGGAAATTCATCCTTTGTTTTCATCAATCTCTCCTCTGCTAACCGCGCTCGCGGATTGCTACATTGATTTCCACTTTACCATATGGAGTTTCCATTGGAACAATAAGGGCCTCAACTTCATGATTGCTGACTTCCATATTATCACCAGTAAAAATTGCTGGTGGCGTTAAATCAAAGCGGAAACCCAGTTCATGCAATTTTGTTACTGCTTGAGCAGTAATCATATTAGCGAGTTCTGTAATTGTTGCTTTCACGAGGTCATCCATTGCAGTAAGTTCTTCACCATTCATTACCGAAGCAATTGCGAGGGCTGTTGTTTTTTCCATATCAAACAAAACCCGCCCTTCTACATCTCCTGCCAGGCCGACAATAGCGGCAACACCCATAACCGGCATTGATGTTGATTTAAGATACAATTCTCCGCGGCGCACATTGGATTGCAAGACTTCCTTCATCACATTGAAGGCACTCTCAACAAAAGGATTAATATATTCAACTCTCATAATCACTCCCTATATCATAAAGTGTAGCTGTAACACAACTACTCTGCTTTTGCATAAAGTACAACTTGATGCGTGGTCATTTCCTTCCATCCCTCCAGCGGCATTCGCTCGTGCAATCCTAACAGCAAAAAAGCTTGACGTTTTGTTTTTTCACCAAAATCAACAAGCAAGCGTTTTTGATCCACTGGAGACAGAAACGATACCGTGTCACGTGCAATAATAATATCCAAAGGAGGCAGCGGATTTGAATTGAGCACATCGTGGAATTCAAAGAAAATCGAATCACGTATTGACTGAACAAATGTCCAGCCATTTTTCCCTTTTATCATAAACTCCTTATAAATCTCAGGGACATCATCAACCATAAATATCATGTTAGGAGCCATGGAAATAGCAAGCAAATCAGAATCATTTGCCCAAATTTTTATTCGCGCATCCGGGTATCGTTTTTTTAACACACATGCAAATGAATAGGTTTCGTATCCTTTGCCGCAGCCAGGGTTCCACACATTGATGATTTTCTGATTTAGATCCGGTAATGCATTGATAACGGTTTGAGCATATTCATCAGCCCATAGCGCTGAAGTGTATGGAGAAAAAAATGTTGATAAGAACTCATCTGCTTCAGATGCTTCTTTTAGCTGTAAATCCTGATTTTTCTTAATACCTTTCCATTCCTCATAACGCGCATCAAACCAAGTTTCATTAACAGGCGTTACTGCAAAGTGTTTATAGGTATATAAAGTTTCTTTTATAAAATTAGCAATCAGATCCGCTGAGTTATTTTCCTGCACGGTATAACTTTTTTGTTCGTTTTCGAGAGTCTGCTCTGAGGAAACAGAGGCAATATTCTTCTCTGATTGTATTTCTTCTTCTTTTGCAAAGAGCTTTTCGATATTAAGAATTATATACAATTTTCCGTTATTTTCGATTATGCCCTTTATATACTTTACATTTATATCGCCAAAAATCGGATGCGGCGGCTGAATATTTGCTGAGGAAACACCAATTACTTTATCAATACTGTCAACAATTACCCCAAATACATTATCATCAACTTTTAAGATGAGTAAACTTTCAAGTACATCTTCTGCTTTTCTTTCAGCTGGCAGATGAAACATGGTACGCAAATCAATTATTGAAATAATATCACCGCGCAGATTATAAACTCCTCGGACAAATGGAGCAGCATTAGGAACATAGGTAAATTTGCTAGCTCTTGCAATTTCTTTAACATTCATAATATCGATTCCATATTCTTTACCTGCAAGAGCAAAAGTGACCATTTTAAAATCTATTTTTTCAGTGTGTTCTTTTCTTTCTTCCACACTTTCATTTGCTTTTCTTTGTCCTTCAGTTTTTTCCGGACTCATGCTGACCCCCATAATAAAAGGTTTACATATGCTATCGTATGGTCATCTCCATGCGTTGGCGCTCTTCGAGTTCTTTTTTCTGTCCTAATTCTAAGAGTTGACTGACATCAATAATAAGACATACTGAACCATCGCCAAGAATTGAAGCCCCGGCTATACCAGGAGAATTCGTAAAAGAATCGCGAAGTGGCTTAATAACAACATCCTCTTCGCCAATAAGCGAATCGACCATTAGACCTACTCGCTTTTCATTGGTTCCAACAATTACAACAAAACAGTATTCGCTCTGTTCATTCGTCGGTATTCTAAACAAACGATTTAACCTGAGCAGTGATACTACGTCATTGCGAACATTAAATACTTCATAGTTATCAATAAACTTAATATCACTTGGTTTAATACGATGACTTTCTATTACTGATGTAATAGGAATTGAGTATATTTCCTTACCTACTTTAACCAGCAAGCCCTGAATAATTGCCAATGTAAGCGGTAATTTGATTATAAACCGGGTTCCTTTACCGCGCTGACTAGTCACTGTGACGGTACCGTTTAGTTTTTCTATCTGCCGCTTAACTACATCGAGACCTACACCGCGTCCTGATATATTGGTAATTTTATCAGCAGTAGAAAAGCCTGGTTCGAATATCAGATTATATGCTTCTAATTCTGTGAGAATTTTATTGGGATGAATGAGACCCCGTTCCACGGCTCGTTTTCGTACTTTTTCTAAATCAATTCCGGCGCCATCATCAGCGATTTCAATAATTATCATATTGCCCTCATTTGAGGCTTTGAGCATAACAATGCCTTGTTCAGGTTTCCCAGCTCGAAGACGCTCTTCAGGGCTTTCGATGCCATGATCCAGAGAATTCCTCACTGAATGCATAAGCGGATCGAGTAAATCTTCTATTACCGATTTATCGAGTTCGGTATCTTCACCTTCAATGACGAGGTTAATTTTTTTATTGAGGCTCTTAGATAAGTCTCGAATGAGTCGTGGGAAACGGCTGAAAATCTGGCTTATTGGTACCATTCGGATTCGCATAACGCCTTCCTGGAGGTCTCCAGTTATTCTTCCTAGATTCTGTGCCGTTGAACGGAATTTCGCGATATTGTTTTTAAAGTCCGATTCAAGTGTATCAAACATGCTAAAAAGCGGAAGATACTTCTCGCTGAGCTCTTTTTTAATATCTTTTATCTGCTCGCCTGATTGAATACGCTGGAAATAATCAGGGAGCGAATCAAACATGTTCTTAAGCATTTCACGGAATTTGAGCTGAACAGAAGAAAACCTATTCTGCAATTCACCAAATTGGTTGCTTATCTGATTAAATGTTGCTTTATTGATAACTGCTTCTGATACTAAGTTGAGTAAATTATCAATGCGCCGTGAATCCACACGCAAAACAGAACCAGCCTGCTGTGCAGTTTTTTTTGTTTCAGTGCTGGCATTTTCTTCAGCAAGAACAGCTTGAATTTCTTCTTCTGTTTGTGCTTGCGGTGCTGGAGTTTCGGATTGTGCCATTGCAGCTTTTTGTGCAGACACAGAGGAAGTACTCATTGTACCCGTTGCAGGAGCAGCGCTCATTGCGGCAGAGCTAGATTCTTGTTTACTAAAAGCTTCAGCTGCAATTTGTGAAACCTTTTCTGGCTCCTGCGATACCCGAGCTGATGTCTCTTTCGTTGTAAACTCGACTGTAAAACTGCCTTCCTGTGTTAGACTGTATATTACAAGTTCTTTAGTAACATCAGGAATTGTTGCCTTTGCCTTAACATCATCAAGTGCTTTAGAAGAAGCAACAAAATAGGTTACTACAGGATGAAAGGTATCTTCATATAGTTTTTCAAAATCTGGAATTGTTTTAAGTATTGTGCCCACATCGCGCAGCGCTGCAAATGCATGTATTGCACTGACCGTATTCATGACATTGTTTTCATCAAAGGTAATTTCTACAGCATAAACCACTCTATCCGGTCCTGCAGCTTCACGAATCTCCAATATTTCATATTCCGTAATACCTTCCAAACTGACAGATGAGGCTGCCTTTTGTTTTTGGACAGGCTTTTGAACCGATGATTCAGGAGATTTTGCTGGCTGTGCTTTCGGTTGCGATGGTTTTGTTTCTATAAATGATGCAAGCAAGTTTTTATCAGCATCGATATTCTTTGTGTAAACTTTTCCTTCTTTTCTGGATTCAAGCATTTCTTTAATAATATCGATACCGCGAAGCAGTGCATCGATGATCGCTTCAGATACCTTAACCTTATCAGAGCGGATTGCGTCTAACAAATCTTCCACAACATGCGTAAATAAAGCAAGTTCATTCATCGCGACAGTAGCAGATCCGCCTTTAAGGGTATGAGCTGCTCTAAATATCTCATCAACAGCGTCTTTATTTGAAGGATCATTTTCCAGCACGAGAATGTTCTGTTCAAGAACCTGTACCTGAGCATCAGCTTCCGCAAAAAAATCTTTGAGAAGCTCTTCATTATTAGGATCCAGATAGTCACTCATACCATAAAGTTTTATATGAATACAGTAAATAGTCAAGTGATTTATAACAATAATCTTGCAAAAACTCAAAACATTGAGTACTATTCATAGTGATACCATATCAATGCTGCAATATGCATTAAGGAGCTGCAATCATGGCTTATAAACTTGATGGGGCAAAATTTCCTACTCTTGAAGAACTAGTTGAAGCATTATACCCCATGTACGCAGATAAAATGACCGAAGAAGAGTTTAAAAAATATGCAGAAGCAAATGCTGAAAAAAGCTAACCATACGCATGAATATCGATTCAATAACCAGATTCAGACATGACTCTCAGACCTTTCTAAATCATATCCTTGGCTACATTAGTATTATAGAACAAGAGTTACCTCAAGAGGCTGTTACTTTGCAGCCTATAGTAAAAGATTTATACACAGCTGGTACCAAGCTCAAAGAACACTATTTTGCACTCTATGCATTGCTAGAATCGAATCCTGACTACAATGCAGTTCAGCAAGCTATTGAAACTATCAATGGTGTTTTTTTTAGTTTGTTGACAACTGGACAGCTGGTACGCACAAAAAGCTTTGCCTATCCACAAATACAAGATGACTCTCAACGTATTCTTGACTCAGCAAACCGATTGTATGAGCTAACAGCTACAATGAGCCAAAATCTTATGGCAGTTAATACTATCTCGAATCCTTCGACATTTTATATTCCTAAAGCAGCAAAAAAAGAAACTCACCGTGGCAGATTTCTCATAATTGATGACGATCCGACTAACCTCGAACTGCTATCACAACACCTGGAACGGCAGGGGCATGTAACCTGCCAAGCGCAAAATGCCACAGATGCCTTAAATATTCTAAAAAAAGCCCCATTTGACATAATATTACTCGATTTGATGCTGCCTGGCTCGATGAATGGTTTGCAATTGCTCGAGTTTTTAAAAACTGATGAGCACCTTCGGGACATTGCTGTAATCGTAATATCTTCATTGGAAGATCCAGAAGTAATTGCTGGCAGCATTGAACTAGGGGCTGATGATTTTATGCCTAGAAATTTTGATCAAAATCTGCTTAAAGCCCGGATTAACAATATTCTTGAAAAAAAAGAGTATAAAAAACAGAGTGATCGAGTTCTTAAACAACTTATGGAAACACAGGCAAAACTCGCCGCAGAACTTCGTGATGCAGCAAGTTATGTTCATTCTATTCTGCCCCGGCGCAGTACCTGGAAACATGTTCGTGCAGATTGGGTTTTTATCCCTTCGCTGAGTTTAGGAGGCGACAGTTTTTATTACCAACCGATTGATAATGACAATTTTATGTTATTTTTAATCGATGTTTCCGGACATGGAATCGAAGCTGCATTGCTGTCAATTACAATTATGAATATTCTGCGGAGCCAGGCGTTAGGAAATGTTAATTTCAAAGAACCTGCAAGCGTACTATCCTGTCTTAATAGCAGTTTTAGACTTGAAGAACAAAACAACATGTTTTTCACTATCTGGTATGGAGTTTATAATGCCAGCACTAGAACATTAAATTATGCGTCAGGGGGTTCTCCGCCAGCTGTTCTTGTAAAGCCTGATGCCACCCATCAAGAACTTTCCACAGATGGTGTAATTATTGGCGTTGATGAACAAGCTCGTTTTACTGAAAATTCACTAGTAATTGATTCAGGTTCCACACTTTTCCTTTTTAGTGACGGTATCTATGAAGTACATACTAGTGATAAAAGCCTGCTGGGTTGGGACGAGTTTCTTGAAATATTAAAAGAAGAAGCTAATTCCTGTTGTCTCAATCCATGCAAAGAATCTCGGGCAAGAGAAATTGTTTCTGCTGTTCGCTCTCGAATGAAAAATAATACATTTGATGATGACGTTTCGCTCATGGAGTTTTCTTTCTATGACTGAACTAACAATAAAAAAACCATCTGATTTTCATGTTCATCTCCGGCAAGGTAAGGAGCTTGAAGCATACACAGTACAAACTGCAAAGCATTTTGCAAATATCCTTGTCATGCCCAATACCAAACCACCCATAACAACAGCAGAAAGACTTATTGAATATAAAAATACTATTCAGACTATTTTAGTAAAACATGCTATTGATTGCACTGTTTTAATGGCTTTTAAGCTGGTACCAGGTATGGGCAGGCAAACTGTACTGAACTGTATAAAAGCTGGAGCAATAGTCGGTAAATATTATCCATCAGGGGCAACAACAAATGCTGAAGATGGCCCTACTCATCCATCGGATATTAAAGACGAACTTTATATGCTTGAAGAAGCTCAGGGAGTCTTATCCATTCATGCAGAATCACCTACAAGTCCAGAATTTTTAAAAGAAAGAGATTTTTATAGCACTATCGAATATATTCTTACACATTATCCCAAATTACGTGTTGTTATTGAGCACCTCTCGACAGCTGGTACCGTTGATGCGGTTTTAGAATGGCCAGACCGCGTAGCTGGTACCATTACCGCTCATCATTTAAAATACACAGTTGACGACCTATTAGATGATGGAATCGACAGCAGTCTCTACTGCAAGCCAGTTTTAAAGACAGAGCATGATCGAAAAGCGCTCATTAAAGCAGCAATTTCAGGTAATCCTAAATTCTTTTTTGGTTCTGATAGCGCACCCCACTCATATGAAAAAAAACATACATT
>CAZVTR010000022.1:1304-3553 GCA_964630305.1 uncultured Treponemataceae bacterium | reverse complement strand
GCTAATGATTCAAAATTATTATAATGCCATCTAAATGAAAATTGTTCAGTAATAATAATTGGATCATAACGCCATATAATTGCATGACTTTTTAATCCATTGTTATGTATTTTTTTTATAGCTTTTAGTACAAAATCTTTTTCAGGAACATTTGGTTCAATATCTTTTCCATATCCAGTTATTGTAATTAAAAAGTAATGCGGATATTTCTGTAAGCTAGAGTAAAAAGCCAGTAATGGCATAGGATTTTTTGTCCAGAACACAAAACAAGAAACATCATCTGCTTTTAAACTGACTGTCTTTGTTTGCTTTGAATTATATGGATTTCTTATAACAACAAAACCATCGTTAAGACGCTTCTCAAACCAGGATGCAAAAAAAGCAGGAATATCAGTCCTTCTGCTTACACTGATAATATTTGGCAAATGTTCAGTCTGATCCTTAAGCACAAGAATATTGTAATCAAAATAAAAGCATCAATGCAATCAGCTTTAGCTTCACTATTACTTCAACAACATCAATTATATAAAAACTATTCTGCCAATCATTTAGAAATGCACACTAAAGCAGAAACTGTTGTTTCAGTACACTAATCAAATTGATAACCGCACAAATGATACTTTTCATAAATTTCAAGTATTTCTGCACTGATATCACTAATAAATAAACTCATTTTACGTTCATAAAAGGCAATACTGCTCCAGAACCAATCAATTGGAGTCTTTACTAAATTTGCATTAACTGGATTTTTTGCTATGTAACGAAAAGCACCTTCGATATCCCCCATAGTTTTTAGTGGCCTTGAATAGTATCTGCTCTCCCATACATGGCCAGTCTGCTTAAAACGTTTATTGAAACGTTTAGCAAAAGTCATTAAAAGGCGATGCATAATGCCAGGTAAATCTTTTGCATGACGTGGTTTCACAATCAAATGTACATGGTTATTCATGATTGTAAAACACTCAATTTTACATTTATAAATAAGCTGTACTTTTTTCATTACTTCAATAAACATTCGTTTGGCTTCAGTATTGTCGAAATAAAACAACCTGTTATTAATGCGTACAGTAACATGATATGGGACTCCTTCAATTAGCTCTCTTCTCACCCTGCCCATTTTTTACCTCCATATGTATACTAAGGGAACCACATAGTTTTGTTTCCCCTAATATAACTAACGAGAGGTAATGCATTTTCGCATGCGCATAATAGGAAAAATTTATCAAGTAATTGTATTGTACCTTCTACAGTGGGACACCAACATTGGGACACCTGGTACATAAGTATAATTCACACAAGTATACTTCGCTAACCAACATTGAGACACCTGGTACACAGGGATATTTTATACAGGGATATTTTGCTTACGGTAGACGTTTAATAAAATCTGCTGTTACCTTTGCTGTTTCTGCAAATTGTTCTTCTTGGGTTATGAGCGCTGGTTTATCTCCTGGCTGTGGACCATAATCAGCAAATTGCCCATGATTTCCTCCTTGTATTATGTGAAATACTGTATCAGCTGGCTGAAACCGTTTGTGTTCTTCGATTTTTTTCCCATTATCTAGACCTCCATCCTGCGTGCCATAAATTGAAAGCATCTTAATCCCACTTTTCAAAAGTTTATCATCAGCTGGGTAAGATGCCCAAAATACCACCGCTCGTATCTGTGGATGCTTTGCAGCAAACCAAGCTGAAGCTACTCCTCCAAGCGAGTGCCCGCCTGTAGTCCAGATTTTTATACCTGGATATATATCTAAAAATCGAGCACCAGCATCAACATCAAAAAAAGCCAGATCAAGCTTGACTCGCACGAGCACGACAAAAATGCCTTCAGCGGCAATTCTGTGCAAAATCGGTGCATATGAGCGAAAATCAACATGTCCACCTGGATAAAAAATAAACCCAATTTCTGTTTTAGTCTCAGCTGGCTCAAACGCAATATACTGTTTTGTCTCAACAACTGTAACTTTTTCATCAGATTTGAGCGCATTTAGGGCTACTTCTCGTGCCATACTCGGATTTTTTGCCCAAATAAAAAAAACAGCAGTTCCTATAACCAATAAGCTAAATATTGCCAGACCGGTACCTTTAAGAACTTTCTTCATATAGCACTCCATAAACAAACAAAATTTATAAGAATATATGTAATTTTTAAGTATGAAACAACACCCGGTACATATAGAGTACATATAGAGCAAAAAGATTTAAAAGTTGAGTAAACTTGACTCTAACTTGACACCTGGTACAAA
>CAZVTR010000022.1:0-1204 GCA_964630305.1 uncultured Treponemataceae bacterium | reverse complement strand
ACACCTGGTACAAATACTAATTCTGGTACACAAACTTATTCTTAAAATTGCAAAACTTGGAAATGATTAAAAAAGGCGCTCGAAAGCGCCTTTTTTGGTTTGTAGGTGATACGTTTTTACTGCAGTAACTGTAAGACCTGCTGTGTTTTTTGATTTGCCTGTGCAAGCATAGCATTGCCTGCTTGGGCAAGAATTCTGTTCTTGGTGAATTCAACCATTTCGCTTGCCATATCTGCATCACGAATGCGGCTCTCTGCTGCCTGCAAGTTCTCTGCACCTACATCGATACCGCGGATAGCATGTTCAAGCCTGTTCTGGTAAGCACCAAGATCTGCACGCTGTTTGTTGACTTTTTTGAGTGCAGCATCGAGAACACCAATTGAACGGTTTGCATTATCGGGACTTGAAAGTGTAAGAATTGAATCATCTCCAACGTTCTTTACACCTAGTGCCTTTGATGTCATCGTTCCAATGTACACACGTTCACGCTGATCCATATTGGCACCAATATGGAACCACATTGAACCGGTAATGACATTCTCGCCTGTTTCACGTGCAAATCGTCCTGTCAGCATATTCAAACCATTGAACTGAGCATGACTTGCAATACGGTCAATTTCATCAACGAGCTGTGATACTTCGACCTGGATTTGCATGCGATCTTCTGCTGTATAAATACCGTTCGAAGCCTGGACTGCAAGCTCTCGAAGGCGCTGAATGATATCTTGTGTTGACTGGAGGTAGCCCTCAGCAGTCTGAATAAACGAGATGCCATCAAGAGCATTTTTGGAAGCCCGCTGCAGACCACGAATCTGGGACCGCATCTTTTCCGACACTGCAAGACCGGAAGCATCATCTCCTGCGCGGTTAATGCGCATACCGGATGATAACTTCTCCATGTTCTTGTCCACATTGAGATTGGTAACTCCCAATGAACGATTTGCAAACATTGCACTCAGGTTGTGATTAATGATCATACCTGTCTCCTTTCCTTGAGCTCATAGCGGGTATATATTCCGCCCGGCATCCTTGCCGATGTAATTCTCTTTCATAAGGCTGGTAATCTATGTACCACCTAAAACCGATGAGGGTTTCCCCCTTTAGAGAACCGCGCGCACCGTCCCTTAAGGGGTATTCCTCACTACTTGTATCGGTATGCAAGAAATGGACTTTAGAAAAACAGGTTATATCATAAAAAAATTTT
>CAZVTR010000021.1:0-39937 GCA_964630305.1 uncultured Treponemataceae bacterium | reverse complement strand
GTAATAGTCTGGAGGAATGCATCGATTTTTAAAGGTTTCATAAATACTTTTTTAATATTATAGGGGACAAGTTCCAGAAGATTATTTCGGTCTATTTTGTTAGCAAGTAATATTACAGGTATAGAACTTGTATTGGGGTCTTTTGCCTTTTCTTGAAGTAATTCTTTACATGATAGCCTGCTGAGATGAAAATCCAGAATAATAAGATCGGGTGGGTTGCTGCGCATTTTTGCAAGGCCTTCAACACCGCTGACAGCTGTTTGGGGTAAAAGACCTCTTTTTTTAAAAAGGTCAGATAAATATTCTCTAATAAGGTTAGATTCATCGATAATCAAGACTGATATGGTGTTCATATGTGTGTACCTGCTCCCTTGTGCAGTATAACACAGTATGGGCAGATTTGCATTAGAAAATGTATGAGTTTATTAGATTTTTACCTAATAATTAAATTGCTACAGGTATTTTTCAAAAATGTAGATACAGTCAAATAATAGATAGCAGTATTATGCAAATTAAATAGATTTATACTGTGTGTAAAATTGTCGATTGTAATTGTCGAAAATGCGTGGTATAATTAATATAATAAAATATATATAGTCGCCGATAATTAGCAAGGAATTGTACTATAATTAATAGTGCAGATTGGTAATGCTAAATTTCCATAGAAACTAGAGGAAAGGCTGGAGGTTAGTATGAAACGATGGGTGTTAGGAACACTGGCTGTGTTCATGATTTTTGCAATTTGTTTGATCAATGCTCAGGAGCAAACGCCACCTCCGGCTTCTGAGCCCCCTGCTCCGGCACCAAAGCCAGGAAATACATATAACCCTGCTGAGGGTCTTGAAAACTGGCAGTATCTCTATGATATCAGCGGCTTTAAGCCTGGTAAATACAATCTCATTATTCGTGTCATTGACAGTGCTGGAAATATCTCTTTTGGCGGTCCTTTTAATATAATAATAGATCCCCTATCGGATCTGCCTGTCGTGCAAATTAATAACCCGCTTCCATTTATGAGAATAGGTGGCGATTTGAATATCGTTGGTACCTGCGTTGATGATGATGGTGTTAAAGAAGTACAAATTCGCATTGATGATAGTGATTGGATTACAGTAAACGGCAAAGAGTACTGGTCCTATTTTCTTAAAACAAATGATATGCCTGACGGGGTTCATACTATTTTTGTACGCGGAATAGATAGTAATGGACTTCCTGGGTCTGTATCATCGGTTATGTTCAACTTAGACCGAATGAAACCATTACATGAGATTAATAAACCAGATTTTGGCCGGCTGGTTTCTGGGATGTTTACTATTGAAGGCTCTGTAACGGATGCAAATGGTATAAAAGGTGTACTCTATTCAATTAATCATGGAAAATCATGGAATAAACTGGCATACAATCTTGATAAAAAAAATAACAAAGCTTCATTTAAGTTACAACTTGACAGCAAAAAGTTTCCTGATGGTCCAGGGGTAATCTGGTTTAAGAGTGAAGATAATGTTGGTTCCACAGGAATTGCAGTATTCCTGGTCTATGTTGATAATACGCCCCCGGAAATTGCTGTTACTGCTCCTGACGAAAAAATGACTGTCAACGGCGAATTTGTTATTGCAGGAAGGGCATTTGATGCTGTGGGAATAAAAAGCTTGGAATGGTTTTACGGAAAAGAAACAGGGCAGATAGAGCTAGTTCCTGGCAATCCGTACTTTATTAAAAAACTGAATATTGGCAATGCAACTGGCAAGATAAGCATAACCTTTAAGGTAACCGATATCGCAGGCAATGTGCGAAATACAACTATTACACGAACTGTTGATCCTGCCCAGGATTTACCGTTACTTACCGTAATGACTCCGAAAGCTTCTGATAAGTTATCAGACATGCTGATTATACAGGGTTTTGCCCGTGATGATGATGGTGTTGCAAAGATAATCTGGCAAATCGATAAAAATCAGGAACAAGAATATGCAACAGATGGTTCGTTCGCAATTACCACAAACGGTATAAGTTTTGGAACTCATACACTTTCTGTTTGGGCGGTCGATGTATATGGCAAGCGCAGTAATCCTGCTGTGATCCCCTTTACCTGGTACGGCGCAGGTCCGGCTATAAGCGTAACGCATGCAGCTGATTCAAGCGGACAAAAGCCTTTTGTTGAAGGCATTGAACTTTCTACGCTTGATGGTAAAGCAGTATTATCGGGAGTAATAAAGGCAGAAAATCAGCTCGTAAAAGTTACCTATGCAATAAACGGCGGTACGCCAGTGCCGCTTACGGTAGGAAAAACTCCTGGTGATGCAGCATTTACATTGCCGCTTCCGCCTTTATTTGGTGTACTCACAGTAGAAATACAGGCTGTAGATGCAGCTGGCAAAACTGGTTTGCTGAGAGTGCCTGTGTATGGCACCAATTTTGCTCGATTACGAGTTGGCCCGCTATTAGATTTTGCCAATACTGATAAAGGCGAAGTCATAGAAATTACTCAAACAAAACCGCTTACTGGTTCGTTTATTGCTCCCTACCCCGATGAACAAATAAAAACTGTAAGCCTTGAACCCGCAACTGACGTGGTTAAAGCTATACAGGAAAACAATCTTGTGCGCATTACATTTAATGCAGAAGGTATCACAAAGCCTACTAAAGTAGTGGTCATTACCACTAAAAATAGACGCATTGAAGCGGGACCCTATGTGTTTAGAACAGGTGCTCTGCCACCAGCGTTTATGCTTTCAAAACCAGTGTTTGGAAGCTGGCAGAAAGGTTCAATAGAAGTAGCAGGTGCAATAACCGATGGATCGGTGCTTGCTCAGGCTGAAGTATCGATTAATGGCGGAAGCTGGCAGCCAGCAGCAGTAAAAGGTAAAGAATTCTCTTTGACTGTGCCAAATACCGGGCTAAGTGGTCCTACGCTCATCAGCGTACGAGTGCTTTCTGCAACAGGCGGAGAAGCTGTACAAAACACAGCTGTCATGGTTGATGCTGCTGCTCCTCAGATTCAAGTGCTTGCTCCGCTTGCAGGTTCTTTGACAGCAGATAGAGCGGGAGGCAGCACAACCTTTGTGTGTGCAATTGATGAGCCGCTCTGGAGCATTGCTTCGGTAGAAGTGATACGCGGCACTGCAGTAGAAAAAATACAGCCTGCATCGGTTATAAGTTTTACCGCTAATCCTAAAAGCGGTGCAGTGCAGGTACGCGTCACCGACAAAGCAGGCAATGTCAGCACAATTAATGCAGCCCAAAATGTTAAAACAACTGTAGAGCCATATATTCCAGAAAGCAGAGATGTCGTAAAAGCAAACACTATTTCCATTGAAGGTGGTCCAGGCATTGTACTCACAGGAACTGATGCTATAGGGGCTGTATCGTGGAGTGCACCGCTTTTTGCCAATGGCGCTACAGATTTTCCGAAAGAACTTGATCGCGTTATTCGTATTACCGGTGCGGCAAACTTTACCATAAAAGTAGCTGGGCTTGGACTTAATCCTAAAAAACCTGAGATATTCTATGGTTTTTCAAAAGATGCAATAGCTACAGCCATCCCATTAAAAGCAGCTAAAACAGCAGGCGAGTTTGAAGGGACTGCAAAATTGCCTTCACAAGCTGATGGCCGCATAACGCTCTGGTTCAAAGCCCTCGATCAGGATGGCCAGGAATATATTACCCGCTGTGAAATAGAGTATGATTCAACGCCTCCTCAGGTTACACTCATTAGTCCTGGAACAAATGCCGGTCAAACGTTTACCTTAGCGGTGCAGGCCGATGACCTTTTTGGTATCTCGAAACTGTCATATAAAATCGGAACTGAAGCTGGTGATTTTGAACTCACGCCAGGAGGAACTATCGGTGTAAAATCGATATCGTTCCCGGCAAAGACCACCAGTCTCGATGCAGTGATTACAGCAATCGACGGAAGCGGCAATAGAACAGTGCAAACCTATAAGATTACGCTTGATGCAGCGAGTTTTGTTCCTGATATCAGGCTCTTAACACAATTCGATGGACTTACACTCACTCGTGATATGCCTGTTATTGTGTATGCTGTGAGCAATGCAGGCATACGATCTGTATCGGTTGGACTCGATGCTGCTGCATTTGGATCAGAAGGTGAGGGCCCTTTGTTCGCTGTAGATCCAGGAGCAATTCCTCCTGGCCGGCGCACACTAACTGCGGTAGCCGTTGACAGTCTTGGCAATAGTTCAAAGAAATTGCAGGCAACATTTATCCGCACTGGCGATGAAATTACTATAGCATTTAATGCAGTAAAGACTAAGAATATACCTGTTCAGTTTGTGCAGGGTATGCCTGTTGTTATAGCAGAAGGCTCAACGCTCGATCTTTCTGTTGTTTCAGCAGTTCCGATTAAAGTGTTTGAATACCGTTTTAATGAGGGCGAATGGGTTAAAGCAACGCTGCCAACTAAGCCATCACCGGATGGTTCACTGTTAATTTCAATTCCGCTCTCGATAAAACTGCCCTATGGACGAGTGCTGCTTGAAACAAGAACAGAAGATACAGCAGGGCTTGTTTCTGCTAGGAATACAGTGTTGTACCGAGTCGCTCCTGAGCAAACACAAGGGCTTGAAGACAGCGAAAAAGTGTATCTCATTGACGGCAGGTTTAATGAAAGCAATGTACTGCTCTGCAAGCCTGGTGATACAGTTCGGGCATATTTTAATGGAAGACCAATTAAGACAGCGGTGCTTTCTCCGGAAGTACCATATTTAGCAGTAAATTTTGAAGGCAGTATTATTACTGTTACTGTTAATGGAGAGGGTGTAGGTCCAGAATCTAAGCTCGTTGTTACCACTGTTGATAATGAAAAATATGAGACATCGTTGTTTACTATAATTAGCGATGCAGAAGCACCTCAATTGGTACTCAACAATACTGAAGCACCACGCTGGGTAAAAGATCAGGTGCAGATTACTGGGACTGTACAAGACGCAAATGGTATAAAATTGCTTGAGTATAGTCTCGATTATGGCCAGACATGGCAGGCTTCTCCGTTGAGCACTAAGGCAAGTAGTGAAAGTCCTGTTAATTTAATGATACCGCTTTCTAGCTTTGCAGATGGCGGATATCAGATATGGGTGCGAGCAACTGATAATGCAGGGAGGAGCAGTCTAGCATTACTGCCAATTGTAAAAGATACACAGGCACCCACAGTGATAACCGTGTTACCGAAAAATAACGAAGAGGTAAATGGTTTTATACTGCATGTGCTTGAAATTCAAGATGCAGGTGATATTGCTAAAGTTGAATACTCAATTGACGGAAAACGCTGGGACATTATTGAAAATGACAAATGGTACCCGAGAGGATATTTAGAACCCTTGCCTACTGGAAAAGATGCAGTTATTCCCCCATTCTCAGGCTATCTTATTCTCGAACGTATGCTCGACCTTGGACTCCTCACAGCAGGTCCTGAACTTTTAGCCTATCGCATTACCGATAAAGCAGGGAATCAGACAATCTACTACCCGCTTGCAAAAGATAACCCTTCGTTTATTGTTAACATTAATGCAGATAAGCCAGTAGTACAGGTTAGCATTCCTGCAGAAATGGAGGTAATGCGGAGTGATTTTGTTGTATCTGGCATTGCATATGATGATGACGGTGTAGCATCAATTGCATGGCGCATTGATGGCGGTGATTGGCAGACAATTGAAAACACTAACAGCTTCTCAGTTCCTTTCAAATTGCTCGAGATTGCAGATAATGAACATACTTTTGAAGCATATGCAATTGATATTAACGGTGTTAAAGGCGAAATTGCTAAACGGGTATTCCGTGTGAGCCGTGCTGAGCCTGTTGGTGAACTTATAGAACCGCTCAATACAACCGTGCGAGGAGCAATAGTACTTAAAGGCACAGCATCGGATGCAAACGGCATTAAAGAAGTATGGGTGTCGTTTGATAATGGCAATACGTATAACAAAGCAGTCGGCACTACGTCATGGACTTACTCTTTGGATACACGAATTTTGAAAGATGGCGTCCATAGTATCTACATTCGCATTGTTGATAACTATGATACTCCGGGTTTTGCTGCAGGACTTGTTTCAATTGATAACACGGTGCCAGCAGTCAGTTTGGATACACCATTTGATGGTTCTGAGCTTTTTGGGAGCTTTATTCTTGGTGGCAGGGTATCCGATAATATTGCACTAAAGAGTCTTGTTATGGAAATAAGTCCGATTGGCAGTGCTGCAGGGACAATAAAAACTGAGTTACCGCTCAATACTGTTTTCTCAAAAGCAATTGATATTTCTAAACTTGCTCCTGGCTGGTATAACCTCCGTGTAACTGCAACAGACTTTGCCAATAATGAATCGTATGTAGCAAGAAACTTTATGGTGTTATCAGGGCAGAAAGCTGAGAATATAGACATCATATTCCCGGTGCATGGAGAAAAAGTAAGCGGCTCATTTGCTATATCCGGTAAAGTTACTTCAAATAAACAATATAGGCGTGCTGTAGTTTATTTAAATAATGAACCATATGCTACTGTCGATATCAATAAAGAAGGTTATTTTAACTTACCAATGAAACAAGAGGAGCTTTCTGACGGTTCATTGAGTATCCGTGTGGAAACAAGCGCAGAAGAAGGGACAGTAATAAAATCAGAAACGAGAACAATACTGTATGAACAGTATGGGCCATGGCTCACTATTGATTCAATTTCCACTGGCGATTTTATTACAGGCAGACCTTACGTTACAGGAACCTGCGGTTGGGATATGCCCGTGGCTGATAAAACCGATAAACAGGCATGGGCTTTGTATCAGCAGCAGCTTAAAGAACGAACACCGGTTAAAGTAGAATATAGTTTTGATAACGGCAGAACCTTCATGGAAGCAAAAGGTGTTCCAGCATATAAATTCCGTCTCGAAACACAGGACTATGTAAATGGTGAGCTTCGTATACTGGTAAGGGTCACTTTTGCTAATGGCGATTATGCTGTTCGTAAAGTAAATGTAACGGTTGATACAAAAAAACCAACTGTTACTGTAATAGCACCGGAAGAAAATGGCCGCTTTAACCAGAAAATAAGTATTGTGGGAACCGCCTTTGATGAAGATGGGCTTAAAGAAGTAGGTGTGCTTATTCGAACTGGTGATAAAGCAGCGTACTCAGTACCAGGGTTTATTCAGGGTTCATATTTTGATGCACATGTGCTTGGTGCTACACGGTATGAGACCGGTCTCGGATTATCATTCTTTGATGATAACGTTAAACTGCAGTTTGCACTTGGACAAGGTTTTGATGCACGTCCAACATGGGATAATATCTTTGGCATATTAACAGATGACACACCTCCTGCTGATATTTCACGATTTGGTGGTTATGTGCTTGGATTAAAGCTTCTGGCAAATATTGCATATCTTCCGTTTGGTTACTACTTTGGGCCGGATTGGGATTTCTTCTCTATGTCCTTTACAATGGGTGCTAATTTTACCTACTTTAGCATGCAAAAAGATCTTGCAAATCTCTTTAATCCTCCAGAAGGACGTTATATAATTCTTTCATCAATTCTCGGCCAGTGGGAATTTGCTAAAATAACATTCAAGGATTGGGTGGTATTAAAGAGCTATGCACTGTATGTTGAAGGCTCATTAATATTTATTCCGTCGGAAGCATCAACGAGCATCGAGGAATTAGTCCGGCCTAATATAGCATTTGGTGTTCGTATAGGATTATTCTGATATAAAAATCTATAGAGGGGTATGAGAGGCAGTACTGTATTATACCGTACTGCCTTTTTTTATAAGGTTATTTTTTTTGTACTTTATTAAGTAGTGCCAGGTCTTCGAGAAGTCGTGATTCTGAAGGAGCCCATTCTAACGCGCTCATAAGAACTGTACGTGCTGCATCATAATTCTGATTATTAAAGTAAACTGCAAACTTATTGTGAACTTCAGAAACCCAGTTTGAGTAAACAGTTTTATAGAGATTTGCCAGTGAAGAAAATTGCGGATACTGCTCAGCAACAGGTTTGAGTTCCTGCCATGCTTTAAACCAGCCTTCTTTTTTCTGAATTTCATTAACACGCATTGAGTAGATATATGCTAAGGCCTGTTCAAATTCTTTTGCGGTGATAGTTTTCTCTTGATACAAATAGAGAATAATAGTTTTCGATTCTTCAAAAGGACGCAGCGAAAGCGTATCTAAAACATTAGCCAGTATAAGCTGTGCATGGAGCTTATCAATAAGCGGAGTGGTCCCAAATCGGTCAATTGCGGCGTCCAGCAGATCCAGTGCATCAGTATAGTTTTTTTGATTAACAAGAACGCTTGCAACATTATTGACGCGCTCAAGGACAAGTATACGGTATTCTTCTGCTGGGAAAAAATAGTACATTGCAATGGCAAGTTTAAGTGCGGATACATAGTCTTTTCTAGTTTCAAGTAAATAAATTCTATTTGAGGCAATAGTTGCTATCATCATTTCCGGACTTATCATAACTGCTGTTTTATAGTCTGCTTTAGGTGTATATGCGTACGATTTTAGACTAGGATTACTGCTTCGTACCGGTCGAGGAGAGCCAGGATCCCAGCCATAAGGGCTTGTCGTTTCCGCGGTAATAACCTGATTGCCCGGCAGCGTAACCCTGCAAAACATATGGCTTTCTGTGAGATAGACCGATACAGGGAGACCTGCTTCAATCGCTGTAAGATAAAACAGCACTGATGATGATACGCAATTGTAGGTTCCAGAAATGAGGGCTTCATGCAAGGTTGTGCTGGTTTCCTGATAACGTTTAAGGACATCGGGGTAGAGCAGTTCAAACACCTTATTGCCACGTTCATAAAGATCCGGCACATCTTCACGTAGAGCTTGAGCTCTTTCTAATAGCTGTGTTAGTTTTTCTATCCCAATTTTTTGCTGTTCCTTACTGGATGAAGAAAAAATAAAACCAGCATACATCAGCTTATCTCGAGCAGGAAGTGAAATAATAGATGATAACACTGATATATACTCATCAGGAGATAAGAGCTGTTGATATTTAGATGCATTTTGCTCAGGCTGAGCAGTTGCAAAATGCAGAGCAGTAATCTGTATACACAGCAGCAATACTAGTATTTTTTGTTTTATACTCATATAATGAATATACTGATCAATGTTCGTTTGGAAAAGATGCTATAGAGATGGTAGCTTTTCACTTTTATATGCGAACGAGCTTAATTATAGTTTTGCCAATATATATTAAAAATGCTATATTATGTACGAAATTGTTACCAATGGAGGCAATATGGAGATGTGGGACACCATTATTATTGGAGCTGGCGCAGCTGGTTTATCTGCGGCGCAATATGCAGTCCGAGCTAACTTGAAAGTGCTAGTACTTGAAGAAATGGCGCATGGCGGACAGGCGTTGCTCATAGACAAGCTCGAAAACTATCCAGGATTACTTGAGCCAGTCGATGGATATACATGGGCAGATGCAATGAAAACACAGGCAGAACGGTTTGGTGCTGCCATTCAAAGCACTTCAGTTGAACATGTGGCAAAGGACGGAAACAGGTTTATACTAAAAACCACCGATGGCGAGCTTTATGCAAAAACAGTAATTGTGGCAACTGGAGCTAAACACAGGCATATTGGCGTTCCCGGTGAAGAAACCTTTTCCGGACGCGGTGTATCATATTGCGCGACTTGTGATGGTCCTTTTTTCAAAAATAAACATGTCGTTGTTGTCGGTGGTGGAGATTCAGCGTGCGATGAGGCAATGTTTCTTTCTAAACTGGCAAGCTCGGTTACCATGGTGCATCGCAGGGATCGTTTTAGAGCTCAGAAAGCTCTCGCTGATCGCGTGCTCCATAATGAAAAGATAACAGTTATCTGGAATAGTGTTGTTAAAGAAATTAAAGGAACAAAATCAGTAGAGAGTGTTGTGCTGGAAAATGTACAGACACATGAAGTATCCGAGTTAGCGTGTTCGGCTGTGTTTGTATTTATTGGCTCTGATCCTCAAACAGCCTTTTTGCCTCCAGATGTTGCAAAGGATGAAACCGGATCGATACTGACCAATCAACGAATGGAGACGAATATTCCCGGACTCTATGCAGCAGGAGATGTGCGAGCCACACCGTTCAGGCAGGTTGTCACTGCAGCAGGAGATGGTGCTATTGCAGCACACTGCGCAGCGCAGTATATTGATGAACTCGAAGGAAAAGCATATCGCTGATGCATCGTTGTAAAACAGAATCATGCAGTTATAGAAAAGCGCTACTCGTTTCATTAACCAAAGGGATACTTGCAGGAATCGCGATTGCCGGAATCCTCATAGGTTGCAAACTGAAAGCAAGTAGTCAATCTATCATGGAAAACAATCAAGGACTGGTAACTTCAAGTTCAAATTCGGAACTTCAGTCTGTGAATGTGCATGCTAATGTTTCCAATCCAGCACCTGCTGACAAAACAACGGTATTACAGCAGGAAACTACTACGACAATAGATTTTTGGTCTCAGAGCAATGCATACCATAAAACACGCGCAGCCAACAAAAATGCATTCGATTCACCTCTAATGACTTTTGAATCTGATAAACTTCTTGAAAACCTTGCCTTGAAACTTTTTGAATCGATGAATGCAGACGAAAGATTGGCTCAGCTTTTTATGTTAACGTATTTTGGAACAGAGCCTTCAGCATCGTTTTTGCGGTGGATTCAGCGGCGCGGTGTTGGCGGAGTAAAAATATTTGGCTGGAATGCTGAAAATACCGAAATTCTTGTGCAGAGCCTTCGCCTTATTTATAAAACTGCAGATTCAGGGCCATACCGCATACCACCTTTTGTTGCAACAGATCAGGAAGGAGGCTGGATCCGTCATGTAAAAGGCGCTACAACGGTAACCCCTGGGAACATGGCTATTGGAGCATCTGGCTGGATTGATGATGCTTATTGGAGCAGTTACTACATCAATAAAGAATTGTACAAGCTAGGCATCTTAATGAACTTTGCTCCAACTGTCGATCTTGCAACAAACCCAGCCAGTACGATAATTGGGCCGCGAGCTTTTTCTGATAACCCAGAGCATACAGCGTATTTAGGGGCAGCATGGATGCAGGGAGCGCTTAAAGCTGGCGTTGTCCCTGTGGCAAAACACTTCCCCGGTCATGGAGACACGGTGTATGATTCGCATGGGACATTGCCTGTAATTACTGTTAGTAAAGAAACTTTGGATAAACGCGAACTTGTTCCCTATAAACTGCTAATAAAGGAAGGGCTCCCCGCTGTGATGAGCGGACATCTTGCCTATCCAGATATTACTGGTACAAAGGAGCCAGCATCGCTTTCTCAAACAATGATAACAAAAATTCTTCGCAAGGAACTCCAGTTTAACGGTATCGTAATTACTGATGATTTAGTAATGCAAGGAGCACTCTCAGAAGGAAGCCTTGAAGAAGCATGCGAAAAAGCAATCATGGCTGGAAACGACATGATTCTTATTTCCAGGGAGTTAGAACCAGATGGCTATCTTTGGACTCAGTTAAAAAAACGATATGTTTCAGATAAAGAATTTAAAAACCGTGTAGATGATTCAGTGAAAAGAGTTCTAAAAGCAAAATTGAGATATATTGGAAAAGTTGATAGAGCTTATTTATTAGAACTTCCTTCTGGAGGAAAAAATTTAGAGGAGAAAAATGAGCGTCAATTTTTCTTTGAACAAGCTAGCCGGTCGGTAACCAAAATAGGGTCAGTCCCTTTCGTCCCGCTTAAAGAAACAAGCAATCTGCTCGTAGTAAGCCAATTCTATGAACTTACTCAAGAAGTAAAAAAAATATATCCGGCTGCTCAAGTTATAAAAATATCATACTTGCCGGATTCTATCCCTGTTGCTGAAGAAATGGCAATTTTTAGAGAAAGATTACCTTTTGTTAAAACAGTGCTGGTGTGTGTAGCAAACCAGGCATCAGCTCGCTACCCTGAAGAAGCACTGAACCAGGGTAAAACAGTTTATATCCTTTCTGTTCTCAATCCATGGCATGTTAAAAATTTTATCAATAAAGCATATATTATTGCAGTATATTCTTTTGCTCGGGAATCTTTTCAAGTAGGTTTACTTGCGTTGCAAGGGAGATTGCCTTTGTTTGGATCATTCCCGATTACAGCTCTGGAGTAAAGCTAGAGTGAATTGGATACCATGTGCTAAAAATCATTTTAAGAGTGTTTGCTCATTTTTAGAAATTGAAGAACCATGTTCCGTGAGCTGTATTACAAGGATTATGAGAGAAAAAACACGCAATAATTTTCCTGCTAGCGCTGTATGTATGGCTTTTATTAATGAAATCCCCAAAGATGAACATTTAGATACTACTCAGGGAAAACCTATACAAATCAGCGGTTTGCTGTATTATTCATCAGCACATATGCTCTATCCTGTGTTTTCTCGTGACATGATTCACAAGCTTCGTGACACTAGTGATCGATACTTTTCGGAATTTCGAAACTATATTACGTCATTCGAAGGTGTTATCGGACGAAGCAGTGATGTACAAATCATGGAAGAGTACTTACCGCATGCTCGTGTGAAAATTGCATACGATTTTATGATTCAGACAAATAACACTGCATATAGTACTAGTGTACCTTTGGATACTAACATGGAGTTAGAGGTAAGAAAAGCAACGAATGACGATTTACAGGAATTAATCGCTATTGAGGCAGCATATCAAAAAGAAGAAGTGTTAACTCCAATTCATGAATTTAATCTTGCAGTATGCAGAGCAAATCAGCAATTTGCATTGTTACATGTGCCAGTTTATGTAGCGCTATATAAGGATAAAATTATTGCACGGGCACAAATCAATGGCAGCGGCAGTACATATGAACAGATAGGCGGTGTTTTTGTATATCCTGAGTTTAGAAGATTGCATGCTGGATCTGCTGTTATGGCTGCTCTCATGAACGATATCCATAAGCGAGGCAAAATCCCCTGTCTCTATGTAAAAAAAACAAATATTCCTGCAATACAGCTCTATAAAAAGCTGGGGTTTTCCACCGTTGATGATTTTTCTATTATTTATCAGTAATTAGTAAAAAAATAACAATTGTTTATAAGAAAATTAATTATAGTCTATGATTGGACAAACGAACAATGAGCTCTTATAATTATACAAAAGCTAAGCCTATAAATATCCAATTAGGAGAAACATACATGGCTAAAAAGAAAAATATTTATGCAGCGCTAATTATTTCCATTGTGACAATTACAACCTTGACGCTAATCCTTGGGGAAGCATTTACACATGAGTTTAATATTTTACTTGATGCTCCTATTATATCAAGATTCTTTTTTACTTTTCAAAAGCCGCTCATATTTGCACTCGTAATTATAATGCAGGCAATTCTTTTCTTTTTTATTTATTTTAAAATCCGACCTATTATGCTTTATATTCAAAATCCTGATAATTCTAAATATTATCTCAAATCACGAAAAGCAACACTGGGTATTCCGTGGTTTATCATTGCGGTTACGACATCTTTTTGGGCTTTAGGCACAATTATTTTTTATGCTATCAATAATTGGAAAAGTCCAGGCGGTACGCCCTTAGGCTGGGTGTTGGCATTTAAAATTACAGAAGGATTTCTTGCCGGTACATTTAATGCAATTATTATTGAGAATATTCTCGTAGATTATAAAGATATTTTGAAAATTGAAACCATAGAACAAGGTGAGCATGATACATTTGCGTCACTCCGGGATATTCTTACACTCATCGCAAGCTTTACAGCGCTTATTATTCATTTATCGTATGTCGTGCGGTACTTTATCAATATAAACCCTTCAGCGCAAGGACCAAAGAATACATTTTTTTCTACCATGGTTGTTTCCTGTATTCTCGGGGGAATTTCCATTGCAGCTGTGATGATATCGAGGAGTCTGGATAAAAAACAGATAGAACTCTTAAAAAATCGCATTACAGAACTTGCTTCGAGTGAATCGGTAAACCTTTCTGCTCGAGCAACTATAATTAACTTTGATGCGATTGGACATATTTCAGATGCATTTAACCGGTACACAGCTTCACTGGCACACATGGTGCAAGCGATTCAAAACTCAATGCACATGCTTGAAACATCTTTTAAGGAATTGGAACAAACTTCTGCTGATGCAGGAAGTTTTGTCAATCATTGTGTAAAAAATATTAGTGCTATTAAAACAGTTATTGATGAAGAAACCGCAACTGTTACTCAGGCAGTCAATGGTATTCAAACAATTCATGATAATGTCAATAAATTACAACAAGCAATTGAAAACCAATCGGCAATTGTTACAGAATCAAGCGCTGGTATCGAAGAAATGATAAGCAATATTCAATCAGTTTCATCGAATATTGAGCAGGTTAATCATTATTATGAAGAATTGTTGCATGCAGCACAAAGCGGTAAAACACGCATCAAGGAAGCCAATGACTTGGTGGATCATGTGGCAGAAATGTCCGGATTGCTTCTCGAAGCTAATAAAGTCATTGCAGCTATTGCAAGCCAAACCAATCTCCTTGCCATGAATGCTGCTATTGAAGCAGCTCATGCTGGTGAAGCAGGGGCAGGATTTTCAGTTGTTGCCGATGAAATCCGCAATTTGGCAGAAAAATCTGCAATTCAGTCAAAAGATGTCGGGAATAAGCTTAAGGAAATTAAAGCATCAATTGATAAAGCAGTGCTTTCAGCTGCTGCGGCAGAACAGGGGTATGATGAGGTAACCGGTCTAATTGATACGGTAATACGATTTGAAGACGAAATCCGCAATGCAATGAAGGAACAAGCAGAAGGCTCCAAACAGGTTCTTGAAGCGCTTACCGCCATGACGACGGTAACAGAAACAGTAAGAACGGGTTCTAAAGAGATTACAAAAGAGACAGTAGGTCTTGGGGTTGATATGTCTCAGCTTAAGGATTTATCTGGCACTGTGTATACACTTGTGAATCAGATTCATGAAACAATCAGTACTATGAATGAAGCTTTTAATAGAGTTGCGACTACAATAGCTAGAAATAACACTGCAGTTACAGCAGTATCTAATGAAGTAAAACGATTCATTATTTGAGCGGATTGTCAAAAAAATTTAGCTTTTTTTAAGCTTTTTCTATACAGCGTGTACATTTAGTTTTGATATAAGAATGCCCCCATATATTGTTCAGTATGTGGGGGCTTATAGTTGTTTTTGATTTATAATTTCATTTCTTTGCAGTTTTCATCTACAACGATATCGGCATCGGTGTGTTCAAGAATCCATTCAACTGTATACGGTGCAAAGTATTCACGGAGATGAAACCTCCCGGCTGCAATTTCAAAAAAACCGACATCGGTGACAACATAGTTAACTTCATGAGCAGCGGTGAGCGGCAGAGAACAGCGCCGTTTGAGTTTTGATGAGCCGTTTTTTTCCAAATGTGTAGTTGCAGCGATAACAACACGAGAACCTGTTGTCAGGTCCATTGCTCCGCCCATGCCTGGTATCATTTTACCTGGGATTTTATAGTTTGCAAGGTTGCCTTCCTGATCAACTTCAAGAACGCCAAGGACTGTGTAATCGACATGTCCGCCGCGAATTATGGCAAAACTCATCGCGCTGTCAAAAAATGCACCGCCAGGGAGTATGGTTACAGGAGCTGCTCCAGCATTGGTAAGATCTTTGTCTTCTTTGCCCGGTGCTGGCGCAGGCCCAAGGCCGATGAGTCCATTTTCTGATTGTAGAATAATAGCGACATCATGCGGTACATGATTTGCTACAAGTGTAGGAAGTCCAATACCAAGATTGACTACCTCGCCAGACTTAAATATTTTAGCAATTCGCTTGGCTATGATCTCTTTATTTTCTTTATATTCAATCATTTTTTGCCTCTCTGTTTGTTGTTGAGTACTATATAATCCACAAAAATGCAGGGGCAGTGCACCACGTCAGGATCGATTGCACCAATTTCAACAAGTTCTTCCACTTCTACAATGACCAATTTGCATGCCATTGCCATAAGCGGGTTAAAATTTCTGGCCGTTTTATTAAAAACAAGGTTGCCTGCTTTATCAGCCTTTTTAGCTTTGATAAGCGCAACATCGCCAGGGAGCGCTTCTTCTAAGAGATAAATTTTATCACCAACGACTATTTTCTGTTTGCCAATTTCAACTTCGGTACCAACACCAGTCGGGGTAAGAATTCCTCCCAATCCTGCTCCTGCTGCTCGAATCCGCTCAGCAAGTGTTCCCTGCGGTACCAGAATAACTTCGGTTTCTCCCTCATTCATCTGGCGCTGGGTTTCCGGATTAGTGCCGATATGAGAAACAATAACTCGGCTGAACGCTTTTGCTTTTATAAGCGGTGCAACGCCGGTTATACGATTATTTTTTTCATCTAATACTGCGGTATCATTGCATACCAGTGTTAGATTATTAGTGCCGATTTTAACAAGCTCTGCTATAATGCTGTCTGGAGAACCGCACCCTAAAAATCCGCCAATATGAACCACATCACCGGGCTTAACCATGGCTGCGGCTTTTGCGGCATCGATTACTGGTTTTTCTGTCACATGAGCCTCCTTAATTTTGCTTTTTAGTATACATAAAAACCAGGAAAAAAGCGAGACAGTTTTTTGTATGTATTAAAACTGTCAGTTTCTATATTACCTAGCCAAGGTATTTTAAAATCAAAAATTTTTATTTATTTTTATTTTTTTATGTATATGTGATATACTTTCATATAGAACTCTTAATGAGAAGGAGAAATAGTATGAAACGAAAAATGCTTGTTTTGTTGATTTTGCTGGCATGTTTTACTTCATATATGTTTGCCCAGGTTCAGGCAACCGTAGGTCTCGATGTGATGACGATAGGTGGTTTTACAGTTACTGATCCTGAAACTGGAGAAACTACCAGTGGTAGTAGTGAAGCCCCATTAAAATTGCCTTTTCCTTATGGTCAAATAGCATATAATTTTGATTTAGGCATGGTTGATATTGGCCTCGGAGCAAAAGCGTACACAATTATTATTGCAAGCGCTATCTATCCGTTAGCCTATGTTGATGTTTCGCTTGGTCCAGCAGTGCTTCATGGGGGAATTGGCGGGGGATTTTTCTGGCTTTTATCTCCAGTTGGCAATACAACTAAGTCCGGTAATGTCTATCTCCCCGAAGTTGGCGTATATGCAAAAATTGGAAAGGCGTTCCAGCTTGGTGTCACTTCGATTTTCTTTGTTAGCGAATATAAAGATATTGTCATGCCTTATGTAATTTGTATCAGCGGCCGCTTTGTATTTGACCTTTTTGGTCCTGAAGAGAAATAAATAAGAGATATTAATGAAGTAAATAAAAGGGGATGTCCAATAAGCTTAGGACATCCCCTTTTTATTTGCTGATAAACTAATTTAGAAATGCATTATTTTTCGTATTTTTTCTCTCCAAACCAGATAGGGAGAAGATAAGTACCTGCTACGAATAGTACAAGCGTAACAAGCAGTCCGACCAAAGCACTCCATGTTAAACCGCCTGCAAGGGTGCCAAAGAGTACGCAAACTGCTACAAATACTGCATACGGTATCTGTGTAAACACATGCTCAAGGTGCGGAACACCAGCACCAGTAGATGAAAGCACTGTCGTATCGGAAATTGGTGAACAGTGGTCACCGAACACTGCGCCGCCCATAATAGTACCCACCATTAGCGCGGCAGCATTAAGTGTTTGTGCTGGAGAAAGTCCTGTATTTTGAGCCAATTTAATCATGACCGGTAAACCAATTGGTATCATAATACTCATGGTTCCCCAGCTTGTACCGCTTGAGAATGATATCAAGCATGAGAAGATGTACACCACAATAGGCATGAGCCACATGGGGAAATTGCCGCCAACGACAATTTCGCTGACATAATTTGACAGTCCAACACCGCCGTCATCGGGAGAAGATTTAATAACAACGCCAATTGACCATGCAAGTGTAAGGATCATGACAGCGGGAACCATAGCCCGGAAACCATCGAGCAGAGCTTCACCTGCTGTTTTTATTGTCAGCAATCGTCGTGCAGCAAAATAAATATATGCAAACACATTAGCAAAAATTGCTGCATACATGAGGGCCATTGATGAATCGGTATTGTTAAAGGCTTCACCCAACGGAATTGCTTTCATGGCTTCGCCAAGTGTTGCATACTGTCCTTCTTCGGTGCCCACTGAGTTCATCCATGTAGTCATCGGGAAGAAGAACAGTGCGATGAGTATGAGCGCAATAATTGGAATAATAAAATCAGGAACGCGTGCTCTCGTTGTTGCTGCACGGGACTCTACCTGGCTTACTACTGCGCCGTATTTCTCTTCATCAAAAAGACCAAGGTCATGCTGTGCTCGATACTCTGAACGAGCCATCGGACCAAAATCTTTATGGGTTATAGTAATAAACAATACCATGAATACAGCAAAAATTGCGTAGAGATTAAATGGAATAGAGCGTACAAAGAAGGTTAGTTCAGAAACACCAAGGCTTTTGAACTCAGGCAGATCTTTGTACCAGCCCATAACCGCCACAACCCAGGTAGATACTGGAGCCATAATGGCTACTGGAGCTGCTGTTGAATCCAATATGTACGATAGTTTTGCGCGTGATATTTTTTTTGCATCACAGAGCGGCCGCATACATGTACCAATGGTTAGTGAGTTAAAATAATCGTCAAAGAAAATGATAATGCCAAAGAGCCATGTAAAAAGCAGTGCTCCAGTCCTTGATTTGATTTTCTTGCCAGCCCAATCACCGAGCGCATATGCAGCGCCGGTTTTTGCAAGCATTCCAACGATTAATCCCAAAAGAATTGTAAACATCATAATGCGGATATTCCAGCCATCGGCGAGTGTGTTAGCGAGAATATCAGACAAGCGTGTTAAAGCGTAAAAGGGATTTCCTCCCGCAACAATAAGTGTTCCGGAAAAAATACCCAGAAAGAGTGAAATGATAACATCCTTGGTTATAATCGCCAGCACAATGGTAAGCAAAGGCGGCACAATGGAAAGTAATCCATAATGATCCATCAAGGATACCTCCTGTATTTAAGATTATATGCTAACTGCATGTTACTATTGTATAGCACTCTTTCTATAATGCAAGCTTTTTTTTAGTATCAATTATTTTCAGAATAAAAATAATGTCACACTCAGAGACATAGCTGATGCAGAACTATCAAAATAAATTTTAGAATTTTACAGCTTTATACCATAAATTATTCGTACTGCGGCACCTTAAAACTTTTTCGCTGAATTGGCGATGGGCCAAAATCGATGCAGGCTCTGCAGTGCTGTTTTGTAGGGTAGCCTTTGTGTTTTGCATAACCATATTCAGGATAGAGCCAATCGTAGCGGAGCATCAATCGGTCTCTGCAAACTTTAGCAACAATTGATGCTGCCATAATAGCAGGTTCGATGGTATCGCCTTTTACAACAGCCTTAGCAGGTAGTGAGAGATCTGGAATTCTATTCCCGTCGATAAGCACATAATCGGGGACTATGGGTAATGCAGCAATTGCACGTTGCATAGCAAGCATTGTCGCTTGCAGTATGTTTATTGCATCAATTTCATGAGGCCATGCCCAGGCCTGGGACCATATCGCATGCCGCTGTATCTCAATGAATACATCTTCTCGTTTTTGCTTACTCAATTTTTTAGAATCATTGAGTATGTTTATTGGAAAATCGGGAGGAAGTATTACAGCAGCAGCTGATACAGGTCCTGCGAGAGGTCCTCTGCCTGCTTCATCAACACCACATATTTGCATACGCTTACCTTATTATTTCCCACAATTGCAATTAATAATATGCTATACTTATATTAGCATATTTAGAACAAGTGCTTAAGAGAGTATCATATAGTGTGTAATGCAGACTACTTGATACTCCATAAAAAAAAGTATAGGGTTTACTGCTATGAATATCGCGTTTTTTAAGATTTCAGCAGGAGCTACTTCCTGGCTTTTCATACTACCGGATCAACTAAAAGGGCAAAAAGCAAAGCTTGCGCCTGAGCTAGCTAAAAATATATGTAACCCTGTTGAAGGACTCATGACGTCTGGCATTATTATACCTGAACTTACTCACGATATACCCTATGTGCGAATATATTCTCGTTTCGGTATTCCTATACAAAATGCAGGAAGCGCCTGTCTTGCAGCAGCTCGATGGCTTCTCGATAATGGTCTCACGAGTCATGAACAGGTTGTTATAGAAACATTTGGCGGAACAGTAGAAATTCTTCCAATTGACATGCATTTCCTTGGAATTGAAATTCGTACCGAATCACATTTTCACGAATTGCAAAGAAAGCCTATACCTCCTTCTTCGGGGATAAGCACTAAACTATATCTTGGAAGTATCGATACGGTTTTTAATAAAAGCAAAGTTCGGGTTACGTTATGGGATGGGCCGGTTCCTACGCGCATGTACCTTAAAGTTTTTATGGGGTCTTCAAACCATATTCCTGAAGTACATGCAGGAATCATCAATAGAGAAACTATCAGCATTACCTGTTTTGGAATCGATTCTATCGATGCTGCCGGATTAGCACTGAAAATTTGTATGAGTAAGAATTACACTGCCGATGAGCTTACCGTGCATTACAAGCACGAAAAGCTCATCGCTCAGCATGAATCAGAAGGCACGGTCTTTGTTGGAGCAGAAGCAAAATACTCTATAAAAGGCGAATATTGGTTTCAAGAAGAACAATAGTGTATTGTAAACCAATATTCATTGAGCCCAGAGCTTAGCAAGTTCCAGTATTACCTCAACCGCAAGAGTCATTTCCGCAACGCTTGCCCATTCAAGCTGACTGTGAAAGTTATGCATACCGGCAAAAATATTGGGAGTAGGAATACCCATTTGTGTTAGCCGTGCGCCATCGGTGCCGCCGCGTATAGGTTTATAGTGCGGTTCAATACCGGCATTGCGCATAGCTTGTTCAAGGTATTGGAGTGCTTTAGGTGCTTCAAGCAATTTGTGCTTCATGTTGCGGTACTGCTCTTTTGTTTCTATATGCACCGTGCCGCCAGGAAATTGACTCTCAACAACCTGTGCTATGTTTTCTAAGGTTTTTATTCGTTTCTGCATGCCGTCATCTGAAAAATCACGGAGCAAAATTTGGAGTTCCGCATGTTCCAGTTCTCCATGAATTTCAAGTATATAGTAATATCCATACCATCCATCAGTTGCTTCAGGGCTTTCCGAACGGGGCAGTAACGAAGCAAAATGAGCAGCCATGCTGGCAGCATTTGCCATTACGCCGCGAGCATAACCCGGATGCGATGGTTTTCCGGTGAATTTAACATTTACTCCATATGCATTAAAGCATTCTGCTTCGATTTCTCCTGCTGGTCCACCATCAAATGTATAGCAGGCTTCCATGGAAACTTTATCGAGCGGGAATGCATTCATGCCTCTTCCCGTTTCTTCATCTGGAGTGAAAATTGCATAGATCGGACCATGATGAATTGCTTTTTGTTCCATGAGCAGCTTTACTGCGCTCATGATTTCCGCTACACCAGCTTTGTCATCGGCGCCAAGCAGGGTTGTGCCATCAGTAACAATGAGCGTATCATGCTTATAATTTGCCAATTCAGGGAATTGAGCGGGATCGATGGCTAGTTTTTCATTAAGTTTAATAATGCCACCATCATAATCTTTGATAATTCGAGGATTTACGTTAGTGCCTGAAACATCGGCAACAGTATCGATGTGCGCCATAAATCCAATCGCAGGTTTCTTTTCATAACCAGGACTCGCAGGAATTTTGGCAATTACAAAACAATGATCATCGAGCATGACATCGGAGACACCGAGCGCTTTGAGTTCTTCGACAAGCAGCTTTGCGAGATTCCACTGCGATTCACTTGAAGGAATTGCTTCATTATTTCTGGCACTTGTAGTTTCTATTCGGGCATACCGAATAAGTCTTTCTGTTACATCCTGTGCATGAGATGTACTGAGTATGGTCTGTATTGGTTTCATGAGAAAGAGTATTGCAGAAATATCAAAACTATGCAAGCAAGTACTTGCATAGTTTATGATTAGAACCGATAATTACTATACATAGGTGTATGAACCAAAATAAATTTTTGAAAATATTTATCTGTTTCTTTCTAATAAGTATTGCGTCAGTGTTAGCTTTTACTCAGGAAGGCAACGGGACACAATCGAAATACCCATTATTTGAGATGCTTCGAAATCATGCAATTCCTATGCTGATTGTAGATCCGGAATCGGGGGCTATTTTAGATGCCAACGAGAGCGCAGTAAACATGTATGGTTACCCCTACCCAATTTTGGTTACCATGAATATTAATCAGATTAATATACTTTCAGATACTGAAATTAAAGCAGAAATGCAGCGTGCGGCAGAACAAAAACGTAACTATTTTAACTTCCCGCATCGGTTTGCCGACGGATCTGTTCATATTATGGAAGTTTTTTCAAGTCCAATAAAAAATCCAGCGGGACGTGTATTCTTGCTTTCTGTTATAAGAGAAAAAGAGTTAACTCAGCAGACTTACAGTGAATTTGAGCGCTATGCCAAACGGCTGACTGGTGAGCTCGCTACACGGGTAGAGCTGTATAATGCAATTAAAGTACGACAGAATATTATTATTGGTATTTTAATACTTTGTATTTTTTTATTGATAATTGTAGTGTTTAATTTTATCAAATATAAAAAATTAGCAAGCGAGTTTGCAAAAAATGAACAAAAGTATAAAAATCTTCTTATGAGCATGCAGGAAGCGTATGCATACCATGAAATGATATTTACCAGTGAGGGAAAGGCAGTAGATTATATTTTCCTTGAAACTAATCCGGCGTTTGAAGCTATGACAGGGTTGCAGTCTGATGCAATAGTTGGAAAGCGAGTCACCGAAGTCATTCCGGGAATCGAACAAGAATGGATAACACAATATGGTGAAGTTGTAAAAACTAGAAAACCAATATATTTTGAACAGTATAGTGAAAAGCTTAATCGTTGGTATCAAGTAAGTGCTTTTAGTCCAGAACCAGGAAAATTTGTTACTATTTTTCAAGATGTTTCAGAGACAAAAAAGCTTATTCAGAAACTTAATCAGGCGGTTGAAGAAAAGGAAATGCTCTATCGTGAGCTATTGCATAGAATTAAAAATACTCTTTTGACCATTAGTTCATTAATATCTTTGCAGTATAACAACCGTGAATTGCCTGTGCTCTGTAAGCCTATTGTGAGTCACATACACAACCAGATACAAGCATACGCAAATTTATATGCATTAATGCACGAAAGCGGTACAGCACAGTCGGTTAATGGGAAAAAATACTTTACGTCTATTGTTGAAACATTGGTGCAGGGTTTTTTAGAAAGCACTATGGAGCTTGAGTTTACATGTGAATTTGATGAGATTGCGTTAAATTATCGCACGGCAAGTTCCATGGGACTTGTTATTAACGAGCTTGTCACTAATGTTTTTAAACATGCTTTTAAGGACAGACAAAAAGGAAAGCTTACTATTATTGGTAAAAATTCTGGTAAATTGTATGAAATTATCATTGCTGACAACGGTGTTGGTTTACCGGAGGATTTTTCGATTGCAACATGTAATAGTTTTGGTTTACAAATGGTCGAACAGCTTATAACTCAATTGCAAGGTGAAATTGCTATTACACGAAATTCAGATACGAGTCTAACCAATGAGGATATTGGAAGCGGTACATGCTTTACGATAAAGATTCCTGTTTAATCATTTATAGCTTTACTGTTTTTTAGTAGCATCATCATTCATTATATTTTGTATCAAGTTCATATCACGTATTGCATGAACCAGGGCAGAAAGGTTATCAAGATGTTCTTGTGCAGAGATTGCTTCCGGTGATATGAGCATGAGTATACAGTGAACGGGCTGTTTAAGAGCAAGGTGCTGCCATCCTTTTTTATTAATTGCTATTGCTAGTTCCGGTTCCTGTAATTTTTTATTGCGTGCATGCAAAAGCATAATGCCTGAATCGAGCATAATTGGTTCCTGAAAAGCTTTAGGATAAAATGTGGCAGCCATATAATCCGCTTCTTTGGGATAATTTTTAAATAGTTCCGTAAGCAATGCTTTAATTGCATCGGCTATTGCTGAATCGTTTCCAAATAACACAATGCGATTGTTTTTTATACATGCATCAACTATATAAGGATACTGGCTGACTGTTTCTGTCCGCGATTGAGTTTTAGAAAATGCTAATATACAGGGAACATGTTCAGAAAGTATATCGGGAATGCGATAATCTGCAGGTGGCCATCCAGGAATATCATCGCAAAGGATAATTACAACACTTTGTGCGGGAATGCTTTTATGTAACGATGAAAGATCATTTCGTGATATATATGTATATTTTATGCCTGTATCCGGATTTTTTATTGTTCCGCCTGCATCAATAGTGCCTATAGCAAACAACTGGACAATTTCTGTTTTGCTGCTATGTGCAAGTGCTTTTATAAATGGGGAAAAAAGCGTAAAGCTGTTTTTACCTGTTCGTTCAAGGCTGCCAAGAATTGCTATCCTATTTATCGTAGATGTTTTTACAAGAGGTTTATAGTTCAGAAGGACAAAATATTTTTTCGTTAATGACGGCATTTTTTTAATTAAATCTCTATCAGATGCTATAAGCAGCGGTAATGCTGATATAGTGGATGTTTCTCGCAAAGTCAATGAAGTAAGTTCGATATTCTGGGGTATAACCGTGTAGCCTGAACGTATCAATTCTGCCATAGAAAAGGCTAAAATGTTTTCTGCGTTAGCATGTTCTGCTACTAGCGGTATAGGTTCAGAACTAGTTCCTAAAAGTTTGATAGTTTGTATTACTGATGAGGTTTGCTCAATATCGTTTATGACTGCCACAGGCTTTATGGAACAGCATGCACTTTCATTTTCTTTTAAGAAAAGGGTTATAATATAAAGCAGCAACGTAATGTAAAATAAAACGATGGGTAGGTTGCCGGCAAAAATGAGATAGCCTGCTGTCAATGTTGTTACTGCATCGGTATGAATTATCGTTTTAATTTCTGTAAGAGCAGCAGTTAAGCTGGTAAGTTTGCGAATGAAATAAACAGCCATAAAAGCTGTGCATAAAATAAACATGATAAGAAATAATTCAAGGATATGTATAGATGAAATTCCTGGAATAACTATCAATGGAACTATGAGCCAGCCAATAGCACAAAAACCTATATCTTCAATTGTCTTTAAAATAGTCTCTGCAGATTCATTGTTTTCAAATGGATTTTTGGTAAAATTTAATAACCATGCTCCGCCTAAAGGTACGATTTTGCTCGCTGCAATAAAGCATAATCCAGCACAGCCAAACTGCTTGTAAAGCAATGTTCTGTTTTGCTTTTTATCAGCATATGCCAGTACAATGGTAAACAAAATTACTATTATTCCTACAAGTACTCCATGAATGGTAGATTTTATATTCCATAGAAGTAAGAATAAAGAACTAGCTGAAAGCAGTATAGCATACCAAGTAGTACGATACCTCCTGCTTGTATACCAAATAAAAATACCGCCTAAGAACCAGTAAATTTTTTCAGTAAAACTATGTATTAACAAGCTGATAAGCGTGTAAAATATTAAAAATATTATTAGCGGCAACCACCCGTCAAAGTGAGTGAGTTTATATTTGGAGCTCATAGAGGGTGGAAAAATAGTCAGCAGTAAACAGCAAATCCCTAACAGCAATGGATTAAATAAGGCAGCTTCTTTTGCAGCAAGTGCTGTAATATGGAAATAAAATATATTTCTTACAGAAAAATAGAGCAGAGCTCCCGCTGCTATAAGTAACAGGGAACGAAAGCGAAAGTTTTTTAAAAGGAGTTGTGATAACAATGAAACAATAAAAAAAATACCTGTCATCATGAGCCAGGTAACAAACATATACACTCCTTACAGAAATTATGATACAATTAATAGTATAACCGATAATTTAAAAAATGGAAGCTGGAAAAAGAAGCAGATTGAAAGCCAAATGGAGCATAGCGTGAAAAAGATTATAGCTGTATGCATAGTAATGCTTGGTTTTGTTACTCTTGTTGCTCAAGAGCATGATCTCACCATAAATATCTGGTATTTCCGAAAAGGATTTGATACATCGTGGATTACTGTTGTTCCTGCTGCAACTGATGAAGCTTGGTGCAAGGTTGAGTACCCCCGCGGAAAACGAACCATGCTGATTCGTGAGCTTCCTATACCAGGTAAAACATCAAAATCCTCCTGGAATCCTATACCCGCAAAACCAGAAACCTATACTGTTCTTGTTCCATTTGTTGCTCGTCAGGATATACTGGAACTTGCTGATCCAGCACTGTATTTGCGATATGTCGGGCAGGCATGGGCTGTGTACCTCAATGGAACGTTAATTCATAACGCAATTATTCAATCTGGCACCGATTCTTATATAATGAGAGCAGAACGAAATGTTATTTTGGCTATTGACCGCAAATTGCTCAATGATGGGGCAAATATGCTTGCCTTAAAAATTATTGGTGACCCTGGTGATAATAGGACGGGGTTTGCTCTCCGCGGGCCATATAAAATTGCTTCGTACCAAAAACTGGTGCAGGAAAATCTTGATGTTTTAGATTTAATAATGATAGCGGTGTATGCAATTTTTGGTTTGTACAATCTTGTGCTTTTTGTTTTACGGCCTAAAGATAAAGGATATTTATTTTTAGGAACAGCTACGATTATTTTGAGCGTGTACCTTTTAACACGAACATCTTTGCTTTTTAATGTTTTTACTAACACAGTACTAATTGCGAAACTGGAATACTCGAGCATGTTGGGTGTTCCGATATTCTTTTTTGGATTTTTTGAATTGCTACTGCAGAATAAACTCACTAAACGCTGGTTTATAATTTTTTATAGTACAATTGCATTTTTAGTGCCAGGTTTATTCTTGCGTGACGAACCGTTTATTGCAGTATGGAGAGTGCTCATTGTAATTGTAGGTTTTTACTATATCGTTTTTTTTATCGGTAAGACTGTAGGTAAAGATATTTTAAAGCTTGCAAATGAACTTGCTGAGGAAGGTATTGGCGGTTTTGCTGGCGCTTTTAAATGGTTTTTCCTCGAAAGTGATACTGGCAAAATTATGGCTGGTACACTTGTGTTTTTGATCACAATCATTCTTGATATTATTCGTGCTCTTAATGGTGATTTGATTTTTTGGGCTAAGTATGGTTTTGCTTTTTTCTTGCTTGGAGCAGCGTCATTGCTTGCTAGCAAGTTTATTAACATTTATAACGAAATGGAGCAATTAAAATTTGGCTTAAATAAGCTAGTCGAAGAGCGAACGCATGCACTTGCAAAAACAGCAGAAGAATTAACAAGGCTCAATCAAAAAATAGAAGAATCTTCTGAAGAGCTTAAAGTTGCTATGAAGGAAGCAGAACGGGATTTACGGCTTGCTTCCAGTGTTCAAAAGGGCTTTTTTATCGGGAAAGCTCCAGAACTTGATGATTGGGATATTACTATGCGCTATGTTCCGGCGCAAAGCCTTTCGGGAAATTTTTATGATTTTTATCAAAAAGAAAAACAGCTAAAAGGCCTTATTATTGGTTCTGTTTCCGGGCGGAGTGTAGCGAGCGGATTGTTGACAGTCCTAACCAGGCATATTGGCTTTAGGATTTTTAATGAAACTATGGCAAAACCAATGGGACAGTTTGTCTATAGTTTTAATAAAGCCTTGGTACGTGAGTTTTCATCGGTAGAAAATTATGTGCTTTGTAACATGATTCGTATTAAGCAGGATTCTTTTGAATATGTTAATGCAGGAATGCCTGATCTCATTATGATGCGCAATAATGAGATACGAACAATTGTTCCGCAGGATTCCAGTGAGTTTAAACTTGCTCAAATGGGACGAAATCAGATTGAGCAAGAAATAAAAGTGCTCGAGGTACCAATTATCGGAGGAGATATTCTCGTTCTCTGCACAGAAGGACTAATTGAAAGTAAAAATAGTAAAAATGAAACTTTTGGCATTGAGAAGCTTAAAGATTCGCTAAAAAAAGCAGATAAAGAAAGCGCAGAGACTATCATGCTTTCCATAATGGCAGACTTTAGAAACTTTATTACGCAAAAACGTCAGCCGTATGATATTACGCTAATTGTCCTCCGAAAAAAATAGTAATTGACGCTCTATGCACTCTTTTGTACTATTGCTTGCATGATAACGAGTGATATTTTACGAGCAAAATATTTAGAGTTCTTTAAAACTAAGAACCATGCAGTGATTGAAGGCAAATCATTAATTCCTGATAATGATCCTACTGTTCTTTTTACAACAGCGGGAATGCATCCGCTTGTTCCTTACCTGTTGGGAGAGCCTCACCCGGCGGGGAAGCGTCTTGTAGATTATCAGAAATGCATACGCACCGGAGACATTGATTCAGTTGGAGATAACAGTCATCTCACCTGTTTTGAAATGCTGGGAAATTGGTCTCTAGGAGACTATTTTAAGAAAGAATCAATAGCCTGGTCATGGGAGTTCCTTACCGATCCCAAATGGCTGGCACTCGATCCGCGCTTACTGTCGGTTACTGTGTTTGCGGGAGATGAAAATGCGCCTCGTGATGAAGAATCGGCACGTGTGTGGCGTTCTCTAGGCATGCCAGAAGATAGAATAGCCTGGCTTGGTGCTGACGATAACTGGTGGGCTGCAGGTCCTACTGGTCCCTGCGGTCCTGATACTGAGATTTTTTATTGGGTGGGCGATGGGCTTCCTCCTCCTGGTTCAAATAAGGGGACAGACCCTGAACACTGGATGGAAATCTGGAACAATGTTTTTATGGAATATAATCGCATCGATGCGCAAACACTCAAAAAGCTGCCAGCGCAAAATGTAGATACCGGTATGGGACTGGAGCGTACCATTACTGTCTTGCAGGGTAAAAAAAGTGTTTATGAAACCGAGATTTTCCAGGATATTATCAGAGCAATTGGAGAAGCAGCTCAGTATCAATATGGGAGCGATGCTGGTAAAGATATGTCGGTACGTATCATCGCGGATCACATCAGAGCATCGGTATTTATTCTTGGCGATCAGAAAGGGGTACTGCCGGGTAATGTAGGTGCAGCATATGTGTTACGCCGACTTATACGGCGTTCGGTACGTCACGGCAGAAAGCTCGGCATTACAAAGCCGTTCCTGGCTCCTATCGCCGAAGTCGTTATTCGCCGCTTTGAACATGCATATAACGAGCTTGCACACAATCGAGCAAGAATTCTTGAAGAGCTTCCGCGAGAGGAAGAACGTTTCCTTGAGACGCTTCAGAAGGGAGAAGCGGAATTTGAAAAGCTGCTCCCGAATCTGCTTAAAAATCCTCAAAAAATTATGTCTGGGCGTCTGGCGTTTCGATTGTATGATACCTTTGGCTTTCCTATTGAGATAACCGAAGAGCTTGCACGTGAACATGGTCTAACCGTTAACAAAGAAGAATTTGATGAGGCGTTTAAGAAACATCAGGAACTTTCCAGAGCTAATTCTGCAAATGTGTTTAAAGGCGGACTAGCGGATCATTCTGAAATGACAACAAAGTATCATACAGCAACGCACCTCCTCCACAAAGCGCTGAGAATTGTTCTAGGTGATCATGTTGCACAGAAAGGTTCAAACATAACAGCAGAACGTTTGCGCTTTGACTTTTCACATCCTGCGCCAATGACTCCTGAAGAACTTAAACGGGTAGAAGATATAGTCAATGAGCAGATAGCGAGGGATCTTCCGGTAACGATGGAAATGATGCCGCTCGAAGAAGCGAAAAAAGCAGGGGCAATGGCATTGTTTGGTGAAAAATATGATCCAATAGTAAAAGTGTATACGATTGGTGATTTTTCTAAGGAAGTATGCGGCGGACCGCACGTTGAACGCACCGGTGTGCTTGGTCATTTCGTGATTCAAAAGGAACAAAGTTCGAGCGCCGGGGTGCGGAGAATCCGTGCTGTTTTAGAATCGAAAAACTAAACGTGCCGATAAGCGTTATGAGCAATAACGAGATCGGCTAGAACAAGAGCGCTCACTGCCTCAAGCACAGGCGGAAGCCGCAGCGCAAAGCATGCGTCGTGTCTGCCCAGTATGGTAAGCGTCCGAAGCTCGTTATGCTCAAGTGAATATGTTTCCTGCGGTAACCCAATGCTTGGTGTGGGTTTTGCCACTACCCGGAATACAATATCGTTTCCGTTGCTAATGCCGCCTGTAATGCCCCCGTCATGATTGGTTGCTGTTTTTCCTGATGCATCGAGGATTCGGTCATTGTATTCACTGCCGCGCATCGTTGCGCTGGAAAAACCTGCTCCAAATTCAATACCCTTAATGCCTGGGATTGAAAACACAGCGTGAGCCACAAGCGATTCCAGCGAATCAAACCAGGGCTCCCCAAGTCCTGGTTTTAGACCCGTGATGGTCACTTCGAGCATAGCTCCGACTGAATCTCCTTGTTCCTCTGCTTCCAGTGCTTTCTTTCGTACTTCTGTTTCATCTAATATACAAGCTGATATAGTAATTGGTGCAATGATTAGTTTTGCAAGTGCACCTGCGCATACGAGCGGAGCTGTTAACCTGCCGGATAAGTGTCCTCCGCCTCGAGGATCATTACAATTGTTATATTTAATTTTCGCTGCAAAATCACTGTGACTTGGCCGCGGATGATTAATAATGTTTTTATAGTGTGAACTTTCCTGATTGGTGTTCTCAATAATTATTGTGAGCGGCGCTCCTGTAGTTTTGTTTTGATAGATACCGCTTACGATTATGGGTTTATCGGCTTCTCTGCGCTGTGTCGTGCCCAGATTTCCTCCGCGTCTGCGGTTAAGATCGCTTAGCATAGTTTCTGGAGTAAAAGTAATGCCTGGCGGTACGCCGTCAATGGTCACACCGATAGCTTGTCCATGCGATTCGCCAAAAAGCATGACACGAAAAAATTTCCCAAAGCTATTCATGACAGTAAGCCTCCAATACGCTCATAGTGATTGATAAAGTCAGGGTACGATTTTGCAATTACATCTTCAAATGAAGCACCGTTGGCAATAGTAAGCTGCAATGACGCATTGTGTGCAAGATTGCAAGCAGCAAGCAAGGCAAACATACAAATTCGATGATCCGGAGGAAGTACAAGTTCTGCACTCGTAAACTGAGAACAGCCTGTTATTTTAAGTGCACTCTCAGTAAGCGAACAGGATGCACCGAGCTTTTCAAGAATAGTCACTATTGCTTCCACCCTGTTGCTTTCTTTCCCTGTAAGATTTTCTATTCCGTATATTGAGCTTGTTTCTATGCATCCTGCTGCAAGCAGACAGGCTGCTGGAAACAAATCTGGCGTGTCCCTGCAATTAAATATAAATGCATTACGAGTATGTGCTGTTATGGAAAGAGATTCACTTCTGAAGGTGGTTGCGGCAGGTTGAGGTAATTCATTTGAACTCTTAGGTGCTGTTACCGTAATATCGGCGCCGTAGCGAGTAAGCAGTTCTAATAGTTGTCTGTCAGGCTGATTGCTTGTAATGTTAAGATTGTCAATGGTAATTGAACCATGTAACGCTGCCGCTGCAAGCCAGAGCGATGCGGAGCTCCAATCGCCCTCAATTGTGCAGTTAATACCCTGGAGTGAACCTACTCCTTTAATGTGCCAGAGAGTATTTTGTTTATCATATGTAATCTGTGCTCCAAATTGATTTGCAAGATGCGCGGTGAGCAAAACATAAGGAATGCTTGGTTGTTCCCTTATAAAAATTTCACTGTCATTATAAAGCAATGATAATCCGATAATAGCTCCAGAAACGGGTTGAGAGCTGTCCAGTGTGTCAATATTATATGAACCAGGTTTATAAATGCCTTGTAACCTCATGGGAAGCCAGCGATCTTTATCCAGGGAGACTGTAATTCCCAGAGCTTTAAGGAATTTAGCGGTTTTATCCATTGGTCGTTTTAGTAAGGTGCCTGTCCCTGTAATTATGGCAGAACAGATTTCGGCACTACTCTGGAGTTTGGCATACAATCCAGGAAGTATACAGGAAAGCATTCGTGCCACTGTGGCTGATTCATGCGCATTGATAGTCATAGGGATGATTGGATTTTCAATATCAATAGGAATGATTTTTACTGATGTCTTTGTTTTTGATAAGTTTTGCTTGTCAGTAAAATTTTGAGTTTGCAGCTTCTGATCTGTTGTGTTGTTAATAATTTTTGCTCCAATACTCTTAAGTGCATCGATACAGGCAGTAACATCAGCGCTTGAACCAATATTTTCTACCTCTGATGGTGTTGAGGCAATGCTTGCGAGCATGAGAACGCGCTGTGCAATGCTTTTTGAAGGTGGCACCGATATCATTCCCTGCGGAGTAAAATGCCTGCATATAATCATTGTGTATCCTGTCATGAAGTACCCTGATTATCTATATGGTTTTGATACAGTGTTACCTCTTTACAAAGTTTATAGAGGTGTAAACGTCTTTTGTATAATTGCTTTAGTTTTCCAGTATTCTTAAAAGTATTAAAGAGCGGTCTGTTATTTGTATGAACAAGTCTTTGCGTGATAATTGGCAGGGGGCATGACAGCCAGAGAAGGAGTGTTTTATTTTTATTGCATGAGAGAAGTTTTCTTATTCGTTTTGATTGTATGGTTCCGCCACCAAGTGAAATAATTATAATTTTATTTTGTAGTTTGTTTTTATTTTGATTTGAACCAATAGTAAGATTTGTGCAATATAAATCAGTTTGGGTTAAAATTGATTTTAATATAGTATACTCTTGAGTTCTAAAGTATTGCTCGCCTCTAGTTTCAAAAATTGAAGCTATACTCATTTGCTCTTGTTCTTCAATAAGAGAATCGGTATCTAAAAAAATACTGTCAGATAATAATGCTAATTTTTTGCCAAGGGTTGTTTTTCCGCTTCCCATAAAACCAATTATGCAAATAAAAAAATATTTGGGAGTATGTTTTCGCTTTATGGAATATGGCCGAGCGAATACTTTGCGAGACTTATATCTAATGTGCATGAGGATTTTGCAATAAAGCTTATCCATAAACGATTTCCAGAACTTTAGTAAGCTCAAGGTTCATAATACTGGTTTTTCCTATTTTTTCAATAACGACAAAATCAACAGTGCTGCTCTTAATTTTTTTATCATGCATAAGCAGGTTCTGAATTTTTTTTGTTAGAGCGGGAAGGCTGGCACTAAAACCGTAGAGCTTCATAATATCAATAATTTTAATAAAATCACTTTCTGGCAGAATGCCTATGTTTTTAGAAAGTACTGATGCTGCAATAATTCCAAGTGCTACTGCATAGCCATGCGGCAGGTTAAGGGCATACTCATATGCATGACCAAATGTGTGCCCTAAATTAAGTTTTTTGCGTACATCCGTGTCAAACATATCGTTGGTAACAACTGAGTTTTTAATTGTAACGCATGTATTAATGATAGTATTTAATACTTGAGTGTTCCGATCAAGAATTGATTTATAGTTGGTTTCTAGAGTAAAAAATAATTCACTGTCAAAACCAATGGCATATTTAAGGACTTCACCTAAACCAGAATAATATTCGCAGGTGTTCTGGCTTTTTATAAATGCGCTGTCGGAGATGATTTTATCAGGATTATGAAATGTTCCAAGCAGGTTTTTTATTCCCATAAAATTAATTGCTGTTTTTCCTCCATATGCTGCGTCAACTTGTGCTAATAATGTGGTTGGTACATACACTGCCGAAATACCGCGCATATATATCGATGCTGAAAATCCTACTAAGTCACAGAGTGCTCCGCCGCCTATGCCAATAAGACAGCATGTTCGATCAAAGTTTGCATCTGTAATTTTTTTTATAATTTTCTTAACGCATGCAAGGCTTTTAACTCCCTCGCCTTGAGGAAGCATGAGGATACTCTCTCTTGGGAATGGCAATTGATATACCTTGCTGATGTGCTTGTCAATAATAATTGCACAGCGTTGTTTATTTAAAATTTCATGTACGGATGCGTAGGCATATGAAGGAAAGGGAAGCAATTTCATTTGTCTGTGCTGTCCATTGCTTTTCGAGGTATTTTGGGTAATAGAATAGTTACAGTAGTCCCCTCATTAGGTTTGCTTGTAAGATTGATGGTTCCCTCGTGAGCTTCAATAATGTGTTTGCACAATGCAAGCCCAAGACCAACCGATTTATCTCCATGTGGGCTTCGGTTTGTGGTCCTTCCGAAAAAAGTAAATATTTTATGCTGTTCTTCTTCTGGAATACCTATGCCGGTATCTTTGACAGTAATTATAACTGTTTCACCATTTTCGCTTAACGAAATCTGAACATTGCCATTTTTAGGAGTATACTTTAGTGCATTGCTGATAATATTTGTAATTGCTTGTTCTATTCTGAATGCATCAAAGTAAAATGGTTCAATGTTTGCTAGGTGAGCTTGCATAAGTATAGAACGATTATTTGCGATTGGCTGCATTTTTTTTATAATAGTATTCATTAGTTCTGTAATGTTGTTTTTATAAAAGGTGATGCTAAAAGAACCGGATTCAAGACTTGTGGTGTCGAGGAGGCTCTCTATGAGTTCGGCCATAAAATCTGCTGAATGTTCAATGACAGTAACACATTCTTCAATAAGCTTTGGCTCATCAATTCTGCTTTTAATAGTTTGTGCATACATGCTAATTATGGTAAGCGGATTTCTTAAGTCATGCACAACCATTCCGACAAAACGATTTTTCAGCTCAATTGCCTTTGCGAGTGATGCATTGCTAGCGCTTAGCTCTCGCTGCATATTAACGAGCTCATTATTTAATTTGCTAATTTCATTAAGATAGGTTTCGATTTGATTTTTATTGGAAGCTTGATTTTCTTGTAAATCATTCATAAGGATATTCCTATATTTATAATAGCGTTTCAGCCGTTTTCAGTGCAAGCAGTGCAGTTTCTGCGGTTGCATCAGCACCGACAGCTTTATAGAGTTCTGGATTTAAAGAGAAAGGCCGTCCGCCTACCATTATTGGAATTGTAAATGATTTTTTTATTGTTGTTATGTATTCAGTTAATTCAGGAACTAAAAACGGCATAGTTACCGATATGCACAATAAATCTGGTTTGTGTTCATTGACTGCCTGCAGTAATGCCGGAAGCGGTGTGCTTGCTCCGTAATAGTGAGTAGCCCAGTTATGCATTTCAAATACATCTGCAAGAAACCTTATTGGAAGTTCATGTAATTCACCTGATACTGCAGCTGCAATTAGTTTACGCTGTTTTTTTTCTCCAGTAAAGAAAAACTGATAGAGGTTTGCAAGCGCGAGCTGGGTAACAGCTGTGCAATAATGTTCTTCACCGACAGAAATAGATCCCTTATGCCATAGTTTCCCGATTAAACTTTGTATTGGTATAAAAATTGTATTGTAGATTTCAATAATAGGCATACCTTGTTTGTAAACATCTAATATATAATTCACTGCGTGCCGTTGGTTTCCTGTTGTGATAAAGGTATAATATTTTTGAGCTTGCTCAGAAAGCTGCGACAAAGATTCTGAACTAATATCATGAGCATTCTGTGATACTTCTGCTACAAAGTTTTTCATAGCATCATTAAGACGCAATTTCGTATCGATAATATCAGCTGCAGTAGTAAGCGAATCGATAGCGGCATTAGCAGGAAGTTTAAGACGTTTAAATAGAATATCAAGCCAGCTAAAATAGTTTTCAAGCATGTGAACATTATCAAGCGCATATGAAGAAGCAAGCATCAGCATATGATAGCGGGAATCTTCAAGCGCTCTAATGTATCCGGCACTGCCGTAGCTGGTCCATGCTGGCTGCATTTTATATTGTTCTTCTACAGCATATTGAGCAAACTCGTATACTCTTGACTTTACAATATAATAAATATCATTCATAAATATCCTCTGCTATAGCGAAAGCTCATATTTTAGAGTATAATGCCTTTTATGAAAATTGCAATGTGCGCAGATTTACATCTTTCAAATGGTGAAAAAAAATGGAGCTTAGATGTGCTCACCGAGCTTGTTAAAAAAGCTGAGAGCAAGGCATCAATCTTATTCATTGGCGGTGATCTTTTTAATTCTTTAGACGACGCAATAGAGCTCCGAAACGATTATGCTGCACTGATTGATACATCAAAAATCGAAATGGTAATTTGGATTGCAGGAAATCATGATATAAAAAATACAAACGAGACATTGTCAGCAACTTCATTAGAGAATTTACATTTTGGCAAAAAAACGACGCTCGTTTATGACAGGAGATCTCAAGAAAATGAAAAGCCGACAAACCCATTATCATATACAAAAAACAATGAGTTTGAGCTTATTGCCATACCGTATCTTGAGCATCCGGAGTGGTATGCATATGCGAGTCTCCCAGAAAAGGCAACCAAGCGGATTATTTTAGCTCATGGGACACATGCAGATGTTGCTGTTTGCGAAGAGGAAGAAACCTGCTTGTTTCCAAAAGGATTTGAGAAAATTTTTGATGCTGATTTCATGCTGCTTGGCCATATTCATAAAACTATTACTACTAATACCTATGCTTATCCTGGTTCGGCACGAATCTGGCGAAGAGGAGAAATCGATAAGCACGGTTTTATTATATATGATACTCAGACTGATGCGGTAGAGTTTATTGAGCTCGTCTCCGGAGGAACCTATACAAAAATAAACCTATTTGTTGAAAATGCACTGCCCGATTTTCGCGTAGATGCAAAACCGTATCAGTATGTCGATGTTGATATGTACGGTGTGGTACAAAATGATACGAAACGCGAGGAGCTCATCAGGAAAGTGAGTGATATTCTGCAGCCTGGCTGCATAAAGTTTACTATCAATGCAAGTAACCTTATTACAACATCCTTGTTGGAAGAGAATCCGGTATGGGAAGCGTTTAGTAGAGAATTAGAAAAGCAAAAGCAAAGTAATCCGCAAAAAAGTGAAATCTATGACTGCGCGCGGCGTCTTTTTATTGAACGAATTATAAAAAAGAAAAACTAACATAAGTATATAATAGCAAGAAGAAGGTAGTACGATGATACTTGAAACACTACAACTCCAGAACTTTGGACGATTTAGCAATGCAAAATTCGATTTTAAACCATGTACGGTATTCTGGGGCAAAAATGAGTCTGGCAAAACAACTATTCTTGATGCATTATTTCTTGCATTGCTCGATAAACAGATTAACAGCAGCATTGTTCAAATGCTTAACAATCGTTATGGGAGCTGCTATCGTGTTAGCATAAACCCATCGATATTGGAAAAGTCATTATCCCTTGCAGAACTTGAAAATTTTTATGTTGTGCGTTCTAGCAAAATACAAATCGATTTTTCAGGTTCTGCAAATACGGGCATTATAAAATCTAAACTTTTAGAGACAGCCTTAAATGTTGAATCCCTAATAGAAGAAATAACAAGAGATACTGGAAGCAGAGCAAAAAACTCATACGGCTATAGGATTAGTGAATGCAATGCAACAGCAAAAAATCTAGAAAATGAAATCAAAAATGCTGAAAATATATTAAATAGTTACACAGAAAATGCACTTGCATATAAAAACAATCAGATTAGCATAAAAAGAATTAGTAATGAACTTTCCAGCATAAAACAAAACATAGAAACTATTGAAGAGCGTCTTGCATCATTAAAAGAACAAGAGAACACGCTTTCTAATGTTTTGTTGCAGGAAAAAGCACAAGCCTGGCTAGAGCGAGCGGAACAGTATATTGAAAAAAAACATAAGTATGAGCGTGATTATGGCGATGTAGATCTGCTGCATGTTGAAGATATATTAAATACAGAAGCAAGTCTGCGCGAAGTCATAGAAAAAAAGAAAGAGGAAAATCAAAAAAAAGAAGATAAAATTAAAAATTATAAATACATTATTCCTAAAATAAAATCACTTTCAGTGTTTGCAAGTATCAGTATTATTGCAGGTCTTTTAGGGTTTGGATTGCTGGTTTTAGGAGCAATCTTAAAAGCAATTATTGGAATAATAGCTGGCTTTATTTGTCTGGCTATTGCCGGAGTGCTTATTCTCATAAACTATTTTAAACGTAATAGTTACATAGCTGAAATGCAACGAATCTTTGAAAATGATTCTATCAAGAACTTAAAAGATGTACAAAAGCAAGCAACATTGCTGGAAGAAGAAATACGGCATAGCGGTCTTTCTGAGCATTTGGAAAAACTTGAAGCTGTTCAAAAACAAAAAGAGGAATTGCTGCGCAAATTGAATTTACCTCATGAGCAAGCCCTTAGAAAATTTTGTTCTGAGAAAACCGCAATCAGTTTTGAGTTAAAAACTTTATATCAAACAGCAATAGAAACAGTTCCCATAAAAGATTTTAATGCGGCAGGAATACCTATTACATATTCTAGTTCTAGTACGAATAATGATGATGAGAATCTTTTACTAATAATGCAAGCTGTTAAACGTGCAGTGAAAATGCTTCCGCAGATACAAAACAGTGCGACAGGGATGTCTGCACAGCTATCCAGTATTAAAAAGGAAATAACAGAGCTTGAAAGAATAAAAAAAGATCTTGCAGACAAACAAACTAAGGTAAATCAGCAAAAAGACACATTAGGTCAAAAACAAACAGAGCTCATAAAATTATTAGCTGGTTTTGATCAAGTTACTGCAGCACATGACAAGGCTGTTAGTGAATTGAAAAAAGTACAAGAGCAGCTTGATAAACTGAATAAAGAAAATGAAGCGCTTGCAATTGTTTTAGACATCTTACAAGCAATAGCCCATACAATGAAACAGGAGCTCAGTTTTATTGAAGAAGATTTGCAAAACTATTTTGCTGATATTGTTCCAGCATTTAGGAATATTGCAGTATCAGATGTTGATCCTGAAAAAATAAAAATGCCGGATATCAAGAATGAAGTTCGTCCGGTTAACCTATTATCACAGGGCACTCAGGATATTTTTTATTTGGGTTTCCGGATGCTTCTTGGCAGCTATCTCTGGGAGGAAGGTGTCACTGCAGATTCATTGCCAAAATCAGCCTTGGGAAATCGCGTAAAACAGAAAAAACGGCAAAATCCTGGTTTCTTTTTATGGGATGAACCCTTTACAGCACTTGATACGGATCGTCTCAAACTTGCTGTTGCTATGCTAAAAAAGTTTCAAGAAATTACAAACTTTCAGCATGTAATTTTTACTAAGGATGAAACTGTGGTTAAAGCAATTACAGCTCAATGGAAACCAGATGCTCTGATTGTGCATAACTTATAAGTATAAAAACTGCAATATATGCAATAGGATTTTGCAGCATGAACAGTACAAAACAAGCTATGACTTCTTTTTTACCTATAGTGCAAGCAGATACACGAGTTTTAATTTTAGGTTCCTTCCCTGGAAAAGTATCGCTTGAAAAACGTGAATATTATGGGAATCCTAAAAACCATTTTTGGGAGCTTGTTTTTACATTTCTGCAAGTTTCTGCACCAGTGAAGTATCAAGAAAAATTAGAAATACTTGCCAGCAATAAAATAGGGCTATGGGATATTGTTGCTTCATGCCAGAGAGAAGGAAGCAGCGATAGTGCAATATCTGAACCAACGCTCAATACACTGTGCGGATTATTTGTGAGTGCTGTATCATTAAAAACAGTATTGTGTAATGGAAGCACGAGCTTTACCTTAGCTTGCAAAAATTGCAGGTATAAACATTTGGTAAAAAAAACTATTTACTCTAAAACTCATGCTGCAATGGTCTATGATGCATTTGTTTGTGAGCAGTATGGTGCGCTTTTTTTGCGCCTTCCTTCGACAAGCCCTATACCGACACGTCAGTGCAGAACACGAAACGATAAAACAGCATCGTGGCATGCAGCCCTTGCATATGCGCTGTGCGATACCGGAATGCACTAAAAATATTGGTAATACCCAAGCCCAATATTAAACTTAA
>CAZVTR010000020.1:11421-40096 GCA_964630305.1 uncultured Treponemataceae bacterium | reverse complement strand
AACGGTTTGAGCGGACTCGCGGGACAAGCCCGCTCGCAGCTCAACCGAATGTTAGCTTGGCGCATAGCGCGCATAAAAACCTTTTTATTAAATAAGGAATAATATGTATTCAATAATCAATCAATATTCTGAGCTTATCATTAAATCATTTGATTATAATAAAGATATTCAACCTTATCACTATCTAAAATATAAATATGAGAAAAAAGAAATAGATAATAAATTTAAAAGTTATTATATAAATTACTATAGATTGAGCTCTGCTCGTTTATCAGAAAAATTTTTAGATGGATATTTTAATTTCTTAATTTCAAATTATAAAAATCAACAAATAACTATAAAGGAAATTTTAGATTATCTTGCAGAAATAGAATGTAATAAAAATAGAGATAAAAAATTACATTTTTCTTTTGCGTCAAAGTTATTACATACTATTAATGATGTTAAACCTATTTATGATAGTATGATAGCGCAATTTTACTTTTTACCTGAAATAAAAAGCGAATGGTCTAAAGAAAAGAAAAAAGAAACATTTGAGAAAAATTATAATTTTATTGAAATTGAATATGAGCGTATAATTACTAATAATTTAATGAATGAAGTATTTATTAAGTTTAATGACAAAATAGAAAATTCTAGTAATATAAGTAATGTTAAAAAAATTGATTTTATATTATGGATGTATGTAAAGTTATTAAAGTCAGGAAAAGTAAGAGATAAAGAAATAATATATAGCTAACAACTGTTTCAACCTGACTCGGCTATGTCACGATTCTTGCTTGTCGTCGCTTCGCTCCTCGGCAAGAATCGCGCCATTACGCTAAAATTGCTAAAATAAGTACTTTCCTTGGAAAGTATGAATATACCACGATTCTGTATGGGGTAGATAATTGCTGGATCAATAAGATAAAATATAACTGTTGATTTATTCCTTTTAAAATACTATTGGAGTGTGCTATGGTAGAATACTCGTTTCAAACAGATATTCGAATAGATTGGAATGATGTAGATATGTTGGGACATGTAAATAACTTAGCAATAATGCGATATATGCAAACAGCAACAGTACTGTATTTTGAAAATATTGGATTAAGTCCAAATGATAAAGAATTAGCTGTTAGATCCATTATGGCTTCTGTGAGGGGCCAATTCAAAAAGCAACTATTTTATCCTGGTATTATACGTGTTTTAACACATGTGCTGGAAATGAAAACAACCAGTATTCATTTAAAGCACTATGTAGTAAATAGTAAAAATGAAATAGTCGCTGAAGGTTTAAATATTTTAGAAATGTTTGATTTTTACAAAAATTGCAAGTGTGAAATTACAAATGAGACAAGAAGATGGATCGAACGAATAGAATGCAAGAAAAAGATGCAAGCAATCTTAATCTAAAAACAAGCAAAAATATTGAAAAAAACAATAATTGCGTTAACTATACTATAAATAAACAGGAGAAAATTATGAAAAAGTTAATACTGAGTGTTTTTGCTTTCTTATTTGTTTCTTGCACATATTATGTTGATAACACTATGCATGTAATTAACATGAAAATTTGTAATACGACTTCACATGTTATCGATGTCAATATAAATCCAAATCAAGAACAACACAATGCGGAATATGCTGATAGCATAAAAAATTTAATTTGCAATCCTAACACTGAAACTGAATTAGAATACAAATTTAGACCAGGTGAATATTATGTAGTAAGTATTGATGGTGCAACACAAGATGCTGCAATATTTACTGTTAAATATTCATTTGTCGATAAGGATACTGGTTATATTTTGGAAGATTCAATGTATATATTTATAAACAATATTAAAAGATATGAAATTGATATCATTCGGTCACCTTTAAAAGCGAAATATTCAAACTATGAAATGGAAAAATTACTTCAAAAAATTACTTCACAAGAAGATAAAGCTGAACTATTATCATGTTTTCGCAAAAATGGGGATTATTATGAATTATCCTATTATTCTGGAGATTACTCGAAAAATCTTTATGAAGTAGTAACGCCAATATTTAATAAATATGGAATTCAAATAATTGATTATATTTTTTGTTTTACTCACAATTTAGTAAATTAATACAAGTATCTAAAAACTAAATATATTACATACTTAATTATATTATAAATATAAATAAAATGTAATATAGCATAACTATTTAAATAGCATTACAAATTGTAAAAACATCTACGTAATGCCTCATCATAAATTCTTACCGTAGACCGACTGGATGCCTCATATAAAAATCTTACTATGTCATAGCAACTTTGTTAGTATGATTACTGCATGAAAGCTTGCGTTTGTGAATAAACAGTAGCCTGGCAATAGCAACATCGAGTTCCTGTTTGAGCTTTATGAGTGAAAGTTCTTTACGCTGTTGAGTTGCTTTATCTTTAGCAGCTTGAGGAATAAGCGATGATTCCATAAGACGTTCATACGGTGTTTTACAAGCTTCATAGGTTTTATACACTTTAGCTCCAATTCTTGTTTTGTTGATAATTTTTTGAGCAGGATAGAAATAGTTAAGTAAGAGCGTGAGCGGTTCATAAACCTGTTTCAATGCTGCATATTCCTCATCAGAATCATATCGGCAATAGCCTACAAAACGACGAACAGCATAGTCATTTTTCTGTTCTACAAAGCAATTATCATTCTTGTGATACGAGCGCGAACGTGTAAACGAAATATTATTGTTACGGCACCATTCGAAAACTGGTTTGTTAATAAATTCAGAACCATTGTCAGTATCTATACCTTGCAATTCGTACGGCAGTGTCTGCTGCAGTGTTTTAAGAGCATTTTGTATCCAGCGATAAGCGCTATTACGAAGCGGAATAAGCATTGTCCATCCCAGACAAACATCTGTTATGGTGAGCGTTCTTATAAACTCTCCACATGCTGAGCCGCCACTATGAAACACCGTATCGAGTTCAAAAAATCCTGGTAAACACTCTTCAAAAGTAAATGAAGTATGTACAGGTATTCTGTATTTGAGAAATCCTGCCTTTTTGCCGCTATACCGAAGCTTCAAAGCTCGTTGTAATCGCTCATCTCTTAGTTTTCGATCTATTGTGGCAGCACTGACTGTGAGTAGTTTTTTAATCGCATCATTAACCCCATCGTTTTACCCCGTTGCTTTAGTTTTAGCAGGATAGAGTGTACATAAATTTTGGTAAGAATTTATGATGAGGCATCTGACTTTATTTGGGTAAGATTTTTGATGAGGCAATTCGTGTTCGTGCGTGTAAGTCTATTCCGATGTAGAGTTGGTGCTGTTCTTTAAAAAATCTCATAAAGGTCATCCCTGATAGTGTGTGCGTGATTAGTACTATTATAGGGCCTAAATGAGTATCAACTGTTTCAATATTACCCTATGCTGGCCAAACGTATGTTAAGTGCTAAATTATAATTCAGCAAGCAGGAAGCAAAGACAATGAAACTACCTATCGATTGGTTACTGGAAGGCGAACCTTGGGTTGAATATCGGACAAGACGTGATTTGCTGGAACAATCTGAAAAAGATCCTCATGTTAAGTTGGCTCGTGCATCAATGTTAGAGAATGCTCAAGTAAAAAATCTGGTAAAGAAACTTTCTGGGTGGCCGGGGACAGTCATATCAAGCCACAAAAGCGCAAACCAACCATTTCATATATTAACTTTCATTGCAGATTTAGGACTCACAATTCATGATCCTGGTATGGATACAATTATTGCTCGCATCTTAGATCATCAATCCTCTGAAGGACCTTTTCAACTTCTCATGAATATCCCTGAACACTATGGCGGAATTGGTCAGGATCAATGGGCATGGGCATTATGTGATGCTCCACTCATTATTTATTCTATGGTCAAGTTTGGTCTAGAAAACGAACCAGCAGTACAAGCGGCTGTAAAATATCTTGCAGGTCTGGTGCGTGAGAACGGCTGGCTCTGCACTGTCTCAAAGGAATTGGGCAAGTTTCGAGGACCTGGGCGTAAAGATGATCCTTGCCCATTTGCGAATCTGGCTATGCTTAAAGCGCTTTCAGAAATTGAAGCATTACGTGATAGTCCTGCCTGTCACATAGGAGCAGATACACTTCTCAACTTGTGGAGTGAAAGCAAAATGCAACATCCTTATATGTTCTATATGGGTGCGGATTTTCGCAAACTCAAAGTACCATTTGTTTGGTATGATCTTATGCATGTGCTTGATGTTCTATCACGGTTTTCGTGGCTTAAGAACGATACTCGACTTTTGGACATGCTCGAGATATTGAAAAGTAAAGCTGATGAGCAAGGGTGTTTTACACTTGAGTCAATTTGGACTGCATGGAAGGATTGGGAGTTCGGACAGAAGAAAAAACCATCTCGCTGGTTAACCTTGACAGCGTGGCGAATTATCAGAAGAATGGAAACCGATTTAACATGATTTGACGCTTGGCTTACGCTAATATATGGCGGTTTTACCGATGTGTATTTTGCTCTAGGTGAAGCGCCAGTTTAATGCGTCTCAGCGAAACTTAAAGTTGAATGAACGCTTCTCGCTGAGGAATTATGCTTATATTGTTAGAAAAAGCAAATAGGCGATATTCAAAACCATTTGCTACTATAATGCTAATTATAGTTAATGTTTTAATATGGATTTGTTGTGCATTTTTTGATAATAGTTATTTTACAAAATTTACTTTTATACCATCAGGTTACACACTAAAAAATGCAATTTTCTATATGTTTATTCATGCCGGGCATCGCACTTATTAGGAAATATGTTTATTCTGTATCAATATGGAAATAATATAGCAGATATCTTAAAGCCGATTCCATATCAGATTTTATATTTTTTACTTGGTATTTTATCAGTATTTATCTATACGGTTATTTCTACAATCAGCACAAAAGGAATATTAGGAGCTTCAGGTTCAATTTCCGGGATCATAGGTATTTATATAATTCTATTTCCGAAAGTGCAAATTGCTATGTACATAGGAAAGTATTTCCTTGGTTTTTGCAAAGCATATATTGCTCTTTTATGTTATGTTGTTTTTCAAATAGTGATGTACTTTTTGGTAGAAAGAACAGGAAATAGCAATGTTGCATTTGCCGGGCATTTTGCAGGAGTAATTGGTGGAATAGTAATGGGATTTATTTTTAGAGCGTTAGGGTTTAAAAAATATTTTCAATTAAAAATAGATAAAGAAAACAAGGAAAAAGGACTTACGGCATGCCCGAGTTGCGGCAATAGAGGTAAGCTAAGTCATTATGGAACATACGTTTGTCGGGAATGTGGAAGTGTTATTAAATATTTTGCTACAGGCATAAGACTAGCTGATGAAATAAAATATATAGATCGATCCAAAGATATAAATATAAATAGTAAACGTTCCTAGAATGGAGATTATTTTGAAAATCAATCAGATTGAAAACACCATTGTTTCTATCCTATATCTTTGCGTTCTGGTTCCGACCATTGCAATTTCTATCCCATACTTTTTATTCATCGATAATGTAAACACTGCCAAACTTGTATTTACCTTTGGATGCATCCTATTTGGCGTATTGCTTATTACTTCGATAATGAGTATATATGTGCATATAAATATGAAAAAAGACAAACTGCTAACATCAAAGCAATTTGCTATTCATATAATCTGTCAGTTAATATTTGTAATTGATGTAATTGATATAATAGTTTTTTACAAAAAAATGAAACAAAGAGTAGATGAGTAACATTTACATAGAGTTGACTGGTTTGTTAGTAATGAGAAATAATTGTTTTTATAGTGCATGATGAGTGTAATTGATGAATTTGTTGTTTAATGCAATTAAAGAATATTTGTCTTGTGAAAAAATATTTTCAGACGCTATTAATGAAATATATATATCAAAGGTTGAAAAAGATAACATTATATTTGATAGTATAGATGTTTTGATTGAAATGAAAATTGAAATAATTGCTATAGAAAAAATGCTAAAAATATTATCTAATTATCATGTTAGTAAAACATTTAAGTGGTTTACTGTATATAATATATTTGTTTGTTCTCAAAAGGCAGGTATATATCTTTATGAGGCAATTGTTAATGATACGATATGGAAAAAAGATAGACTTAAAAAAAGATTATGTGTCTTTAATATTGATGATGGGTTGGTGTGCATAAAACCAGGTAGTATGTATAACAGAGTTATTTCAGAAAGAATAAGATATTTGTTAGATGAATATAAAAATGAAATAAAAGATGATTGGAATAAAGAAATGAAGAATGTTTTTGATGCAATGAAATACGTTATGAAAGGAGTAAAATAGATGATAATGGATTATAAACAAGAAGAGTTAAATGAAGAAAGAAAATAAGGATCTAAAATAATAGCCATAATAGTAAGCGGTATAGCATTATGTATTATCGTTATAGGTTTCTTTGTTGTTAGAGATTATTTGGCAAAATTGCATCAAGAAAGATATCTTCAAAATTTCAAATCTAATATTAATAAATTGAATAATCTAATAATTGAAAATAATGATGTGTTTAGTGATAAGATAATAATCGAAAGAATAAAAATGCTATAAAAATTCTATGTCGTGGTAAAGAATAATCTTTTATATGGGGGAAATAATAATTTTTTAAGATTAGGCGGATATATGAAAAACAATACTAATAAATATGAAGATGATAAGGAAATAAAAAAACATCTGGCTGTACTTGCAAGAGAGTTGCCAAAGCCTAAAAAACTTAAGTTTAATAAATCTCTTAAAATCAATGAATGCTCGTTAAAAATAGTAGTAGTAAAAAAAATGTTACAAATAATATTGTGTCTTAGTTTGGGATTTATAATCTTCCCGCCATTCTTTTGGCCTGTGCGCGGACCTGTTAGCTCAAACTTTTTATTTAGGTTTAAGCCCGATTCTGTTATTTTGCAGATAGAATTGCATAATGGAATAGATATAGCAGCCCCAAAAGGGAAAGTTGTTTTTCCAACAGCAATTGGAATAGTTCAGGAAACCGGCCATAGCGACGTGCTGGGTAATTATATTAAGATAGTGCATATGTTAGGTTTTGAAAGTGTATATGCTCATCTAGATAAAATAACTGTCATAAAAGGAGCAATTGTAATACCAGGATTAAGTATAATAGGAAAGGTGGGAGAGACTGGAAGAGCCACTGGGCCGCATTTGCATTTTGGCATTTTTATTAATAGAACAGCATTGCCCCCCAAAACACTGATGACATTTCATACACTTAGGTTAAAGATATTTGGAATATAGCAGGAAAAACACATGAGTCTATTTCAAATTATTCAAATACTATTATTAATAATAATTAGAATATTGTTTAGAGTTATAAGCATGCTTCTATTTATAAAGCTCATATTCTGTGTTATAGTTATGCATAGGAGAACAATATGAAAAAGTTTAGTATTAGGCGAAATAGTTTCAGAAAGAAAATATACTTAACTTTCTCGTTTATATTTATTTTATCAGCTATTTCTTGCCCTCAGCCAACACTTCAATCAGCTATGAAGGCTGATGCTAAGGTAATTTTCCTACACCATAGCACAGGCGGGCTTGTATGGAATGCTGGTGTTGTAAATGAGATATCTCTGCGAAATGCTAATCTAGGTACTAATTATTCTGTCAGTGAACGATCATATCCTAATACTCCATGGCCATGGGAAAACTACCCTTCTGATTACTACAGATTATGGGTTGGCGGCGAAGGCAGCAATACAAACGAATCCATCCAGACCTTAGATGCGCTTTGTGCTCAATATGATGTTATAGTATGGAAGCATTGCTATCCTGTTACTGAAATAGAAGCAGATATAGGTGTGGCAAACCCTGCATCGTCAACTAAAACGTTAGCCAATTACAAAGCTGCTTACAATGCACTTAAAACTAAAATGCAATCATTTAAAAATAAGCGTTTTATTGTTTGGACAGGTGCTGTCGAACAATCTGGGAATTGCACGCAGGAACAAGCCCAGCGGCTTAAGGATTTTCGTGACTGGATAATTACAACATGGGATCAAACTGGTGATAACATATTTGTATTCGACTTCTGGTATCTTGAAACTGAAGGCGGGTTATACTTGAAATCAAACTACGCAGCAAGTTCTGGCGATGATCATCCTAATGCTGTATTCTGCACAGCAACAGCATCCAAATTTGCTGAGCGGATTGTTGATGTGCTGCAAGGACGAGGCGATGTCGATCCCCGAACAGGGTTATAGTTTAAAAAACAATTAATCGCTTATTGCTGAATTTAGCTTGTTCTGAGTGTTTATATGGTTATTCTTTTTGTTTCATTATTTATACTTACGCTTATTACTATTCCTTTGCTTTTTAGTGATTTGATAATAAAAACAATGGATTATAAAGAGAAAGAAAAACGGAGAAAAAAAAGAATTGAACAAGAAATAAGAAAAAGGTTGCGAGAAATAAAAAGTAAAGACGATGTTAGAGTAATTCAAAGAAATATTTTATTTCTTGAAAAAGAAACAGAGTATTTAATTAAAAATGAAAAACTACCTATAGACCTTGAGAAATTGTTTGATGGAGATATGAATATAATGTTTCATGAAATGATAAATGAACGTGCATTTCAATTGTATAATATGTATACAAGCGATTTTCATAATAAACGAATAGATAAAAATGCTTATAAAATGAATTTATGTCTCTTATTAAAGTTGCTAGATGAAAAAACATTGAATTATGATAATTTCAAAAAAGCCATTGAACATGCTTTAGAAAATATTGGTTAATGTTTCTTGAAGATTAAATAATAAAGCATTTATATGGAGTTTGTAACTTTTGAATTAAATGGAAAGGAATGTATGAGTAACTTAATTGATTCATTTTGCTCATGGAGTGGCGGGAAAGACTGCTGTTTGGCTTTGTATCGATATCGGCAAAAAAATCCTGATAAAAAAATTGCTCTTCTCACAATGCTTAAACAGGAAACTAATAAAACATATGGCCACTTTGTAAACGAAAGCATTCTTAAAAGACAGGCAGATGCACTAGGGTTAAAAATATTTTTTGGTTATTCAAATTCTAATGATTACGAAGAGAAGTGGTGTGAGGAAATAGATAAATTAAAAAAAATGGGAGTTAAATCTGCAATTTTTGGTGATATTGACTTAGATGAACATTATGTTTGGATTGATCGTGTTTTGGAAAAAATGAATATTAAAATGGAAATGCCATTATGGAAAGAAAAAAGACTTGATCTTGTAAATGAAGTTGTTGATATTGGTTATAAAGCAAAAATTATTTCTGTTAAAGACGGGAAATGTCCTCCGAAATATTTAGGCACCATATTAGATAAAGAAAACATAAAGATATTATCACAGGAAAATATAGACCCGTCAGCAGAAGGAGGAGAATTTCATACGCTGGTAACTGATGGGCCTTATTTTAGAAAGCGCTTAAAGTTGAAAGTAATTGGAATTTCAAATAATTATAACCATACATATTTGAATTTAAATTGAATAAAAAATAGCTTTGTATATCATGCTTTTGGAAAAATAAAACCAATAGATGTAAAAGTAACTATGTTTGAAAAAATTATTGCTAATCTCTTTAAGCATTAATATGAGATTAAAGCGATGTAGGAGGATAACATGTGATATCTCACGGCAAAGCAGATAGAAGAGAACTCATAGTTCATCTGACACGTCTTCCTGATATCAACAGCCTGCAAGCCGTTGCCGAGCATGGACTAGTATGCTATGGCCGCTTTGCAATAACACGGAACGGCAGCTTTTGGTTTGCATATGAACGGAGCTCTCATCCGTTTACAACAGCTATAGGCTGGTATTGGGCAATTGCATTAGATGGAGCTCTCCTCGTTTCAGCTCGTGGATCGGCACTCGATGGCCAAGCTTTGTTCGCAGAACATGCGCCTGTATTAGCTATGCTCATTGAACGATTGGTACGGGAACGGATTATTCCTAAGCCAGATTCAATCAGAAGGGAATAGAAAAAATTATTAATAGTAAATTAATAGATTGTTCGACTTTTAAAAAAATATAGGTTTGTTTAAGATATTGAAGTCAAAGAAAAAAAATAGTAGAATGAAAAAGAAATAGAAAACGCATTTGATTCTATAAATGATAGAGATATTATATCAGTAAAAGAGGCTTGTGAAATTTCTATTGAATTAATGGAAGGATATGATTTTATAAATTATGAAGATTTAGGCTTTAAAGTAATCAAACAAAATAATAAAATTACATGAAAATCACCTGAAATAGAGATATGTTTGGAAATGGTAAATTATTTGAGAGAATGCATAAAAAAATTTTATAAAAAATATGTTATATATATTCCTATAATTAATAGCAAAGAAGTTTGGTTTTAAATACATTTCTTACTATGGAGAGGAAATAAATGAAAAGAATTACAGTTTTGGTGCTATTGTTGGCTTTTGTTTTTTCATGCGGAAGCAGTCAAAAAAGCACAATTCAGAAAAAAGAAGGAACTACAACTGCACATGTAGAAACTAAAGAAAAAGAACCAATGCCAGATACTGTTGATGATTATAAAATGCAGCTTCTGGCATATTTAGATAAAAAGTCAATTGTGTATGAAGATTCAATAAGAGAACAAATCGAAATGCTGGGTAACGGACTAGACTCTAATATCGAGATAAATGGTTATGAATTTAAAAATGATTGTTATTATCCAATTTTAGTGAATTCTCCGACGGATATGCTTTTAAATGAACAATATAGTAAGGAAAATTATGACACATATACTATCGATGAATCTTTTCCTAGTTTATATAATTACCAAAAATGCCTTGTGTTCTTAATGCCAAAAAATGAAACGATTCAAGAAATAGTTGGCACAATAGATGGTAAAGAATATACCTATGTACCTATAAATGAAATCGATGAAGTTCGAGATGATCAAGGGGATTACATTGGCAATAGATTTATTCTTTCACTTTATTATAAGCCGCAATATGAAAATAAAATAATACGATTGCTTGTAAAGTATGGCACACAAACACGCACTATAGAATGTAACTTACGTTTTTCAGGGGTTATATATATTTGTGAAACGATAAATGATGATCCATTTGTTAATGATAGTTGTCAACAATTGGAAGCAGGAATGGAATATATTTTATGTGCAAATTCTGTCGATAATATTGTTTTGTTTTATTCAAGACCGCAAGAAGAAGTATATATTCCGATAGGGGCATTTTCATTGATTGGTGATAATAGAATAACTAAAATAAAGATACCTGACGACATAATTTCTGGAGATTATCTTCTTAGATTTTATGGCTCAAATATTTTGGGTATCGAGGAAGAATTATTTTTAATTAAAACGTTTTCGATATGGTAAGATAAAGTAGTGTAAAAATATTTTATTTTTTGAAAATGCACTTTTCTAAATAATGAATATTTTAAAGATCAGAAATATAATTTGGTCAAAACATTGGATTATGAATAAAATAAAGGATATAGTAACTAATTGCAGTTAAATGTATACTAAAGAATTGATATACGAACATCCTTTTATAAAAGAGGGCAATTTTGTATGGATCTTACTACAGTAAAAATAGAAACGAACCGGTTGTTGCTCGTGCCGGCAGATATAAAGTATGCGGAATGTATTTATAAAAATTTTACAGCTGAAATAACACAGTACATGTATCCGAAACCAGCTGTTAAAATTGATGAGACAATTGCTTTTTTGAGCAAATCTATTGCAGAAATGCAAAAAGGAACGAACTACCAGCTAATTATTACAAAGAAAGATACGGGAGAGTTTATTGGTTGCGCAGGGTTACATGATTTGCTGAGCGAAACCCCTGAACTAGGAATTTGGATTAAAAAAGATGCGTTTGGAAACAAATATGGACAGGAAGCAATAGCTGGAATTGTCAATTGGGCAATGAAACAAAAACGATGGAAAAAATTGCAATACCCTGTTGATAAGCGAAATATTCCAAGCAGACGTATTCCAGAAAGCTTACATGGTGTAATTGTGCGAGAGTTAAAAGTAATAAATATGAGCGGTTTTGAGTTGGATGAAGTTGAGTACGAAATTAATATCGAAACTTAAAAATACCAATTAAATTTTGAATGTTTAGAATATGTTTAAATTAGTTTAGAAATAAATTTTATTTATGGGGGATATATGAATATAGGAATACTTGTTGTTATTATACTAACGGTAATCGTCTTTGCTTTAATTTTCTCTAAAAGAGATGATAATCAAGAACTAGAATCTGAAGATAGCGAAGATATTGTTGAAATGGAAAAAGTGTTTTTTGAAAAAATTCAAGCGGAACATAAAGCACAATATCAATTAGCAAGTATCTATAGTCAATATGATGTTATGTTTATTAAATCATTGTTTCAGTCAGAGCAAATTCCATTTCACATTGAATATGAAAATGTATCACGGCTAATTCCCGGATTGCGTGCACCAAATTATAATAATACAGTACTAACTATTTTGGAAGATGATTATGATGACGCAGTGAAAATATTAGAAGAATATATACGGTCAAAATCAAACAGTGAAGATACTAATCAGGACAGAATTAGAAATATAGCAGAGATCGCAATTGCTGGACGGCGTATACCATCGTCCAGTGAAAATACTATTGAAATATATTATAAGAATACATAGACTTATATTGATTGATTGCTTTATCGAATCTAATATTGCTCAAAGAAGTCAGCGTAATATCAATCAATAACGATAATCCAAATGGAGGCGTTTTATGCTTATTGCAGCAATTATAACAATAACACTTGCTTTGCTCTTTTATAGTATTGGGGTTTGGGCAGAAAAACTTAGTAATCAACTAAAGCTATGGCATGTAGCTGTGTTTTGGATTGGCCTGGTATGTGATACAACTGGCACAACGTTGATGTCTGTTATCGCAAAAAAAGGTGCAGAAAATATTTTTCATGCAATCACGGGAATTATTGCAATTGCTTTAATGCTTATACATGCAGTGTGGGCCACAATTGTATTAGCAACAAAAAAAGAAAAAGCACAGGTGGAATTTCACAAGTTTAGTATAGTTGTGTGGTTCATATGGTTAATACCATATTTTTCGGGTGTTTTGGTAGGAATAGGGCATTAATTTATAAGAAGGTAATGTTTATATAAATATAAATAATGGGAGAATCTAATGGGATGTATATACCGAATGCTTGACAAATCCGAGATCGACCTGCTTAGCACCTTGAGGCTTGAGTTTGTTAAAGATGTTCATCCTGAGTATGACGATAGGAAAATGGAAGCAATAGCTATTGGTACATATCGATACATTAAGGAATATGTTGAAAAGGATATGTATATAGGCTTTGTAGGTGAAGTAGATAATCAAATTGCTTGTTCAGCGTCGCTTTTGATCTTTAATTTTCCTCCGTTGTTTTCATCAAACTATAGAAGAATAGGGTATGTAATTAATTTTTATACTCGGCTGCAATTCCGTAATAAGGGATACGGTTTTGGCCTTATGGAGTATATTAAAGATTATTCAAAAGCAATCGGTTTATATAAATTAGAGCTATCTGCAACAAAAGCTGGATATCCGTTATATCAAAAATGCGGCTTTTTAGATGCAGAAAGTTATATGGAGTATCAATTGTATAAATAAGACTAAAACAACTTTTATAAAAAGGCAAAAGAGCAATGAATACTAGCAATACTATGTTTGATCAAGAAAGCAAAGAAATTTCTGATATTAATTTGCAGCGAATATCAAAAGAGCATCGTGTAACAATTATAAAAAAATTAGATGAAAGCGATATAGGCAGTTCTTACTTTGCTACTTCCGACAGTGATGGGAAAAAGCTCCTTATTAAAATATTTCAAAATAGAAATAACAACAAGAATATTGAGGATTTCATTCGGTTTAGAAATCAGATTGAAATCATTAGCAATATTCAACACCCTAATGTTCAGAGAATACTTACAGGAGCAATTATAGAAGATGTTCCATTTACCATCGCAGAATATACTACTGGGCTCAGCTTAGAAAAAATACTAATACAGCTTAAAAGCAGCCTTTCTGTCGAGCAACTGCTCCGAATATTTTTATACATGTGTTCAGGATTAAAAGCTGCTCATGAAAAAAAAGTCGCCCACCTTGAACTTAAACCAAGCAATATTATTGTACCTATACAAGAAAAAAGACCTATTTTTGAAAGACTCCAGCTTATTGATTTTGGTGTTGCACAATTGCAGAGTTACACCATAATAAATAATGACACAGAAACTATTATTAGAAATTTTGGTTATATATCGCCGGAACAAACTGGACACATTCCAAAAAGCAAACCAGATGAACGTAGTGATATTTATTCTCTAGGGATTATATTGTATGAATTGCTTACGAAAACTTATCCGTACGAAGCATCAAATGCAGACTCCCTATTACATCAACATGTTGCACGTATCCCTGATCCCCCTTCCTCTAAAAACCCTGCAGTCATTAAAATCCTTGATCGTATTATTCTTAAAATGCTTGAAAAAGAGCCTTCTGCACGATATCAAAGCATAGATGGTTTGGTTGCAGATATAGAAAAGGTTCTGGCAAAACAAACAGACTTTGTACTTGGGCTTGCGGAAAAAGATAAACAAATCCGTCTCGATTTCCGCACACCACTAGTTGGCAGGGACGAGGAGCTAGCCATATTAGCAAAAGGATTTGAAAAAGCACAAGCAGGCGAAGGATCAATTATTCTTGTTGGGGCAGATCCTGGGCAAGGGAAAACACGACTTGTTGATGAAATACATATCAACAACCCACATCCTTGCATTGGTGGAAAGTTTTTTTCTGGTGAAACAAAATCACCATATTTACCATTTAAGGAAGCTATATCTAGTTATATCATTCGTTTTAAAAAATACTCAGCAGCACAACAGTCGAATATTCAAAAAAACATCTTAGAGAATTTGGGAGATCTTGGAAATTTATTATTACGCTTCAATCCTGAAATTAAAGAAATAATTGGCGCTAATCACCCTGATATCCCTGCACTTGATACGGCAGAAAAAGAAAATATCCGTTATATTAATACTCTCACACAATTTTTTATCACTCTTGCTAAAGCTGAAAAAGGCTTGATCGTTATACTCGACGACTTGCAATGGGCTGATGCGGGATCTATGACTTTATTGCAAAGAATTTCTCAAGAAATAACAAGCAGCAATCTATTAATCCTCGGAACATATCGCGACAAAGAAGTTTCCGAAGAACATCCTTTAACAAAGTTCATAGCAGAAAACAGCGAAAACACATCCTTATTAAAAATGATTGCACTAAAACCTTTAGACCTGATACGTTTAACCAAGCTCGTTGGAAAGTTACTACACACCTCTGAACAGGAAAGCCCTGAAATAAAAGACATCGCCTCTTTTGTCTTAAAGATTAGTCATGGCAATCCCTTTTTCTCTATCGAAATTCTAAAACAACTAGAACGTGCTAAAGAAAAACCGCTTGTCTATCAAGATGGGCACTGGCTTTTTAATAACAAAATTGCTGGTGAACTTAATATTGCTGATACAAGTATACAAATCGTATTGAATGAAATAGCCAAACTACCCGCCAAAGAAATAGAAGTTCTCTCTATTGCTGCACTTATAGGTCACAAGTTTAAAGCAGATTTATTATTTAAGCTTATAGATAAAACTAAAATACCTACAGAGACTATTGTTGAGATTATTGACCATGCTATTGAACTTCAACTTATAGAAAAAGACCCTGAAGGACAAATACTCTTTGTACATGACCGTATACGAGAGGCATTTTATACTCGGCTTAATGAACAAGATAGAAAAATATTACACGCAAAAATTGCCGAAACGCTAGATCGCGAACTAACAGAAAAAGAAAAAAACGAAATGATCTTTGACATAGCACATCATTTTATCAAAGCAGAGAATCCAGAAAAGATTATAGAGTATGTCTTACCAGCAGCACATAAAGCTAAAGAGCTTTATGCAAATGATGAATCACTTCAATATTATCAAGTTGTGCTAACAAACACTAAAGAACAACGACTACATTACTTGTGTTCAAAGAATATGGGAGAACTTTTCCTAAACAAAGGCAATTATAACGAGGCAATAAAAACCTTAAAATTGTTACTTGAATACAATCTTTCGCTTTTTGAAAAAGCAGAAATATCTAAGTTGCTTTGTGATGCTTACCATCATATAGGCGCATTTATGCAAACTGAAGAATATGGCAAAATTGGGCTTCTTTACTTAAAAGAAAAACTACCTACAGGAGGAATAGCACTTATAACTAGTACTTTTAAAGAGATGCTTGTCCACTTTGCTCAAGATGTTATTTTCAAAAAAAAGCTTCAAAAAATTAGAAATAAATATAATACACCTGAGGAACAAGCTCGAAACAAATTAATCGCTCGTTTTTATTTTACTATCGCTTGGTCATATGCTTATACCAACGCGATAAAAGCTATTCGGGCAAATTCAAAAGTTCTTAATTTAGCAAAGAAGAGGATTGGGCCATCAACAGAACTTGCAGTTGCTATGAGTGCTGTTGCTGGACCATATATGATTCTTGCTTTATTTGATTTAGCACTAAACTTTATTAATAAGTCCCTTGAAATGCACAAAAATTTAGACAACTATTGGGGGATGGGGCAAACCTACAACCTACAAGGATACACATATGAATGGGCTGCTGTATTTAAAAAAGCCATTGAATCTTTTTCAACAGCAAAAAAACTCTTTGAAAAAGTAGGTGATTATAGAGAAGCAATAACTTCTCTTTCTGGCTTAATTCACGCCAACTATTGCCTCGCTAATTATGCAGAGGAGGATATTCTACGCAAAGAACACTTTGAACTTGTATCAAAATCAAATGACGTCTATGGTATCTGTGATGCTTTTATTACAAATCTTTGCTACTTTCATGAAACTGGTGACATTATTGAAGCAAAAAACTGGGGGGATAAATCTCTAAAACTAAGTATAGAAAACAACAAACCATATAATATATGTACAACTTATATGGAATATGGTTACTTATATTTAGATGGCTTTAAAGAAATTATTCTAGCTGAAGAATACTTGAAAAAAGCAAAAGAATTGTACGACAAAAATAATTTTTTAAAGAACTACTCTGTAAATATTTTCACTTATTTAGCTGAACTCGCTCTAGCCAAAACACAGCAAAATTCATCCAAGGAAAATCTAAAAAACAGTCGACTAGCTATTAGAGAGGCGCTCAAACAAACAAAATCCTGGCCAACACACACTGGCGGAGCACTTCGTGTTGCCGGGAAGTATTATGCCCTAATCAATAAAAAAGAGCTTGCTGAAAAATACTTCACACAATCAATTGCACATTGTGAAAAGATAGGCCGTCGCTATGAACTTGGTAAATCGTTATATGAGTATGGACTTTTCTTAGAAAATATCGGACAGAAAGAAAAAGCACGAAAAACCTTAGAGAAGGCTTATCTCTTATTCAAAGAAATCGGGGCAATGCTTTACTTAAAAAGAACTGCTGAGCGGCTCGGAATACAGATAGAAGAAAAACAAAAAAACGAGCAATTTGTAGAAAGCATTCAGCAAAAAGCTCTCAATGAAACATACCATGATCTAGTTTCTGTTCTAAGTCTAGATGAACTTCTACCAAAAATTTTGAACTTAGCAATCAAAAGCACAGGAGCAACTCGGGGCTATATATTCTTATTTAATGAAAATGATAGAGCCTTAGAACTCAAAGCGCATTCTGAAGTATCCTCTGAAGACACAGCAAGATATCCTTTTGGACTTGTTGAAAAGGTATTTCGTACTGGAAAGGAGATTATTTCTGCTGATGCGGTTAATGACAAATCACTAAAAGATATTGAAGGTCTTGCCAATAGCAACATTCACTCTTTATATTGTTTCCCTCTACTTAGTAAATCAAATGGAAAGCCTATTGGTGTTTGTTATGTTGATAATCCTACTACCAATTTCTTTGCAGAGAAACAAAAAACCTTGGAAGCGTTTATGGTTCCTGCTGGGGTTGCACTAGAAAACGCATTGCTTTATGAAGCACAACGGAAATCCTTGGAAAAACAGATTAGAATTGTTAATCGTTCAAAACATATGATGAACGCAGAAATGGTTGATTGGATCATGAATCAAGATAAAGAACCAGAAGCCCATCCTGCTATAAATACAGAAGCAGCAATCATGTTTACCGATATTCGTAACTTTACAGATATTTCTGAAGAAATAGGGGATCCAGAGGAATTAACGCGATTTCTAAATATCTATTTAGAAACAATAGCTCAGCCATTACATCAATTAGAGGATCTAGGTTTAGCTGATACAGATAAATTTATTGGTGATGCAATGATGTATATATTGAAGGATCCTAAAACTTCTTTGCAAGCTGCACTTGATATGAAAAAAATGTTACAAAAATTTAATGCAGAACGCTATTCTCTTTTCGATAACAAACCACCTTATACTAAACCTATCGATATGGGTATTGGTATTGCTTACGGACCTATTATGCTCGGTTTGACAGGACATAGCCGCAGAAAGCAATTTACTGCACTTGGTGATACAGTTAATACTGGATCTCGCATAGAAAGCTTAACTAAAAAGTACCATGCTCCTATCCTTATTAATGAAGAATTATTTAAAAGAATTGATCCAGCATCATTTAATTTGCGTATGCTTGATATTATCAGACCAAAAGGGAAAAGTAACCCTATTAAACTATATGAGGAATTTAGTTTTAACTCACCTGTTGTTCGTGATCTGAAAATAGAAACTTTGCCCCAATTTCAAGAGCTGCAATTTGCTTATTATCACAAGGACTTTAAAAATGCTTTACGTATAGCAGAGACTCTAATTAAACGTTTTGAGGAAACTATAGCTAAATATAATCTGGATACAAAAACTCCAGGAGATTATATGCCATATATTTATATTGAAAGAATTCGTGCTTTAGAGAAACTTACATCACAAGAGCTAGAAGCTTGGGATGGAGTGTTTACTTTTACAGAAAAGTAAAAAATTGTTAGTTTCATAAATTGTATAACATTGCAGGAGTACTCATGATTGTTTTTATTTCGATTTTAATTATCATATCAATTTTATCAACAAGGGTTAGTTCTAAATTAGGATTACCGTTATTAATCGGCTTTATTTTTATTGGTATTATTGCTGGCAGTGATGTTTTAAATTTAATTTATTTTGATAATGCTTATGTGGCTAAACAAATATCCGAGTTTCTTTTGATATTTATTATATTTGATGGAGGATTCAGGATAACCAAAGATGAATTTAGATCGGTAGCTGGCCCTTCATTAACCTTAGCAACACTTGGAGTAATACTAACAGCAGCAGTTATAGGCATATTTATTCATTTGGTTCTTAAATTTGATATCATATATTCGCTGCTGATAGCCTCTATAATTTCTTCTACTGATGCAGCTGGTGTATTTATGATTACAAAGGCAAATCCAATAAAAAATAAAGTTGCATCGACATTAAATGTCGAATCATCAGCAAATGATCCAATGGCAATTCTTCTTACAATGACTTTTATTCAGATTGCCAGCAATTCATTTAAAAATATTTTTTATGCAATTATTTCTCTGATATGGCAATTTTGCGGAGGAATAGCAATTGGATTTATATGTTATGTAATAATAAAAAATATGTTCGTAAAATTAAAATTTGATACAAGAGGAAATTACAATGTGCTAATTATTGGGTGTGTGCTTTTAGCATATGGAGTTGCTGATTTGTTTAAGGCAAACGGAATAATCGCAGTATTTTTTACCGGATACTGGCTAGGAAACACAAAATATCCGGCTAAACAGAGTGTTAGCGGATTTCTTGAAAGTTTATCGACATTATTTAATATTGCAATTTTTATAATCTTGGGTTTATTATCTTTCCCCCACCGATTTGTTAATATTTGGAAAGAGTCGATATTAATTGTCTTAGTCATGATGTTTGCTGCAAGACCAATAGCTGTTTTTTTATCACTTTTGCCTTTTAAATATACTGTAAAAGAAAAATTATTTATTATGTAGGGTGGAATAAAAGGAGCAGTTCCTATTGTTCTTGCTACATATCCTTTGGCATTTGGTTTAGATAAAACTGGATTTATTTTTGATACAATCTTTTTTGCTGTGCTGCTTTCATGTATTGTACAAGGTACTACGTTAGGTGCTTTATCAAAGCTATTCAAATTAACAGAAAAAAAGAAATTAGAGTCGCCGCATTTAATTGAGCTTCATTCATTAGAGACAACAGATATAGAAATGATAGAAATTCATTTAAGCAAGAATTCTTCAAAAATTAATTACAAGATTTCTGAATTAAATTTAGATAAAGATGTATCAATAACATCAATTATTCGAGATGGAAAAATAGTATTACCAAAAGGGAATACTATTCTTAAAGAGGGTGATATTTTGTACATGCTTGTTCATGTATCAAAAATTCAGGATGTAAACATGCTTCTTAATTAAATTAGAAACCTTAGTTTTTAACCGCAGCATAATATGCTATTATAGGGGAAAATATGGAAAACGATGATAATGGTATAGAAATATTTCTCGACGAATTAGGACGTGTCAAGCGATGGCCTAAAAAAATGCTGACAAAGTTCTTGTACTAAACTATCTTTTAAATAAGTTTATTAGAGAAACAATCTATAGAGAACAAGAAGTGAACGAAATTTTATCACATTGGCATACTTTTAATGATTATGCATTGCTGAGAAGAGAGTTAATCAATAGGTGTCTAATGAATCGAACAGCAAATTGTAAGGAATATTGGGTTAATCAGACTAAAATAAATACTTGATAAATCTTATAAACAAGATATAATCCTTTAAAAGACCGGTAGCTCTAATATTAATAGCTGTAGGGTAATCTCATGAATTTTACAGTAGCTCGTACATTTAGTTCGTTATATATCATTTTCGATATAATATGGCTTGTGATACTGATAGGATTATTGCTTTATTTTAAAAGACGTCTGGCTGTTATAGTGGGACTATTGGCGGGAGTGGTCTATTTTATAGTAGACTATGGTATTTTTTTCAAGTTATTGGGCACCCGGCATATTGTTGGAGCGGATCCGTTTTGGTTTCTCTTGTGGCTTAGTATGAGCTATGGATTTACTAATTTTGCCTGGATTTGGCTGCTGTTAGATAAAGATAATCATGCAATTGAATGGTCGCTTTTGCCTATTTTAGGGTGGATTACCGTCGGACAACTGAGCAGTAACTTTGGAAGCGCATTTTCTAAGATCGCAATTTCGCGCGGTACTGGTTCCTATCATGGAGTGATGACTCTCATATTATGCGTAGGATACTTATTTGTCATTTATAGAAATTTACAAAAAAATGAACAAATAAATATAATCAGATTAATGCTCATAGGAATAGGAGTGCAATTTGCATGGGAGGTCTCACTGCTTATCAACGGGATTCGCCCGCCCCTATGGCAGCCGCTTGTTATCAATTCTCTAATAGAGACAAACCTTGGAATGCCTTATATTTATTATATTCATAAACATGTTACAAAATATTGGAAAGAAGATTTAACAAAAGTAAAAAAATAATTATATTTCCCTAAGCGAACCTATACCTTTGCCGCTGTCAGTAATGTCAATGAGAGCTTCTGGAAATGGTCTGAAAAAGCTCTGACAGCGAAGATAGGTTTCATCAAAGCGTTCTATCCATGCTTTTAGCACCGAGAGGCAGGCACTTAATGGCAAACGGCCGAGGCGATAGTTTTCAAGAAGTTCAAGAAAATACGATCGTTCCCGCGCTTCCAATTTATCAGAGAAATACCCAAAACTATGAAGCATTACATTAACCATTGAGCCCCGGCGAGGTATTTTTTTAAATAGATGGACAAGTCTGGATTCATAGGCTTTAAAGAGTGATACTGGATCTAGCTCGTCATGATTTGCTGTAATGCGTCCTAATTCCCTCATGATGCTCTGATTGTATGCCATAAAAAGCAATTTGTTACAGCTCTGAAAATCAATTAAGGATTTTATAGTGCCGAGGGCTTTGGCTTCCCGAAACGCTGCATAGGTAAATATTGCGGTGTAAAAATGCTCTCGTATGGAAAAGTTATTGAGCCGGCCTTCGTTTTCTATGGGTATGTGAGGAAATGCTTGCATGAGTGCGTTTGCCCAAAATCCAAGACCTTTGCTGTGATGTGCTGCTGAAGGTTCAATGCCTGAGTAAATTTTTACATCGCGATTTCCGCAGGAGGGTGATTTTTCTTTAAGAATTGCGCCGTCGAGGATCCCTAATTGTGAAGTTTCTTGTTTGCAATACTTGTTCATCTCAGCGGTGATAAAGCGGCTTGTTGCTGGCTGATACAACTCAAGCTTGTTATTGTTATATACAAGTCTGATTGGGTCACGAGGTATGCCAAGTCCGATTGCTGCTTCAGGACATCGAGTGACGGGTTCAATATAAGGTTTAAGCGCTCTTACAAAATCACATGAAATCATTGCGCCATTCCAGCGGCAGGCTTCAAATTCGATGCACCGGCTAATAAAAATTCGAGGTTTAGGGAATACATAATTCTGGCTGTGCATGATAATTCCTTGCAATGTATTTAGTATACAGTATAAAAGAATATTTTGCACTTAATGAATTATTGAATTATATTATTCTACAGGAGTTTTTAAATCATGAATGATCATATAGTGATTGTTGGCGGAGGTATTGCCGGTTTAACTGCTGGCATATACGCAGCACGGGCTGGGAAACAGGTAACGCTTTTAGAGAAGAATGAAAAATGCGGGGGCTTAGTTAATTCATTTGTCAGGGATGGATTTTTGTTTGATGGCGGAACGAGAGCGCTTGAAGGGTTTATTTTCCCGCTTTTAAAAGATATTGCTGTTTCAGCTGATTATATAAAAACTCCAGTGTCCGTTGGTATAGAAAATAAGATTGTAAGTGTTGTATCTGAATCGGATATAGCTGTGTATAGGAAAATGCTTGAGGATTTATTTGCAGACTCGCTCGCAGAAATCGATAAAATCTTTAAGCCTATATATAAAATGGGAAAATTTCTAAAGGGTGTTAATAAGGTCTTAAGTGCAAAGAAGGGAATTAAAGCATTTATAACAGAAAAAATACCTGGTATTTTTTCTATAGTGAACAATATCAATGTGTTAATAAAGATGAATACGCCTATTGAGCGCTATTTTGAAACAGTATTAGGAGTTAAAAATCAAGCGCTTATTGATATTATTATTCAGCATTTTTTTAAAGGAACTCCGGCCTTTTTTGCTCTTGGCTATTTGTATTTATATCCAGACTACATTTATCTTAAAAGTGGAACAGGGTTTCTGGCAAAACTTATCGAAGATAAAGCTCGCGAAGTTGGTGTCATCATTAAAACAGGCACCTTGATTCAAGAGGTAATGCCTGCAGAAAAAATTATTATTGATGCTAGAGGAAATCAATATCATTATGATACTCTCATCTGGACAGCTGATTTAAAAATGCTGTACAAAAATGTAAATACATGTGGGCTTGATCAAGCTGTACAAAAATCATTTATAGCTGAAAAAGAAAAAATAGTACAGCATAAAGGAGCTGAGTCCATTTTTACTCTGTTTATGGCTATTGATGAGGACCCAAAATACTTTAGCAATATTTCGACAGGACATTTGTTTTATACTCCTTCTAAAAAAGGTCTCGGATCAATAATAAGAGAAGAGCAGGAGTACATACTAAATAATTGGAGCTTGCTTAAAAAAACAGATATTGTTCAATGGTTGGAAAAACTTGTTCGGTATAATACTTTTGAAATAGCAATACCGGTATTAAAAGATCCGGAAGCAGCACCTCCGCATAAGACAGGTGTAATTATCAGCTTTTTATTTCCATATGAAATTGCTAAACGAGCAAAAGAAGATGGCTGGTATGAAGAACTTAAAGAAACAGTATCACAATTTATTGTTAAAATTATTTCAGAAACTTTATATAAAGATTTGGATAAGAAAATATTATTTAAGTTTGCTTCTACACCACTCTCTATTGAAGAAGTAAGCGGTAGTTCAGAAGGAGCTGTTATCGGATGGTCTATGGAAAAACCAATTCCGGTTACTTCCAGTATGTTAAAGATGAAAAAATCGGTAAAGACAGCATTGCCAGACGTACTAAAAGCAGGACAATGGACAATGAGTCCCGCAGGAATACCTACAGCCATTATGACTGGCCAGCTTGCTGCCAATACCATTTGTAAGAAAAGAGCACGGTAATAATTATGAATTATGACACAATAATTGTAGGCGGGGGTATTGCAGGTTTAACAGCTGGTGCATATTTAGCCAAAGCGGGTAAACGTGTATTGCTTCTTGAGAAAAATACTATTTGCGGCGGTCTGGTAAATACAATAGAGCATAATGGGTTTTGTTTTGATGCAGGATTAAAAGCGTTAGAGGATGCAGGAATTATAAAAACTATGCTGCATGATTTGAAAATTGAAATGCCTTTTTATGAAAACCCTATGTCTATTGGAATTGAGGATACAATAATTCCTCTTGAAAACAGAGAAAGTATAAAAGCATACAAAAATTTGTTAGAAAAATTTTATCCCGAAAGCATTAATGAAATAAAAAAACTCATTCCGGTAATAGAAAAATTTTCAAACTATGTTGATACTTTATATGCTGTAGAAAATCCCGAATTCAAAGATTTACAGAATGATAAAGAGTATATCTTTAAAAAATTGCTCCCCTGGCTTCCAAAGTTTTTGATAACTTTAAGCAAGATAAATTCTCTAATGATGCCGGTAGAAACATATTTGAAAAAGTATATTACAAATCAATCATTGCTCGATATGATAGCACAGCATTTTTTCAAAGATATGCCTGCTTTCTTTGCGCTCGGATATTTTTCTTTGTATCTCAATTACTTTTATCCGGCGGGAGGGACGGGTATGCTTGCTAAAAAGCTCGAAGAAGCAATGCTTCTGCACGGAGGAGAAATAAAATATAATACGAAAATAACCAGAGTCTATCCGGGAACAAAAAAAATTTATGATGAAACCAATGTAGAATATGGATACAACCACTTAATCTGGGCAGCTGATCTAAAAACATTATATGGAAATATTTATGATGATGGTATAGATGAGCCGACACTATCGACATTTAAAAAAATACAACATGAAGTTTTATCTTCGCGCGGGGGAGACTCTGTGTTTGAGCTCTTCTTGGAAGTAGATGAACCTCCCGAATCGTTTAAAAATATAACAACAGGTCATTTACTGTATGCACCTTCCAGGAAAGGTTTAGGAGATGTTCATAAAGGTGAATTAGAGACATTGCTCAAAAATTGGGATACTGTCTCAAAAGAAAGCGTATTGGATTGGCTGGTACGATTTTTATCTCTAATTACGTATGAAATTTCGATACCGGTATTAAAAGATCCTAAAATGGCACCGCCTGAGAAAACAGGTATAGTAGTAAACTTTTTTATTGCTTACGATATTTTTAATGCAGTGCAAAATTCTGGATGGTATGATGAATTTAGAGAACGGGTTGAGACTGGTGTAATACAAGTGTTATCAAAATCAATATTCCCTATGCTTAAGAAAAAATGTTTACATTATTTTTCTTATACACCGCTTTCAATTAAAAATTGGGCGGGCACATCAGAAGGGGCAATAACCGGCTGGTCTTTTAGCAATGCAATTCCAGCAGTTTCAAAAATGCTGCAGGTAAATAAATCGGTCTTAACACCGTTTCGTGATATTTTTCAGGCAGGGCAGTGGACTTATAGCCCAGCAGGAGTTCCAATGGCAATTTTAACGGGTAAAATTGCGTCGCGAGTTATCTTAAACAATACCTAAATCTATTTACCTATTACCATAAAAAATAGTAGGCTAGACAGCACCATGTCTTTTTGAAATTGGTTGGCAATAAAATGAGTAAGATTATAAAAATAATACTTATTGCGCTGGCAGCTCTTGGTGTTAGTGTTATTGCAATTAACATTTATGTTATTGCACAAGCAGCACCTTATATATATCACTCAAGCGATGCTATTCCAGAACGCTATGCTGTTTTAGTGCTTGGGGCAAAAGTCTATAAAAATAGATTGTCGGATATACTGCAGGATAGAGTCGATGCGGGGGTATCGTTATTGAAACGAGCTACAGCGCAAAAATTGCTGCTTTCTGGGGATCATCGGCAAAAACGATATGATGAAACAAACCGCATGAAACAGTATGTGCTGACTAACTATCCTGATATACAGCATGACGATATTTTCCTTGATCATGCAGGGTTTGATACCTACGACAGCGTTGCACGGGCAAAACTAATTTTCCAGGCTGATTCCATGATAATTGTAACGCAGACATTTCATTGCTACCGTGCAGTATATTTAGCACGAGCCGTTGGAATAGATGCAGTAGGACTAGCGGTTCCAGAAACTAGATATTCACTATCATCACGGTTGTATTGGTCGCTGCGCGAGGTCTTTGCTCGGGTCAAAGCGTTTGGTGATATTATTCTAAAAAGCAAACCAGCACTGCTTGGTGAGCAGATACCAATTTTGGGAGATGGACGCGCCAGTTGGGACTAAATTGGTATAAAACAAGATACCATGCACAGAATAATAAAAGGGGATGTCCTAAACCTATTGGACATCCCCTTTTTGTTAGCAGGGAGAGGACTTGAACCTCTGACCTCCGGGTTATGAGCCCGACGAGCTGCCAACTGCTCTACCCTGCGTCGTGTAGTAATAAAGTACAAAATATGTAAAAAAATGTCAAGTCATATTGAGAAAATTCTGTCTACTAGCCGCTCTTTTTTGGAGTTTATGAAAAGGTTTCTTTTAAACACGCTTTAATATCTGGAATGAGAGTCCAGTTTTCTTCATCAGCAGGGGTTGACGTTTGACTGATATCAGCGGGTCCTAAGAGCTTTGTAAAACCCATGGCTAATGCGGTTTTACTTCGCTGCTTCATCCTGCGCACCGATCTGATTTCTCCTGCAAGCGAGAGTTCTCCCGCAAAAGCCATAGAAACAGGAATATCCACACTGGCGCGTGCAGAATAGAGAGCCATAGCCAGGGACAGGTCTATGCCAGGTTCGGTGAGCCTGATGCCTCCTGCCACATTGACATATATATCCTGATCCGAAAACATAATGCCGGTGTGCTTTTCAAGTATAGCTGCAATACGTGACACGCGCGAAGCATCAATGCGATCTGAGTACACACGGGAAAAGCCTGATTTCCCAGGAACAATGAGTGCTTGAATTTCCACCATAAGACAGCGTGAGCCTTCCCACGTTGCTGCAACTGCAACACCGATAGGATTTTTATCGCGTTTGCCTCCCAGAAAAAACCCAGAACTGTCTGATATTTCTTCAAGGCCAGTCTCACCCATTAGAAACAGTCCTACCTCATCAACAGATCCGAATCGGTTTTTGCTTGATCGAAGAAAACGGGCATCGGTATCATTCTGTTCGAACATCAGCACAACATCGACAATGTGTTCGGCTGCTTTTGGGCCTGCAATCATGCCATCTTTGGTAACATGGGCAACGAGAAACGATGCTGTATCGTGATTGCGTCCCCATTCGGCTAATTCGAGCGCACAGTATTTAATTTGATTTGCAGTGCCAGGTATCGTGCCCGCTTCATGGGCAATCAAGGTTTGAATGGAATCGACAATGAGTATCACAGGATGGAGTTTTTCAAGAGCGGTAACCACATGAGTAAGATCGTTGGTACACAGTAATTCAATTTTATCACGGTGTACGCCAAGCCTGTCAGCACGCATCTTTATCTGTTGCGGACTTTCTTCGCCGGAAACATAGAGGACTGTCCCTTTCGTGTCTGACTTACTTGCAAGACTCATGAGCAGGGTACTTTTCCCGATACCTGGTTCTCCGCCTATGAGAACGGACATACCTGGTACGATACCGCCGCCGAGAACGCGATCAACTTCATCGATGCCGGAAGAAAAACGAGGTTTATCAATAGTTGTGATGCCTGTTAGTGGAATTGAGCCAATTTGTTTTAAGTGCTGACTAGGCTGAGCATACGAAGCTTTGGCTTCTTCAAAGGTATTCCATGCACCGCACACAGGGCATCGGCCGAGCCATTTGGGCTCCTCGTGATGACACGAGGAGCAAATGTAGGTTGTTTTATCTTGTTTTGCCATACTGATACAGTATTACAAACCAAGTTTTTTATCAATTTTAGCCCGAGTTACAGCAAGAATTTCTCCGGTACCGACACGGAGCAGTTTAATAAAGATTTCATACTTGTCTTCTTTTATATAGAGTGTCCCTGTTATGAGAACTTCTGCTCCAAGGAGATAGCCGACTTTTACTGCATTTTTTTCGTCAACAAGACCAGAGAGCTGGAGCTCGAGCTCCTGGAGTATTTTTTGAAGGTCTTTGCGCTCAACAAGCTTACAACGCTGAAGTTTGCTTGCTGTAATGAGAATTTGCTCAGAGAAATATTCTGCCACAGCTTTGTGTTCATCATTTTGTGCAGCAATCGGCAGGAGGGCAATGGGGGTATCCTTTGTTATTTTTAAGCTAGAGTAATCCAATAGGTTATTCAAGGCTTGTTCAAAAAGCTGAGAGAGTATTTCTTCATTTTTCTGTGATTCGGTTTTTTGTGCTTCAAAGTATTCTTCTT
>CAZVTR010000020.1:1521-11321 GCA_964630305.1 uncultured Treponemataceae bacterium | reverse complement strand
AGTATTTCTTCATTTTTCTGTGATTCGGTTTTTTGTGCTTCAAAGTATTCTTCTTCGGTTACTATGGGAGTATCAGACTGGTAGGCCATTTCTTCGCGAACAAATTTTATAATTACTACTTCGAGTTTATCGGATGTGAAATTGGCACCAGTATGATGGCTCACAGCGCCTTCTGTTCCGCCTTCTGACTCGCTTTTTTCACCGTATGTTAAAAATATATATCGCGCATTACTCAATTGTGAAATTTGGCGGAGTATGTATTCGCCCTGGAGCGGGAGACCGCCTGTCCCAATAGTGTAGAGTTTGATGCCTTTATTTTTTGCGTCGATTGATGCATCAATGTAGGTATATGTGCGTCCGTAATCGAGATGCGCATCGGCATCGGTTATTACAAACGCTAGGCGAATTCCGTCGGTATTCCAGTTAATTTTGTTTATGGTTTCATCAAGTGCGGATTCAAGATCTTCTGGCCTGTCGCCTCCGCCTCCTGCTTTTACTTTTGCAAGTTCTTTTTCAAAAGCAGAAAGGTCATCGGTAAGCTGAATTATTTTAGTTATATATTCATCACCTTTGTCCCTGTAGAGTACCATGCCAAAACGCATGGCAGGACGGGGTTTGAGTGTAGAAATATTATCGTTAATAATTTGAATTGTTGCTTTAAGCCTGTCAATTTCTTCGCCCATGGATCCTGTCGTGTCCATAACAAAGACAATGTCAAGCGGCACCGGCTGTTTGACTATTCGTGCGGTTGAAAAAACAATTTCCTGATTGCGGACTCCATTGCAGTCGATGAGTTTTTCTATACGCTGTTGGTTATACGTAATGACAGCCCAGACAGAAGCAAGATTTTGATTTTGAGGATCTGACCTTTTTGCGAGCTCGATTGGATAAAAGCGGAAACTGCCGTCAGCGGCAGAAACGCCTGTTTCAAGGAGCTTGGTTCCTTTGCCTCCATTTACAACTGTATAAAGTTCAATGCGGGCATTAGCAATTGGCTTTTTGTCCTTGTCGAGTACAGTAAATGACATTCGGTTTGAAATATCATACGCATAGTGCGGGACATGCTTATACTTTTCCAGAAAATCAATAAAGTAATTAAATTGCGCATTATCATCAGAGAATCCTGCTTTAAGTCCAGATGATGTTGGTTTCGATGCACCTGTTGGAAGCGGCGCTGAAGCAAACTCGCTTTTAGCAGTAGTTTTTCCGCTGTACATTGCATCGGCAGAAGCTGCTGCGGAGGGTTCCGGGGCAGGGGACTCTGCAGTGTCCGTGGGGAGAAGGCTGGATTTAGTTGCGCAAGCGGTACATGCTATTGAAAATGCTATGCAGAGAGCGATAAAAATAACTGTTCCAAAAATTTTCTTCTTTAACGGTTTCATACTGTATGCCTCCATGTATTAATATAAGTGTAACGCATTTTGTATAAATTAAAATACATATTAACACATTTGTTTACTAAAATATTAATTAAAGTAAAATGTTATTGACTTCAGAATTTTAAGTATTTAAGATATAAATATACAATTTTTAATAATACTGAATGGAGGCATTATGAAAATTAATAAAAAAATATTTATGCTTATTTTTACAGTAATTTCAACAATAAGTATTGCACAGTCATTGATTTTTGAAGAGGTTTTAAAAAAAGCTGAACAGGGAAACACTGATGCACAATATGAAGTAGGATATATGTATTTTTCTGGCAATGGTGTTTATCAAGATTATAGTACAGCTGCTGAATGGTTTAGCAAAGCAGCAGCTAATAATCATGTTCAAGCTCAAATTATTTTAGGTGATATGTATTATAGTGGTATAGGGGTACCTCAAGATAGAGAAAAAGCTTTACTATTGTATACTAAAGCAGCAGAAAGCGGAAATAGTCAAGTTCAATATTATTTAGGTTATATTTATTCAATAGGATATGGAGTAGAACCTAATACTGAATTAGCATTGGATTGGTTAATAAAAGCGAGTGCAAATGGAAATGTAGATGCACAATATTTTCTAGGTTTTATCTATGAACATGAAATTGGTGTATCACAAGACTATGTTAGTGCGATAAGTTGGTATAAAAAAGCTGCTGAAAATGGAGATATAAATGCACAATATCAATTAGGTAACTTATATGAAAATGTTATTGGTGTGTTGCTTGATATTGATAAAGCGGTTTATTGGTACAAAATGGCAGCTGAACAGGGCCACTTGGAGGCTCAATATCGTTTAGGCTATTTATATTCATTTGGAATAGGTGTATTGAGAGATTATGATGAAGCTGTAAAATGGTATATGAAAGCTGCGGAGCAAGGCTATGTGGAAGCTCAATATTATTTAGGATATTTTTATGAATATGGTATTAGCGTTACGCAGGACTATACAGAAGCAATAACTTGGTACAAAAAGGCTGCAACCCAAGGAAATTTTGATGCTCAATCTAGATTAATAGCTTTATATGAAAGTGGTATTAATTTATGGTTAGATAAATATGAAATATTAGATTTATATAAAAAACTCGCTGAGCAAGGAAATGCAAATGCTCAGTTTAAAATTGGATGTGTTTTTTTTGAAGGTCAAGATGTAACAAAAGATTATAACCAGGCATTTATATGGATTAAAAAGGCTGCAGTACAAGGACATCTTGAGGCACAGTATCTATTAGGATATATGTACTTTTATGGTTATGGTGTTCAACAAGACTATAAGGAAGCATATCAACTGTTTATTAAAGCAGCAGAAAAAGGTAATAGCAATGCTCAATATATGATTGGAGAGATGTATTATAAAGGCATAGTTGTATATCAAGATTACAAACAAGCTTTAACATGGTTTCAAAAATCAGCTGAAAAAGAAAATATTAATGCTCTAAATATGCTTGGATATATGTATTTTGTTGGTTATGGAGTATCAAAAAACTTTGCACAGGCATATATATGGTTTAAAAAATCAGCAGAGAAAGGAGACGATTATGCACAGAATATGCTTGGATGTATGTTTTTAAATGGATATGGAGTTTCAAAAGATTATAATCAAGCACTATTTTGGTTTCAAAAAGCTGCAGATCAAGGTAATGCTTATGCCCAGTATAATATTGGGGATATGTATTTGAATGGTTATGGAGTAAAACAAGATCATGCTCAAGCATTTGTTTGGTTTTATAAGTCAGCATTACAAGGTAATGCCAATGCTCAATCAATTATAGCAAATTTTTTTAAGAATGACTATTTTACTACTGGAGATGCCAAAAGTCTTGAAATTGCCATAGATTTTTACACAAGGGCAGCAGAACAAGGTAATGCAGAAGCGCAGTATCAAATTGGGCAGTTGTATTATTATGGAGATGGTGTATCACAAGACTATTCAATTGCTTTTAGTTGGTATAAAAAAGCAGCGGATAAAGGAAACCCTTATGCACAAAATGCTCTTGGTAACATGTATTTTAATGGCATATTCGTTCAAAAAGATTATAAGCAAGCTTTTCTATGGTTTAAAAGAAGTGCAGAACAAGGCAACATTGATGCACAATGTACTTTGGGTTATATGTATAAGGATGGTTATGGTGTTCCTCAGGATCATGTGCTGGCATTTTTCTGGTTTCAAAAAGCTGCAGAACATGGGAATCCATATGCTCAATACAATCTGGGATTAATGTATGCTGGAGGCATAGGCACAACAGCTAATTATATTTTAGCGCATATGTGGTTAAATCTTGCAGCAAGTAATACCAATGATAATGATTTAAGAAGTAATGCAATAAGGGCAAAAAATTTATTAGAAATTTACATGACTCGAGATCAAATTCTTGAAGCTCAAAGACTAGCAAGAAATTGGAAACCGGTAGATAATAATTAATTATTAGATTAATTATTTAAATTTAATATAAATTATATTAAAAAAGCTGGCTCTTGTGTAGCCAGCTTTTTGTTTTACTTGTTATAAAAACTGTTAATTTATAGCTTTGAGAGAGCCGATCCCGGATATATCTTTGTCAATTTTGGGATTGCCTTTGTACTGAACGCTCGATGCGCCAGAAATGTTTACTTTTAGATAATCAGATGCTGACACTTTGATTGAGGCGGCGCCTGAAGCATCGATATAGACAGTTTGAGCGCTGAGCGCCAAACAGTCAAAGCTTCCAGTACCCGAAACATCAATTTTTAAGGATTGTGCTTTTCCTGTGAGAGTGACTGCAGCAGCACCGCTCGCGCTCATTGCAATTGCATCGGCATAGAGTGTCCCTGTTATCTTGCTTGCTCCGGAAATATCAGCCTTAAAGTTTTTAATAACAAATGATGTATCAAAAATGATGGTTGAAGTTCCTGATAGTGAAAGTCCTGTGATGTTTGGCATATCGATGTAGATAGTGAGTTCTTTGAGATTGCGGATACTGGTGCCAGGTTTAAAACCCAGTTCGAGAACACCGTTTCTGACAACGGTTTCATAGTATGGGAGCAGATTGTCATCGAGTTCGACAACTACTTTATAGTTTTGAGCCTGTCTGAGATGTACCACCCCAACACCGCTCATTGAGATTGATGAGAAATCACGAACAGCACGGGTTTCCTGCTTGAGCATACCGCTGCCGCTTATGCCTGTTGAGGTAAAAAAGGTACCTGATGTCTGTGCAAAGAGAACAGGGTTGTTAGTAATCTCAGTGAGTTTTGCGCTAAACTTGTCTTTGAACATGCTCACTGAGATGATGCCGGAAACCAAAAGCGTAATGCCAATGGCCATAAATACTGAGGTTCTTTTTTTCATAACGACTCCTTTATCAGGCTTTGCATCTTGCACAAGCCTCATTTGTTCTTTACTATGCGGATATGAGCCCGCATATTGTCTTAAAGCCTCATGAAGATGTACGCATCCTTCATGGGCATCCATGGATATATGATAATGAAATATCGCATACAAGTAAAGATTTCAACGCTGATGATGAACAGACCCTGGGCATGGATGTTGCTGTATTCTCCGCAAAAAAACAGTTTCTAGGTATGGGGTTTTACAATCCCAAATCACATATCAGGGTGCGCCTTTTTTCGAGAAAAGAGGAGCCATGCACAAAAGCGCTGATTGAATCGCGCATTATGAAAGCCTTGCACTGGCGTTCTCGGTATCTTCCGGAAAACACACAATCGTACAGATTGATTTTTGGAGAATCCGATAATCTTCCGGGGCTTATTGCTGATGTATTTAATCGCTCATGGATTTCTATGCAGATACTTTCTGCCGGTATGGAACGAAACAAGCAAGCTATCATAGATGCCCTCGTTGCCACTTGTAAACCGCAAGGCATCATTGAGCGGAGCGATGCGCCAGTACGGGCTCTCGAAGGTTTACCAATTTGCTCTGGTGTTGTGTACGGGTCTGTCCCTGAAACTATTATTATTGATGAAAATGGGCTTAAGTTTACTGTTTCATTGTATGAAGGACAGAAAACAGGCTGGTTTTTAGATCAAAAAGCCAATCGGAAGCTGATTGCTTCCTATGCAAAGGGACGCTCTGTTTTAGATGTGTTCTGCAATGCGGGCGGTTTTGCACTGAATTGTCTCAAAGCAGGCGCAGCATCAGTTTTAGCGGTAGATAGCTCCGAGTTTGCAATTGCTGCTGTTAAAGAGAATGCACGTCTTAACGGACTGGAAACTGGGTTAGAAACAATCTGTGCTAATGCCTTTGATGTTTTACGCAACTTACATAAGGAAAGTTACGATTATATAATTCTTGATCCTCCTGCGTTTGCAAAGAACCGCGCATCGGTAAAGCAGGCTATGAGGGGTTATAAAGAAATTAACTTGAGGGCGATGCGAGCTCTTAAAACAGGCGGTATGCTCGCAACGTTTTCCTGTTCGTACTGGATAAAGCGTGACGACTTTCTGTATATGCTTAATGCTTCAGCTGCTGATGCAGGGGTAACACTAAAAATTATTCAGGAATTACGGCAGGATATCGATCATCCTATTCGGTTGGGATACGATGAGTCCTTCTATCTCAAAGGATTTCTTGCGGAAATACAGCGGGATTAAGCTGCTATTTTAAGACTCGTATATTTTTACCGGAGAAATCTTCAAGTGAGACACCAAAGAGTTTAGAAAGCTCTTCGGGGGTGTTTATAGCTGTTCCGGCTTTTTTGTTGTAAAAATCGATGAATGCTTTAATTTCTTCTGGATTTTCACTGTACAATGCAGATGCACAGGCAGATCGGAACAATCCTGCTTCGGCAAGCTGGAGCGTTGTATAGTTACCATATTTAGCTTTCATAGTACCATCAACGAGAGCGGTTGCACCCTCATAGCCAATGCAAAAAACAAAGTCTGCGCGTTTTGATTTATCCATACTGCTTATAATAGAAAAAAGGTGCAGTAATTGCAATACTGCACCTTGTGGTTTGCTGGATGCTGGATTATGCTGGACTAAAACTTTCTTTGCCAGCTCCGCACATTGGACAGACCCAGCTGTCTGGCAATTTTTCAAACGGGGTATTAGGTGCGATGCCGCCATCAGGGTCGCCTACTGCAGGGTCATAAATATAACCGCACACTTCGCATACATACTTCATGATTATCTCCTTTATGTTAAAAATAAACCAGGTGCCTTTTTTTAGAGTTCTGCTTTCCAGAGTCCATGCAGATTGCAGTATTCACGTGCGGTTACATGCTGTGCCTGGATTGCGAAAACAGCTTCAGGTTTATCACCTGGTTTGAGATTAACTCTGTGGACAGCTCCATCCGCCCAGAGCTCGATCCACTGGATAAAGTGTTTTTCCTCCATCGGATGAGCAACAGCGCCAACGGTGACCCGCCAGCCTTCGCTCACTTTTTCGATAACAGGAACATGTTTCTCTTTTGCTGCATCAGTGGTGTTCTCTGTGAGCAGTATCATTGCTTCGCCGCAGCAAACAAGTTCTCCTGCGCCAGCATTGAGTACTTCTACGATGTTGCCGCATTTCATGCATTTATATACCTGACCAACCTGTGTCATGGTTTTCTCCTTTCACGATTGCACGTTTACTTTTAATATACTAAAAATCGATGCCTATCACCAATTTTCTCCGAGGAGTTCAAAATAATCTTGCGGATGAGCGCATGCCGGGCATGCTTTGGGTGGCTCGGTGCCTTCATAAATGTATCCGCAATTGAGACAGCGCCAGAGTACTTTTGTGTCCTGCTTAAATACTTTCTTGTCGAGTATATTTTTGCGCAGTTTTTCATAGCGCTTTGCGTGCTGTTTTTCTGCAACGGCAATAGACTCAAAAACAGTTGCTATTGCATCAAAACCTTCTTCGCGTGCAATTTTTGCAAATTCGGGATACATTGTCTGCCACTCATAGTTTTCGCCCTGAGCGGCTTCGTGCAGGTTTTCTGCTGTGCTTCCGACAGGTCCAGCGGGGAATTCGCCGGTAATGGAGATAGTTCCGCCTTCCATAAAATTAAAGAGGCGTTTTGCATGTTCTTTTTCCTGATTAGCTGTTTCTTCAAAAATCATTGAAATTTGAATAAATCCTTCTTTTTTAGCCTGGCTCGCAAAGAAGGTGTATTTGTTTCTAGCCTGAGACTCACCAGCAAATGCTGCCATGAGGTTTTTCTCCGTTTTTGTGCCTTTTATTGATTTCATAGCTTCTCCTTCCTTTTATTGGTCTGAGTAAAGTTGCAGTTTCAATATACTACTCAATTTGTCTCTTTGCAAATTTTTTTATTTATCCTTTAAATTTGAGTATACTGTAACAAATGTAACTATAATGGAGGTCGTATGATACGAAACCAATGGTATGTGGTGCTTGAGTCCCGAGATGTTCGCAAAAAACCGATTGGGGTGACCAGGCTTAACGAAAAATTTGTTTTTTGGCGTGACCAAAATAATAAGGTGCACTGCTTGCGTGATGTTTGTACTCATAGAGGAGCAGCCCTAAGCAAGGGTAAGTGTGTGAACGATCATTTACAATGTCCTTTTCATGGGTTTGAGTATGATGGAACTGGCAAGGTTGCAGTCATTCCTGCAAATGGTAGAGACACACCTGTTCCCCCGCAGTATAAAGTTTTAAGCTACCCAGTGTATGAGGCTCACAACCTTATCTGGATCTGGTGGGGTGAAAATCCGCCTGAAGCACTTGAGCCGCCTCAGTTTTTTGAAGATATTAGCGATGAATTCTACTATGCATCAATCTATGATCCCTGGGATGCTCATTATTCGCGAGTTATTGAAAATCAGCTTGATGTTGTTCACCTTCCATTTGTACATTATAACACTATAGGCAGGGGAAACCGTACACTGGTCAACGGTCCTGTAGTTGAGTGGATTTCTGACAAAGCATTTAGGGTGTATGTGTTTAATGAAAAAGATCATGGACAAAAGCCTAGAAAACCAGCTGAAATTTCCAAACCGTATCCAGAGTTTCATCTTGAGTTTCATTTCCCTAATACATGGCAGAATTATATCGCGGGAAAAGTACGGGTGTTTGCAGCATTTATTCCGGTCGATGAAGAGCATACACTGCTCTATCTCAGGTTTTATCAGCGTTTCTTAAAAATACCAATTTTAGGAAAACTCATTGCAAAGCTTGCAATGCCATTTAATAGGATGGTAGCACACCAGGATCGCCGAATCGTGCAGACACAGGTTCCAAAACGAAGCCAGCTTAAAGGCAAAGAAAATTTGATACAGGGTGATTATCCAATTATTGAGTATCGCAAAAAACGTGAAGAGCTGTTAAGCCAGGCAGGTCAAACCTAATAACAAAGTCTTGTGTTAAGTTTAATTTTCCTGCGGTATAAGCAGTGCTGTTAACCAATTTTATTTTTAAGCCGTGCTTTTCTCTTTTCAAACTCGTTTTTAATCTGATGGCTTAAATACGAGAGCTGGAGAGCCTGATCTGTATAGAGCAGTGCTTCTTGATAATTTTTTTTATCCCATTCGGCGTGCATTGCCAGCTTGCGCAATGCATCGGAGCGGAGTACTGAGGGAGCATCGGTTTTGTGCGCCAGCTTGGTCAGTATTGAGATGCCTTCTGACATGAGACCCTGCCTGAGGCATTCTGAACCGTATGCCAGCATCGCTTCGGGATTGCTTTCTGCAGATACTTTAAGCAGAGAGAGTTTTTTTGTTTCTTGCGTGAGGCGCACACCGAGACGCGTTGTGTCATACTTCCATCTGGTATTTGATGGATTTTCGAGAATTGCATTGATTACAAAAAAAATCTCAGCAAGGCCCGCAATGTCTTTTCGGTTGTGCTCAGCAATTTCAAGCAATTTGCTTTTATTCCCGGTTCGAAGGTATTCAAACCAGGCATAAGGAGCGAATTCTCCGCCGAGATCGTATCCGCGATTTTTACCAAGAATAGCGGTTTCAAGTGTCTTTTGTGAACAGTTATCAAGGCAGGTTTTCCAGAGGGTGCGAGCGGGATAGAGTAAATCGAAATGGTACGAGTGTTCAGGAAATGTGATTCCGTTAAGCAAAAAGCGAGTACGGAGAATCTGTTCGTCAAAAGCGCGGCCGTTGTATGATACAAGATGTAATCCTGTACTTGAGAGTTCCTGTTGAATTGCATCGAGAAAGTCTTGTTCGCCCTGGTAATCAAGCAGGAGGTATTGTCTGATTGTAAAAATCAGGTTTTGAGTTTTTTTATCAGCGGAAAAAGAACCGAATGCTGCCATGAATGCAACTGTCCCCGCACCGCCTGAGAGTCCTGTAGTTTCTATATCAAAAAATAAGAGTGATGTTGCAGGTACAGGGTGTTCATTTTCAAAGAGCGGTGCAGTGTGCGGTATAAGCGAGGGCCAGTCGAGTGACAAAGTACTCGAAAATTCACCAGG
>CAZVTR010000020.1:0-1421 GCA_964630305.1 uncultured Treponemataceae bacterium | reverse complement strand
GTATCGGTTTGCGTTGGTTTTGGTGCCGATGTGTTTCGTATATGTACAAGTCTGCTTTTGAATCGGTTTGACATTTCACTTTGCCACTTTGTGTATTAGTATAGTCAGAATTGTGCTGAGAGACCAGATAGATCCGATGGTTCCGTAAGTGCATTAAAAAAGTTGACTACGAGTGATTTATCGTGTTCTGGTCCAACACATGAGGGGCAGCCGTTTTTGCAGGGACAGGCGAATAACGCTTTTGCTGTAGACCGCAGGAGATCTGGCACCTTCTCGGCAATGCCTTCTGCAAGACCGGTTCCGCCGGGATAGTGGTCATATAAATATAACGCCGGTACTTCAAAGTGCGGATCCCGTACGCGTTCGGCTATGCCAATATCTCTCGGATCACAGAGCAGGAAAATTGGCGCAATATGTTTAACGAGATTGCCAAGACCAGAGAGGAGATCACCAAGCGCTTCTTCTGATAGCTCAGTTAAGCTTTTCCCAGCAATGGTATCATCAGCAAAAAGAATTGCTATGGCTCTTGTTTGCACTTCTTCCTCAGGCAGAGCTATGTCTCCATAACCGATATTTTCATGGGTATGAAAGCGAATCTTTTTATACTTGGCAACCTGAGATCGGACGAGTACATCGCCGACAACTGCCCGGGCTAATATTTTTCGCGCAGGGGCAGTCTGATTTGATTGAACAGGGGCAGGTCCAGAAACGGCATACTCATATGATTCATCTTCGGACAGTGGTTTGATATCGGTTTTTACAAGAGCATCGGTATAGTAATTTGTTTCTGATTCTTCAACAAAACATTTGTGGTTTTCTAAGTCCAATTTTGTTACAATAAATTGATTTCCCCTGTGGATGTAGACAGCATTATCAAACAACAGTTCTTTTGCGCTGGGTCTGTCCATTTCTCCGATGACTGCATTACGCCCTCGTGTTGTGTCGATGATTACAACGTTATCGCTAGCAGCTGAACGAAGACTGATGCTTTCTGCCGGATAGGATCGGTCAGACCAGTGCCAGCGGTTTCCGCTTAACCGAACGATGCCGTCTTCTTCTAAAAACTCAAGGGCATCACGAGCATTCGCTCCGAATGGGTCGGACGAAAGTATGTCGGCATTAAATGGAAGTTCAAATGCAGCACACTTTATATGATCAAGGTAGATGTATGGATTATCGGGATCCAGCCGTGCTTCTTCATGGTTTTTGCTAAAGAACCACTCGGGATCATTCATAATGAATTGATCAAGTGGCGCAGATGAAGCTACGAATATCGCTGCTGATACTCCGCCGCGCCGGCCAGCTCGGCCTATTTGCTGCCAGAACGAATTAAACGATCCAGGGTATCCTGCAACGACAGCGGCATCGAGGCCGCCAATATCGATACCAAGTTCCAGAGCATTCGTGGATACTACGCCTTG
>CAZVTR010000019.1:12894-42059 GCA_964630305.1 uncultured Treponemataceae bacterium | reverse complement strand
AGAACAGCAAATTTTCTGCATGCATTATGCTAATTTGCTTGTTTATTTTAGTATGAAACTTTTTAAAATTATTTTTATTTGTATCCTGGTATGTTTAGAAGCAGGATGTATCCTCTTAACCTTGCCGATAGAAGAACCAATAAAGATTCCTCCTATGCCAGAATATTGGGCAGGCGCAGAAACATTTTGTGTAAAAATTATGAATGATGCAACACAAAGTGAAAGTACTGTCTTTCCTGAAACAATGCTTACAATAATACAAAAACCAGGTTCCTATATGGCTATAACACTTGCTGCTCAGTTTGGAACAGGAAAAACGCTGCCAATTGGCACCCTATTGCCCTGGCTTAAAAGCGGCGAGGAGATATGTTTTGATAGTGAAGGAGGATTTTGTGCTCTCCTTGCTGAACTTTTATGGAAACAGGGTTACGATATGAAAAATTTTAATTGGAAACGATTATATGATTTGCTTAAAACGGTTCAGGGCTCTATTTGGAATATCAATCAGCAGGAACTTGCTCGTGCTATTATCCAGAAGAAATTTCGTGCAGATATGGTGACTAAAAAGCAACTGTCTTTTAGTATTACAATCCCGCCAGTTTGTGAAGTCTTATATCCGGCAAATTCATTTTTGCCGGTGCTGCAGGTGGGTGAACAAATGACATGTGTATTGAGTCCTGGGAGACATATCTGGTATGGAAGAACCAGTAGGCTTGTCATTATCGTGGATACAAAAGGCAGGTATACGATTTTCTATTAGCATTGTGCAAACTATATGCACAATATAGATGTAAACGCATCACTCAGCTGTTTACTGGCTGAGACGGTATACAGATCGTGAAAATTGCTCCTTTGCCACCATTGTTGCGAACGGATACTGAGCCTCTGTGTATTTCTACAATATGCTTAACAATAGAGAGCCCTAAGCCAGTCCCTCCTGTTTCACGGCTTCGCGCTTTATCAATTCGGTAAAAGCGTTCAAAAATTCTTGCAGCGTGTTCTTCTGGGATGCCTGGGCCTTCATCAATAACATTGATAATAACAAAAGAATTCTGCTCATACGCTTCTACAGTTATAGTCCCAGCTGTGTATTTTATAGCATTATCAATAAGATTGATGAGCGCTTGTTCCATAAGTTCTGGGTTACACATAACGGTTAGTTTTTGCGGGCACTCAACAACGATCTGACGTTCTGTACTAATTGACTCACGAGCATCGTCAATAAGCGTACAAACTGATATTGTTTCCATATTTATCTCACGCTGTGATGAAGCATCAAGCCGAGACAGCATGAGGAGATCTTCGATAATAGCATTCATTCTATCGGCATGGCGGTGAATGATTGCAATTTTTGCTGCTATTGTTTCATCTGGCAGCTTACTATTTTCAAGAAGTGCTTCTGCATAGCCTTTGATGAGCGTAATTGGGGTACGCAGTTCATGGGATACATTTGCTACAAAGTCTTTTCTCATATCTTCAAGATACCTGATTTTGGTAATATCAGTAATTGCAAGTATAATACCAGTATTTTCAGCATTGAGAGGAGAACAGCGCACGAGCAGTTTAATAGTTATAACTCCATACATTGCTATTTCCTGTTCGGCAGGTTTTTGTGATTCAAGGCAATCGAGCGCTGTTTTCTGAATGTCCAAGCTTGAAGTAAAGTCGAGCAAGTTTCTTGGATAGTTTTGGACAGGCTGATTAAAAAGCCTGCATGCAGCAGGATTTGCAAGAGCAATGTTTAATGTGCTATTTGTGACTAAAATAGCTTCGTTGATATTTTCTAAAATAGCTCCAAGTTCTTTTTTTTCATTATTTAGTGCTTTAATTGTTGATTCAAGCTTTTCGCTCATGCAGTTAAGACTTTGTATTGATTCTGCAAAATCATCGCTTGCTTTGATGTGGATACGGTAGGATAAATCTCCATTTTCCCATGCTTTACTTGCTTGTATGAGTGCATTGACTGGCTGTATTATCGATGAATTATAAGAGTATAGCACTGCAGAAGCTGCAGCAATTAATACGCAAAAGATAAAAAGCCCTAATTGCATATAAGGTTCTAGTACACTGCTAATTTCACTTACTGGAATTGCGAGCCTTACTACATAGTTTTTAACAGGGAAAGCATGATAGAGCATGTACATCTGGAGAGTATCCGAAAAGCGGACAGCGTTATATTCAAGCCCTGAAAGCGCAGCAGCAATTTCTGGTCTTTCGGCATGGTTTTCCATATTAGAGGGATCGTAGTGTGAATCAAAAATAACAGATCCATCCCGTTTGACAATTGTCAAACGCATATCAGCACCGGAAATCTCTGCTTTTGGAATAGCTGGCAGTTTGTCAAGATCAATATGTGAAAAAAGTTTTGAAGCCTTTTCGAGGATAGCAGTGTGTATTTTCATATTAGCAGAGCGAAGCAGCAAGAGAGAACTCATAGCTGCAATACTCATGCTGATAATAATGAGCCCGAGCAGCATGAGCATCATTCTTGTTGTATATCGCAGTTTTTTCATTCGTTTTCCTTAAGTCGGTATCCAATACCGCGTATAGTTTCAAGTGGGAAAAGATCGCCAAGTTTTTTTCGTATTGCTGTGACATGTACATCAATGGTGCGGTCGGTAACAGGATAATCTTCTCCCTTAATTGCAGTAATTATTTGTGTTCTGGTAAACACGCGTCCTGGCTGTTCTAAAAAAAGACAGAGCATTGCAAATTCAGTAGCTGAAAAGACTACTGGTTTTGTGTCTGTGGTAACCAGGAATTTTGAGCGGTCTACTTCGAGTTTGCCATAGTGCAATAAGGCTGGCTGTTTTTCGGGTTCTAATTTATGACGGAGAAAACGGCGGATTCGTGCTGCTAGTACTTTAAAGCTAAACGGTTTAGTGACATAATCATCGGCACCGAGCTCCAAAGCACTTACAATATCTGTCTCGTCAGAGTGTGCTGTTAGCATAATTACCGGAATTGTTTTGAGTTCCGATGAAGTTTTAAGTGCTCTGAGAATATCAAATCCATTTTTATTCGGGAGCATGATATCAAGCAGTATGATATCAGGTTTTTTTGTTTTGCAAATGGTAAGTCCTTCTTCACCAGTAAATGCTTGAAAAACCGCGAACTGCTCACCATTGAGCCGTTCTTTAAGCAGAGCTTGTATATCTTTATCATCTTCTATTATTAAAATCCGTTCATGTGCCATGCAATCCTCACTGCTCAGAAAGTAGTATAGTATATGTGAGCTTTCTCTTATACATTAAGCTCTTTATGTTCTCCTGTGATAATAAAAATAATCGCTTCGGTTATATTGGTTACGTGATCGCCAAGCCGTTCAAGATAGGTGCTGGTTTGTATCAGTTTGAATGCCTGTCCTGCACGGGCAGGATTATCTACCATGAGGCTGAGAATTTCATTCAAGAATGCCTTGTGGTCTTTGTCAATCCAGTCATCTTTTTCTGCAGCGGCAATTGCTAGTGTTTCGTCCAGATTAAGGTATGCTTTAATAGCTTCATCGAGCATGGTCTCACAGGTTTGTGACATGCGTATTAATCTGTCAAGCGGACGAGGAAATGGATCCTCAGCTAAAATTTTTGATGCTTTAGCAAAATGTACAGCATAGTCGCCTATGCGTTCGAGATTATCAAGAATTTTAATAAGCGCAACCATCTCTCGCAAATCCCGTGCAGCTGGCTGCTGCGTTGCAATAAGCATAGTTACACTATCTTCTATTGAAAGCTGTAGTGCATCAATCTGGAGGTCTGTTTTCTTTACCTCTGCTACTAAAGATGGGTCGGAATTGATAACGCAGGTTCTGGCTTTGCGGAGATTTTCAAGAATCAATAGCGACATTGCTAGTACCTGCGAGTGTATTGCTTCAAGTTCTTGTGCTAAATGCTGTCTTGTCATTGTAATGCCTTTCTTTTATATGGAATTTTTTGTATGCACATAGTCATACTTATTATCCAAAGCGTCCTGATATATAGCTTTCTGTGCGTTCATCAGTTGGGTTAAAAAATATTTTCTTTGTTTCATTGTATTCAATTAAATCTCCTGTGAGCATAAATGCAGTATAATCAGAAATACGGCCTGCTTGCTGCATATTGTGCGTTACAATTATAATTGTAAAGAAATTTTTTAATTCTTCAAGGAGACTTTCGATTTTAGCGGTCGATATAGGGTCAAGAGCACTGGTTGGTTCATCGAGAAGCAGTATGTCGGGTTTAAGTGCAATTGCTCGAGCTATACAGAGCCGCTGCTGCTGCCCGCCGGAGAGCGCGTATGCTGATTTATGCAGCTTATCTTTTACCTCGTCCCAGAGCGCAGCCTGCTGCAATGATTCTTCTACTAATTGATCGAGATTTCCTTTATAGCCATTGATTTTCGCTCCCCACGCAATATTTTGATATATCGATTTTGCAAATGGATTAGGCTTTTGGAATACCATACCGATATGCCGGCGGAGGAGTACTGGATCAAGATTTTTATCGTAAATATCATTGTTATGATAGTAAATATTGCCGGTTACATGACAGTCTGGAATTAAATCATTCATTCTATTAATTGACCTAAGCAGAGTGCTTTTCCCGCAGCCGGATGGTCCAATAATGGCTGTAATAGCATTGCTTTTAATCCCCATAGAAACTGATTTTACAGCTTCATTGGTGCCATACCAGATGCTGGTGTTTTTAAAGCGCAATACTGGATTGGGAATTTCAAGAATGAGCGAACTATTCTGATTAACAGCGGAAGGTGCAGTTAGTTGATTCATCGATATGCTTCCTTTCGTGCATTGATTCTATTCCTTAAAAAAATAGCTGTGCCATTGAGGAGAATCATGAGAATTATTAAGATAACAATTGCACCAGCAGCAAGATTATGAAACTCTTTTTGAGGTCTGCTGGTCCATTGATAAATTTGAATTGGCAATGTTGTAAATTTTGAGAATAATGATGATGGATCTTGCGAGATAAAGGTTGAAGCCCCAATAATAATGAGCGGTGCAGTTTCACCGAGTACGCGTGCCATTGCGAATATTGCTCCGGTCAAAATTCTATCAAAACACGCCGGCAAAACATGGTGGAATATGGTATCCAATTTGGTAGCACCAACGGCAATACTTGCATGCCTCAGGCTTGCAGGAACAGCGCGTATTGCCTCACGGGTATTAACAATAATAACAGGCAAAATTAGTATACCAAGCGTAAGCCCGGCTGAGAGTATTGTTCTCCCGTTTTTAACTTCATCGCTAACCGCAGTAAATAATGCGCCAGAAGTAATTGGTTCCATAAAGCGGACAAATACAGCAAGGCCAAGCATGCCGTAAATAATTGATGGCACGCCAGCAAGGTTATAAATATTTAGTGTTAAAACTGTGTTAAGTTTGCTTTTAGGGTTTAGATATTCCTCCATCCAGACAGATGCTGCAATACCAAGCGGAATTGAGAAGATAATTGCAACAAGAACAGTAAATATACTGCCTAACAGTGCAGTACGTATGCCAGTTTCAAGCGCATTATCGCTCTGGGGTTTAAGGAGCATATCTTTTGATATCCAAGATCTAAACACCAGTATAGAGCCTTGCGGTGCTTCTTCAAATTCTTTTTTAATTGCTTTACCTGCAAAGAGTGATTCAACAAGTGAATATGATTTATATATCGAAGGATTTAGTATTTCAGTTTCTACGATTGCTTGTAGTTCATGTTTATCACGGCTTTCAAAGGGTTTTTCTCTTTCAAGCGCACGCAAGCGTCTTCCGGGAAGATTTTCTTCTAAAAACTGCCTGAGCTCTTCGGTTGATAATTCAGTATAGTGTTTGTTGTCATAGGTAAGCGATTCAGGAGGTGTTTCATATTCCATAATGACATAGCCGAAGGTGTCATTAATAATATTAAAAAGCAGTGCAATTAAAAATAAAAAAGAAGTAATAATTGCTATAAAAAAGATAAAGTTCCAGATCTTAGATCGTTTGTGCCTGACGTTAAGTTCTGGATCAAAATTTGCTGTTGTGCTCATTCATAGTGCTCCATATACCGTTTTGATATGCTTCTTCCAAGGAGGTTTAAGAAAAATGTTATAACAAATAAAAACAGAGCAATTGCAAATAGGCTCTGGTAATCAATGGAGTCATAAGGAAGATCGCCGCCGGCAATTCGTGCCATGTGGCCCGTCATAGTTTCTGCTGACTTAAAGGGATTAAGCGTAAAAGCAGGTCCGGCTCCCGCTGCGATAGCTACAATCATGGTTTCGCCAAATGCGCGTGATAATGCAAGGAGCACAGTAGCAATAATGCCAGATAATGCAGAAGGTACAACGATACCCAGTGTCACTTCGAGTTTAGTTGCTCCGACAGCGTATGCTGCTTCGCGGAGATGTCGTGGAACCGCAGAAAGAGCTTCTTCGATGAGTGAAGCAACGAGCGGCACCAAGAGGATACCAATTGCAATACCAGCTGATGCAGTATTGTATACCGAAACAGTATCTTTTCCAAAAACTAGCTGCAAAAAGGGAGTAATAAAATTTAAAGCAAAATACCCAAAAACAACAGTGGGTATGCCTGCAAGAATTTCAAGCACTGGTTTTATTTTCCGTTTGATAGCGTTCGAAGCGTACTCAGCAAGAAATATTGCAGTAAAAAAGCCTATTGGCAGCGAAACAAGCATACCAAATAGACTTGTTGTGATGGTTGCGTTTAAAAGCGGCCATATGCCAAATTTTTCAATATGAGGCTGCCATTCGAATGTCGTAAGAAATTGTTTCAGCGAGACATGTTTAAAAAAGTTAATAGACTCTTCGCCAAGTATAAAAACAATTGCTATGGTAATACCGATTGTAATAATTCCTGTTGCTGCAAGTACCGTTTCAATAGTGAGCTTTACAGGGTGCATTCTTTTACAGAGTTTCGGATCCACAGCATTAGTCTGTTTCATTTTATAGTTCCTTAACAGTAAAGATGAGCACTGCTTGTAAGCAGTGCTCTCTATGTACTCACGTGTTCAGCATGAGCATTAATATCTTCCTTTGACTGCATCGAGCCAGTTTTGTTTTGCTTGTTTCAGTGCGCTGGCTGGAGCAGGGAAATATCCTACCTTTTTGATTACATCATTCACATAGGTGAGATAGTAGAGTATAAATGCAGCAACCTGCGGTTTTTCATTCATAATTTTTGCATCGCTGTAGAGGAAGAGCGGGCGTGCCAGCGGGTAGGTGCCATTATCAACAGTAGCCTGGCCGGGTGCAACGCCTTCGATTGAAATAGCTTTAAGCGTTTTTTGGTTTTCTACAAAGTAAGCATAGCCAAAGAAGCCAATTGCATAGGGATCGTTTTCAATGCCGCGAACAAGCACGTTATCATCTTCTGAAAGCTGAAGATTTTTCGCAGCAAGGAGAGGATCTGCTTTTTTGCTGAATACGTGTTCTACAAAGTAGCTAAATGTACCCGAGTCAGTACCAGGAATAAATCGTTTAATGGGCTGTGCAGGCCATTTAGGATTGACATCGGACCACTTTTCAGCCGTTGAGAAAATCTTTGCAAGTTCTTGAATGGTTGCATTCGCAAGAAAGGTGTTCTTTTTGCTGACGACAACGGCAAGCGCATCGGTGCCAACACGGAACTCAATGGGGTTTCTGCCAATTGCTTTGGCTGCATCAATTTGAGACTGCTTAATCTGAACTGAAGCATTAGAAATATCGGTTTCGCCGGTTTTGCAGAATCGATCAAACCCAGCGCCTGAACCAATAGAGTCAATAGTAATCAGGCCAGTAAAACCATCCTTTTTGAACATTGATGCAATTGCTTCGGATAGCGGATAAACGGTAGAGCTTCCTGCAGTTACAATATTACCGGTTACCTTGGATGGATCAATACCGGGGAGCATTTTGTCCTTGTCATCGCTCTTTGTGGTGATAAACGCAAATTTTGCCTGAGCAAACAGCAGTGTGAGTGCAACGATAGAAAAAAGAACCAGTATCGTTCTTTTCTTCATACTAGAATCCTCCTTAACAGTTTTGAGACAGATACGAGCTGCCGCGTATACATTCACTATGATGGTAAGCACGTTTATGCTTACATTTTGATATACGCAGATAGTCCTGTATTCTGTCAGTTTCCGTGTCTAACGGAATCTTGAGCATAGAATAGAAGCATTCTGTGAAGATAATATGCAGGAAATGTTAAAATAGTGTTAAATTATTCAAGAAGGTTCTTAATCTCAGCGACAGAGTTTATGTTATTCACTTCCATATAGTGCTGTATTCCAGTTATGATTTCATGCGCTGCCGAGGGATTGCTAAACAGCACAGTGCCAATTTGTATAGCATCAGCGCCGGCAAGAAGATACTGAAGCGCATCATCGGTGCATGTGATTCCGCCTAACCCGATGACAGGGATAGACACAGCGCGGCGTATTTTATAGACAGCAGCAACGCCAACCGGGCGTATTGCCGGGCCTGAGAGTCCGCCTGTTTTCATTGCAAGCACTGGTCTTCTTTTTTTAACATCAATCACCATGCCAACAAGTGTGTTGATTGCCGATATAGCATCTGCTCCACCAGCCTCTGCTGCCCGTGCAATCTCTGTAATATCGGTGGCATTAGGGCTCAGTTTAATAATGAGCGGACGGCGTGAATCACCTCGTGCTGCAGTTCCCTGGTCGATAATAGCCCGAAGCTGTGCAGTAAGCTTTTCAACTATTCCAGGATCGGTGCCAAATGCAAGGCCGCCATGTGAAACATTCGGACAGCTAATATTGATTTCATAGCCATCGATGCCGGTTTGTGTTTCTAGCGTTTCAACAACTTTTGCATAATCGTCCTGGGTTTTCCCGGCAACGTTGACTATAACACTGCATCCCATTTGCCGCAGTTCGGGAAGCTTATTGCTGATAAAGTATGAAAGCCCTGGGTTTGCAAGTCCTATTGAATTGAGCATTCCACTTGGTGTTTCTGCGAGACGGGGCACAGGATTTCCTGCCCGAGGTTCAGGGGTTACAGCTTTTGTGTAGAGTGCACCAAGTTCGTGTACATCTATGAGCTTTTCATATTCAGAGCCATAGCCAAAGGTGCCGCTTGCTGCGCCTACCGGATTTTTCATCGTGAGGGAACCAATTGTAACTGATAAGTTCATATGAGCTTCTCCCAATCTACCGTTAGTCCGTTAAACACAGGACCGTCTGCACAGGCTCGCTGGTAACTGCCATCGAGCATTGGCACTGCACAGCCCATGCATGCGCCGATTCCGCATGCCATCCACTGTTCTACCGATGCTTCGTAAGGAAGCTTAAGCGATGCTGCATAGCGGGCAAGAGCTCCGAGCATGGGAGAAGGACCGCAGGCAAAGATAACTTTAGGAAGCACGTCGGAAAGCGAAAGCATACAGTCCAGAACGGTACCCTTGAAACCAGTAGATCCGTCATCGGTGCAGAGCAGTGTTCCTGCTGGAAAATCCAATGTTGGTATTAAACTTTGCGTGCGAAATCCTGCAATGAGGAGCGGTGCTTCACAGAGACCCTGATTGCTGCGCGCATGTAAAACGTTTGCAAAATAGAGCATTGGTCCAAGCCCGATACCGCCAGCGGCAAGGATAGGCCGTACACCGCGTTCCGGAAAAGAAAAACCATTTCCGAGCGGTCCTAAAATATCGAGCGTGTCTCCGCTTTTAAGGCCTGCCAGCCAGCGAGTGCCATTTCCGCGTTTTTCTATAAGTGCAGAAGCTGTTCCGTGTTCAGCGTCCCATCCAGAAAAAGCAAAAGGCTTCCGTAGAACAGGTCCGTAAACTCCATCAATTTTTACTGTAAAGAACATGCCTGGCTGCGGCTCTGTATCAGGATTCCTATAATCGAAAACAAGCTCAAAATACTGTTCACTCACGCTGCGGTTTTCAATAATGCTCACTGTTCGTATATTCATATGGTTACTCTAGCATGCTGCTATGAAGGTATGCAAGAAAGCGGCTATGTACTTAATCCAGTTCGGTTGGTTACTGAGTTGATTTTATGTTAAAAGTATAGGATACTTTAGTTATATATCATTGTAAGGAGATACCATGAAAATCAAAATTGCAGCGCTTATGCTCATCGTTGCACTGGTTGTATCGGCGTGTGCTGGTTCCGGACCAGAGGCTAATGCAAAAAAGTTTATTATTGCCATTAATGCCATGAACTGGGATGATGCCATGAAGCTGAGTACCGAAGAGGGTGCAAAGGTTCTTCAGACACTCAAAAGCCTTATGGGCATGATGAGTCAAGAACAAATCAATCAGAGCAAAAAAAATCTAAAGAGCTCTGATATCACTATTGTTTCATCAAAAGTAGATGGAGACAACGCAACTATTGTGTATAAGCTCAAAGGTGATGAGCAAGAAAATACACTTGCTATGAAAAAAGTTGATGGACAGTGGAAAGCTAATTATTCAAAAAATTTCTAAAAAACATTTAACTGCACAAAAATCAATTGTAATTGTATATGCCATAGCAGCATGTGCTGTTATGGCATTGCTGTTTTATCAGTGTTTGCACACTGCTATTTTGAGACCGCGCTCGCATAGCCATGAAACATTAAGTCAGGCAGAACTTGAAACAATGCAGGAAGGCGATATTATTCTCATTCAAGGGATTCTTGGTTCTGCGGATATTATTATGAACATTTGTGCAGAAACAGTGCCAATTTCCCATGTAGGCATTATTGTCAGTAAAAATAACAGCTTTTTTGTCATTCACACTGTTAATAATACGCTTTCCGGAATCGATGGTATGCAGATGCATGAGATACACGCATTTATTGAACGCGCACGTCCTCATAGTCTTATTATTATGCGTCCCTTATGGAAAACATCAGAACAACGCACACGAGCATTAGAATATGTTCAGCAAAAGCTTGATAGCGGAGTTCCATTTGATAATGCGTTTAATTTTTCTGATGATTCCGAGCTGTACTGTACTGAATTACTGGCACATGCGCTTGATAGTGCAAGTTTTTGGCAGAGTACTCAAGTTGGTGTTTTTATAAAATCAATCTTTGTGTTTTCTAATTTTTTGAATCCTCATTATTATTTTCCTGTGCTGTCACATCATCCGAAATTTTCATTCCCATAAAGATTTAATTTAAAAATTTGACTATATAGTAAAAAATATATATATTTACGATGAAAAAAACAATTTATGGAGGGATGTATGCCTGAACAAATGAATCTTACGATGTTTAAAGAGAAAGTCTTTGACTATGAGCAAGAAAAAGAATGGAAATTCAAGGGTGAGCGGCCTGCAATTATCGATTTTTATGCAGATTGGTGCGGCCCTTGCAGAATGGTTGGACCAGTGCTAGAAAAAATTGGTACAAAATACTCTGGGAAGCTGGATGTGTACAAAGTAAATACCGATATTGAGCAAGAATTAGCAGGTATGTTTGGCGTACAGAGCATACCAACGCTGGTTTTTATTCCAAAAGATGGTAATCCGATGGTTTCAGTAGGTGCACTGCCAGAAAAAGAAATAGACCGAATTGTAAAAGAAGAGCTTAAGGTAGGCTGATTGCAGTAACGCTAAGGTTGTGAATAGATAGTTACAATTCACAACCTTAGTGACACTAGGAGGTTACTGTATTGCCTGCATAATTACAGCATGAATGCGGTCTTTGATTGCGTTTGCGCTGTGCATGAGTTCATTAGTTTTATTTCGCATTGACGCAACAAACTCAGTATCTGTAATAGTGCTCAGATTGATGCGCACATTGTAGCATGCTCCAAAAACGCCTGCATGGGCCATGAGGCCCGCTACTCCCGCATCAGTTATTGAATTTTTATTGCCCTTAAGTGCAAGCTCAGCGAGCTTAAGTGCCTCTAAACATAATGTTGCTGTTTCTAGCGGGACCTGTGCGGCTGCTTTATATCCGTCCTGAAGTGCCTTTTCGCGAGCGGCTTTTTCAGCATCGGTTGATTTAGGAAGTTTCATTGCTTCCATGACAGCATTGAAAGCATTGGTATCAGCATCGACTGCATGTGCTAGAGCATCTTTAATAGTCTGTGCCTGTTCAGCCATACTGGAAAGTTCCTGAGAAACTGCTTCGTACCCCTTTTTCCCGACTGTAAGGTTCGCAACCATCGCTGCAAGTGCTGCTCCTAATGAACCGGCTAGCGCTGCGACAGAACCGCCTCCAGGAGCCGGAGAATCGGCAGAAACTTCGTCAACAAATCCAAAAACTGTTTTGCTCATAAGCGGAGCAGGCTCCGCTACTGCATATTCAATAATTTTTTTATTGATTTCGAATGCTGCCACGGAATCAAGACCCAATGTTTGTACGGCTGTTTGAATGAGTTCTTGTTCTGGAGCACCTTTGCTTTTTCCCGCAAGCGCTGCATAGTATTTTCCTGCTTCCACGAGCGGGGCTTTTGGCACAAGGCCTACAATTTCACTCCCGGTTACCCGTAATCCTAATTTTTCAGCTTCTTCTTTGACAGTTTCAAATACTGTGTGGAGCGGTGTTTCTTTATAATTTGTTAAATTGATAGATACTTGTGCGCATTTATATGCATCTATGTACCATCCAATTGCGCGCACATTTTTGAGTCTTCCTGGAACTTTAACTGTGTTTCCGAAGGCATCTTTAATTATATTCCCATTTTCATCACGAGCTGCTTTGCCGCCTTCTCGTATTGCAAGAGCGACTTCATTTGCAAGTTTTTTATCACGTGTATTGAGATTTACATTGTAGGCTATTAAGAATTCTCGTGCTCCTACAACAGTGCCTCCCCAGCGAGGTACAAACTGCGCTGGGCCAAAGTCAGGTTTCCACTCTGGTTTTTGGAGTTTTTCTGCAAGTGCTTCATATTCACCGGCGCGAATATCTGCAAGGCTTTTTCTTGAAGGGCTTGTTGCAGCATATTCATATAAATAGACAGGTACTTGAAGTTCTTCTGCAATTCTTTTCCCAACCGTGCGCGATAACTCAACACATTCTTCCATAGTTATTCCTGATACAGGAATAAAGGGACAGACATCGAGTGCTCCCATACGGGGGTGAGCTCCAGCATGGATCGACATGTCGATTAATTCATATGCGCATTGTGCCGATTGTACGGCAGCTTCCGCTACTGCTTCTGGCGTACCGACAAACGTATATACGGTTCGGTTTGTATCTGCACCAGGATCGACATCAAGGAGCGATACTCCTTGCACTGAAGTTATTGCCCGTGCTATTGCATCGATTATAGATTTATTTCTTCCTTCGCTAAAATTAGGGACACATTCAACAAGTTTTCTCATGGTTCCTCCTCAAAACTAATCGACTATAGCATGTAAGAGTATTGTTAGTATATAAAACTCTTATTGCAATAATTGAAATAAAATTGAAGGAATGGTTATTATAGTAAAGCAGCCAATTCTTTTGGTGTGCGTATTGTTGTATGCCTTATTTCATTTATGCTCTAAAAAACTTTCACTTGAAAAGAAAAACATTATTGTATAGTATACAGTAATGCTACGTTTGTGGCATGGGGCTCCGTGGTTTTACCTCCTTTTTTCCACGGAGCTTTTTTTTATTGACAGAATATAATAAAATTGTGATATAGTACGATTGTATTTACCAGTATTACTAAATTAAGGAAAAAGCATGCCTAAATATAAACTACTGCCTAATCCCTCAGTACGAAGGCTCCCGCTCTATCTTTCGTTAGCTCAGCAAGCTGATACTGAGGGCTTAACGCTCATATCTGCAACTGTTCTTGCAGAAGCATTAGACCTTGATGCGATTCAGGTGAGAAAAGATATAGCAATTACTGGAATTGTGGGCAAACCTAAATTAGGTTATAGGGTTAAAGATTTAATCACTTCAATTGAAAATTTTCTCAATTGGAACAACGAACACAAGGCGATTGTAGTTGGCGCCGGTAACCTTGGCAGTGCATTATTGGGATATCAGGGGTTTAAAAATCATGGCCTCCACTTTGTCGCAGCATTTGATAGTAGTGAAGCTATTATCAATAAAACCATTCATGATATTCCAATCTTTCATATCGACAGTTTAAAAAGTTTTATACAATCAAATCCGGATGTAGAAATTGCAGTGCTTGCTGTGCCTCCTGTTGCAGCACAGTCATGCGCAGAAATTCTAGAAAAAGCCGGAATCAAATCGATATGGAATTTTACAACAATACGTCTCAAGGTATCAGCGGATATTATCGTTCAAAATGAAGACCTTTTATCTGGTTATGCGCTGTTGAGCGCATGCATGAGAACAAGGAAAAATAATCACCAACAGTAGAAAATTACGCATTAAGTGCATATATTGACATTTGATTCTATGCTTTGTAGTATTTTGAGAGCATAGGAGGCTCATATGAAAACCCCACATTCATGGATTCGTTCACTGCTCATTGCAGGTTTTATAGTACTCATTCCTGCTGTACTATGCGCTAGTAATGAAGATCTTAATCAAGAACAAGCAAATATTGTTATACAGCTTGCTGTTTTACTTTTTATGGTTCGTCTTGGCAATACTGCTGCTCAAAAATTGCATCTTCCGCCAGTGTTAGGGGAACTGCTTGCTGGTGTGGTAATTGGTCCCTATGCGCTTGGCAAAATTGCACTTCCTGGGTTTCCGCATGGTTTGTTTCCTTTAATACATGAAGCTGCAATTCCTGTCAGCACAGAGCTGTATACGTTTTCCACTGTTGCTTCAATTGTCCTCCTATTTATGTCCGGTCTTGAAACCGATATCGGTATGTTTCTCAAGTATTCAATAACGGGAACAATAGTAGGATTGGGCGGCATTATTTTTGCGTTTGCAGGAGGCGCAGTACTGGGCATGGTAATGAATGGCGGATCAATTATGGATCCCCAAAATCTCTTTTTGGGCATTATGGGAACTGCAACCAGTGTTGGAATAACTGCCCGCATTTTATCAGAAAAAAAGAAAATGGATAGTCCAGAGGGTGTCACGATTCTGGCTGCAGCTGTTTTTGACGATGTGTTTGGTATAATACTCCTTGCAGTTGTTGTGGGTATTGCATCACTCTCTCAAAAAAATGGAGGAGCAGGAATAGAGTGGGGTAAAATTGGTCTTATTGCACTGAGAGCGTTTGGTATCTGGCTTGTCATTACATTGCTTGGTATTGTGTTTTCAAAACGGCTTGCAAAGCTTTTGAAGCGCTTTAAAAGCATATCAATTTTTTCCATACTCTCATTAGGTCTTGCCTTGCTGTTGGGCGGTTTCTTTGAAAAGGAAGGACTTGCAATGATTATCGGCGCTTATATTGTGGGTCTTTCGCTTTCTAATACCGATATCAGCCATGTCATAGAAGAGCGGCTTCATATCATTTATGAGTTTATTGTACCGCTATTTTTCGCCGTTATGGGTATGATTCTTGATATCACTATTTTTTTAAAACCAGAAGTGCTTATTGGCGGCTTTATTTTTTCGGTAATTGCTATACTTACTAAAATAGTAGGTTGTTCAGTTCCTTCACTCTTTACCGGTTTTACTTCCATGGGAGCATTACGTGTAGGTGTAGGCATGGTGCCGCGCGGTGAAGTTGCCCTAATTATAGCAGGCATTGGTGCTTCAAGCGGTATTCTTTCTCATGAGCTTTTTGGTATGGCAATTATGATGACTTTTTTAACTACTATAGCTGCACCAGTGTTATTAAACAGATTGCTCGTGATGCCCGGAAAGTCACTCAAAAAAGAAACAGAAGATACTACCAGCAATGAACTGGTATACACATTCCCTTCTGAAGAACTTGCGGTACTTATAGCAGAAAATATCAGCCGCCAGCTAGAGGAAAATCATTATTTTGTAAGATTTTTTGATGTTGATAATGAAATTGCTCAAGCAAGAAAAGATAATATAACATTTTCATTTTATGTGAAAAATGAAAAACTTATTTTTGAAGCCAAAAAATCTATTCTGCATCTTGTTAATACAATTGTTGTAGAAGCAGTCGCTAACTTGACTGAACATCTTCAAAAAATTAAAGAAGATTTTGATCCGCAAACCTTCATTCAGCATCATAATACTGTCCTAAATGAAGTATTCACTGAAACTGAGTTTCCTGCATGTGATACGCGCTGTGTGATAATGAGTATGAAACCAAAATCAAAGCAGGAAATTATTTATGAGCTTGTTGACTTGCTTTATAAGAATGGGAAAATCAAGGATCGTGAAGCAGTGTACAATGCAGTGCTTGAACGTGAAAATTCAATGACTACTGGACTTCAGGATGGTATTGCAATTCCTCATGCAAAAACAGATGCCGTTGATACGCTGTGCGCTGCTGTTGGTATTGTTCCAGAGGGTACTGATTTTAAATCTCTTGATGGGAAACCTGCTCAGATCATAATACTGTCTGTTGCTCCGAAATCGAATCCTAGTTCGCATCTTGAGTTTCTCTCTTCGATATCATCGGTCCTTCAAAATGAAGAAAACAGAAAACGTTTGCTTGTTGTTAAGTATCCAAAAGATGTAATAGATATTCTTACTGGAAAGCAGAATTGATGCAGCTGCCTGTCGTTGACGAAAAAAAATATCATATCATTCTCAATGGTAAAGAGATTGGAGTTGTCTATTGTACTCCAGAGGCCCTAGAGGAGTTGACGGTAGGGTATCTTTTTTCGCAGCGCATGATTGACTCATATTTTAGTAATATAACCATTGATATCAATAACAGTCTTGAGAAAATTTCTATTACTATCCCAGGTTTCGTTTCTAACCATAATACGCCATATAATTTTTATGTATCAGATAATAGATCTAATTATTCTATTTCCATGCTTGCAGAAAAATTATCGCTTTCATCATTAGTGCTACCACTTTCTGAGTTAATTGCACAGGCAGAAATTATGTTTAACAGTGCAATAAAATATAAAGAAACCGGCGGTATTCATTGTGCCAGATTGGTTAGCTATGACGAAACAGGTAAAGAAAAAGCTTCTATAGTTTTCGAAGATGTTGGACGACACAATGCACTTGACAAGGTAATAGGATGGGGTTTAATCAACCAAATTGAATTCTCTCACTGTGCAGTGTTTACCTCAGGGCGTATAGCTTATGATATGCTTAACAAAGTATCACTGACCGGGATTCCTATTTTTGTTTCACGCAGCATACCCACCACTTTGACATTAGAACTAGCGCAGAAAATTGGTATTACTCTTGTCGGGCGCATCGGAAGTTCTCATCCGCTTGTGTATTCAGGGAATAATCGTATAGTCAATGTCGCTAAACTTTCGAACTTGTAATATATGATTACAATCTATAAATATATCCGTCAGAGATGCCGCACGCTGCAACTGTTAAGAATGATTCACGATACTAGGTTGCTACTTTATTCTTTTTAATTATCGATTCTATAAGTGAACTCAGCTCTTCCGGTTTGAACATGCCTTTTTGCAATAGAGCAGCTGTATTGTGAATTACTTGCTCACGTTCTTCGCTGTTTAATTCTTTGGCAGTTACGACAATAACAGGAATATCTTTTGTCTCAGGTTTTTTCTTTAGCTCATTGAGTACCTGAATGCCATTTAATCCTGGCATCATTAAGTCAAGAATAATGACACCAGGAGGACTTGCAGTTATTGTTTCAAGACCTCGTTGCCCGTCCTGTACTGTCTGTATATCCATTGGAATTGAATCGAGAATACGCTTGATAATCTCAAGCGCATTCGGATCATCATCAATTGCTAATACAGTTTTCCCTGGGATTGCAAATTTATGTATTGTTTCTTTAAGTTCATCCGGGTCAATTGGTTTTGAAATATAATCAGATGCTTCAATAACCACAGCTTTATTTTCTTTTGCAACGATTGAACAGATTACAACAGGTATGTTTTTAGTTTCTGGATCTTCATGTAAAGCTTTAAGTATACTCAATCCGTCAGCATCAGGCATCATTATATCAAGAAGAACTACATCTGGTTTTATGCTTTTAACTGTCTGAAGCGAAATTCTGCTATCTTGTAAAGTTACAACATTGTAACGTCCTCCAATTAGGCTTCTGGAAAGCAGAATTCTTGATTCTTCATCGTCATCAATTATAACCACTTTTGTTTTATCAGAAGTTGCAGAATGCGCAATGTGAATTTGTTCATCGTTATTCCTGGTTACTATGCTTTGTATTGGTAATGTAAAATAGAATGTTGAGCCTTTGCCTGGCTCGCTTTCTGCATTTAAAGTGCCGCCATGCATCTCAATAAAGTGCCTGCTAATAGGTAGTCCTAAACCGGATCCTCTTGCAGCATCAGATTCAGATGCTTGAACAAATTCCATAAATATTTTTTGAAGATTTTCTTTTGATATTCCCCTGCCAGTGTCAGTGACTGATACCATTACCATGCCTGAACTTATATCAATTTTAACTTCTATTTTAATATAGCCAGTGTCGGTGAACTTTATAGCGTTAGAAAGCAAATTAAGCAGAACTTGTCGTAGGCGTTTTGCATCACCTCTTACAATGACATTATTTTCAGGAAAAGTATAATGCAATTCAACTGATTTCCCAGCTAATAAAGCTTGTGCTGTTTTTATAACATCTGCAATGAGACTGACAAGTTCAACAGATTCAAGATTAAGCTCCATTTTGCCTGCTTCGATTTTAGCCAGATCAAGAATGTCATTTATAAGTGCGAGCAGATGCCTTCCGGATTCTTCGATTCGACCAATCAATTCAGCTTGTCCTGGATTTAATACGCCTTCGGTATTTTGATTTAATAAATAGGCAAAATTAATAATAGCATTAAGCGGAGTACGAAGTTCATGTGACATCTTTGCAAGAAATGAAGATTTCATTCTGTTCGCGTCTTCTGCAACTGCTATTGCTCTTTGCTGTGCTTCATATAACCGTGCATTTTGAATTGCAAAAGCCAGTTCTGTTCCGATAAGCATAAAAAAATCAAGGTCATGCTCATCGTATAAATCTGGTGTAGTATAGCTTTGTATAACCATTACACCAACTAGTTCTGAACCTGCAAGGAGCGGTACTCCCATCCAGCTTACGGCTGGAACTCCCATTGAAATCACACCTTCGCGTTTATGAAATTCTTTGTTTTCCTCTGGATTTTTCATTAAAAGCGGTTTTCGTGTTTTTAGTATGTATCCTGTCATTCCTTTGTCAGATTGTCGTGATGTTAAGGGCACACGTTCGCCATTTTCGATATGAATTGCAAAACTATAGGTTGGAGATCCTTCGACATATGTTGCAATATAAAAGTTTGTTACATCGTAAATTCGTCCTAGTTCTTTATAAATTGTTTCGACAAGTTCCTGTTGATTATGTTTCACTGATAGTGCTCTGCCAATTTCTTTGAGTGATGATAACCTGAATATTCTCTGCTGGGCTTCCTCATAGCCTCTGGCATTTTCGATTGCAATGACAGCTATACCGGAAAGCAGTTCAAGATATTCCAGGTCTTTCACGGTAAAACAGGGTTCTTGCGCATCTCTCCAGACTGCCATAACACCAATAACTGATCCGCCAGAAATTAAGGGTGCTCCCATAAGTTTTTCGCCTTCTTCAGTTTGCGGAGTTCCTGAAACCTCTATAGCACGAGAGTCTTTTGTCGTATCCTGAATAATCTCTGACTTTCCATTTTGTGCAATATTTCCCAATATTCCTTTACCGAGCGTAAGCACTTCGTTATTAAGTTCTTTAGCATATATACCCTCAGCGCCTGCAGAACGTAATGTTTTTCCGCCATCTTCAATGAGATATACAGCAGCTGCTGTATGAGTTAGAGTAGCCTGAGCACGCTGAATAATTCTATGAATTACATCTTCAAAACATCTTGCTGTAACAAGATCTTTTACTGTTTCAAGAATAGTGCTGAATGTCACTTCTGAAAAACTTCGTTCATTGAGGCATGAATTATCATTGCAAACTGCATTTGCCATGCTACTACCTTTTACTGTGTTTCTATAATACTATTTGATTTGTATCTAATATTAATGTTAATGTCTCTGCAATAATTGAACATCTATGCTTCCGGTTAACTCCCGCTTAAAGTTCTCTGCGTCGTGTGCAGTTCCTACAATACTGCCATAATGCATCGGTATAGCCAGTTTTGGATGAATATCAAGAGCAGCCTGCACTGCTTCATAAGCTGTCATTACATATGTACCAGAAACCGGCAATAAAGCAATATCAATATTTTTTAATGTTTTCATCTCTGGAATATGATCGGTATCTCCAGCATGATAAATTCTTGTATTATCAATTGTAATAATATATCCTAGCCAGTTATTGCTTTTGGGATGAAACTTTTTACCAATATTGTATGCCGGAACGGCTTCGATAGTAACATTATCTATTGCAATTGCATCTCCAGGCTGCATGATTTTAATATGATTTATTTTATCACGTGCGTCAGCTGGTCCAATAATAATAGTTTGTTTGCCGGTTATCTTTGCAATATCGTCAGGTGACAGGTGATCATAATGAGTATGTGTAATGAGAATAATATCGGTAGTGTCTTTTTGTTTTAGCTGAAATGGGTCTATATAAATTTTTTTTGATCCTGCTATACAAAATGCATCATGACCAAACCAACTGAGGGAAGGTTTCATACATTTCTCCTCAAATCGAATACCATATATTTAATACACAATATAGTTTCTTATACTATAAGCCCATTTCTCGTATATTTCAAGAAAAACTAGTAAAGATAGACAAACAGATTCTTCACTATATGAGCTGGCAGCAATGGTTCAATAGTTGGTTTCTTATATTTTCCTTTAAAATTTAGGATAATACGTTTAATTTAATTAAGTTGTTTATAATTGATATGCTGATTATAGTTTTTTTTACTTTTTAATAAAATAAAAATGATATTGTGTTAGAAACAGTTGTATATGGTTTCTGATTCCATAATCGATTCAATATATTCGTCAATATATGACTTTTCTGTAGTGCCAAAGAGGGTCTCATGTATCCAGAGTGAACGTTCTGGTATAATAGATTCGATATATGCTTGTGTTGATTTCACTGTTACCTGTTCATACTGCAAGTTTTGAATAGATGGTATAATAATTGCTGCAATGATCAGTAGAATAGCAGCAGCGGGCAGCAAGGATGCACATGCAAACCGCTGTTTTTTTTGTTTGTTGTATTCTGCTTGCTTTATATGCTGAACAGCCATAGTGCGTAATGTACCTATATCGAGGGTATTTGATTTTTCTGCTTGCTCTTGGACAGCAGTTCTAAGCGCTTTCCCAAGTTTTGTCAGTTCTTGTTCCTGGTTCATCATTGGCTCTCCTTACTGATTAAGCTTTTGAGCTTTTCTTTAGCCCGTGATAATTTGCTCTTCACTGTACCCAACGGCAATTTAAACATCTTACTCAATTCTTTTAGCTCGATATTTTCAGCTTCCTTTAAGTAAATAAGTGAGCGCTCGGGTTCGGGAAGCATTGCAAGCATCCCAAAAAGCTCTTGGGTTTCAATTTTTTCTAGTATATCATCTGCGATATCAGTCTGATAGTATGTTTTAACGCTTAATTCATTCTCTGCATGTGTCGTTTCAGCCTGATATCGTGCATGGTTTCTCACTGCATCAAGAGCACATATGCGGACTACTCCTGCTATATAAGTTGCCGGTTCACAAGTACCTTTATACCGTTTTAAGGCATCAAGCAGTCGCATACATGCCTCTTGCATAATATCATCAACAAGCATTTCATCGTGTGCAGCCAGTGAACCTGCTGTAATAACAGCTATTCTTCGCATCAATTTTTCATGCTTAAGAATGAGCGATGTAAAAGCATCAGGATCACCGGCACACCACGAACGCACAAGCGTTCTATCTTCTGTTTGCATAAGTTTACTGTAATGATTTAATAATGCCAAAGAGTAACCTTAATGTTTCAGCATTTATTCCAAACTTTACTAGTTCTTGTATTTCTTCTTTTGTGAGTTCTTTGCCATCCATTTGTTTCATAATTCTCACCAACACAGTCCAGCGATTTTGTCCAAGAATTTCACGAACAGCAAGAACTCGCTCCATCTGCATCATTCTAATGCGGTATTCTGCTTCAATGCTTTGACGAATTGTCTTTTCTATTTCTGCACGATTTGGCTTATCTTCCAGAAGCAGTCGTGAAAGCTTTGCCTGCATTTCTCGGATTTCTGCTCGCGCAAGTTCCATTGTCTGTGTGTGTTTTTCAAGTGCTTCCTGAATCCGTTTTGCTTCTTCTTGCGTTAGATTAAGCTGTTTAAGCTCTCGCGCAAGTTCTTGCACTTTTATCTGCAGTCTTGTTTGATCCTGTACAGCAGTATCGCTTCCTGGTTTTTGGACATCAGTCTGGCCTTGAGGAGGATTTGGCTGTCCGCCTTCGTTTCCCGGTTTTCCCTGTGCAAAACCTGCACCTGCTACAATACAAATACAAACTAGAATTGCAATTAGCTTTGTTTTCATAGTAAGTATCTCCTTTCATACTATTAGTCGTGAATTATGTATCGTTGGTTCCATAATAATAGCTGTTTTTATTAAAATTATATCAAATACAAAAATACTTTTCATTGCATCCATCATTTGCTATAATCTTACCTAAAATGACATTAATTGTTTTCAATGATGAGGAATTCCTGTATGTATTTAAACAATATAAGCGCCATTTAGAATCAAAAGAATCAATTGTATGCGTGTTGCAAAATGATATTAAAAGCTTTTTTGAGCAAAATATAGCAAGTTGTGCAGCCCACTATTATGAACCAAATATATGTATTATTGTTTATGAACGAGAAACTATTCCATATTGTCTTATTCAGGATATTATACGCAGTAGTAATCTTGAAAAGTTTCCTATAGTTACTGGAATTGTCGTGCAGAATCTGCTTCCAAAATTATCGCTATTACCTCATTTATCTCAAGATTTTGGAATTAATGATGAATTGTACGACCTTTTTTTTTATTTAACAAATTATTTTTTTGAAACTTGTATAATACCTTTGCTTGTCCCAAAACAGATACAGCTATCCAGCTCTGCTTCATTATCAGTAATTAGCGCGGTTGAAAACATTATTAAACATTATAAAAATAATATTGAAGTAATGAAAAAAATGGTTTTCAAACAAAATAAATATTCTATAACAACAAACAAGTTCAGGCAATCTCTTTCTGTAAAGGAAATAGCAACTATAAAACAGACTGCCAATTTGTTTTCAAAAAAAATGAAATTTACATACCAGATGAGTGAACAATTGCAAAAATCGGCTATAGCAGCATCTTTTTTTTCTTATGAAACTGTATGCTCGCTTTTTGAAGAGTATCCTGATACAATGCCAGGGACAAAGCTTCAAGTTAAACATATTTTTAATGATATTATGAATAAGCTCGATATCCTGCAAGAGGTCTTTGTATGAGCTTTTATGCTTATTTTCAGGAAGAGCAAGCTGGAGATTTTTTTGCCATTAAAGAGCTTTTTGAAATACCTGGACAGCTGTATAAAATCAATCACTATAAAGATATTTTTAATGCACCTCATCAACATGTGCAATTAGAGAAAACATGCCAGGCACTTATATTTGCTCATAAGCAATCAAAATTTTTACTTTCTGGATCACCTCTCTGTCAGCATTTTAACGCTGATTCTTTTTACTATGCTCAGCTTGCATTAAACTGTCCACTTAACTGCTCCTACTGTTACCTTCAGGGACTCTACAAAACTGGTCATTGTGTTTTATTTATTAACTATAAAGATTTTATTACCGAACTCAAATCACTTGCAGATAGCCAGCATAACAAAAAAACATATATCCCTCTTACGCATGAAACTGATTTACTTACATTTAAGGAAGGGAGAAAATTACTTGAAATTATTATTCCTGAGCTTGCTGTATTCACAGAAATCCAGTTTGAAATACGAACAAAAAGTGCATTCCCCGATTTTTTTAAGGCTATACCAATTTCTCCAAATATTATATATGCATTTAGTCTTGCGCCGGATGAACTAATTTACTCATATGAATGCAAAACCCCCAGCCTTGATGCTCGACTCCGTGCAGTTAAGACCTGTATCGATTCTGGACATACCGTTAGAGTATGCTTTGATCCAATTTTTATTGAACCAGGAATGGATTCAATGTATGAACGATTTTTTACTAAAATCTTTTCTGTGCTTCCGCCGCATGCAATTCACGATGTGAGTTATGGTTTTTTTAGAATGCCCAAAAAAATATTTAGATATTGTGCTGAGCTTCATGAGCATTTATATATCTATCACGCACATTACACTACAAGCGGTACTGATGTTACATATCCAGCAGACCTTAAAGAAAGAGTTTTTCAGAATCACAAAATCCTCTTGGAACGATTTCTTTCGCCGGAAAAAATATTTTTGCTCGATTGAATATTTATGCAACTACTCATATACTTATAGCTATGATGAACTATATCGATTTACGAAGTGATACTGTTACATGGCCTACACCAGAAATGCGAAAAGCCATGGCCGAAGCTCAAGTCGGTGATGATGTTTATGGAGATGATCCTACAGTAATCAAACTGGAAACGCTTGCAGCAGAAATGCTTGGTAAAGAAGCAGCACTCTTTGTTCCATCAGGCACCTTTGGGAATCAGCTTGCGCTCTATACCTGGTGTCCGCGAGGAAGTGAAATAATTTTAGGAGAACAGTGCCATATCATCCAGCATGAAGCTGGAGCTGCTGCAGTCATTGCAGGAGTGCAAACCAGGCCAATCTATGCGCCGAATGGTATGATCCCGATTGAAAGTATTGAAAACCACATTCGTGAAGATGATCTTCATTATCCTCCTACTTCCCTTATTTGCCTCGAAAATGCGCATTCATCAGGGAAAGCAATTCCGCTTGCTTATATGCGGGAAGTACATGAACTTGCACAGCGCAATGGACTCCCGATCCATCTCGATGGTGCACGTATCTTTAATGCAGCCATTGCACTCAATGCTGATGTAAAGGCAATCGCTGAGACCGTCGATTCAATCATGTTTTGTCTTTCTAAAGGACTCTGCGCGCCTGTTGGATCAATGCTGGCGGGAACAAAACAGTTCATCGATGCAGCTCGGCGAAAGAGAAAAATTATGGGAGGTGCTATGCGTCAGGCAGGTATTCTTGCAGCTGCTGGCATACTCGCACTCGAGACTATGACAAAGCGGCTTCAAGATGATCACTATGCTGCCCGCTATATGGCAGAACTTCTATCAGAAATTTCAGGCATTGAGGTCGATAGAGATACTCTTGATATCAATATGGTATTCTGCCATTTACCTGAATATATTGAAAGTTCTCATCTAGTGAGTTTCATGCAATCAAAGAACATTCTCATAAACCCTCCCGAGTTTGGAAAATACCGATTTGTAACGCATTACTGGATAACAAAAGAACATATTGAGTATTTTGTGCAAAGTTTGAAAGAGTATCTTTCTACACTGTAGAGGCATTGGGTGTATAAGTTATACTAATGAATCCATTGCAGGCTCATTGTATTTCACATATTGAATAATTTATTTTTTGCGCTATAGTAATTGCTAACAACGAGCTGACAGCATCCTGATGAAAATAATATTCTAGGAGGATAGCAATGCAGCGTCTATCAATTTTTAAAGTTATGTTCTGTTTTTTACTGCTCACAACAATTTTTGCATGTGAACCAATTATTAATTACAGCACAGAACCTTTACATGGCAAGGGCGGTACTGCAGAAGGGTGGGTGTTTACTGATGGTACAATAAGTATTGATGGGAGTGTTACCATTAACGGGACTCTTGCAAATAGAAGAATAATTTTTACAGTAAGCCTCATACAGACCGGAGAAGTTAAATTAGGCAATATTTTTGATTTGAGAACCGTCACATACTATGATGGCACTACAAATTATATATTCTCCAAAGGTAAATACGAAATTACTGAAATTACTAATACCATTGTTAAGGGGAGAATGTATATCTACAGCAATACTATGAGTTTTAACGGTACTTTTGAGTTGGTAAGAACATCTTATTAGTGGTAGGGTCACGAAGGTTGTACAACCAGTAGTACAATTTTCGTGACATTATTGCTTTACTTCCAGCTCTTTAATTACCGATTCAATTTGGAGTGCCTTTTTAATTTTTTGAATAAAAACAAGGCAAGTTTTATCGGATCGGTTCTTATAGTAGCATTGTTTAAAAAGATCCATAGCTTCTAAATATGAACGCGCTTCATAAAGCGCGACAGCTTGCTCAAAATCTTGCTTTGTTTCTATGAATTTTTTAAATTCCTCTCCTTTATAAGTATCAAGAACCTGGTAAATATCAAACGATCGGGATTTTCCTTTTACCACAACATTATCGAGGCGGCGTATATGGAAAGGATGATCGGTTGGAAGAGCTTGTAGAACTGCACCAGAAATAATAATGGGAGCAAGATAGCTTCGTGTTAAGCGTTCAATTCTGCTTGCAACATTAACAGTGTCTGAAATAACTGTGCTTTCTATGCGTTGTTTTTCGCCAATAATTCCAAGCATCACCTGACCTGTATGAATACCAATGCCAATTTCAATTGGCACAAGGCTATACAGCTTTCGTTCTTCATTATAGCTTTGAAGTTTTTCATATATAGCCAATGCTGCTTTAATGGAATGACCTGCAGCACATGAGCAGGCAGATGGTTGAGTCGGTGAAGTACTATCAAGCAGAGAAGAGTCTTGTTGAGCTTGCTCGGTGTGTGAAGATTCCTCTGCAAAGAGCGCCATAATAGCATCACCAATATATTTATCAATAAATCCGCAGTTTTCACGAATAATTGGTCCAATTCTGCTTAAATATGAATTGAGAAAATTAAAATTATCCTGCGGTGACATAGTTTCCGAAAGCGTGGTAAATGATTGAATGTCAGCAAATAGAATTGTAATATCACGCAGCGTTTGATCTCCAAGGTTGACATCAGTGATACTTTGTTTATTTAAAAATGCCAAAAATTCATTGGGCACAAATCGAGTAAGTGAATTATTTATTGTTGTGAGCTCTTCTGAAAGTTTTTCAACTTGCGTAAAAGAGCTTGAAAAGAGCTTTGCAAGGTTAACCGCTTGGACAAAGATAAAGGTAAATAGTCCAAAAGGCACCATATAAGCAGTATGGATAATATTTTTTGAAAATAGAATATCGTTTACTGCGCTTAAAAAGAAAACTATAAAACCAGCCAGTACGAGCCATGCATTTTCTCTCCCCTTTAGCGCTGCTATTACTATACAAACAAGTACATACAAGAGTCCGATGACTGTTAAAATTTCCATAGGCGTAACTAATCTATTAAAAAAACTTAATGGAGTTACAAAGGCTAAAAGGGTAAAAATAAAAAATGGGCTTATAAGAATGGTGAGGGGAATTAATGGAATATCTTTAGGATATAATGACCAAAAAAAGAAAGCATAGAAAATAGAACCAAGATAGAAAATGCTCAGCTCGAGTTTTATTTGGAGCGGCCATGAAAAATTTTCAAAAAGATTAGACACAGCAATTGTGCCCGTTGTAATAATCCGAATTGCAACAAAGAGACAAAAAAGACCAAAAAAAAGAGGACTTTTATTTTTAGGCCGGAAAAGGTATACAGCAATATTATAGAGACCAATAATAATAATGGAACCAAACAGGAAAAGTTCCTGCATGCTCATACGGTTAATTTCATTTTGAATAGCTTTAGCATAACCAAGTGTTATCGGTTTCCATTGTCCACCAAATCGATAATCTTTATTAGAAATATGCAGTACAATCTCGGCCTTTTTATCGATAGGAACAAAATAGTATGCAGATGGACGATATTCGCCTTTTGTCTCTTCTGGCGGACATGTTGCTTTGCCATTGCTGCCTGCTTTTATGCCATTGATATAAAGATCATACGCACTAACCATTTGGCTGAGATAAATGCCATATACTTCATTGTCAGGTAAAATGAGTGTGAGCCGGTAGGTTGCAGATCCTTGCGCAGGATACTGCTTGCCATGGCTCTTCTCAGTCCAATAGGAAGGCATACTAGGGTAGTAATCAGGATGAGGAGCAGTCCCATTTTGAAATGCAGTAGGTTCAATAAAGTGTCCCCACCAGAACTCCCATGCTCCAGAAATTGTAACAGTTTTTTGGCTGGAAAATTGTATTGATGAAAGATCTGCAATGCCTTTTACAGCTTGTATAGATTCTGAGGCAAAAGCAGTCGCGCTTAACCAAAAAGAGCATAGTACTACTAAAAAAAATAGTTTTTTTCTATTCATATAGTTAATCCTCTATTTAATTATTGTATAGTGTCTCGAAGATTGTGAAAAGGGTTATGATTGCAGAATATAGTCTGATAGTATTGTTTTTTTGCAAAACAATCGTTAAATATGCTAAACCATATTCATATACATCAATTCTAACAATTTTCGAGACTCAAATACAGGTATCCTCTTAGCTGCCTTCTTTAATGAATGCATCTTTATACCCTAATGAACGTGCATACATGAGTGCAACACCAGTTTCATCTTTTTTAAGGGGGCCAAGATACAATCTATAGACTGTTTTACCCTTAACTACAGCTTTTTCAATAAAGACAGCGTATCGATTTCCTAATCCCTGAATAGCTTTTTGTAATGCTTCCTCGGTTGTAAATGAGGCAATCTGAATATAAAAGTAGCCCTTTTGCAGAGCGGAACCAGTTGTCTGTGTAATTTGAGTTTGTGTTGTCGGCTTTGTCTGGGTTACACCAGGAGCAGTAGTTGCACTAGTCGATGAAGGAGTCGATGGTTGTACTGCTTGGGGCGGTCGCTCTGTAGTAGGAACCATTGATATGACAGTCTCTCCTGGCGGGAGACTTTGAGGAGCAACAACGGTTACAACCTGCTGTTTGGGATCTTGCAACGGTACTGTTTCGAGTTGAATGACTGTTTCTGCAGCCTGCATATATGGCTTTTGATAGCTTAATACTGCGCTTGGTCTTTTATCTTCTAGCGTAACAAAGCTTTCTGCAAGTGATACAGCCGGCACAGTCTGACCTGGCAGAGGCTGATACCCCAAATACGTTACAGGGAGTTCCTCTGCAGCCATAAGCGGGTCTGCTAGATCAACAGAAACAGGTTCTCGGATAACGCGTTGGAAACGATACGCATAGAGTATAGCTTTTTCTGATTCTTGAAGCCCGGGTTCAAAAAGTTCCATTGCAGGTTGTGATGCAAACGGCGACCGTAGACCATAAGCATACAGCAATGCACG
>CAZVTR010000019.1:9082-12794 GCA_964630305.1 uncultured Treponemataceae bacterium | reverse complement strand
GCAGGTTGTGATGCAAACGGCGACCGTAGACCATAAGCATACAGCAATGCACGCTCTTCCGGTGTTGCATCAGGATCTGCTAAGTCAGCAAGTACCGAAGCGGGGAGCGGTGCTAAAAGCCGTGTGTCATAGACTAAACCGCGCTCCGATTGGCCTACTTCTGGTTCGATGAGTGAAACATCGATCGGATTCTGGCTCACCCGGAACCATGTTTTATCAATAACCGTCGCTCGCTCTGAGGGATTGACAAAGGGTTCGGCATAACCTGGTAAATTAAAAGCAAGGGATGTTCCTAAGAGCCCAAGCCGTTCGAGAACCAATGCCCGTTCTCGTTCAGGTGCTGGAAGCTCCATATATGGTGTATCAACAGGTTTGGCTGTTCCTCCCTGCCGTACATATAACGTGCTATTTTCTTTTGATCGCGAAACTGGCTCAGCATAGATATCCTTTTGTTGTACTACCTGGTTAAAGGGGATGCTGATAAGCGTATAGAGTTCTGGCTGTGCCATGACTGCTTGCATTTGCTGAGGCTGTTGTACGACAGCTTCCGGTATTTGAGTTGTTTGCGGTTGCGGAGCTGTTAATTGCTGAGTTGCTGTCACGGGTTGAGTCGCAGCTTGCCCCGGCTTAGCTTCAGGCACGGGAAGACCGCTTATGATAATGGTTCTGATAGGTTTTGGTTTGCCGTCATAGACCTGCGGTTTTTCAAAAGGAGTACTTATGGCAGCAGGCTGAGCAGCCGCTTGCTGTGTTGTACTAGGTTGAGTTGTTGCTGGCTGTACTTGAGGCTGAGTTTGCTGAGCAGGTGTTCCTGGTTTTGTTTCCGGTACAGGCATTCCGACTACTTGGCTTTGCTGAGGTACAATTCGTGTTTGAGAAGTGTCTGGCTGTCCCTGCTGTACCTGGGGCTGTGTTTGCTGTGTGGTTGTACTAGTCTGCGGCGCAGTGGTTTGTGGTACTCCTGTTTGCGGAGCGCTCACTGGTGCGGTAACTGCATACCCTAACCGAGCAAGTTCAGTCTCCGCTTTTTTCTTGAGATCATCCGCATCGGCGCCTTTTACAGCTGAAGAAACAGAACCAAGCGTTTGCCCTGTCATACGGGGATTTGTGAGACGAACCATTGCTGTTGTTCCAGCGATAATCCCGAGTTCCTGAGCTGCTTCAGGTGATAATGCTATCAATATTCCGGTGGTAGCTAATTCGCGGGTAATGATAATAGTAACAGTTTTATTGTTTGCAAGATTAGTTACATCAATAATAGTATTTCGTGGAAAGGAGTTGCAGGCACCATAATAGCCTTGCAGAGGAAAATCTCCATAAGCGCCCACAATTGCACTTCCATCCCATGAAGATGCAAAAACACAGAGCACTCCCAGAATGAGTAATATAATTACAACAACTCTGCTTTTTTTCATATAAACTCCCCTGCTAATAGCGCATAGTAACTTTTGCTGTTATATCTTTTATCACAAGTGTTCCTAATGTATGGTAATATTGGAGGTATTCCTGCCTTGAACCAGCTGTGAGTGCAGGAATTGTAATTTTTCCTTTATATACTTCTTTTCCAGAATCAAGCTTAATGATACGATACTGTATATCAACAGGTTTTAGCTTTAAGTCAGCAATTTCTATGTAAATGTATACTTCATAGTCAATGAATGCTTCAGCGTCTTCATTTGTTGGGGCTGCAGCTGTAAACTCTGTTTTATTTGCCTTTCTGGGCAAACTATTAGTGCCCATATAACCCTGTTCAAATAACTGCATTAAACATCCGCCTATCATCGCTTCAATAAAGGGCAGTACCTGCTGTTCTTCTACCGGTGATGACCAGATAAGATTGATGTTTACAGTTTGTGCTGCGAGAAATGTTGTAACAAGAAGCAAGCATGCTACTAAGCTCAAAAATCTTTTCATGAAAACCTCAATAACCCCACTATGGTATCTCTTTTCATGTATCGGTACCTCCATGCTTGAGTTGAGTACTTTTAGAGCATATTGCATTGCAAATTTGCTGTTTCATGCTACAATTACTACATGCATCCAAATAGTAATCTTATAAAACGGGAGTGCATTGTATGAAAAAGTGGATACTGTGTCTTTTGAGCGTATGGTTTGCCTGTTTTATGCTTACTGCTCAAACAGTCAATCAAGATGAGCTCTCAACAACAGCTAATAAGACAATTGAGTTTATTAACTATGTCGGACCTCATGATTTTATAAATACAGTTGCAGAAATACGAGGAATTGGACAGGGTATGGGACAAGCTGTGCGAGCTGGCGCAACGCAATCAGGCAATCGGCAAACCTATTTTGTGCTTCATCTTGTAGATCCCAGCACTCCTACCGGATTTGATGCTGATATTTTATTTTTGGGACCTAATGCTCGTGTCGATCATATCCGTAACTTACGGTTCATTATTTCAGGCTACCTTGAAAAAGCATATGGGTATTCTCAAAAGGATGCAGATTTGCTCGCTTTGTTTATAACAATCTACAATGCAGTATATCGAAAAGATCTAGCATATTTTCAAAGCAAGTATAAGCCGATCGTTCTCAAAGAACTGAGTCCTGATAACGCAGGACTCTCCATACGCTGGGATGAGTGGGCAGGGAAATCACGCATTGTCATCCCATTGACAACAAGGCCAGGCTCTCCAACAGGATCGGGAGTAGCAACAGGGCCAATTAGTGATAAACAAGTTGTGCAAAGTCTAAAAGAAGAAACAGGCGGGTCTGCGGCAGATCAGCGCCAAGAGATGGTTGATCTCCGTGAACAAGAGATTAAGGAACAAGAAAAAGCTCTGGCAGAAGAAAAAGCGCGCATTGCGCAAGAAGAGCAGGCAATTCAGGAACAGCAGAAGAAGCTTGAGGAGCAACAGCAGCAGCTTGCAGGAAGCGGTCAGCAGGCAACTGTAGAAGAGACCGAAGCAGCAAAAGCTGAGCGGGCAAAACAGCAAGAGGAGCTTGCTCGTCAGCAGGAAGCATTACAGCAGCAACAGGCACAGCTAGAAGAACAAAAGAAACAGACAGCACAGCAGGAACAGGCTCTAGCGCAGCAAAAAGAAGAGGTAGCTCAAGAACGGCAGGCTATTGCGGAAGATCAAAAACAGGAAATTGCTGCACAAGTTGCTGCACAGCAGCAGCCTCCTAAAGGAAATGTAGTATTTGAACTTCTAAATCCCAACAGTCCAATGGCACGGCTGATACTGCTTGACTTAACGACCGGAAATCGGCTAAAAAAGAGCGACATCAATACAATGCGTGCTAATACCGCATTTGATGCCGGTGACTACTTTATTGCGGTTGCAGGTCAAACCACTAATGCCGGTGGTGTTGTGCGGCTTGTAGCTGTTTCTAAATCGACCTTCGAAGTGTTAGCGCAGTCACAAGAGGAAGTGTTCCCCGATGCACGCATTGTGAAAATTGGTCAGTTTATCTATACCATTATTAAAAAGGATAATGCATGGGTGCTGGGCAAATACGATCCGCAAAAACTTACGCTGCTTGCCACATCAGCAGCAGTGAGTCCCTGGTCAGCTATTATGGAAGTAGAGTCAAAAATAATCATACAGGGGCCGCAGGGGTCTTTCTATTTGCTCAAGCCAGACAATCTGTCGCTGGAAAAAGAAATCAAGTAATCTTTAAGCCGTTCAGTGTTTCTGAACGGCTTTTTTTATAAGGGAGGCACTATGACAAATGGGGTATTCAAAGG
>CAZVTR010000019.1:0-8982 GCA_964630305.1 uncultured Treponemataceae bacterium | reverse complement strand
TCATCGCTCGATGAATACCTGGCGCAAGGCGGGACTGCGCAAATCTGGTACTTTACAAGACTGCAGCTTGAACGCATGGGCGACAGTGTACTGGAAAAAGCACCGCTCTTACGAAAAGCGGTCACGTTCCGCAAGGATATGATTGAAAAACTGGAACCCGGAACACGGTTTTACCATCCGCTCCCGCGTGATAGGCTCAACCCGGAAATTCCTCCCTTCCTTGACGAAACACCGCTCAACGGATGGGACGAGCAATCCGCTAACGGCTACTATACGCGCATCATCGAGATGGCATTATGTGCAGGCCATTTAGGGAATGATTTTTCCGGCACACAACATACAGAGCCGGAGTTTGCTGACGATTTCATTGTGGAAGCGCCAATTGTAAAACATGAAAAGCCTGAATACAAAGTGGGCATTAAGCCCGTGGAAAATGGTCTAGTCATTGACCATATAGCAACGGGACTTCCTGTTGCTGCAATCTGGGACAGAATCGATACTATCCGCAAGCTCATGAATTTGAATCTGCGTTCATCCCACGGTGTGTATCATTCCAATAAAGGACCTGATATCTATAAAGGAATCATTTCTATACCAGATCTGCAGACTTTTGGTGAAAAAAACTTAAAGCGCCTCGGAGCAATATCGCCCGGCTGTACGCTCAACATTATTCAAAACCACACAGTTGTAAAAAAGTTCAGGCTTGGTATGCCGCCTCGAATTTATAATTTTAGCGATATTTCTTGCAAAAATGAAAATTGCATATCAAACCCAAAACATCAGGAACATATTGAGCCGTATTTTATTAGAAAACGCACTGCAGAAGGCAAAGATATTTTTATATGTAAGTGGTGTGAGAAAGAGCACGATTTTTCAGAAATCTGGGATATGTAGGTAAATCGCAGTTGTGATGTCACCAGGCTTGTGCACCGCTGCATGTATGCAACTAAAGCACAGGTTTGGTGACAGCTCTCATTTAAAAATAGCTAGTCAAATAAAAAAGAGAGCGGGTTTTGAGTGAGCATAGCGCGTTTTAAGCCGTGATCAAGATCCGATTCCAAAAACCCTTTAACGTATGAACGATACGAGTCAATTTTTAGGAGGTTGATGAGGAAATCTGTACCAAACATGATACGTTTGCGGAGTAATTCTCGTGTAGTTTCTGTTCTGCTGGTAATAAACTTTTCAAGCCAAGTCCAGTATTCAAAATCACAGCCATTAAACGATACATCAGCATAAATATGAGGATATCGATTGATGAGCTCAACAATGGTGAGAGTCCAATTTTTGCTGGTTTTATGGCTTTCCTGGTAACGGTGGCCAAAATGTGCGAAATTTAAATATAGTTCGGGATAGCGTTCAAGCACTGGGATCCATCGCTCTGGGTTTGTATAGTGTTCCGCTTCTGGTAATGGAATTACTCTGTAGCCGCCATCATCGCAATGCGTTGTTATAGGTATGTGTTTCTTTTCACAGTATTTATACAATGTAGTGCACGCTTCGCGCGCAAGCGGATTATCAGGCCAGGGATCAAAACCAAGCGGAGGGTATAATTTTATGCCGGCAAACATAGCGGAAGGAATTGTATTAAAGGATCCATTCCAGTGTTCAAGCGCAAGACTGGCCTTGACTTGTTTGTTCAAAGAACGCTTGTATGTTCGAAAATATCGGTTAAGAAAAATGAGCACATCATCTGGGGTCATCCAGCTTGGGTCTATGCCTAAAAAGGGACGAACGATAAGTCTGCCCTGAGCCTGAGGCTGCAATAAACCTTGAAAGCGCGGTTTTTGATGTTCTCTGAGATATTGGCGGATACCATGGAGTATTTCTAAAACCATAAACGTATCGTGTTTTTTTGTCGGCTGTTTATAGTAAATATCTGGTGTTATTCGTGCAGGGCGAGAAAAGTCCATGAGGAGCGGGCATACAATCATGCTCTCATAGCTATCGCCGAGTACATGGAACGAGCCATCGCGCAATATAGGATTTGTGTCTGCAGGACCTACTGTTCCAGCAAGATCATCGTGCATGAGCCCGATAATTTGAGAAGCATCGTTATCGGCAACGGCTATCGTGTTGCGTATGGCAGAGCCGCCTGTGGCAAACAGGCTCGTTAATAAATATTTAGGTGCTGATATTTGCGTTTTGAGATACTCAAGCGGGCGATGCGCGAGCGCATCAATAAAAGTGCAGACATTGGGACGAGCGAGCGTCATGATATGACAGTGAACGTCTATGATGAAGCGCATGGCGTGTTCCCGTAGCTATCAGTGTTAAACATATTTCGTTTCTTAATAATTTCTTGAGCTGTTCTGATAATAGTGCTGTCTGCTCCGAGCATATCTGCAATTGCAAGCGCATCGCTCTCTGGATCAGTCCCCGTATCAGGGCAGACAGTATAACACATATGCCTGTTAATGCTCATGAGCCGTTCAGTGAGCGGTGCGTGTTCATCTAAACAGGCAATAGCCTGTTTCTGGTCTAAACCTTTCATCTTTATATAGTATACATCAGAATAGCGTTCTATGCCTCTAAAATGTGTCGCAAAAATTGCTGTGAGAGCAGGCTTTTTGCGGTAAGCATCAACAACGGCAGAGAGGAGCGCTTCGGCTTCGTGGCTTCCGGTAGTTCTAGCAAACTCATCAAAAGCAATGAGGCCATCGGTAACTTCTGACCATACTGAGTTAAACCGCCAGATTTCAAAACCAAAACCGGAGAGTCCTGTAAGCCGTTCGCCATAAAGCTCACCGACATAGCGTATATGGTGATATACTCTGGTTTCAAATGAATGGGCTGGCACAAAAAAGCCGCATTGAGCTAAGAGCTGGAAAAAGAGCAGTGTTTTGAGCGCAACAGTTTTACCGCCCATGTTAGAACCAAACAATACTGTTGTATTCTGTTCAAGCGATATCGTAAGCGGCGTATAGGTAAGACCTAAAGCAGTACATTCTTCTTCGCAGGGAATGTAGCGGCCTTCTTGAATAGTTACCTTGCTGCCGCATAAGACAGGACGCGTAAGCTTATATTCTGAAATGAGCAGTGCGCATGCCCGCGCCCGATCATAGCGGATAATTGCCTTAATGGCATCGTGAATTTCTGAAAGTGATGTATTAATAACCTTTGAAAGCTCTGCTATAACTTCCTGTTCGGCACGCTGTTCCTGTTCGCGGAGCTTTTCAAGTTCTTGTTCCAATTTTATGAGTTCTGCGTTGAGGCTTGGTTTTACAATAAAGTGATTGTCGTCATAAGGCTCAAGATTAACAAGCGGAGAAGCAAGGAGTGCATCTGTCACAATTGCTGTATCAATGATAACAAATTCGCGCTCTTGGAACGCAATACCAAACTGTTCGGATATTGTCGTATCCCGCATGTGCTTAGTTTTCTCAATGAGCGACTGTACTTCTGCTATATGCTTACGAATTCCCGGGAGCGACTCATGATAGGAATCGGCAAGGTAAAAGGTTTCGGCATCAGAACCGCCCTGTTCAAGAAGCGCCATAGCTTCGCGAGCCGCTGGTATGAGCGCAAACCGCTCTGCGATATTTGGTGCAACCTCATGACAGATTGCCCGAAAGTTTGTTAAGAATTTTTTAAATTGAAACAGCTCGATAAGCTCATAGGTTTCTTTTTCTGTGAGCGGTATGCGCGGGAGTCTTTTGAGATGGTACGAAATCCTATCCTGAGTAATTGACGAAGGCGATTCTTTGAGTGAGGCAAACACTGCACTGATATCATCATAGAGGGACTCAAGCTTTTCCCTGTCGGTATATACGATGCGTTTTGCATGTTCATCTTTTGCCCATACCGAAAGCGGTGTCAATTTTTGGAGAAAATTATCAATTTGGGAAAAGCTCCATGCGTCATCATGCATACATACCTCCTTGCAGTGTGCTAAAGTGGCTACGAATCTTGATATGGATTGGGAAATAAAAGTTCTTTTAATGGCAGCTCAGGAACTGCGTCGTAAAATTCTTTATATGAAAGCCCGCGGACAATTACCGGTATGCCGGCACAGGGAATTTTTCTCAAAACCATGAGCTGTTTTTCATTCATGAGTGCTTTCAGCTCACGGAACGGCAAAAACACCCGCGTAAAGTCTTTAAGGATAACTGTTTTAGCGCGTTCAGGAATGGTATGAACTGTTTCAAGCGAGAGCACATCGGGCATACTATAAACAGTATCTGTCTCGGCATATGCGCTGCTGCTTTTTTCAGAGGCTGTTATACTTGTATTGTGATACCACTCTTGTGGTGCTGCTTCAAGCGATAATAACATAAGGAGACGCGTCAGTGTCTCAAGTGTCTTTTTAACATTGACAGTATCGACACGCACGACGTACACCAATTGAGCATTATGCCAGGCACTTACCTGCGTAATTCTGTTAAACGCACCGTCTATGAGCACTGTGGAAGCAAGTCTGTTTTCTTCGAGAAAGTTGAGCGTCCACGAGATACTTGCATTGCCTTCTCCGCTAGCCAGTATGACAGTGCCAGCACGCTGTGCCCGAGCAATGCAGCAGTTTCCGAGTGATGTAGCTCCAGGAACGACTTCGAGAATTTCCGGAAAAATAGTAGTCGTTCTGAGAAACCGTTCCGGCGTTACGACGATGGTGCCTGGATTAATATATATTGAGGGCTTTTTTGTTCCGCTCAATAAATCCCGCGCCTCACCGTCGTACCCAGCAGTCATTACAGCGGGGACGTGTCCGTGTGCGGCAAGTTTCTGAATAAGAAAATTCATAAACTGCGTTTTGCCGCAATTTTTTTCCGGACCAGTAATACAGGTTACGCGGCCCGGAAAAGCATTGATGTCAAGCATCGCGATTGTGTTATTTCTTTTTGCGGGGACTCTGCTGTGAAGGGTTGCGAGCGGCTCGTACTAGATTTTTGGGTTCGAGCACTTTTTCATCGCCTGACAAAAGCCGGGCTACGCCGCAGGTAGCATTGAGCAGGATCTCATCGGAACAGAGCTTGCATTTGCCGCAGTCTTCTTTGTACGTTTCAGGCTCGTCATAGGTAGTAATGACACCCTCATAGTTCCGGAGAATAACACGCTTTTCGTTCCGGGTGATAACGTAGTCCGGCATAACAGGAGTTTTCCCGCCTCCGCCGGGAGCGTCGATAACAAAAGTAGGAACAGCAAGACCTGTGGTGTGACCGCGTAAATTTTCTATAATCTCAATGCCTTTGCTGACAGGTGTGCGGAAGTGCTCAATGCCCATGGAAAGATCGCACTGATAGATGTAGTATGGACGCACTCGAATTGTCAAAAGCTTTTGCATGAGCTTTTTCATAATAACAGGGCAGTCGTTGACATCTCTGAGGAGTACGGTCTGATTGCCAAGCGGAATGCCGGCATCGGCAAGTTTTCTGCAAGCTTCCCGCGCTTCTGCTGTAATTTCTTTAGGATGATTAAAGTGAGTGTTAATAAATATCGGGTGATATTTCTTGAGCATGTTAACGAGGTTGTCGGTTATGCGCATGGGCATAACGACAGGAGTTCTTGTTCCAATGCGGATAATCTCAACATGCGGAATAGCGCGAATTTTCTTAATAATGCTTTCAAGTCTTTCGTCGGAAAGCACAAAGGGATCTCCGCCCGATATAAGCACATCCCGGATAATCGGTGTTTTTTTAATATACTCGACTGCAGCATCAATCTGAGACTCGAGCATGTGCTGGTCTTCTTCTCCGACAATGCGCCTCCGTGTGCAGTGACGGCAGTTCATGGAGCAGATATGCGTAACGAGGAGGAGGACGCGGTCAGGATAGCGGTGAGTAAGTCCCGGGACCGGGCTGTCAACATCTTCATGCAAAGGATCTGCCTGGTCGCTTTCCGAAAAATGTGTTTCCATGATGCGGGGAATGGCCTGGAGCCTCACCGGGCAGGTAGGATTATTTCTGTCTATGAGCGATGCATAGTACGGTGTGATTGCCATTCGGAAAGTTTTGAGCACTGCACCGATATCGGCTTTTTCCTGTTCGGTGAGCGGAATAACCTTTGCAAGCGTTTCGACATCTTTAATGTCATTACGCATCTGCCAGTGCCAGTCATTCCATTCCTCTGGAGTTACATCCTTGTAGAGCGGGATGCTTTTATAATCATACGATGGATAGTCGTGCATACATTAACCTCTCAGTTTAAGATACTGGCGGACTTCATCCGGTGTGGCTGGTGCCAGTCCTGCCTCATGAGCAATACGTGCGGCACGCTCAACAAGCTGTGCATTGCTCGTTGCGAGCACGCCCTTGCTGTAGTACACATTGTCTTCAAACCCAACGCGTATCCATCCGCCCGTTGCAATGGCGCCATATTGAGCGGGGAGAGAGCTTCTTCCAATGCCCATTACGGTAAAATTCGCTCCCGGAGGAAGCGCTCTAATAAACGCATTCAAGTTTTCTACTGAATACGGTACAGCGCCAGGCACATTAAGCACAAACCCATAGTGATAGGGTTCTTCGAGGAGTCCCTCCTTGATGAGATACTGGCTGGCATAGACATGCCCAAGGTCAAAGCACTCGAGCGTCGCACGCACCTTGCGCTTTTTAAACTCTGCCGCAAATGTGCGCATGATAGGGAGTGTGTTGACGATATATTCATCGCCAAAGTTTACCGTACCGCAATCGAGCGAAGCCATTTCCGGCTCAAGCTCGATGACTGGCTTGAGTCGTTCCTCTGCTGTGTCACCGACAGCGCCGCCGGTGGTAATCTCGATAATAATATCGCTCTTGCGGCGGATAGCCTCAATTGCCTCTCTAAACCGGGCAACACTCTGCGTAGCCTTACCCTGGTCATCGCGCACATGCAGGTGGAGAATAGCAGCACCGGCGGCGCGGCACTCCTCTGCAGTGCGGGCTACTTCTTCGGGAGTTATCGGAAGCGCCGGCTGAAGCTCTTTACTGGTTTCTGCGCCTGTACAGGCACAGGTAATTACGATTTTATTGTTCATACTAGCTCCTCAACATACGTGCCGGGCTCAGGTTGTGCTGTTCACAGTTCAGTGAACCTTGCTGGCATTCTGCAGTACACCACGCTGCATGCACTGCAAAAACAGTATACAGCGCACCAAACTGGGTATAAGCACTACACGCCTTAAAAAAACCCGGCTATACGAGTATCAGTATCACTGCTGTGCAGGATATTTTTCCAGCATCAGCTCCATGCTCTCGCGGATTGCAGTCAAAGCGCGGTTAAGGTCTTCATCGGTATGGCGGTATGCAATGTACCAGTGATGGAACGGCTGGATAAAAAGACCGCGCCGAATAGTCTGTGTATAAAAATATTCACGGCGGAGCTTATAGGTCTTATCGGGGTCTCCTGGTGCCTGCTCAAACGTGATGAACGGCATGGGCGGAATGCCCGAGACGCGCACCGGAGCCTTGAGGTCCTTAACAATTTTTTCGAGCTCTGCAATAAATTTTGTGCCGCGTTCCCAAATTTTATTAGGAACATCTTCCCGTTTGAGGATTTCGGTGCACTTGAGTGCCGCAACCATTTCGAGGCTGTTCGGGAAAAACGTTGACGATACAAATACCTTTTTCTCACAGACACTCATAATTTCCTTTTTCCCGGCAACGAGCGAGATAGGGTAGCCGTTAGCAACAGCCTTGCCAAAGGTAGCAAGATCAGGAGTTACGCCATAGCGTTCCTGAGCGCCGCCCAGGCTTGCGCGGAAACCAGTGCGAATTTCATCAAAAATGAGCACAGCGCCATGCTTATGAGTAAGGTCTCGCACTGCTTCAAGATAGCCGGGAGGCGGAGCCTGCACCGGTTTTGCAAGCGGGTGTCCGACTGGAGTAATAATAACGCAGGCAACCTTGCCCTTATGCGCATCGAGTTTTTCTTCGAGCGATGCAATATCACCGTACTCAAACTCATCGGTGAGCGCGAGTGTTTCTTCCGGGACACCGCCGTGCACTTCGACGCACCAGTCATGCCAGCCATGGTAGCCGCAGCGGAGAATAACAGATTTATCGGTATAGCCGCGCGCAATGCGGACAGCCAGTGATGTTGCATCGGAGCCGGTTTTAACCGGAATAACCATTTCTGCGCAGGGCACCATATCGATAATGCGCTGTTCAAACTCGTTTTGCACGGGCTGAACCAGGCTAAAACAGAACCCCTTATCGATGCGTGCTTTTACAGCCTCATTGATTTCCGGTTCATTGTAACCAAGGATAACAGGTCCGTAGGCACAGAGCATATCGATGTAATCATTGCCATCGACATCAACAATGTGTCCGCCGTAACCATGAGTTAAAAATATCGGATATTCGCCCTCTACAAAATTATAAGGGCGCCTAATCCCCATAACGCCGCCCGGAGAAAGCCGTTTGGCTTCTTCGAACATGGCGAGTGATTTATCAAGCTTTAATTTTGGATATTCTCGTGCCATACTGTGTTCCTTGCGATTAAGAAGTGATGGTCTCGTCCATCGGAAATCCGGCAGAACAAGCAGGAACTGCAAATACACAGCCCTGCTTCTGCCGCGCCGGGAACGGGGAGCTCCCGGTAGTTACCAAAAAGCCCTGCGTTGAGCTTTCGTGCAACACGACGAAACACGCTCCTTCTTCGCATTACACATCATCTGTAACACGAAGCAGGAAGATGATCTGCCCCCGCCGGATTTTGCAGCTCATACAATGACAGGAAACATTGCAAGAGCGCTCACGGCTCGCCATCTTCCTTATGGCGTGGCTCTAAAACCAGAACTTACTTTACGTACTGTTCCTCAAAGTACTTGCGGAGCTTTGGATTCTCACGAAGCTCCCAGAGCGTAATCTCGGCATGGTCTTTGGTGTACCCATTACCAATAATCATGAGGCAGTCCTTGCCGATACCCTCTGCGCCAAGCGCAGCGCGGGTAAAGCTCGTTGCCATGGAGAAGAAGTACACAATACCGTCATCGCGGACAGGCAGAATGCTTGCCATTTCGGTGCCCTGAATATTGACGCAGTTAATAACCACATCAACTTCTTTGCC
>CAZVTR010000018.1:28894-43414 GCA_964630305.1 uncultured Treponemataceae bacterium | reverse complement strand
TTTCTTGCTGTAAAAAGCCCCCGAGGCTCGTTTATTTGTTTTTATTTTTAAAATCATCCATGAAGGCTACAGCATCTTTTACATGCTGTACCGTAGATGCGTTGTAGATTGAGAATCTGATACCGCCTACAGAACGGTGTCCCTTTACGCCAATAATGCCAGCATTCTTTGCTTCTTTGATAAACTTCTCTTCAAGTTCTTCTGTGGGAAGTCTAAAGACAACATTCATCCATGAGCGGGAATTTTTTTCTACCGGGCAGCGGTAGTAACCATTCGAGTTGTCAATAGCCTTGTAGAGAATATCCTGTTTCTCTCTGTTTATTTTTTCTATTGCAGTGAGTCCTCCAACCTTCTTAATCCAATCTAGTGTAAGATCAAGAATATAGATTGAGAAACAGGGCGGAGTATTATAGAGAGAATCATTTTCAGCATAGGTCTTATATGCAAACATGGTTGGAAGATCGGTCTGCGCTTTTCCCAGGAAGTCTTCTTTAATAGCTACTACAGTAACGCCAGAGGGACCTAAGTTTTTCTGAGCGCCGGCATATATCATGCTGAATTTCCCTACAGGGAATGGGCGGGAGAAAATATCGCTGGACATATCGCACACAACAGGCGCAGTGCCAAGATTAGGCCAATATTGCCACTGCGTACCGAAAATTGTGTTATTGCTGGTCATGTGAACATATACAGGATTGCTGGACAACTTGATTTCGTGCTGTTCAGGAATTCTCGTAAATACCCCATTTGTTTCAGTGTCTGCAGCAATATGAACATTCCCAAATCGTTTTGCTTCTTTAATAGCTGCTTTGGACCAGTGGCCGGTTGAAATATAGTCGGCAGTTTTATCTTTCGTTAAAAAATTCATGGGGAGCATAGCAAACTGAGTACTAGCGCCGCCAGTGCAGAATAAAATTTTCCAGGAATCGTCCATGCCTGCAATTTCTTTAAAAGACTGCATAGCATGATGATGCATTTCATCATATTCTTTACCGCGATGCGATACTTCCATTACTGACATGCCAGTTCCGCGCCAGTCAAGCATCTCGCTCTGTGCCTTTTCAAGCACTTCAAGCGGCAATGCAGCGGGACCAGCGTTAAAATTAATAACACGTTTCATACAAACCTCCTCTTATTTTCTTTATTTTGATACAAATTTAGATACTCTCTCAACAATACAATCACCAAGCCGGGCAAGGTTTTCTTCTGTGCTTGCGCCAATATGCGGTGTTAGAATTGTACGCGGTGCTTTAAGCAGCGGAGAAATCTCAGGCGGTTCTGCATAAAACACATCTGCTGCATAGCCGGCAATTTTACCGCTTTCCAGTGCTTTTGCAACATCTTCTTCCACAATTACTTGTCCCCGGCATGTATTAATGATGCGGACTCCCTGTTTCATTTTTGCGATAGCATCAGCATTGATCATGCCTTTTGTTTCATCGGTGAGCGGAGTATGCAGTGAGATGTAATCTGATTGCTTGTAAACGGTGTCTAAACTTACCATTTCTGCAACATCAGAACTCTGCACATACTTATCGTAGGCAATGACTTTCATGCCAAATGCCTTAGCACGAATTGCAACTTCACGGGCAATTCTTCCAATACCAATGAGACCTAAAACTTTTCCATGAAGCTCAGTGCGTTCAAGTTCTTTTTTGAGCCATTTTCCTTGCTTCATAGATGTATCTGCTTCGACTATGTGGTTAGGCATTGCAATCATAAGCGCAAATGCAAGTTCAGCAACAGCAAGACTCGATGCTTCTGGAGTATTGGTAACTTCAATTTTTTTACATTCTGCATAGGCAACATCAATGGTATCTACGCCGACGCCGCCGCGGATAATAAATTGTAAATTGGGCGCTTTATCAATTATTTCTTTTGTCACTTTTGTTTTTGATCGTACTATAAGAATGTTTGCTTTCCCAATATCTGCCATGTCTTCTGAAACTGTCCCAAACTTCCTGAGTCTTTCCGGAAGATCCGGAAGAAACGGATCTGCTAGTAAAATAACCATATAGCCTCCTCGTGGTTTATTACTGTTATACTTGTATCATATATGAGTATAGCCGTTTTATAAAGTGGGTATCGTGTTTTAATTGTCAAAATTTAAAGCGATATTCGTATATCTGGCAATTGATTCTGCATCATCGATGAGCTTTTTTCTTCTGTTAAAGCTTGTAGTATTGATGAGAACCGGACTGTTGCTTTTTAGATTAAGAATAAGTCGCGTTTGTGAACCAAAAGGCATTTTTTCTGGTGCGGGCAATGTTTCTTGATTCAGTTTGCCTCGAGCAAAGTGATTGATGCTAAAGTTATCAATTTCTTGAAAAGAAAACACACGCTTTTTTTTGAAAATCATGAGTCCAAAATAATAGATAATAGTGCCGGAATTGTTATCAAATATCCAGGTTTCTTCATAGAGCAGTGCAAGGAGACAAATTGCAAGGATGATAATGCCAGAGACTGTTACGGGCTTATTTGAAAAAACAGCCAGCGCAAGAAGTATAAAAATCAAGCTCATAATAATTCGATAAATTAGAGATATATGGTAGATTAGAATTGTTTTTCCGTCTTTTTGCTTTGTAACGAGCGTTAATGTTATTTCCATACTGAATCAGCTCCCTGGTTGTTTAGATTTTATATGAGCTTATACTAAACTTTATTTCGGTTCTACTGCGGTAGCTATGGCGCTGTCAAGGCCATTAAATCGAATGACGAGCATTGCGCGATCATCATGTGCAGGAGCACCCATTGTAAAAGAATCCAGATCGCTCATGACAGCATTAATAAGTGCTTGCGGTTCTTCTGAGCAGTTTCGTAGTAGGGCTTCATGAAAACGTTCATGTCCATATTCTTCATCGAGATAGCTTTTTGCTTCTATTATTCCATCTGTATAAAGAATAATACTGTCTCCTGCTTCTAGTTTTAGCGTATTTTTAGAATATATTGGCTCGGGAAAGATACCTAAAAAGCGGCCATCACTATTTAGTTCCTGTAGATTACCATTTCGCAGCAAAATGCCTGGATGATGTCCTGCATTAGTATACTCCAGTATTCCGGTTTCAAGATTAAGAATTGCGAGAAAAGCTGTTACATACCGTTCACCTTCTCCAATAATTTCGTAGAGCTCCTTATTAACATTTTTACAGGTTAAATCCGGAGAAACACCCCACACAAGCTGTGATCGGAATGCTACTTTAACGAGAGCGGTAATTAAAGCAGCAGGAACACCATGTCCTGAAACATCGGCAATGAGAAAGCCATACGCATTGCGGCCTATTCGGATGACATCATAGAGGTCTCCGCCAATATCTGCCATTGCCTGATAAAAGCCAGCAAAATTGAGTTCGTTCCGCTTTGGGAAATCATGTTCTGAAGGTATGAAGGTTTCCTGGACACGGCGGGCAACAATGAGTTCTCTCCGGTATTCATCATTTCTGCGCTGGAGTTCCTCGTACGCACGCGCAAGTTCCTGTGTTTTAGGATCATTTTTATCAGCAGTACTGGCAGCAGCAGAAATCTCTTGTTTATCTTCTTCTATGAAAGTATCAAGGTTGATTTCAGTAAAATCGTTAATGCTTAGCTGGACTTTTTTATTTGGAATTGTTTCTTGCATTAGTGCTGAGCTGTTTTCTGGTTTTGTTTCTATTTTCAAGGTAATTTTGGGTTCTGAATCTATGTTTTTTTCGGTTTCAAGAATATATTCTTCTGGGATATGCAGCGTACTTATTGTATTATCTTGTTTTCGGTATTTTTGCGCGACAAGAAAGAAGCTTTCCATAATTAAAATTATATGGTATCCAGTATAAATGGTCAAATACATATGGCTTTATCCCGATACTACACACTATGAAGCATGCTAGATTCTATTACAGCAAAAAATTACTCTCCCTGATTGCACTGTTGCTTTGTATAGTTGCGCATCAGGCAGAACCCATTTATCAGGTAATGATGCCTGCAGAAATAAAGCAGGGTAATGCTTACTTTATTGAATGTACAGGTTTTTCTTCCGGCAGTACGCTTCAGTTTGAATTTAGTGATAAAACCAAGAGTCCAAAGTTCCAGCTTGTGAAATTTTATATCCAGCAGGGAAGGTATCAAGGAAAAAAGCAATGGAATGCGCTTACTGCATTTGTTTGCGGTATTCATCCATTGGCTGCTCCTGGACCGGCACTACTTAAAGTCTTTGATAAAGATAATGCTGTTGTGTATACACAGCCGATTACTATTACTGCAGAATCCTGGCAACAAGAAGATGTTTATTTGAACAATACCCTGACGGCGCTTGTTACAAAAACAGATCCTGAAAAAGAAGCTCAGGCAAAACGGTACCAGGAAATAGTTGCAACAGTTAATCCCGCAGGTGTCTGGCTTACTAAACCCCTTGAACTGCCGGTATCTAAGCCAAGAATTACGTCTCATTTTGGAATTCAACGGCGCTATATATATTCAAATGGCACCAAAAGTATCACGTTTCATGCAGGTATCGATTTTGGAAAAGAGCAAGACACTACGATTTATGCGGCCGGCTCTGGCAGGGTAGTGCTTGCGGAAAATAGAATTGTAACGGGGAATACGGTTATCATTGAACACCTGCCAGGAGTATATTCAATTTATATGCATATGGAATCGCTCGCTGTAGCGCTTAATGAAAATGTGACAGCTGGAATGCCTATTGGTAGTATGGGACGCACAGGGCTTGCAACTGGAACGCATCTCCACTGGGAAATAAGAGTCTCAACGGTTCCCGTTAATCCATTTTCGCTTATGCATATTGACTTTTTTTCGAAATTGCATACAATCGTAAACATTCAGGAAGGGGGTGATTTCGATTAATCAGATAAACGTAGAAGATAATGAGCCGTTAGAGAAAGCAATCAAACGGTTTAAACGAATGGTTGAAAAAGAGGGAATTATTCGTGAGTGGAAAAAGCGTGAGTATTTTGAAAAGCCCTCTGCAATCCGCAATCGGAAAAAGAAGACAATGGCTCGCAAACTCATGAGGAAGAATCTTAAAACAAAGGATTCACGATAGTATTAGAATAGAGTAACCTGCTGAAATCAGCAGGTTATTTTGTTTACCTGTTAGAGTAGCGTTATAAAATGTTGAATTATTGACATTTTTTGTTATTTCTGGCATTCTGAGCGGGCGTTAAGTATGGTGGATGTAGCTCAGCGGTAGAGTCCCAGAATGTGGATCTGGTCGTCGCGGGTTCGAACCCCGTCATCCACCCTAATCTGGCAGGCGTTCGTAGCTCAGCTGGATAGAGCGACGGACTTCGAATCCGTAGGTCGCAGGTTCGACTCCTGCCGGACGCATAACTAGTATAACCCGGGCCGTTAGCTCAGCTGGCAGAGCAGCAGACTCTTAATCTGCGGGTCGCAGGTTCGATGCCTGCACGGCTCAAAAAGTACTGAAAAAGTACTTGACAATTTTTAACTGATTTAGTAAGGTCGAAGCACCTGAAGTTCCGGGCGAGAGTGGTGGAACTGGCAGACACGCCAGACTTAGGATCTGGTGCTTCGGCATGAGGGTTCAACTCCCTCCTCTCGCAGGTAATACCGCGGGAGGTATCGTTCCAAGCGGGAATAGCTCAGTGGTAGAGCGCCACCTTGCCAAGGTGGATGTCGCGGGTCCGACTCCCGTTTCCCGCTCGTAAGGCGATCTGGAAATCCGGATCGCCTTTTTTTTACTTATTATTTTTTGCAAATAGTATGCAGCCATGCTGGATATTTTTTATAATCAATTGAGGAGTTTGACATGATTGCTTCGAAACATACAGAAAAACTGGAAAAGTCTGCTATGCGGCTCACTGTAACGGTAGAAAAAGATTTTGTACAGAAAAAATACAATGAAGTGCTCAATGAGTATTGCAAAAAGGCACGCATTGATGGTTTTAGAGTAGGGAAGGTTCCGCCCAAGGTTCTCGAAAATAAATACGGTCAAGAAATAAAAATGGATGCGTTCCAACAAATAATAGAAGCTGCTATGGATGAAGCATGGAAGGATGAATCGGTTGTAAAACCGCTCCCGTATGCTCATCCCGATCTCGATGAAGATCCCGATTTTAGCTTAGATAAAGATTTTACTTTTAAAGTTAAGTATGATGTATATCCGGAGTTTGCTCTTCCTGATACAAAAAATATAACCATCGAAGTTCCTCAATGCTCAATTAGCAAAGATGATGAACAGGAAGAAATTGAAGAACTGCGACAGCGGAACGCGGTAATTCAAGATGTTAAGGATGACGTTAAAGCTGCAAAAGGTATGCTCGCAACAGTGAGTTATAGCGAGCTTGACGAAGCTGGCAATGTAGTTCCTGGTACTTCTTCTCAAGATTTTGTATTTGAAATTGGTTCTGGCCAAAATATTTACAAGTTTGATGATGAAATTATCGGAATGAAGAAGGGCGAAGAAAAAGTAATTACAAAAACATATCCGGCTGATTTTGAATATCCGGAATTGGCTGGGAAGAGCAAAACTATCAAAGTTGCTCTGACACGGCTTCGCGAAAAAATACTTCCAGATCTTGATGATGAATTTGCTCAGGATGTTTCAGAAAAGTATAAAACACTTGCAGATCTTAAAAATGATATAAAAACAAAACTTGAGCGTGAGCTTGAAGATTTATTACAAGCAAAAAAAGAGCAAGCGCTTCTCGAAGAACTTGCTGCACGCACCACTATTGAAGTTCCTGAAACGATGATTCAGTCAAGCTTGTCTATGCGCCTTGAGCAGATGGCATATCGGTTTGGTATGAACAGTTTTGAACAGCTTAAATCGCTCTTTGCCAGCATGGGTAAAGATATAAAAGATTTGCTTGAAGAATGGCGGCCTGATGTTGAGAAAAACCTAAAAAAAGATTTGCTCATTCAGAAATTCCTTGCTGAGAAAAAGTATGAAGTTTCCGAAGAAGATCTTAATGCGGAATATGCAAAAATAGCAGAAGAGACTTCCCGTTCCGTAGAAGAAGTTAAGAAGCAGTATGAAAAACCTGAATATCAGGAGTACCTTAAAGATCATCTCATGCAAGAAAAGCTCTTTAATGAACTGCTTGCTGCAGTAACCGTAAAAAAAGGCGCAAAAACAACACTTAAAGAATTGCGCAAATAGCAGGCACTCTATAATCACAACAATGCGATAGTGCATTTGAGTTGATTGTTGTATAAAATAGCAGTATCTTTCCAGCGGGAGTTAAGTATGGATGAAAAAATGATTGTAACAATACCGCATATTTTTGAACAAAACGGTGTAACAGAACGGGCTTACGATATTTATTCCCGACTGCTCAAGGATAGAATTGTCTTTGTTGATGGTGAGATCGATGATGTTAGCGCCGATCTCGTCATCGCTCAGCTTTTGTTCCTTGAATCGCAGGATCCTGATAAAGATATCGATATCTATATTAATTCTCCCGGCGGACTCGTTACAGCAGGATTAGCCATTTACGATACCATGCAGTATATCAAGCCTGATATAAAAACAATCTGTGTAGGACAGGCAGCGAGCATGGGTGCATTGCTCTTAGCTGGAGGTACGCAAGGAAAACGGTATGCGCTACCGAGTTCTCGGATACTCATCCATCAGCCCTGGGGCGGTGTTCAGGGACAGGCTTCTGATATCAGCATACAGGCAAAAGAAATTATCAGGCTTAAAAAATTAACGATTGACTATTTTGCATACCATACCGGGAAATCTGTTGATGTTATTGCTCAAGATATGGAACGTGATTTCTTTCTCTCTGCCCAGGAAGCAAAGGAATATGGTATAATCGATACAATTCTGGAGCGAAAAACTAATGGCACGAACACGAAATGATTATCGAATCTGCTCTTTTTGCGGAAAGAGCGCACAAAATGCTCAGAAAATTGTAGCCGGTCCCGGTGTGTTTATCTGTGATGAATGTATTGAGGCTTGTTACAGTATCATTCATGAGCCAATACGGCGGGATGATAAGTCCACTATTTCATCTGTGCCAAAGCCCGGGGAGATTAAAGAATTCCTTGACTCGTATGTTATCGGGCAGGAGTATGCAAAAAAAGTTTTATCGGTAGCTGTCTATAATCATTACAAGCGCATATTATATAAAAAACAGTTAAACCAGGATGTAGAATTGGAAAAATCCAACGTTCTATTGATTGGCCCGACTGGCTCCGGCAAAACGCTGCTCGCACGTTCGCTTGCAAAAAAGCTCAATGTGCCTTTTGCAATCGCTGATGCAACAACGCTCACTGAAGCCGGATATGTCGGTGAAGATGTAGAAAACATACTGCTTAAGCTCATCCAGAATGCAGGCGGCGATATCAGCGCAGCTGAAAAGGGCATTGTCTATATCGATGAAATCGATAAGATTGCCAGAAAAACGCAAAACGTTTCCATTACGCGCGACGTTTCCGGAGAAGGTGTACAGCAGGCCTTACTTAAGATTATCGAGGGCACGATTGCTAATGTTCCGCCTCAGGGGGGTAGGAAACACCCCCAGCAGGAATACATAAAAATTGATACGACAAATATCCTTTTTATTTGCGGCGGTGCATTTGTTGGCCTGGAAAAACATATAGAGCAGCGCATTGCAAAAACAGCAATGGGATTTGGAGCCGATGTACGCGGAGCAAAGAAAAAATCTGCGCATGAACTCTTTTCACATATTCATCCCGATGATTTGATTTCATATGGCATGATTCCAGAGTTTATTGGGCGTTTACCTATTACCGTGGCTCTCGATGAACTTACCAAAGAAGATCTCAAGCGTATTATTGCAGAGCCAAAAAACGCAATTCTCAAGCAATATCAGGAAAGTTTTAAGCTCGACAATGCTGAATTAGAATTTACCGATGATGCTGTTGATGCAATAGTGCAAAAAGCAATTGATCAGAAAACTGGAGCGCGAGGATTACGGGCAATCGTAGAAAAAATCCTCATTGATGTTATGTTTGAAATACCGCATTCAGAAGAAAAAAAGCGCATTATTGTTAATGCAGATACAGTGGTAGAAAACAAAGCTCCGCTTGTGGAAACGGTCAAAAAGAGCGCATGAGTTTTTTACGAGAACTCTTTAAGAAAAAAAACAATGCTCTTGTATTTCCTCTTTTATATACGCCCGATTCGGTGCTATTTCCGGATACTGTTCTATCTCTATCGGTTTCTTCAAAATACTGTATCAATGCTTTGCAGGAAGCATTGCACCGAGATAGGGTTATTGTTGTTGTTCTTCTTAAAAAAATACCGGAACAGGGTGATACAGAACTCGAGTTCCATGAAATTGGCACATTAGCAACGGTGTTGCAGGTGAGCCCCGGAATCGATGGCAGTCAGCGGCTGCTGCTTGAAGGCAAAGAACGTGTAAGAATTCTTAAGACAAGAATCAATAATGATTTTTATGAAACAGTATTAGAGTCGCTTTCCAGTACTAATCATAATCTCATTGCTGACAATAAAGAGTTATCAGCGCTGGTAAAAATAGCAAAACAAGAGTTTCGTCACTATGCAGAGCAGCTTAAAAAAATACCATTTGAAACGCTCAACGCTGTTGAAAAAGCTGATAATGCAGAAGAAATTTGCAATATTATTGGTCATTTTTTGCCAATTACTCATGAACGAAAACAGGAAATCCTCGCAATTGAAGATGATTACAAACGAACAGAGTTTATTATAAAAATATTATCACAGGAAAATGAACTCAACGAAATACAGCAAAAAATTGAACAAAAAGTTAAAATGCGAATTTCAAAAGCACAAAAGGATTACTACCTCCAAGAAAAACTTCGCGAAATAAAAAAAGAATTGGGAAAAGAGAACGATACTCAGAATGAATACGAAGAGCTTGAACAGCAGATATTGCAAAAGCAGCCTCCAGAGGAAATTGTAACGCGCATTAAAAAAGAGATACGCAGACTCTCACGATTACCGCCGCTTTCTCCTGAAGCTGTGGTACTGAGAACATACATCGAAGTATTTGGAGAACTTCCCTGGACAATTAAAAAAAACGATGTTCCGTCAATCGAAGAAGCGAAAAAAATTTTAGATAATGATCACTATGGCATGCAAAAGGTTAAAGAGCGCATACTCGAATTTATTGCAGTGCAGCAGCTCAGCCAATCATGCCGGGGTCCGATTTTGTGTTTTATTGGACCGCCAGGAACAGGGAAAACAAGTCTAGGAAAATCAATAGCGCGAGCGCTTGGAAGAGAATTTGTGCGCATCAGCTTAGGCGGTCTCAGAGATGAAGCTGAGATACGCGGACACCGCAGAACCTATGTCGGTGCGCTCCCCGGAAAAATCCTTCAAGGAATGCGGCATACCACATCAATTGATCCTGTGTTTTTGCTTGATGAGATTGATAAAATGTCAAGTGATTTTCGCGGAGATCCTGCAAGCGCGCTCCTTGAAGTCCTGGATCCTGAACAGAATCATGCATTTACCGATCATTACCTTGAAGCGCCCTATGATTTATCGCATGTTGTGTTTATAACTACCGCAAACAGTCTCCATGGAATACCGTATCCGCTCTTAGACCGCATGGAAATAATAGAAATCCCAAGCTATACCGATTATGAAAAATGTATTATTGCGGAAAAGTTTATTATTCCAAAGCAGTTGGCTGAAAATGGTCTTGCTTCAGTCAATCTGACATGGAATAAACAGGCAATCGAAAAAATAATCCATGATTACACTATGGAAGCGGGGGTGCGTTCTTTGGAGCGCGAGATTGCTCATGTTATCCGCAAGCTTGCACTCGATTTTGTTGAAAAACACAAACCAATTACAGAAATTAAAAAAACAATTACAGAAAAAGATATAGAAAAATATTTAGGAAGAAAAAAGTATGATCCTGATTTAGTTTTTTCCGATACAATACCAGGTCTTGTGTACGGTCTTGCATGGACCGAATTAGGAGGATCTATTCTTCCTGTAGAGGTGACGAGCTTTCCCGGAGAAACTGAACTAATATTAACAGGTAATCTGGGAGATGTTATGAAAGAAAGTGCTAGAACAGCACTTACCTATATTCGAGCTCATCAAGAAACATTGGGTATTCCAAAATCTGCATTTGATCATAAAACAATACATATCCATGTACCTGAAGGCGCAATACCAAAAGACGGACCCTCTGCCGGAATTACCCTTGCTGTTGCTATGCTTTCTGCGTTTCTCGGTGTTCCAATAGAACAGGGTTGGGCAATGACAGGAGAAATTACATTAACCGGACGAATACTGCCAGTAGGCGGAATCAAGGAGAAACTGCTAGCCGCACATCGAAATAAGTGCACTAAAATATTAATACCCGAGAAAAATCATAAAGAACTTGAAGATGTTCCTCACGAAGTACTGAGCGAATTGACTATTAAAGAAATCAACTCTGTGCTCGAAGCATTTGAGATATTGTTCCCTGGGATAAAGCTGTCAGGAAAAGGTTCAAAGCCGAGAAAAACAAAAAAGAAATCGCAGTAAACAATTTATGAATACTAAGCCGATATATAATAATAAAATATTAACAGTTATGCATTCTGCAAGAGTAATTATTCGCTGGTATATTTTATTTTCTGTTCAAACCGCTCTTGTGTTTATCATTGCAAAATTAAGTCAGTCGATGATGCAAATTGTTATCATCAATGCTGGAATAGCTTCGGCATTAGGATTTGTGTTTACCGGAGTATCAGGAACTACCGCATTTATGAAAGAAAAACGAAAATTATCGATGCTTATTACTGTTTTTTTTGAAAGTATGCTCTATATGGTAATATTTTTCTTAAGTTTTTTTACACTAAAACTGCTAAAGGGGTTTAATTTCTAATGTTTGGTTCTAAAGCTATAACAGTTCTTCGAGGCGCAGCATTTGTTAAACATGATAGTCAGGAAGAAATTGATCGTGTTACACAATTATTACTAAACCGCCTAACAGAGAGTAACTCATTAAAAAATAAAAGAATTCTTGCAATGATTTTTTCGGTTACCAGCGATATAACTTCAAAAAATCCTGCTACAGCAGCCCGCGAAGCAGGTTATACGGTACCGTTGTTTTGTGTTCAGGAAGCACAGTTTACTAGTGCTCCGCCTCTCTGTATTCGGGTTATGCTCTGGTATCATGGCTCAATCAAAAAACCAGTTCATGTATACTGTGAAGGTGCTGAAATGCTTCGCCCGGATTTGACAGCGCTGAAAAACTAAAAGAAGTCTATTAACTGTATTAGTTATATAAATATGGAATAACACTAGAGCAACAGCTCGGCATTGTTAAGCCTTGAAATTAAAGACCTGACCGATTATACTGCTCATCATATACTGAGGAGGATTTATGAGTGTTCGGGTACGATATGCCCCATCACCTACTGGTTTACAGCACATAGGAAGCGTAAGAACCGCTCTGTTTAATTATCTTTTTGCAAAATCACAAAAAGGTACCTTCATTGTACGGCTTGAAGATACTGATAGAACACGATTTAGGGAAGAATATGTTCAAAACTTGTATGATACATTTGCCTGGTTAGGTTTTTACTGGGATGAAGGACCGGATGTAGGAGGACCTGCTGGTCCTTATGTACAATCAGAACGGCTTTCAATGTATCAGCACTACGCGCATGAGCTTGTGAAAAAAGGAGCAGCATACTACTGTTTTTGTAAAGATAAGCGTGCGCAAGGCGATGACGGTGAAGACGCAGAAAACCAAGGCGGGTTTGGCTATCCTCGAACCTGCAGGAATCTCGATCCTGAACAAGCCCAGCGCAGAGTTGATGCCGGGGAGCCCTATGTAATTAGGCTTAAAATACCGCTAGAAGGAACCACTGTTTTTGAAGATCTTTTATTAGGCACCATTGAATGGAAAAATGTCGATATCAATCCGGATCCCGTACTCTTAAAAAGCGACGGATTTCCCACCTATCATCTTGCCAACGTGATTGATGATCACAGCATGCAGATTACCCATATCATGCGTGCTCAAGAATGGATTTCTTCGACGCCGCTCCATATCATCATGTATAAAGCATTTGGATGGGAGGTGCCAAAACTCTGTCATTTGCCTATGGTACTGGGTCAGGATGGACACAAATTAAGCAAGCGGCATGGCGCAACAGCAGTCAATGAGTTTAAGAAAAAAGGATACCTTCCTGAAGCGCTCGTCAATTATGTTGCGCTCCTTGGCTGTTCATACAAAGATGGCCAGGATATTTATACGCTTAATGAACTAATAGAAAATTTTTCAATTAAGCATCTCAATAAAGCACCGGCAGTTTTTGACTATGTCAAGCTCGAATGGTTTAACGGCCAGTATATTAGGATGAAATCCGATGATGAGCTTGCACGCTTGCTGCTCCCATTTATGTGTGATGCAGGGCTCCTCAAGGATGACAGTCATGGTATCGAGTTTATGCGCAAAGCTGTGCCGCTTATTAAAGAACGGCTTAAGTATCTTTCTGACGCGCCGCTCATGCTCAGTTTTGTGTTCAAAGATTTTGATGTGCCTCCGCAAGAGGAACTCATTCCTAAAAAGCTCGATAAAAATACAACAGCTCAAGTATTGCTTGAAGCAAAAGGTTTACTGTTAGAGCATGGTGTGAGTGATCATGCAGTTATTGAACAGGCATTCCGCGCTAAAGCAGAAGCACTCGGCTATAAACTTGGTGATATGCTCATGCCGCTCCGTATGGCAGTAACAGGCACTAAGGTAAGTCCGCCGCTGTTTGAAAGCATAGCACTTATAGGCATAGAAAAAGCATGCATGCGCATTGATGCAGCAGTTCGTGTGCTCCAGCAATAAAATGAGGTGCAGAGTATGGTAGAAGAACGCAGAGCTTCCGCGTATGAAAGAATTTATGCGCAACTTGAAGGATTAATAAAAAATAAGTCTCCAAATTTGTTAGCAGCAATGTCAACTATTGCTGCAGTAATGCATGCAAAGCTGACGCACCATTCCTGGACGGGTTTTTATTTCGTTGCCGGGCCAAAGGAACTCCATGTCGGACCATATCAGGGGCCGGTAGCATGCCAGATTCTCCATGACAGAGGGGTGTGCCTTGCATCGGTAGAAGCAAAACAAGCAGTTGTGGTGCCTGATGTACATGCTTTTCCCGGACATATCGCATGTGACAGCCGCTCAATGAGTGAAATTGTGGTTCCAATACTTAAAAATGGGACAGTAGTGGCAGTACTTGATATCGATTCTACTAAACCTGCGATGTTTGATGAGGATGATATAAAGCCATTAGAAAAAATATTATCCTTGCTGCATCCATTTGTATAGGAGTTTATATGAGTAATGAAAATATAACACAAACAGCTGGTGAGACAGGTGATTTTATACGAGACGCTATTAAAGAAGATCTTGCGACAGGACGGTATAAAGAAGTTCATACCAGGTTTCCGCCAGAGCCTAATGGATGGCTCCATATAGGACATGCCAAAGCCCTTTCTATTGATTTTGAAATTGCTAAAGAGTTTGGCGGAAAGTGCAATCTCCGGTTTGATGATACAAATCCGGAAAAAGAAGATATGAGTTATGTGGAAGCCATCAAACGCGATAT
>CAZVTR010000018.1:14201-28794 GCA_964630305.1 uncultured Treponemataceae bacterium | reverse complement strand
CGCAGAGTGCCGCACTATCGGACTGGAAATACCTGGTGCATCTATCCGATGTATGATTTTCAGCATCCGCTTTCGGACGCAAAAGAGGGCATCACACATTCGCTCTGTTCATTGGAATATGAAATTCACCGACCGCTCTATGAATGGTTCATACGAGAATGTGAAGTTTTCCCGAGCAGGCAAATTGAATTTGCTCGGCTCAATCTAAGTCATACTGAACTGAGCAAACGCTGGCTGCTGCGCCTTGTACAAGAAGGTGTTGTCGCTGGCTGGGATGATCCGAGAATGCCTACTTTGAGCGGTTTAAGGAGACGCGGCTATACCCCGGAAGCTATACGCGATTTTCTTTCACGAATTGGAATTGCAAAAACAAACAGCCTTGTAGATATACAGCTCTTAGAGCACTGCCTCCGTGAAGATCTCAATAAAAAAGTACAGCGGGTCATGGCAGTATTAAAGCCATTAAAGTTAATAATAGATAACTGGCCGCAAGGACATATTGAATATGTAGATGCAGTGAATAATCCAGAAGATCCGAATATGGGAACACGGAAAATACCATTTACCGGTGAGCTCTATATCGAACAAGACGATTTTATGGAAAATCCGCTCCCTAAATATTACCGGCTCTATCCCGGCAACCAGGTTCGGCTCCGATATGGTTATATTGTACAGTGTGTATCCTGTGAAAAAGACAGTAATACAGGTGAAGTTATTGCTGTGCACTGCACATACGATCCTGCAACTAAGGGCGGCAACGCGCCGGACAACAGCAAGGTAAAAAGCACCATTCACTGGGTAAGCTGTGCACATGCTGTGCCAATCGAAGTGAGACTATATGATCATTTATTTGAATCGGAACGCCCCCGCGACGTTGCGCCTGATGTTGACTGGATTACAACGGTAAATCCTCAATCATTGCAGGTGGTTCCGAATGCATGGGCAGAGCCTTTACTCGCAGAATCCAGGCCTGAACAAAAGTATCAATTTGAGCGGCTTGGATATTTTGTCTGTGATCCGGACAGCACTCAGACAAAAAAAGTGTTTAACAGAACAATTACGCTAAAAGATACCTGGGCAAAGCTTGAAAAAAAATTAACAAAATAAGCGGATGCTGCTATGAGCTATTATTTGGAGTATGGCAACAAAAAAGCAAGATGCATAGAACTTACAATAAATCCAAAGGTGCCATTCCCCAAAATTGTGCAATCAATAACTCGTATTGGTATAACAGGCTGCTGTAAAGCAGAATTAGTCCAGTATGCTGTATTGGAACTTGTTTCAAACTCAGTACGTTCTCATTTAGAAAAAGAGGTGCAGGAAACAATAAAGGTGGTCTTTTCGATAGAAGGTGACAAGCTCGTTGTCAATGTCGAGGATAGGGGCGGAGGTTTTAACCCCGAAATACTACCCTACGATATCAGTTTTGATCCTGATTCTATCGATGTCAATTCTGAAAAATTCCAGAAATATCGAGAAGACCACAACTATTCCAGGTTTGGAGTAGGATTACTGTCTGCAAAACGTACTTTTCCTGAGCTCCATATTCAGTTTGTGACCCAGCAGGGTGTGGTTAAAAATTGGTCACAAGCTGTAATAGGCACACACATATCGGGGACACTGAGTTTGCAATAGAAAATAAAAATACTAGCTAAGGAGACATCAAAATGAATACCAGCGATAAACGCCGATCAGAGCGATTTGTTTCATTTGCACATGTCAGGATTATTGATGCAGAAGTTTTCGGATATATAACCAATGTCTCCTACACTGGCATGAAAACATTGCTTACTGCTAATACCCTGACGATTCAGCAAGATTCCTTATACAACCTTGAAGTATATGCGCCTGAACTGGATTTACCTCGTTTTAGCTGTTCTGCGCTCTTAAAGTGGATTAAGACAATTGATACGAGCCATTATGAGGCAGGGTTTGAACTCCAGTCATTTGCCAATGATACAGCAAAGCTCTTATTTGGTAAACTCTTAGAAAACTATAAGCACTTTGATTAGTGCATTTTGGGTTTGATAATTACAAGGCACCGTTCTTCGTTCAGGTTTGGAACTGTGAGCGGTGCCACCGTGTATGATTCTATTAAATTAGCAATTGCGAGAATTTCAGACTGTACGCGATCTTGCTTCCCTTTATATGCTGCTATAATGCTATAGGGAGTACACAGCTTAAACAGCTTTTTGAACAGCTTATATTCAAAGGGGCGGAAAGCTCTGAACGTTAATATATCAAATTGCAGTTTACAGTGTTCTGCCTGAGTTTCTAACACAGTTACATTATTTATATTGAGTTTTGCTATAACCGATTCAAGAAACTGTATTCGTTTTGTCATTCTGTCAATGAGGGTAAAATGAACAGTGGGAAAGGTTAATGCGAGCGGTATGCCCGGCAATCCCGCACCGGTTCCAAAATCGGCAATGGTGGTATACTTGTTATCAGCAATAAGTTTTGAAAAAATTGATACCGGTGCTAAGGAATCCAGAATATGTTTAGTAACAAGCTCATTGCCGCTTGCAGAGACAAAACTGTGATACTGGTTCCCTGCTTCAATGAGTTCACAGTAAGCTATCAAGTTATCTATGTATTCCGCTGATGCAGCAATGTTTAATGCAGCCAAACCTGAGGAGAGTACTTTTCTAGTTTCAATATCCATTACATAAAATTGTACCTTTATTATCAGGTTCTTGTATAGTGCTGTATTATTTTATATACTGCAACAAATATTGTTTGAGGAGAACCAGCGTGGAAAATAATGATCGCTCAGTAACTATGGAAAAAATTACCTCTCTGGCTAAGCGAAAAGGTTTTGTATTCCAGTCTTCAGAAATATATGGCGGTTTGTCCGGAGCATGGGATTACGGCCCGTACGGTATAGAATTAAAGAACAGGATTCAGCGGTTTTGGTGGAAAGAGATGACACAGCTGCATGACAATATTGTGGGACTTGATGCCGCAATTCTCATGCATCCGCGTGTATGGGAAGCATCGGGCCATGTTGAGAACTTTACTGATCCGCTTGTTGATTGCAAGAAATGCAAGGCTCGTTTCCGTGCGGATCAGATAGATCAGGAAAAACTACAAAAGCATGAATGCCCTGAATGCGGCGGAGAGCTTACTGATACGCGAAAGTTTAATTTAATGTTTAAGACTCATATAGGTCCAGTTGAAAATGATTCCGGGCTCATCTATCTCAGGCCCGAAACAGCACAGGGAATCTATGTCAATTATAAAAATATAATTCAATCAAACCGGATGAAAATTCCTTTTGGAATTGCGCAGGTTGGAAAGGCTTTCCGTAATGAAATTGTAACAAAGAACTTTATTTTTAGAACCTGTGAGTTTGAACAAATGGAAATGCAGTACTTTGTTAAACCCGGCGAAGATGAAAAAGCCTTTGAGTACTGGAAAACTGAGCGCTGGAATTATTATAAAAAACTCGGCATACGCATGGAAAAATTGAGATGGCATCAGCATGGTAAAGATGAGCTGGCTCATTATGCAAAAGATGCCTATGACATCGAATATGAGTTTCCCATGGGCTGGAAAGAGCTTGAAGGCGTTCATAACCGTTCTAACTATGACTTATCGCGCCATCAGGAATTCTCTGGAAAGGATATGCAGTATATTGATCAGGATAACGGCAACGAACGTTATATACCCTATATTATCGAAACCAGTGCGGGATTGACCCGTCAGCTCCTGATGGTTCTCTGTGACGCATATGAGGAAGAAAAAATTGCAGATAATGGCAATGAAGATGATTGGCGAACAGTACTCCATTTCCATCCGTTATTGGCACCGGTGACCGTTGCAGTTCTTCCGCTCATGAAAAAAGACGGTCTTGCGGAACTCGCCCTCGATATACGCAATGAGCTCAAAGAAGATTTTGTAACCGATTATGATCAGGCTGGTGCAATTGGAAGACGCTATCGCAGACAGGATGAAGCAGGAACACCATACTGTATTACTATAGATTATGATTCAAAAGAAGACGGAACAGTTACCGTACGAGACCGCGATACTATGGAGCAGAAACGAGTACACCGCTCAGAATTACGAACTTACATCCATGAACAGATAAAACAATATAAACGAAAGTAACATGCGTGCGGTAGTTCAGCGGATTAAAAATGGCAAAGTCTCAGTAGACGGAACGGTTACTGGCGAGATAGAGCAGGGACTTCTCGTCTATCTCGCTGTTGCGCCTACTGATACTGAAGCTGTTGCAGAAAAAATGGCATTAAAAATAATTAATTTAAGAATCTTTGAAGACAGTGAAGGAAAAATGAATCTTAATCTGCAGTCAGTAAACGGACAATTACTTATTGTATCGCAGTTTACACTCTATGCAGATACAAAAAAAGGAAACCGCCCTTCCTACAATCAATCTGCAGAGCCTGCATTGGCAAAGCACTTGTATGATTACTTTGTAGATTATGTAAAAAAACAAGCAGTTGTTACCGCCACTGGAATATTTGGCGCTTCAATGGAAGTTTCATACACTAATATGGGTCCAGTGACGATAATTCTTGATATTGATGCACCATAAATTATTTTAGGCTATATAATCAAGCAGAGTTACCGCTGTTTTTTAGATGGGTTATATCTAAATGATCTAAAAATCTCATGTCCCTCAAATTTTTTATCTTTCATAAATAATGCAGTAAATTTTTCTGGAATGAGCTTCATAAATTCTTCTGAAGCAAGAACAATGCCTGGTTTTGCAATTTTTTTGATGATGTGATGAATAAAATTGATGTCGGCAGAAATAATGTTGCCGGTTTTTCCCGCTTTTTCCCAGGGGGTTGTTCCATAGTGGAGCGCAAGGGTTATGGGGAGTATAGTTGGAATTTTAAAGTATTCATATGATAATGGAATTGCATTAAGAACAATTTGTAACGCAATTCGTAAAGCAAATTCACTGTGTTCAGGAGGAAACAACATTAAAGCATACGTCCCATCAGTCATCCATAGTTTGCCTGTATCCTGAATGACATATTTGAGATAATTTAAAAATAATTCTTTAATTTTTTCGACACGTTTTTCCCCAAAGCTCTTTTTAAGTTCTTCTGAAAGGCTTAGTGAAATAATTAAAAAAATAAAGGGATATTCCTGCTGAGGAACAAGTTTGTTCCATCCTGGAAACTTAGGAAGTTCAACACATTCGGTAGCAAGCCCGGTTTTAAATGCATAAATTTGCTGAATCCTTGATTCACAAATTTTTTTTTCAAGAACCTGGCCGTTTATATAATCCGCAGAACCAGAAAAGAATAAAAGCGCAGGATCAGCAATTTGATTTTTAGGATCTATAACACCCCATAAAAAAGATTTTGATTGTAATTTTTGAATTACAAGGCTAAAGTTTTCTTGTGAAAAACTCGAGCGGTCAACGTACACAATAGTGTTTGAATCTGCCTTTAATTTGCTGATTTCTGATATATTTTCAATGGAGTACAGAATACATTGCATCTTAAAAAAAGAAGTAATTTTTTTATATTTACCAAGTATTGTTATTTGCATGAAAACTCCATTGAAGGCTTATAATAATATAATTTCCACTTATCACATTGGACAGCTGAGGTAAGACTATCTGTTAACAATTTGTCTAGCCGAGGGTATACATTTACGGTAACAGAAAGCTCATTTTCGGGAGTATGCTTGCTTTCAATTTCTAGGGCTTCACGAATTGGATCATATTTGCGAATCACAGCAGCATTTGAAGAAAATGGAAATGTTCCAGCATGACAAGAAATTCTGAGCGCTACTGGTTTTTGCAATTTGTTGTCAAAAATATTATATAAATTTAATTTATTAATAATATCAATGCCTGTTAATACTGAGTTATTATAAATATCACCATTAAAAAATGCGATGAGGCCGCCGTCGCCTTCCCAAAACCATTCACGGCCATCTCGTTTTAAAAATGAATTAGCAATAAAAGCATGAATATGCCGATACGCAGATTCAACATCGGCTTTTTTATTTGATCGGACATGCTCGGAGTTCCGAACAATATCAATTTTCAAAAAAGTAAACGAATAGTTAGAACCTTCATGCAGCCGGCCCCAGTTCATTGTAGCCTGTTTTGAGGTATCTTCCATAAAACGATTGGTTTCCGGATTATACAGGAAACCTTCTGCATTAACATGTTTAATCATTTCGTCAAGGTAGAGAATAGGGAACTCTCTGCCCATATAACCTCTCGAGTTGAGAATAATCAGATATTCAAGCAAATCGAGAAACATATCAAACGCTATGCAGTCATCAATAACCTGGCGGGCAGTTTGCTGTGCGGTGAGCGGAATATTGCGGGGACAGCCAGTGCGTTCGTAGATATCATAATTTTCGATAATCTGCGATGCAGCATGAATAATCATGCGAACATCAAGTGATTCATATAAACTTTTAATAGCTAACGAGCGTAAGGCGTTTCTAACCCGCATGCACTGTCCTTCAATTTTTATTCTATGCTTTTATAATAATTTTATACGATATTATAGTTTTTAGCAACATTTTGTTTTTGTGTGCGGAAATAGTCTGCGATTGCGGTATCATACATGCTTTGCCTTTTAAACACGGCTTCTGCCAGGGCAGTTCTATCCTTGAGTGTGAGCATGCCGTTATTTGTTTCGAGCGCTTGCATGACTGATGCATAATATTCGGGGGCAGGAACGGGACATACGCGCAAAAAGTTTTTTGCGGCTGCACGAAGCAGTGTCGGGCCTCCAATGTCGATGTGCTGGCGCGCGGTTTCAAAACTATCAGCCTGTTCAATTGCTGCAGCAAACGGATAGAGATTGCAGATAACCATATCAAACTTTACTGCACCATATCGGGCTAAATCGGCTTCATGAGCACTATCAAATGGTTCGGCTAGGAGCCCAAGGTAAATTTTCCAGTCAAGTGTTTTTACGAGGCCGCCTTTCATTTCCGGCTGGCCGGTGTATCGCGACATATCGATGAGATGTGCACCAGCGCGTTCGCCTAAGAGCTGCTGGATAAAATTGTAGGTTCCGCCTGTAGCATAAAAACGTACACCGGGACAGTAGCGGAGCAAGGCTACAAGCAAATTTTCAAGACCGCTTTTGTCATAGACAGAAACAATAACATTGCGAATAGGTACTGCATCTTGTATTTTCTCTACATGATTAAAAGCCATTGTTACTCCTTGTTAGCTTGGTAATGCACCATTGCAAAAGCTGAATGGTTATGGATACTCTCAAAGTTTTCTGCTTCTACGGTAAACTCAGGAAACTGGTTTAACGCTTTAAGTTTAAGGTAAACCTCACGCACAAGATCTTCAACAAAACGAGGGTTTTCATATGCAGTTTCCGTTACAAACTTTTCATCACTTCTTTTTAATAATGTAAACACTGCACTTGATGCGCTGGATTCAATGAGCTCGATTATGTCTTCAATCCAAAAAAAAGGACCTAAATGCAAAGAGACAGTAACAATGCCACGCTGATTATGTGCCCCATATTTGCTAATTGCTTTTGAACAGGGACACACGGTTTGAACCGGAACAGAAATTGAAACAATAAAGTCATGTTTATTTGTATTAACCATGCCCTGAAATGCGCATTCGTACCGCATGATACTTTTTTGCCGAGAAACGGGAGCCTCTTTTTCTATAAAGTAGGGGAAATGAATATCTGCATAAGCAGTCTCTGCATGCAGAGCCGTACGAACTTCTTTAAGCATAGCTAAAAAATGAGGCATCGATAAATCTTTGCGGTGTTTATTAAAAACTTCGATAAAGCGGCTCATATGGGTGCCCTTAAAATCATGCGGCAAATCTACAAAAAGGTTTACGAGTGCGCTCGTATGCTGAACACCATTTGCTTTATCAAGTACCGTTATTGGATATTCAAGACCCTTTACACCAACTTTGTTTATGGGAATCTTTCTAAAATCTTTTTGATTTTGTACATCAATGTGATGCAATTGTTTTTCCACTGGTGTTTATCCGCTCATTTTTTCTGCTGCACTTACCGTATTATAGAGCAGCATCGTAATAGTCATGGGACCGACTCCGCCTGGAACCGGAGTAATAAACCCTGCCACTTCAAGCACTTCATCATACAGAACATCGCCGGTCAGCTTCCATCCTTTTTTTGACTGAGGTGCAGGCACTCGATTAACGCCAACATCGATAACACAGGCACCAGGTTTAACCATGCTGGCAGTGATGAGTCCTGCTTTTCCGGCACAGGCGATGAGAATATCAGCATGCTTTGTAAAACTAGCAAGATCGGTAGTGCCCGTATGACAGACGGTGACAGTGGCATTTATTTCTTTGCGGATGAGCAGATTTGCGAGCGGTTTTCCTACAATGTTAGATCTTCCTACGACAACCGCATGTGCGCCTTTAGTTTGTATTCCTGTATGTTCGATTAGTTTGATAATACCATGCGGTGTGCAGGGAATGAAAGCATCCTGCCCCAAGAGCATTTTACCCAGATTGATACTGGTAAAACCATCGACATCTTTTTCTGGAGCAATAGCCTCTATGACCGAAAATTCATCGATATGAGCAGGAAGCGGCAGCTGAACAAGAATTCCATGAACAGAAGTATCGGTATTTAGTTTATGAATTAGCGCAACAAGTTCATCAGTTTTAGTGCTGTCGGGAAGGCGGTATTCAAAACTTTTCATGCCGATATCGGCACAAGCTTGTTCTTTCGCAGTAACATACGATACACTCGCAGGATCTTCACCAACAAGTATAACTGCCAGCCCCGGAACAATGTTTTTATGTTTAAGTGCTGCTATTCGATCGTTCAGAGCACTCCTGACTTCCTGAGCAACAAGTTTACCATCGATAATTGATGCAGGCATGTTCCCTCCATAATCAAAGTGCTATAATAATAGTAAAATATTTAAAAGAACACAACTATATAATCCGCTGAATGGATAGTTATCTAACCTCTTGAAAAAGTTTAAAGTTAAAAGCAATAAAGATAGTTGTCAGTAAAAGAATTAATGCATTGGCATATAAGGGAATTAAGTAATATCCTGTTATATCTGCAAGAAAACCTCCCATACCTGGACCTATAATTCCTGCAAAACCATAGAATAAAAAGCATATTGGATATAATGAAGCAAAAGATTCAGTCCCGAAATACTTAGAGATAGAAGAAGCATAAATAACAAAGTTAGAACCAAAAAAGAATCCGAGCAAACCAATAATGCCAAGTACTAACCATGCAGGATGCGGAAATATCAATAGGAGCGCTGAAAATGTTGAACCTAGTAAAGATAAAAGAATGCTTACATAGCCAGTGCGATCAAAAATTTGACCCCAAATAATCCTGCCAACAAAATTGCCAGCAGAAAATATTGAAATGGATATGAGCGCTAGTTCTTTTGAAAGTCCCAATTCTATCGATATTGGTAGTAAATTACCATTGATAAGTAAGCCTGAAAAAGTCCCAGAAAAAAGACTTAATGATAGTAAAATGAATGGTTTTGTAAATATTTCTTTATAACTACTAATTTTTTTATTATTGTAAACTGTATAAGGCGGATCCGAAAGCAGGGTAGCACATAACAATAATGTGAATAGAGTTACTGTTGCAAAATTACGGAAAAAAAACAAAACATCAACGCCAGAAGTTAAATATCTATTAGCAATCATTGATAGCAGAATGGCTCCTCCACCAAAACCTGCTAAGGATATGCCGCTCACTAAACCTTTTTTATCTGGAAACCATTTCATAACAACTGAGAGAGGGCAAATATAACCAAATCCAATCCCGGCACCAGACAATACGCCGAGTCCTAAAAGAATTATAGAAAAAGAACCTTTGGAAAATGATGCAAGATAGTATCCGCCTGAAAACAAAATTGCGCTAATAAATACAGTTTTTTGAGGTCCAATCTTAGGAAGTATTCGTCCTGCTAGTATCATGGTTACTGTAAAAACGCCAAATGTTAATCCAAAAATAAAACCTGTTTGAGCTTTAGTTAAGCCATAGTTTGTGATAAGCCACGGACTAAAAGTGCTCCATGCATAGATTCCGCCTAATATAGTTTGAATAACTACACCAGACATTAAAGAAAGCAAACGATTCTTCATAACTAGCCTCAAAATTATATTTGATACTTATGTCTATATACTTTTACTCATGTTGATGTAAAAGTGCATTTACTGTATTATTTGTATCACCACTATTTAAAATTTGCAACTTTAGTTGTATAACATTCTTAGCTTTTCAGTATATGAGTTATAGCATACAAAAACTCTTTATGTGTTATTATGGAGATACCATTGATACTAGGGAAGAATAGAATCGAAATTTTGATAATAATAGAAAAATCATAAAGCATCCTAAGCCTACAATGGCTTTCAAAAGGCTTCATGTTAAATCAAAACTCACAATAAAAATTGAAAAATATTGTATCCCGCGATAAAGTGTAGCTATTCTTTGTTCTTTGACACACTACAGCGACGGAATTAATCAGCAGGTTCAGCACAGCTCGTGACAGATTACCAGGGTAATGAATACGAACACATCGAGTACACACCGTACGGCTAACTCTTCCTTGAGCAAGTCAGAGAAGGAATACCAGCATATCAAAATTAATTTTTTATTGCAAAATGCAATGAAAAATCTGCAGCATATTGATAATGCCGGCATTCCGCTCTTAAATAGTTAAACAGTAGGTTTTTCTAAATCCTTTCCTGGAAGTTCTACACAATGCAATATTTTATTGATTTTTTCATAGGGAGGAATATATAAACTAAATTTAAAGAATACTTCTTTTCCTTTTTTGGTAACAATACGCACATGTTCATCAAGCTTAATGCTTATTGGCGAATCATAATCCGGGAAGTGCTCAAATTTGCGCGGTACAACAATTATAGACTCTCCATCGTAATACACATCTGCAATTCTATTGGGGAAGGGATAGAGAAAAATAAAAAAGTCGCTCAGTTTTCCGCCAATTGTTTTTTTGCCGCCTGCATGCAAAACTTTAATGTTTCGTGTTCCGATGCATCGGTTTTGATTTTCAACGATAAACTCTACTTTAATGGTTCCTGGCTTTACAATAGAAGGAGTATATTCAATTGGGGCTTTTTGCCGGACAACTAATTGTACAGGCTCTTTTTTCTGGAGCATACTGAATAATTTTTCCTGGCGTGCTTTTTGCATTGAAGATACACTGGTAAGGACAGATAGTTTATCAGATCCGTGTTCAGGTGCGGTAAGCGCATCGATATTTTTATGGCTATGTGTGTCAATTGTTTCAAGTATATGCTGAGGTTGTTTTTTCTGAGAGTTAAGATACGTTTCCAGCGTCTTAGTTTTGAACTCTGCAGTTTCGGTTGTTACAGCAGGTACTTTAGTAAGTGCTTCGGCAGTATGCGGAGTAGCAGTTTTTTGGAGTGTGGGAGCGGGTTTTTTAACAGAAGCAGAACCAAGTACTTCAGCTGCACGCTGCTCGCGCTGCAGATTATGATCAGCAATCTGCTGTGCCTGCATGGAATCATAAACAGCATCTACAACAGGCTTTTCTGCTTGTTTATGTATTGAACGGATGTAGAGCAAAATAATGATAATGAGAGCAATAACTGCAACAATAATCAGTACTGAAAGAATCATTTGAGTTACATTGCTCAAAATAGATGCTACAAATGAATATTTAAGGTTGACGGTTGTTTGCAGCACAGGCGGAATTACTCTGAGATTGTCATAGAAAACAGGTTCAACAGTAATAGTTTGTTCACCTGCCTGCCAGTCGCGCGGGAATGCAACAGAAATTGAAATTGTTTTTGATGATTTAGGAGGAATAATCGCAGATGCTTTCCCGTTCAATACATTGGTTTTGCCATTTATAATTATTTTAGAAACTTCAATCGCGGTCTGAGTTTCACTTGAGTTTGTAAATGTTATGGGTAGTTTAAACGTATAATTTCGTTTGCCCAGATTATCGGGACACGATATCTGAATGAGCGCAAGAGCTTTTCCTATGACTGCTTGTTCATTGCCTTTTTGATATTCAACTGCAGCAGTGCCGGTAGAACTTGCAATTGTTTCGGTATAAATGCCAGCGCCAGGTGCTGTACTATTCTCGGTTCCAGTTGCGGTTCCGCTCGTGAAGGGGACAGTAATAAGTTTAAAAGTCCAGTTCTGGCTTTTAATATTATCTGCAATTTTAGTTATTTCTGTTTTAACCGCTTCATTTGTTAAAGGATAGTATGGTGATGAAGCAAGCGGGGCATGCATACCATCGGTAATCATAACTATTACCTTGTTAGAACCAGATGGAAGATCGAGTGTCCATTTCCAGGTGCTTTCGAGAGCGGTAATTAAATCGGTGCTTGTTCCGAGCGGATACAGCAGCAGGATACCGGCAACGATAGCATTGACATCGGCATTTGTCAGCACTTCCTTGCTAATGGGATTTTGTACGGTATCAGAAAAAGTCAGTACATGAAACCGGTCGCCGTAGCGCAGATAGGAAGGCAGTATCGTTTTGCAGATAAACTCTGCGACATCATTGTAGTAAGGAATCATGCTCTGGCTTGAGTCTAAAAGAATAATGAGATCTGTGGTAGACTGAGCATATGCTGCTGTTGAAACAGCAAGTACTATTAATGCAAGAAAAATTGTAAGTAACTTTTTAGTCATACTCATGCTCCTTAATGCTTTCAAATATCCGCTAATTCAATTTTTATAACTTTATAATTAAATTGCTTTTCATTGATAGAGAATGAAAGCATATCGTCAACTTTGTGGTTTACCAATTTTTTGCCGAGCGGTGAGAGGTACGAAATAATATTATTAGCAGGATCCGATTCCCATGGACCAAGTATTGTGAAAACTTCATTTTTATTGGTATCAAGATTCTGCAGCGTTACTTTGGTTCCAAAAGAAATTTTTGTAGTCGTCGCGCTTGACTTATCAAAAATTTGAGCGCGTTCAATTTCGTTTTTAAGCTTAGCAATTTTTGAGTTGAGCTCATCCTGCTTTTCTTTTGCAGCTTTATACTCAGCATTTTCTCGAAGGTCGCCGAGTGAAAGTGCAAATGCGATTTCTTTTTGGTTCACAGGAACATCTTCGTTAATAAGTTTATTAAGCTGCTGCGTTTTCTCGTTATATTTCTTTTCCGTTACAATTAAACCGCGCGATACAATTGATCGTTCTTCTTCCTGGAATCTAAAGTCTGGGAATCGTTCCTGTATCTTTTTGCGAATATTGAGCTTTATTGCCGGATCTATGGTTTTTACATCAGAAATAAGCGCATACATGCGTTCAACAGATTCTTTGCTGGATTGCTCAATAAACTTGGTTATCGCACCATCTCTAAACAAAAAGTTATCGATAGTTTTAATAAGTTTTTTGTTTTCAACAGAGTTTTTGTGGTTTTCGATCTCTTTGTAACAGATATCGAGAATGTGAATCAGGATTATTAAAACTTTATCATAGTAGCGATAGAGTGGTTCTATCCATTTTTCTGTCCAGAGCGATCGTATCATCCAGATGAAAGTTGAGCGGTAGTCTCGATAATTTTCTATAACATTATTAAAGAACTTAATGAGCTGTTCTGTTTCACCTGCATCAAGGAGTATATCAATCATCGATTTAAGCTGCGTTGTTGGTAAGAGTTCCATATAAATTGCTACCCAATTTGCAAGCGTCTGCTTGATAGTTTGGAGGAGCATCTGTCTGAGATTAGTATCTTTAATAAAATTATAGAGAGCCGTAAAGTCCGTGTCTTTAGTAACAAGCTCGGTAAATGACACAGTTAGATATTTTTTTAGCATGGTATGGTGCTGAGCAAGCTCTTTAATAAAGAGATATGCAGCAATTGAATATTCATCAGAAGTCTGGCCTGGTTTAATAAATGTTGCAACAAACTCAAGCATTTCGGTAAACAGCTCAGAATCAGTATCGCCGCCTTTATCAATAAAATTGCGGATGCATTGGAGTCGTGAAAAAAAGTTTTTCTCTGCTTTGAATTGATTGTATGTTTTTTCTTCAAATGTGAGCGGCCTGTCACGAACCATATAGGTATTAACGGAATCGCTTGTATTGCCGATAGTGGGGTCTGTCTGGAGTATGTCTTTTGCTTTTTTGCTCCACGATGTCCATTCACTCTCAGTGAGAATCGCCGGAACAAGTTCCTTTTTAATTGTTTTTAGATCGGTATTGTTATCAAAACTTCTTATGAGAATTTTGAGTGCCCATGAAATGTCAGATTTTATTTTTTCTTTTAATGCATCTTGCTTCATGATGGCTTTTAATACCCAGATATGGTCTTTGGGAAGAACTTTAAGGTTGTCAAAAGCCATTTTTAAAGTCATTTCATGATTGCGCTTTTTAGCAAAATCAATATAAATGTTTTCGCCTTCAATTGAACGGATGCGTCCGATGCTCCAGTTTCTGTGGTACACAAAGTTGCCAACATCAAACTGTATGTGCTTTTCAAAATCACTGATTGCTTCAAAAATTGCGCGGTAGGTTTGAGAAATATTGGAAATGCGGAGACATTCTTCAAGCCGTGAATGTCCTGAATACTTTGCTTTATAACATTCTACAATTTCTTTTCGCATGACAGGATTGCGGTCTTC
>CAZVTR010000018.1:0-14101 GCA_964630305.1 uncultured Treponemataceae bacterium | reverse complement strand
TTCCATTTGTGGTTTTCTGTAAAAATATTGAGCAATTCGACAATCGGAGAGTCATCAAGCGTCTGCCGGGTAAGATTGATAATACCGGTCAGATATAATGCAATAATGCTGTTCTTTGAGTGTGCGAGGTGTTCTGTGCAGATCTGGTATATTTCATCTACCAATTTTTCCTTTGCAGCTTCATGGTAAACATTATCTAATTCTTTTATTTGATTGACAGTGTATGCAGATATTGCTGCACGTGTCCATTTTTCTTCATTGAGCATTTCCTGTGTTCGTTTGAGTATTCCAGATTCAGCCATTATAGTTCTCCTTATGTGTACTATGGAATAGTATCCTCATGTCATGATATATATGCTGCATACACTGATGCATCTAGTAACTTAATTTTAAGCAAGTTCTCATCAATAAGTTTTTTATCGGCTTTTGTAATGATGAGGTGATCAAGGTACCAAAAATACCTGGTAATAAGCCGCGGTATGAGTATCATGCGGCGGTTCGTAGAATTTTTTAATTCTGTTTCAAGTTCATACATCGACTGGCGAAGCTTGCTGACTTCTATGGGTTTTAACTCTCGTTTGACAGAAAAAATTCCCCAGAGCTCTCCGTATACAGGTATCCACTCCTGGAGTTCTATGCCCGATTTCCCGAGTTCAGCAACCTTTTCTTTAAGGCGCTGAATGGTTTGCGATTCCAATAGTTCGATGTCGATTTTCTGCGGATTAAGATAAAACGCTTCCCTAAAGAATGCCTTAGCCTTAACCGGCTCATTGATTAAATCGTATACATCTGCGAGTTCTGCAAGGAGGGCGGGATCTTCTTTCCTGTTAGCTATGAGTGATACATACTGGTCGAGTGCTTCCTGATAATTTCCGAGCATTTTGTTTGTCTGTCCCAGCTTGAAATTGATATCAGGTTCATTGTGTTTCTGAGAAAAAGCTATAAACGCAGCATGGGCTTTTGTAAACACAAAGTGCTGAAACGCGAGCATCACTCGATTGTTAACAGTCCCGTAGTGCTGTGCTGAGTGCTTAAATTCTTTCCACTGCTGAATCAGTGTTTCGCCATATTCAAACGTATCTTCGTGGCATTCAATTTGCTCAAGAGATGACTGCCACCAGTTGACACATTTTAAAGCAAGTATGAGTTCCTGGTTGTCAAAGTCTAAACGCAATGCCTGTTGAAAAAAATCAAGCGCTTCGGATAAACTACCGCTTTCAAGCATAGAATATGCTTGTTCTAAAAGAGAAGCTATAGAACATTGAGTACTGCTTTCTGTTTGTATCATGTGCGTTTGTATCTCTCTATTGTACAATCAATAACAGAAAAAAGTCAATGAAGCGTATTGCCTGTTTATGCTTGTATACTGAGCGAAAGACTCACTTAAAAAACGACTTTAAGCGATAAACCGAGCGAATACCCCACAGAAAATAAAAAGCGTTCTGCCTGCCATTTGAGTGTTTCTTCGAGTTTTACAAAAAAAGTGACGCGTAAAAACGTTTCCATAAAGCTTTCCGCACTATAGTACTCATCAAGTACTAATGAACTCTGAGCCGGAAGGCTTGTATAGAGAGCCCCAATTTTCCATGAGTCTTCTGCTTGAATACCTGCTCGTGCAAGCTTCATGAGCCATGAGGAAATAACTGCTTTTTCTTGAGTGTTCTCGGTAGTGGCGTTATTGGGGTCAGGCAACTGCTTGCGGATAAGTTCGGTAATCCAGGAAACGCTATTGCGTTGAACCGGGAATTTATTTTCTGCGTTAACAGAGCACGAAAACCCGCGGCCGGATTCAGCTTCAGAAAATTCACAGGTAAAAACAGTATTAAAAGTGCTTTTCCCGGTAAAATATGACTGCAGGCTGCCTTTTATTGCATAGTACACCGCAGAACTTGTTTGTGGAAAACCAAACACTGTAGTAGCGAGTTTCCATTGGTACTCATCAAAGGTATATGCAGTAAAGAGCGGATAGTATCCGTATTGCGAAAAGATATTGCCTGCTTTAGCTCCAAATGTCCCTGTGATGCCAAGTTTTTGCACAGGCAATGATTCGCGCTTTTGATACTCGCTAAAGCCTTCAATGCTGATGAGCGCTGGAACAGCCAGATCCCATAACCCATACCCGAGCGGCCGCTGAAAGCTGATCCCGTAGCGTTCTTTAAAATATGCCTGCGGATACTGTTCCAGCATCATAATGATGGATTGTGCATAGGTGCCTGTAAAAAATGGTTCCCAGGTGCACTGAGTATCAAATACAGTGAGCAATGTATTTATCCAGGTATTTATGGATGATGCAAAAGCATTATCAATGCTTGCTGTGCTAATCGAATATGTTTTATTGATAAAGGGGGTTATGGTACCAAATGCAAACGTGAACTGCGGCGCAATATCAGCTTGAAAATCCGAACCGGCTCGCAGCGTTTCATAGATTGAATACAGGCTTCGCGCCTGGAGCGTTAAACCAATCACCTTTTGTCCTATAGTTATTTTTATATTTCTATAAAAGACTTCCGGATCTGTAAACGTAAAAAGTGCGGTCCAAGAATCAGTATAAGCAGAAAAAAAATCAAATTGGCTTGGCGCATGCAGCCATTGCTGTTTAAGTTCAGAATTTATAGCAATGAGCTCTGACCTCCCTGCTGCCAGTTTCCATGCTTGCGTGATAACGTTTGCACTGAACATAGTCGATGCATTCACAGAAACTGGAAACCGGGTGTTGAGTGTACTCGTGATTCCCTGGCTGAACCTATTTGGTTCTGCTGTAAATGAAAATTGATTCTGCAACGAAAACGGAATTGCAGCAGGCTGCAGACGAAGAGAAAAATTAAAAGCAGGAAGTATCCGGGCGTTATTGTAAAACAGGATACTGCCAAGCGCTGTTTCAAAAAAACCGAGTTTCCAAAATGCCTGCACTTCACCGCGTGCGGTGAGCGGGTTTACAGCTTTATCGTGCCAGTATAATAGTTCTTGCACTGTTATGGACGCATAGTTTTGCTGTATCCAGGTGAGACTGCCTTCCTGTGCTATTCTAAAATTAGGGAGCGGATGATAGAGCACCGGTTCACTGAGAATAAAACTCAAGGCTTCATTGCTCAAGTACAGTTTTACCGTATTAAATGCAGCAGCGGTTTCCGGAAGTTTGATTGTTATATCGGGAACTGCAACTGGCGTGTTGTGTATATCGTAGCACTGTACCTTACCAGTTATGAGATGTATCGAAATATGTATCCATTCGTTTTGCGGGAAATTCCCTATCGGAATCGTTTCAATTCGGAGGCTATTTGTGCCGGTTCCAAGTTCAATGGCGAGCTGAGCTCCTGGATCTGCTGATGTTTTTTGAATATAGAATCCTATAGTCTCATAGTTTTCCCATTGTATATTGGTGTCATATACCGTATACACCGATGTTCCCGATGCTGTTTTTTCATAGCCGAGCAGCAGCGGCTTTGTTTCAAGCATTGTGTCAGGAAGCAGAAAAGTATCGGCTGCTGTTGCGGTAGAAACAGTTACTGCAGTACCTTCATTGTGCATAAACGATGCAGGTTTCCATCTGTCACCTGAAGGCAGAGCAAAAGGACTGCTCAAAGAAAACAGTGCAGAACATGATGCTTTAGCGAGCAATGCATGCTCATTATCATATGACCTGTCAAAGTTCCACAATATGCCTGCATATAGCTGTTCGATGCTGACGAGTGAAAAATCTTCTGGCACAGCAAAAATGCCGGAAAGCATGCTCTTGAGCGTAGCATACTCAGAGAGATTCGCCATATATCCTGCACTAGCTACGAGCTGACCATTAATCCTATTAGTGGAATACTTTTTGCACACTATAACGATTTTATCAGTCGGAAGCGGTGGTGGAGTTAATGTGAGCGTATGGGTAGTGTTGTCATAGCTGAAACTCGTAGTCTCAAGACCGTTGCGGTATACGGTGATTGAGCCGGGAATTACAGCTTCCGATAAAACAATGCTCTCACGCGCTTCGAGTACGCTTGTGATAATCGCAAACACTGAGGCGGTATTTGTGGGAACAGCATCATAGAGCCATGGAGCATCAGCATAAAATGGCCGCGCAAAATCATCGGTATGAGGATCCTGAGCATTGTTGCGCACGACCATAATAGTATTAGCGCTAATAGTGCGGATGGTATAAGACGAATCAACAGTATTAGTGTCCTTATTGATTACAGAGCAGGCATAAGCGCTTGTATCAGCAGAAATACTGTACACATTTTTTAGTTCAAGAGGATTGGCATCACCGGGAATAAAGAGCGTGAGTTCATACTCATTAGTGTTCTCGCGTATCACTGCGCGTAGTTCTTTTGCTGCAGGAGTTTTCAGCAGCACTATACCCGTCTGCGGGTTATACTCGTATGCATCAGGAAACAGGAGGGTAGTCTGTCCCCGGTCGAGTGTATAGAGTGACAGTATTTGCGCTTGAGCTGGCAGCACAAATGCCTTGCCTCTGAGCCACTGCGCAGGGTTGATAGATAGTTTTGTTTCTTCGCTGTAGCCGTAATAGGTATAGGTTTCATAGTACACCGTATCCCAGCGGAGCATAGCCTCTGCATGGTTCAGGTTTTGTGTGTTGATTATATCTGCTTTAATGCCAAATGATGATGCAGGGTTGCCTAATCCGGAGAAGCTCTGGTTTTTCATCGATATATTTGTATTGCCAACACGGATAGAAAGCAGAATATCATCCTGCTGTCTATAGTAGCCTGCGCTAAATTGATTTTTATCAAGATCGTTGCCTATTTGCGCTTCAAACCATAGTGATTCTGCCAGCGCAAGAAATAGGTATACATCAGGAACTTGTTTAAAGAGCAGCGGTACACCGCTATATACAAACGGAATACATTGCAGTATGCCGCTATGGATGAGCTCTGCCTGCCAGCTTCCTCGTATAAACAGTGATACTGCAACATCATTGATACTCGTTGCAAGCAGTGTCTCTGGAGCTTCATTTCCGGTTTGCAAAGGTTTTGGAATTTGTTGAGCAAAAGAGAGTGCTGATAGGGTTAAGAGCAGTATAGCCGCAATAATTCGTTTCAAATGGTTACAGAGCCTCCATAAATAATTGTATTTTAGCATGAGCTATTGTATAATGGAAATGCAGGTTATGCGAGCACATGCTGTACTGGAGGTTGCCTGTATGATGGTTGTTTCTATGTTCCATGTTATTGTGGAAATTCCTGAATCGTTTACCATAAAAGATAAACGCATGGTTGTGCAGTCTATCAAAGATAAACTGCACAAAAAGTACAGAATCAGCTGCGCAGAATTGGATCTGCTTGATTCACTGCGGTTTGCGCATATTGGCGGTGCATATGTTTCAAATTCAATAGAAGTGGGAAATTCTGTGATGCAGAAAGCGTTAAGTTTTATTGAAACATCATTTCCACTGCGCATTCATACAGTAGAATTTAATACAGAACATTATGATTAAAAAAAAATTTACTATATTGTTTTTTATTTTGCTGTTTCTGCTTCAGAGCTGTGTCAGTGAGTTTGCCTGCTCAATTCAGGAAAACAATCAGACTACGCTTTCTTTTACAGGCACCATGCCGCTTATTTTTTATTCATTCGCTACTCAGCATGTATCCGCAGGATTGCCGCTCAATCTCTCAAAAGCAAGCGTCATGGAAAAACTCGAAAAGGTAAACGGTATCCTTACTGTGTATAAGAATGAACAGAAAAAGGATACAGGGAATCTTGAAATTGCCGTACAGTTTGCATCAGCAGAAAGTGCAAAACAATTCTTAGCCTCATACGGAATAACCATGAATTATGCTCTACAGGCAAAGAGCTTTGAATGGAACTATGCACCATTAAAAGCTTATTTTTCTGAAGACTTATCTGGGTTTATTTCACTCCTCTTTAAACCTTTTTCTCACACCATACGGGTAACACTGCCGTTTAGAACGCTTAGAGCGCAAAACGGGACCATTGCTGGCACTACAGCTACATTTAAGAATACTTTTCTGTCTTTGGATGATTTTTTTTCAAAAGCAACATATACTATTACCTGGTAACATAATACAAAGAAGGAGCTTAATTATGAAAAAAATATGGATGGTAAGTGCTATCGTTTGTTTTACTGCAGTTAGCTTAATTGTCTCTTGTCTTTCTGGTGGTAATATAGCTCTAAAAGTACAGAGCGGTAATACGAGTGTCGAGCTTTCTACGGGTAACTCAAAAAACACATCGTCAGGAACCGCTAAACCCACAAAAGAACAGCTTGATGAAATTAATGCCTATCTCACGAAGGCTCAAGAAGCACTGGATATGAACCATTTGCAGGAAGCAGTTAAGCTGTATATTTCTGCTCTGATCAGGGCTGAGAAGTATTCTGTCCAGGAAAAAGCTCAGGAAATTAAGGATATACTCAACAAAGTCGGCGCAAAATTTACCATCGAACCCGGTGATATCTGGAAATCGAATACTGAAAAACCAGTAACGGGGAACAGCTTTTGGGCTGCACAGGCAAAAGGAATTATGCCTGCACTGTATATTTATGAAAACTTTGGTTTTGGGAAAAGCCCGTTACAGGATGTTTCCATCCGCTTTGAATTTATAGAAAACAACGGGACACTTGTGCCAACCGTATTTTCCGATGCAAAAGGTTTTGCATCTACAACCATCAGCGGTATTCAAGACCCTAAAAAAACAGTGAGAATACGGGCATATCCGATAGTTACCAACGAAGGGTATTCCTATGCTTTTAAGTCTGTTTACTATGATTTTGTGTATATTCCTGCTCCCTTTGTGGTACTCGTGTACACAATGGAAAAAGTTGGTTCTACAGTAGGTACCTATGCACGAAACATGGAAACAATCAGTCAAACGCTTAAAACCGTGCCGCTTCAGCCTGTTTTAATGCAGGAAGCCGTTAACACAAACAGTTTCCTTGCAGCGCTCCAGGGTGATGTTTCCAAAATTGCTGTGTCTAAAGATTTGAACCCCGATTTATATGCGCTGTTTTATATAGAAATAAAAGAACCGTACCAATATTCTGCATCGTATAAAATATTCTTATGCATGGGGTCGGTAACGGTTAGAATTCTTACGAGAGACGGTGTTGTGCTGACTTCATTGGTTTTAACCGATATCAAGGGCTCGGGGAGAGATGAAGCCTCTGCGATAGAGAGCTGCAGGAATGAAATAGCCGCAGCATTAGAACAGCGCATTACTCAGGAAGTGCAAAAATTGTATAAAGATATTTATAGGCAATAGAGCTGTACTTGCTCGCGTCTTTTGCATAACTGTAAAATAAAAAGAGTGCCGTCCTGAAGTACCGTGGACGGCATTTTTGCTATAGCGCATGGTATTTATACAAGCACTATTAGTTCGCCCGATAGCCGTATGTATGCTTTTAAGTGCCGCTACCGGCAGTATCATTAGGTTTTGAATTGATAAGGAGATCCCGCGCACGAATGATTTTTCCGCGCCCCTGCTTTTTGAGTTCAGCAGCAGTCTTTTCCGCTTTTGCCTGTTTCAAATCACTGTCTGCAAAGAGATACTGTTCATGTTCATTGGCATGAGTGATATTGCTAACACCAAGCCCTAATAGCCTGACTGGCTGTCCGTTCCATTTTTCCTGGAGCAGTGTGCATGCAGTGCTAAAGAGCTCGGAGCAGTTAAAAATAGGGTGTTTAAGAGTTTTTTGTGCATTAGTTGTTAAAAAATTATCATACCGTATTTTAATAAAAACAGTAGTCGCGCTGGTGTTCTGGTTATAGAGACGTTCCATAACTTCTTCACAGAGCGTGAGCAGTTTTGTCTCGAGAAACTCCCTGTCTGATATATCAAGTTCAAACGTTTCCTCGGTGCTTAGTGATTGAGAACCTTTTCGTTCCTGATAAATTCCTGGATCGTGTCCATGGACTGCCAGGTAGAGAAAATCGCCAAATGCATTTCCAAAAAGCTGTTTGAGCATGGTCTCACTCATTGCAGCAAGCTGTTTCACCGTCGTAATGCCCAGTTCAGAGAAGCGCTCTTGAGTTTTTTTACCCGCTCCCCAGAGTTTTTTTAATGGAAGTTCTTGCATAAAAGCAGCTTCGGTGCCGGGCTGAACATAGGTTATGCCATGTGGCTTGTGCATATCGCTTGCAATTTTGGCAATATAGCGGTTGCTTCCGATACCGAGCGAACAGGAAATGCCGATTTTTGCGCTGACAGCATCTTGTATACGGTGCGCGGTTTCTAGCGGAGTACCCCATAATCGCTCTGTTCCGCTCATGTCGAGACTTGCTTCATCTATTGAAATTTGCAGCATATCAGGAGTAAAACCGGAAAGTATTTCCATAACTTTATTAGAAACTTCGCTGTACCGCTTAATCCTCACAGGTAGAAACACCGCAGCGGGACACAGCCGGTATGCTTCGCTGATAGGCATGCCGGAGCGGACGCCAAAAGCCCTTGCTTCATATGAACACGTTGAGACGACGCCTCGGTTTCCCGGAAGCGCGCCAACAATGACAGGTTTCCCCCGTAACGCAGGATTATCAAGAACTTCTACAGAAGCAAAAAATGCATCAAGGTCAACATGGATAAAAACTTTTGCAGTCATCGGCTGGAATCCTGTGAGCGTATCGATTTTTTAGCAGCAGGCGGTATAAGTATAATAACTATACTGCTAAGAAAAATAAAGCATGCTATCAATATATTTGGTAATATTTCAGCCGGTATAGAAAATAGTATTTTATCATGGTTAACAACCATGCCCCAGAATATCAGTGGATAGAGGACAATGATGTTTCGGAATTTGCTGCTGCCAGCAATTTGTTTTAGCAGCAGCAAAGTGAGTAAATAAAAAGTAATTACGAGCGAATACCAGAGCATCACAAATGTGAGTGTCATTGTAATAAAAAATATCAAGAATTCTAACCGAGAACGGATACGAATGCGGTACACAATAAGGTTGATGAGGAAAAAAAGGCTCATGATGATGTATAAAAAATCAGCCTGAATTGGTGCAAGCCAAACAAGAATCGGCAATAAATAGACACGATTAAGCGTGACAGAGGTTTTTTTTAACAGCACAAACAACGAATTCCAAAAAACCGCATCTGACGCATAGGTTTCTGGCAAACTAATGTTCAATGTTTCAAGCCCGAGATTGCCGCTTGTGCGGGCATAAAAAAAAGAATCAATGAGCTTAAACTGAGTTTTTTCACCTTTTTGATCAAAAAATGATATGAGCAAAAGGGATGTTTTTGTCATTGTAATTCTGTCAAACAGAATCTTGCTGTCAGTTGAAAAGTTTACTATGAGCAAAAATTGCAAGTGCGGATAGTACGCATGTATAAAGTTCATCAGAGTACTGTCTGCTGTTTTTGAAAAAAAAAGGATGACAGGATAATCAGCTGTTTGAAACTCTGGGAGCACTGCTTCAAATTTTGTCAAAAATGATTCCGGAAGTATAATCCCCGTATGCGCATGTTCCGATGTTGAACTAAGAGAAATTGCAGAAGAAACGAGTGCCGAAAAAGGATACGGAAAGCCTGTTTTTTGAAGCGGTAGCACGTTTCTGCTTTCCTGAGGAACTAGAGTATAGACATGAGCAGTAAGAATCACTGCAAGAAAAATCTTTTTCATTAGTGAACCTGGCGCAATAGCATGACATATGATATAAAAGTATACAATATCAGTGTTTAGTATATACCAGCCGAGTTTAAAATAAAAGAGCACAGCGCATGTTCATAATAAACTATCGATAGAACTATGCCGATAAGTTAAAACAAGAGTGATAGCTCCTTACGCATAAAGGTGTATGCCTTATTGCCAAAAGTAATGACACTCGGTATCATACGACAATACAGCCAATACGATAAACAGGGAGTAAACTGGTACAATGAGCGCTCAGGGTAAAAAGACTGTTATAGAATTACCCCTAAAAGTGATTTTAACTGATGCAGGTACCACTTTTTTTATTAATAATAAGAAGACATTAAAAAAATTTAAACTTGCTGATAATGTAGAAGAGTATGGAATTTTCCTCGATAAGTTTACGCCTCCAAGCCTTCAACGGCTTATAATGATAGATTATGTCAATAAAATTGAGCTTGCAACAACTGAGTTTTTGCGTATACGGCAGGAAGTCATGGATCTTACAAAATTGATTACCTATTCCATGCTATACAGGCAGTTTGACGGCTATGTTTTTCAGCAGGTGATGGCAAGTGAACTCATTAAGAACTGGAACCGCAAAAATCCTTCAAATATTATTGATGAAAAAACAAAGATTAATGATCAAACACTGCAGACATGGCTCCGCTCAAAGTATGATGAACTTGAGACAATGAAAGAATCGATACTTGCACCAATGCATGCATTTATCACTAAAAATACCAACCTTCAGCCCGATGAAAAGAATGTTCAGCTGTTGTTGTCTGAAAAATTCTTGAATAATCTTCGTCCTTTTATCTGGTTTGTGCTAAATAAATTTAAAGACCTTGATGGGTATGAAGAGCTCTTAAAAAAGCTTCGTACAACACTTGCGGAGTACATGGAAAAAGCTAAGCTTGGAGAATTTTTAGCGCTTAATGTAATGGAACTCGTTACCAACGCTGAGAACTCAAATCTTAAACGTGAAGCAAAAACATTATTCAAAGGAACCGTTGATATCAATTCCGTACTCTTTGACCCGGGGATTAGAAGACAGGTTATGGAGTCATTAAAGCAAAAAGGTGATGTAGTGTATGTTTCCTGGAGACTTGGTTCGCGAGGTGCATCAATTGGTACACAAGGTAAATTAACAGTAACTATTTATAACAAAGAATCGCAGTATGAAAAAATGCGTGAAACAATTGATGAAAAAAAGAGCGCCGATCTTAAAAAGAAATCGTTAACTGATTTTTATAAGGAACTGCCTCAAGAGGAAGCTAACACAGAATTAGGTCTCTACTACCTTTCATATCTATCGGAAGCCTGCGAAAAAGTAAATGTTAAGTTTGAATCATTTGTCAATCAGGTAAGCGGATCTGACTTAACAGTTATTACACTGGTTCTTAATATTTAGTTTTTTATAGTACTCTAAAAGTACTTCACTATTTATAGATTATCCTCAAGTAATAGTGCCGGTTGTTTTAATCAAAATTGAAAAAAATCTTATCCTGCGATAGAATGTAATCATTCTTTGTTCTTTGACACACTACAGCGACGGAATTAATCAGCAGGTTCAGCACAGCTCGTGACAGATTACCAGGGTAATGAATACGAGCACATCGAGTACACACCGTACGGCGAACTCTTCCTTGAGCAAGTCCGCGATAGCCTGGAAAGTATCCTGTACCGCTTTACCGGAAAGGAGCTTGATTATGTCGTGCGCGACAAGTGCACCGTATCAATTTCCTTACATATCTAGCCGCGTAGCAGCGTCTCCTGAAACAGGGCTCTATTATTATGGAGCGCGCTACCTTGTTGGCGTCGTGCGCAGAAAGCGCACAGTACTATCAATTTCCTTGCAGCATGCGGCACGAAGTGACCCATCCTAAGAAGAGCCTCTGGTTATCAAGCGACCCAGCGCTTGGGGAGTATATCCCGGCAGCGCCCGTCAACGATGACGCCAAGAAGCACGACCAGAACCTACCCGGTATGGGCGGTGTCTTCAACACCGTTAACCTGCATTTGAAACATTACGCTGCTAATAATCCGATAAAGTATGTGGACCCGGCTGGGCGGGCGATTACACTAAAGTTAGCACTATATTTTTTATTCCATCCTGTTGAAGCTAGTGTAATAGGATTGCCACAAGTTGGATCGACGGGAAATATTTCTAGTATCGCAACAAATTATACTATTAATCTTAAATTAAGTTGGGCTTTTTATTCAGGTAATAGTCAGAAAATGGATGAAGGCAGCAATCGTGGTGCCTTTAGGCATGCCTTATGGAGTGCATTAATAACCGCATGCTTTGGAGTTGCTAGAGCATTTTCAGCCACGGAAGCACATGAAGAAGGATCATATTCTCTGGATACAGTTTTTACGTCACTCAGCAGCGCAGATACATCAGCCGATAGACATAATAATATAATTGGAATGTTAATAGGTGAGTATGGAAAAGGAGGACCGAAAGAATATGCATTAGCAGTGCTTAATTATTTCCATGAGATCGGATTGTATGTTGTTGTTCAAAATTCAGATGGAACCTATTAAGTGGTACAACAAAAATTATCCGATGAAGAATATGCATTAACCTTAAAAAATTTGGAATCTCTTGGAGATGGAGGGATGAAAGAAAAAAATGAGTAGCAAAATGCAAATATACTTTTTATTCATCTTAATTATTTTATCTTTAGTTAGCTGTAACTCAAGGAATATTATTTATAATTATATAATAACAAAAGATGTCAATGAACTTGATTTTCGAAATATTGGTTTACCAGAATGGGATACAATTTATATCTTCTATGGGCGACAATATAGATGAAATAGAGAAATTGGGTGTTAAAGGAAATATAGATGATTGGCTTGGGGAAAAGGTTATCGCTTGTTTAAATAATAAGGTTGTTTACTATGAAAAAATACCATACTCTTTTTCTAATGAAGAAAAAATCGAAGTAACATTTTTTATTGATCCTAATACTCTCTTTAGAGTCGTGCATATAGAGAAACCAACTTTAATAATTAACAAATATATAAATGAGTCAAAAACTCAATATTATCTAAAGGAAATTGATTAGGCTATCTGTTTACTTATTCACGATACTTGAAGGAGATTTTTAGTAGAGTAATATCTTAAAAGATTTACCTGTCATATTTTGTTTGTATGATAAAAAGTATGCAAAAATTCGATTCACTGTAGGTGAAAGCATTGTGAAGTGTTTTATGATTAAATAAAATATAAAAGATATATTCTTAGAAAACAACTAGAGACGGATTCCCGGTATGAAGGGGTAGCGGAGAAGCCCCAATCACCCGACCACTTATTATAAAGCTCTGCCAAGTGGTCGGGTGGTCATGTTTCGGAGCTCTGACGGAATTGCCATAGTAATATAGGCAATTCTGGCAATAGGAGGAGCATACCTCTAGGGAGAAGCAGTTTGTAATTGATGCTTCCTTATTGTAAGGATGTTCCCCCTTTATAAAATGCTCTCGCAAACCGACGCCAACAACCGCGCCATGCGGTATGTGTATGACAGCTTTAGCAGGCTCACGGAAGTGTGGAGCCCCTACGACACGGGCACCATGCCCGCGGTAGGCTACGAGTATGCCTGGCAGGGCACCGGAAGCTTTGTTGGGAATTGGTACGCGGTTACTCATAATAAAATTACCTACAACCCTGATGACTATGGCGCTATACGCACGGTCATGACGATAGACGGGTTGGGTCGCGGTTTACAGGTTGCAAAAGACGGCGAATACCGTGATGACGCAGGCATAAAACACTATGGCTGGAATGTATCAGGAGCAGTCGTGTATGACAGCGCAGGCCGTGCGGTGCAGGAAGGGAAACCAGTATTTGTAGCAGGGACAGGATATCCAGAATTAGGAGGTCTTGTACGGCCGACAGTAAAAGAGTATGACAGCCTGGATCGGGTAATAAAAGTAATAGAGTCAGACGGCAGTATAGTAACGATGGCGTATGGGATAGAGCAGGGCAGGCTCTACCAGAAGACCGTAGATCCGCTCATGAATGCGAGCGTGCAATACTCTGATATCCGTGGCAATATCATTGAAGTACAGCGGCTAGACAGTTCAGGCACGGTGCTCACGAGCGCACGGTACGAGTACAATGCAATAGGCGAAATGCTGCGAGCGATAGACAACAAAGGGAGTGCCGTAGTAGTGAGCTACGATATTCTGGGACGAAAGACAGCACTGGAATCACCAGATGCTGGGCGAATCGAGTATGTCTATGACAATGCAAGCAACGTCATAAGCAGGACAGACAGTAACCTCCGTGCCCGTGGAGAAGCCATCTGCTACTTCTATGATGAACTCAATCGGCTAGTAAAGACAGATTATCCGCGGAGCAAGGATGTCACGTATCAATACGGCGGACCCGAGACTGCCAGCATAAACGGTGCAGGCCGGCTTCTTGTACAGACCGATGGCACCGGCACCATAGAGTACAGCTACGGGTTGCTCGGAGAAATTA